>NZ_GL622400.1 GCF_000185505.1 Pseudoramibacter alactolyticus ATCC 23263 | reverse complement strand
CTGGATGCGTCCACCGAAGATTTTCATAGCAGAGTTATTTTCGCGTATTTGCACGGATTAACGGGTGCGTTCTAAGACACAGTGGGCGTGATGCGTGTGTGAGCCAGATTCCCTAATAACAGTCGTGTAAGTTCTCCACAGTGTGGAAAAGTACTGTGGATAAAGCCTTGGGAAGAGTTCATTGGGGGTCTATCAGCCGCATCTCCCAGAGCACGCTTACACTGCCTGCCCCTGTCGTTCCACGTATCGAGAGAGGTCATGCACGCCTGTGAATGTCAGAATGCGCAGGAACGCGACACGCCGGGCGCATCCTGCTCTGCCGGGGTAGTTAAGGTATGGATCTGGCGTACTGCGTGCGATCCCGCACGACCCACCATGCACCACGCCGTGCAGAAAGGCATGAAAGACCGTGACCGTCGGGGGAAAAATTAATAGAAAACCCCCGAAATACCGGGGAAGTAGCGAGCATAGACGCCGCGCAACCTTTTTGATGTGCGCTT
>NZ_GL622399.1 GCF_000185505.1 Pseudoramibacter alactolyticus ATCC 23263 | reverse complement strand
ACTCGATCCGCACGCTCACCCCCTCGAATCCAGCGCGGCATGTCGTCATACCAAGGGTCCGGGGTAGCCGAAATGAAATTCTCGAAGACGAGGTCATCAATCTGAGCGACGATGTCAGCACGGATCGCCGGATCCGAGACAGTTACCAGAGCCTGACGAGCAGCGACGACACGACTGAGGATCCTGCCAGCAGTACGCACCACTCGAGCCATCCGGTCGGCCTGGTCTTGACGAACGACTAAAGCGAGGTCGTCGAATGTCTTCTTGTCGCGAATCCCTGACAAGTCACCCGCCTTCTCCTGAGCCACCGAAGCCACCGCCTTATGACGGGCATCGGCCAGTAAGGCTGAGACGCTGGGGTACGGAGACGTTGCCAGGGCCAGCTTGGTGGCGTTATCCATATGCGTAACAACCCACTTCGTCGGGTCAGGAAGGTTGAGGATAAGCAACTTCACGACACCGGAAGCATGGCTGGTGCGCTGGGCACGAGGAGTGTCGAGAA
>NZ_GL622398.1 GCF_000185505.1 Pseudoramibacter alactolyticus ATCC 23263 | reverse complement strand
GTTCTGCTGGCTGGTTCTGGGATCGTGGTTTTGTGGTTTCGGGGTTGGTGTGGTAGGGTTGGTCGGGTCGCCTTGTGATGGTTTCTGCATGGTTTGTGTGGGGATTGTTGTGGTGGGTGTGATGTTTGAGAACTCAACAGTGTGTCTTTGATAGTCAATAGTTTTTTGATGCATCTGTTTGTTGTGGATGTGTCGGATTTGTTTATGATTCCTTTGTGATTCTGGACATGTGACTGAATATTTTTTGGTTAGTGTTTGGGGTTAGTGTATTGGATTCTTCGTGGTGTCACTGTTGCCTGTGTGCGTGCTGTGTGTGCGTGTGTGGGTGGGTGATATTTTTTCATTGGAGAGTTTGATCCTGGCTCAGGACGAACGCTGGCGGCGTGCTTAACACATGCAAGTCGAACGGAAAGGCCCTGCTTTTGTGGGGTGCTCGAGTGGCGAACGGGTGAGTAACACGTGAGTAACCTGCCCTTGACTTTGGGATAACTTCAGGAAACTGGG
>NZ_GL622397.1 GCF_000185505.1 Pseudoramibacter alactolyticus ATCC 23263 | reverse complement strand
ACCGGCAGCTCTCCTGTGCGAGCTACCTCGGCAACGAGGTCGTAAGGAGCCTGCAGCTCTTTGGCCGCAACATAGAGCTCGTCGGGAGACATGCTGCTCAACCGCGCCATTTCGGCACGGATGGTACGCAGGTGACGGACGGCCTCGGAAACATCTCCGGTGCCCGCCTCTCCCTTAGATCGGATCATCGCAGCGCCCTCGGTGATGCGGCGCAGAGCCTCGCCCAGGTTCGTCGCCCCACACACGAAGGGGACGCCAAAGGCCCACTTATCGATGTGATTGGCGTAGTCAGCCGGGCTAAGCACTTCCGACTCATCGATAAAGTCCACCTTGAGGGACTCGAGCACTTGGGCCTCGACGAAGTGGCCGATCCTGGCTTTGGCCATGACAGGGATGGAGACAGCCTCGATGATGCCCTCGATAAGGTCGGGGTCGCTCATCCTTGCCACGCCACCCTGAGCTCGGATATCGGCAGGGACTCTTTCTAGGGCCATAACGGCACAAGCT
>NZ_GL622396.1 GCF_000185505.1 Pseudoramibacter alactolyticus ATCC 23263 | reverse complement strand
CCCGGTGAACTCGTGGACAACATTGTGTTCCAGAAGGCTAACCGTAAGGCGCTCGTTGAGGGCAAGAAACCTGCCGCTGGCCGTCCTGAGATGATGGGTATCACCAAGGCTTCGCTGGCCACCGAGTCCTGGCTGTCTGCCGCATCCTTCCAGGAGACCACTCGCGTTCTCACCCAGGCTGCTATGGAGGCTAAGACCGATCCGCTGCTTGGTCTGAAGGAGAACGTCATCATCGGTAAGCTGGTTCCCGCCGGTACCGGTTTGGCTCGTTACAACGATATTGAGGTTGAGCCCAGCCAGAAGGCGCGTGAGGAGCAGATGCAAGCGTTTGATGGCTTCGGCTACCAGAGCGCGTTCACCCAGCTAGGTGAAGATCCGTACCCCTACGCCAACAGCGGCTACATGGCTGTTCCCTTGGACGAGTACGGCCGCGGTCTTGAGTAAGACTCACATAATGGGTTCGTAAACTCGATTGTGAATCGGGCCTAGTAGCCTAGATGATGGAGG
>NZ_GL622395.1 GCF_000185505.1 Pseudoramibacter alactolyticus ATCC 23263 | reverse complement strand
ACTACCTTCCCGTCTTGATTACCTTCACCTTCCTTGACATATGGCAAAATACCTTTGGGTATTTGATTAATAATATTCTGCAATGCACTTCGCAAATAGGCCCTTCCTTTGTCTTCTAAAGATTTATCAGGGAAATCACGAGCGATATATCTTCCAAGAGCCTCGGCACCTGCACAAAGGTTAAAAAGAGTATTCTCAATAGGACTGTCATTCCACCTAATAGTTGTTAATATAGGGTCAATTGCTCGGGAATATTGATTGCGTATATTTAGCCAACGTTGAACCCCAGACTCTTCAATATCCTGGTATGTAAACATGAATTCTTTATTTTTTACATCAACGATTTCAGCCGTATTCCAATAAGCTGAAACCGCTTTTACCCATTTATTCTTATTATCAAATTCTTTATCCCTATCATGTGACACAGATATCGAGGTGAATTGATGATTACTCCATGAGGAAATCATTAGCAAGTCTCTCACCGCACTATGAATTTTCATCGCTTCATTGAAT
>NZ_GL622394.1 GCF_000185505.1 Pseudoramibacter alactolyticus ATCC 23263 | reverse complement strand
AGGGTTTCGTCGGTGGGATGGCTGGAGGTGCCCGGACAGCGCCACGACATCGCCCAGGCCCTGCTCTCCTTGTGCGGGGAGACGACGATGTATGACCCATCAGGGGCGATTCCCTGCACCGATCTTGCCGAGTCGAATTCTCCAGTCACGGTGGGCACAGTGCGCACGATTTCTTCAGGCTGTGGCTGGAATCCATCCGCTAAGGCAGGCAGGAGGTGGTCCCAGACAGCTTGGAGAATGGCCTGCTTGTCACCAGGGCCTTCACTGGCCTCGTTTGTCATAGTGATGACGGCGTCAACCTCGGGGACGATGAGGACATACTGGCCGAAGGCTCCGTCCAGAGGGTACCCATGGCTTGACATCCATGTCTGCCAGCCATACCCCATTCCCCATTCCGGATCGGTCTCGCTGTCGCAATTGACTTGACGGACACGGTGCTGCCTGATCCACTCCTCGGGTAGTAGACGGGCGCCCTCATGCACCCCATCGTCGAGGAGAAGCAGGCCGAACAGAGAGAGGTCTT
>NZ_GL622393.1 GCF_000185505.1 Pseudoramibacter alactolyticus ATCC 23263 | reverse complement strand
AATGGGTGGCAGGGCAATGACGTTCTCCGGAAAGGTTGATCTCAGCGCGGCTGACCGGCTCTTCGACTGGTCTGGTGTGCATGTTGTCATCGCTGGTTTAGGCACGTCCGGCTATGCCGCCGCTGACGCGTTACTTGAACTTGACGCCACGGTCCTCGTCCTTGACGACTGCGATGACGACTCCCACCGTGACAAAGGTGGTCTGCTGGAGGTTCTCGGGGCTGAAGTGCGTTTGGGCCCCGGATCAGCATCCGACTTGCCGGAGGAAACGGACCTCGTCGTCGTCTCTCCTGGCTGGCGTCCTACCCAACCGCTGGTAGCTCATGCCCTTACCCGAGGGATTCCCGTTTGGGGTGAGCCTGAACTGGCCTGGCGCCTCATGCATCCCGACCGTGTTATTCCGTGGCTGGCGATTACCGGCACCAATGGCAAGACGACGACTACCCAGATGACCGAGTCGATTCTTCATGCGGCAGGTCTGAAGGCATGTGCTGTCGGTAACATTGGCCGCCCCATCCTTGAGGCCATGGCT
>NZ_GL622392.1 GCF_000185505.1 Pseudoramibacter alactolyticus ATCC 23263 | reverse complement strand
CGGTGGAGAACTTTCGGGTGGCCAGGCAGCGCTAGTAGGTCTGGCTCGGGCATTCGCCGTCGAACCGGCCGTTCTGGTACTCGACGAGCCCACTGCCGCACTTGACATTGACGCTCAGATACGAGTGCGCGACCTGCTGAAGTCTCAGTTGGATCGCACCAATATGACGGCTCTGATCATCACCCACGACGTCGCCGACACGATGAGGGTGGCCGGACGATTAGTTGTTCTGGAGCACGGCCGGATCATCGAGGATGGCGTTGTGTCCCAGTTACTTGAGAACCCGAAAACGGCTTTTACGGCTCAGCTCGCCGCATTAGTGAAGTTCGAGGTCAGGACTAACTCACAGGGCGCGGAGTCTTCCTCGTGATGGAGCGTGACGTGCACGGAGTTGCCCCCGGCGCGCTCGATCACCCGGTACAGCATGCCTTGCTGGATTGCCATGGCAACTGGATCGGTGTCATTGGGTTCGACGAACGGAGAAGCTCGAAGTATCAAAGTGGTTGGATTCGTCGGATGGGGCTCGGCGGAGAAACCGAAAGC
>NZ_GL622391.1 GCF_000185505.1 Pseudoramibacter alactolyticus ATCC 23263 | reverse complement strand
TTTCTCGCACCAATTGGCCGTGATTGGGTTCGAGCCACATATGGGTGGGGATACAATCATGTTCATTGCTGCGAACATCGGCTATATGTGGGGTCTAGCGCTCGGTATCGTTTCTATCCTTCTGCTGTGGTCCCAGCGGGGACCGAATGTCGACCACGGCTGGGTTTTGTGGATAGCGGTGGTGCTGTCATGTGTAGCAAGCATTCACCATGAATTGAATGCGCCGGGAATCGTCGGAGCAATTGTTGCCATGGCTCTCATAACACCTGCTGGGAAATGGACTACTCGGTGGGCGGTGGCTCTGATCGTGGCGGCTGTGGGAAATGCCGCGAGAATGGGAATGCCGGGTTTGTGGGCACGTCGTCACCGAGTGGGAGACCCATATCCGTACCCGAAATCAACCGGGGAGATTCCCAAACGAGTGTCATTCATCGTCCACTCCGTCAGTCATTCGCTCAGCAATTACCCGGTCGTGTTCTTTGCGATCATGCTGTCAGTTATCGCTCTGTGTCTGGTAGTCATGAGGCGCGGATTCCACCGCCGCGCTAT
>NZ_GL622390.1 GCF_000185505.1 Pseudoramibacter alactolyticus ATCC 23263 | reverse complement strand
TAAAGCCGTCCATAGGCCGAACAGGGCAAAGATGAGGCCAACGATGCTGGCAAGGCGCAGCACTTTCGCCGGCCAACTCCGGTTGGCCAGCCGAGCCGGGTACCCATGCTTAGGAATCCACGGGACGATTTGGGTAGTCAGCGCTACATCCTTCCAGTATCGATGGCGTGCGGTCTTTACCTGCCATGATCGCACTCTTCCACGTTGCCCGGACAAGAAGAGCCTCGGCCTACCTTTGAGGTGGGCCGAGGTTTAACAATGTTCACACGTAGTCAGACGCCAGTGCCTGGCAGGGTCGTCGGACGATTGGGAGAGCCAGATCCCGGTTGGGGCCCACCAGATATGCCGCCGTCACCTGGCTTGCCGCTGCCTGGCCACGTCTCGCCGGTCGTGGTGACGAACCAGTTGCGATCGAAAAAGTCCTTTGGATTGATCGTCTTCATTGCCATGGCAGTATCGATGAGTAGCTGGCGAATCTCGAGAATCTCGTCCCAGACGACCGGAGCCTCGGCGACGTGCGGGTAACCGCCGCCACCGCTCATGCGGTAGTT
>NZ_GL622389.1 GCF_000185505.1 Pseudoramibacter alactolyticus ATCC 23263 | reverse complement strand
CTCCGGGTTGCGGTCCAGAGTGAACTTGCCGATGGTGTGCAGCGGGTAATCCTTATGCGGCCACACCTTGGTGATGTCGAACGGGTTGAACCGGTAGTCCTTGGCCTCGTCATAGGGCATGAGCTGCACCTTGACGGTCCAGGAAGGATAGTCGCCGTCGGCAATGTGGTTGAAGAGGTCCTCGCGGTGGATGTCTGGGTGATCACCGACGATCGCCTTGGCCCGGTCAGCAGTCATGTTGTGAACACCCTGGTCACTAATGAAGTGGTATTTCACCCAGGTGATCTTCCCTTCGGCGTTAACCCACGAGTAGGTGTGCGAGGAGTAGCCGTTCATCGTGCGATAGCTGAGCGGAATGCCGCGCGGTCCCATGAGGTAAGCCACTTGATGGGCCGATTCGGGGGACAGGCTCCAATAGTCATACATCATATTCGGACTGCGCAGTCCGGAATTCGGTAGCCGCTTCTGGGAGCGGATGAAGTGCGGGAACTTCATCGGGTCACGCATAAAGAACACCGGGGTGTTGTTGCCGACCATGTCGAAGTTGCCTTCGTCGGT
>NZ_GL622388.1 GCF_000185505.1 Pseudoramibacter alactolyticus ATCC 23263 | reverse complement strand
CGGCAACCACATCGTTGTCACCCGCGCCCGCCCGCGTTCCTTCTATCTGTCCGCCGAACTTGACCAGTGGCTAACCCGTCAGAAAACCATCCACCCCGAAGCCACCCTCAAACAGATCATCAGCGACGCCGTGATTGCTTTAGCTAAACACGACTGACTTAGCCCGTCCCGACCCCAGGAACCCCGATCATCGTCGGCATGGAGAGTTCCCGTCGTGGCGAGGGTGAGAGTGGACTAGGAGCGGCCCGGGCAGATTGTCATGCTTTCGGGACTCCACGCCCCTATTGTCAAGGGCGCCTGACAGCTCCGCCCCGCGGCGGAGCGTCACGGCACGAAGGTGTCGGCAACGCCGTGATGATGCGGACTTTTTGTCGTATCTGAAGCAATCCCCAAAAAAGTTCAAACTTTTTTGCACCCGACCGCACATCGGTCACCTCCTTGGTCCCTTCATCCGATGAAGGAGGTGACCGATGCGGTTGGGACGAGCACACACCACCGGATCGTGGCCACCACTCCTTGCCTTAGCACTGTGCAGGGCCCACCGAAACAAAGAAAGAGG
>NZ_GL622387.1 GCF_000185505.1 Pseudoramibacter alactolyticus ATCC 23263 | reverse complement strand
CGTCTTTTCATGTATTTTCGCTCTTCTTCTCCCGAGTTAGGGAGCGTTCATCAACAGTTCATGTTCTTACTGTGCGAATGCGCCTCTTCGATACCGTCGAAGCTTACACGTTCACCCTTAGACTCACTCGGCTTGCAGAACGCGCTGTCTTATAAAACCGCGCGTTAGACTAGGATGGTGAAGATTCCAGAGAGCTCGCAGTCCCGCTTGCCCCAGCCTGTTGTGCATGTCTATTCTCTGCATACCGATCCTTTTGCGCAGCCCGGTCGCGGCGATGCCGGGGGCATGAACGTTTATATTGCGCGTTCGATTGCGGCTATGCTGGCGGCAGACGATACTTTGCGCGTCGAGGTTTTCACGCTTCTTACCGATCCCGATTGTGAGCATGCAAAGCCCGGGGTACAGATTCCGACTCTTCTCAACTCGTATCGTGATCGAGTGCGGGTGCATCAGGTGTTGATTCCGCAGGCTTTAGGTGCTCGCAAAAATCAACTTGCTGAGTTTACAACCGAATTTGCGGCGCAATGCGTCTCATTAGCGTGCTGGCATCCGCAGGTTAT
>NZ_GL622386.1 GCF_000185505.1 Pseudoramibacter alactolyticus ATCC 23263 | reverse complement strand
GGAACAGAGCCGGGGCGACAACCCCGACGAAACTGCCGCCGAACATGTTCAAAACTGCCGCCAGGAAGCACAGAACAACGGGGATGAGCAGTCTCGGGGTGTGTCCAACCCACCCAGCAAGCAACGAGATCGTGCCCGCCTTGACAGCTATCGAGACGAGCATGCCCATCCCACCGATCATGATGAGGGTCGACCACGGTACGTGTAAGAGCGACTCTTTCTCCTCACCGACCCTCATAAGCGCACAGACAACGGCGAAGAGGATAGCGAAGAGCGAGACATCGACCCGCGAGTTCACCCAGGTCACGGCCGAGTTGTGCGGCATACAAAGATGGAGGATCGGCGGCACGAGAAGAATGACGACGAAAACCCCGATGAGCCACACATTCGTGCGCTGACGTCGGTCCAGTGGTATGGGTTCGGCAAAGGTCACTTTTTGTGCCATCATTCCGTCGCGTTTGCGTTGATGCGAGGAGATGAAGAGCATCGTCAGGATAATGAAGAAAGTCATGACGAGGTAGACGACGAAGATCGTCGTCGAGACCACGAAAGCCTCGTTTGA
>NZ_GL622385.1 GCF_000185505.1 Pseudoramibacter alactolyticus ATCC 23263 | reverse complement strand
GCCACCACTTCGTCGGGAAAAGCCAGTCGATCATCAGTGCGGCCCGAATCGTCAACCTCTGCGCTCATAAGTCACATCATGCCCTATGAGGGGCATCTAGCCGACACAAAGAGCGACCAGCACTCGGCCGCCCACATTTTTCGTGTCTGGGATGGAATAACACACGTTCGGCCCGTGTTGCCCTATATGTACGCCGGTGGTCGGCGCTTGGCCACCCCGAACGAAGGAGATGTTGCATGGCTAACACCGTAAATGTTCCGAATCCTGCTGGACAGACGACTACTAAGCTCGAAAACGCTGAATCCGGTTTCAAGGCCTCCGAAACCCTTGCCGCGAACCTTCAAAAGGTTCTCGTTGACTTCATCGCCTTGGAGTTGGTCGACAAACATGCCCACTGGAATATCGTCGGCCCCAACTTCCGTGACCTCCACCTCAACCTCGACGAGGTCGTCGAAATTGCCCGTGAGGGCGCTGACGAGATCGCTGAGCGTATGCGCGCCCTTCACGCCTCCCCAGACGGTCGTCCCGCAGTCATAGCTGCGAGCACCACCCTGCCGGAATCCC
>NZ_GL622384.1 GCF_000185505.1 Pseudoramibacter alactolyticus ATCC 23263 | reverse complement strand
AGAGCTTCATCGACCGTTACGGTGCCTTGCCCGAACCCGTAGAGAATCTGCTTCAGGTGGCGGTGCTGCGCCGCGAAGCACGGGAAGCAGGCATCCACGAGATTACTGCGCTGGGACCGAAACTGCGTGTGGTCAGCGATGAACCGCTGCCGGAATCACGGCAGATGCGCCTCAAACGTGTGTATCCCGGCTCAACCCACACGCAGCCGAAGGGTCTGAGCACGTGGCTGACTCTGGTTCCGCGTCCTAAGACTCTGCCGGTCGGTGGCGTGGACCTTATTGACGGTCCTATGTTGGAATGGTGCTCGAAGTTCATTAACTCTATCTACTCGGCAGACCCGAAAGCATTGGAGGACTCATGATGTCATCGGCACCTACCCCGCGCACCCCGAAAGGCTGGGTGCGACTTCTGCTGAGTATCGTGGGATGGGCTGCGCTAGGTTTTGTCGCCTTAGGAACGATTGTCTGGGTATTTTTCAGCTCGTACGGGTTAACGGTGTACTTCGTTGTAGTGGCGTACCTGCTGATCGCGGTTGCTTGCGGTACACCTGCCCTCCTGTTTTAT
>NZ_GL622383.1 GCF_000185505.1 Pseudoramibacter alactolyticus ATCC 23263 | reverse complement strand
AACTGGCATCTGCATACGCTTCGTAGAGGGCGCTGATGATAAGAGCCGCGGGTGAGCTAACGGGCGTATCGAAGGTATGGTCTTATTCGTACTTGGTCGAGTGAGTGCCCCACGGAGGACGTCATTAGTCGGGATCTCAACGTATGCATCAAGAGCACTGATAACGCATCCGTGAACATCCATCGATGTCACGCCTAGAGAGTCCCACTCTGGGGCGATATCGGCAGCAGCCCATACAGACACATAACCGATATGGCTTCCATTCACGCTAACTTTGAGTGCATTCTTATCGTAGCTATTCTGTGGCTCGCGTTCAACGCATAGCACCGTAGACACAACAGCGGATTTCGGAACCTCGTAATAGCACATTCCAAAAACGTCGTAACGGGTGACTCTATCCCCAATGTTAAGCTCCATTGAGGACCCCGAAGACACTACCCTTGCACTAACCTTCGCGGCAGGTAGCGCCCTGTGCTTAGCGCAGACAGCGATAATCGCCAGCCAAGACCCTACGGCCATCCATATTCCCGCACGTGGGATCCAGAACATAGCCGCGACGATGAGC
>NZ_GL622382.1 GCF_000185505.1 Pseudoramibacter alactolyticus ATCC 23263 | reverse complement strand
GTCGCTCAAGAACGAAAAGTTCACGCCCTACTTCAAGAAGCTCGTCAAGTCCTTTGAGAAGGAACATCCCGGAACAACGATCAAGTGGGTTGACCAGCCAGGCGAGGGCTATGAGGAGAAAGTCCAGCAGCAAGCCACCGCTGGACAGCTGCCCGATGTCATTAACATACCGCCGAACTTCGCGTGGCAGCTCCTCAAAGCCAACAAGGTCATGGACCTCAAGAAGGCTGACGCGGCAGCCATCAACACATATATCAAGGGCGGCATTGACGCCTACACCTACGACGGTTACGACGGCGTCTACGGGTACCCGTGGTACCTCGGCACCGACCTGAACTGGTGGAACACCGAAGCCTTCGAGAAGTACGGTCTCGATCCCAAGAAGTTTCCGACCACACTTGATGAGCTTTATGCCCAAGCAATTACGATGACCGAGAAATCCCACGGCACAATGCCCCTCATCTCCATCGCACCAGCTCTCGGTGATCTTGCCGCCCAGGGCGTCAAGGTCTACAAGGACGGAAAATTCACTTTCAACACCGACCAGGCCGTCGAGATCATTCAGAAGTATGTCG
>NZ_GL622381.1 GCF_000185505.1 Pseudoramibacter alactolyticus ATCC 23263 | reverse complement strand
CCCAGCTCTGCAGGGCAAGACTGACGCCGAGAGCGCGGCCAAGCAACTAGCCGAGAAGCTGAAGACGATCATCAAGAACTGACTGTCATTCGACCACATGGACACGGCGGGGCGGGTCACCTACCCCGCCGTACCTATGGATCTTGCTCGCACCACCCGGCCAACAGCGCCAGGGGACAAGGAGCTTTACCATGACCACTGCAACAGTGGAACAGACCAACAAAAGGTCTTCGCGGGCCAAATCTCAAGAACGTCTAGCCCTAGCACTCATCGCACCTACCCTTATCGTCATCCCCGTCATTCAGTCGATGAAGCAAACCCTCTACGGCCAGCCCGGGCTGGATCCAGAAACCGGATTCGTCAACGAGACCGAGCCGTTCGTCGGGATGAAGGACTTCGCCGACATTTTCACCGGCTCCGGGGAGAGATTCTGGACCGCCTTCTGGAACACCACCTTGTTCGGTGTCGTTACAGTCGTGCTCGAGACCATCCTCGGCGTCATCATGGCGCTCATCATGCACCGGGCGATGGCCGGACGTGGCATCGTCCGAGCCGCATTCTGGTTCCTTGGGCTAT
>NZ_GL622380.1 GCF_000185505.1 Pseudoramibacter alactolyticus ATCC 23263 | reverse complement strand
TCCTCGACCTCAGCGTCCAGAGGACCATCCTTTTGGGGATCGCGCACTCGTTTGAGAGCTCCGACAGCATCAGCCACCCGACCTTTGGCCAAGTACCAACGAGCCGACTCAGGCATGAGGCGAATACCTATCCACAGCGCGATGGCCGGGATTGAGCACAGCACCAGCATCCACCGCCAGGCCGCACCGTTACCAGACTGGATGACGAGATTCTCCACGAACGCGCGGTACCGGTCCCCCTCCAGCGGCCCGCCCTTCGAAGCCTGGAGAGCCAGAATCTGGTCCCACGAATAGGTGCCCTTGGTGATCCCGAGGCTGTCCGGATTGTTGTTGGCCTTGATGATCAACTGCGGACCGCCATGAGCGGCGTTAATGATGGCGTTCATGGAGAACGCCAGCAGCTGACCGGTGACGATCATGAGTTGGTCGATAGCCACGATCGACCCCCTGATGCGCTTTGGCGCGTTTTCAGCAAGGTACACCGGAACAGTGGCTGACGCTGCGCCGACAGCGAATCCCAGCACGAAGCGGAAGACGTACATCACGAACACGTTCGGCGAGAACGTCGTGGCTAGGGCCCCCAGCAAG
>NZ_GL622379.1 GCF_000185505.1 Pseudoramibacter alactolyticus ATCC 23263 | reverse complement strand
CCGTCGTCATCGAGGACTTGAACGTTCAAGCCATGATGACTCGTGGCGGCGCACACAAACGAGGCCTGAATCGTGCGATAGCGCAGGCCTCGTTTGCTGATCTTCGACGGAGAATCACCTACAAAACGAGGTGGAATGGCGGTAGAACCGTCATTGCCGATCGGTGGTTTTCATCGTCGAAAACGTGTTCGGAATGTGGAGAAGTGAAATCCAAGCTCTCCTTGTCCGAGCGTGAATACATCTGCCATCGTTGCGGTGTTGTCGTGGACAGAGACCTCAATGCTGCAACGAATCTGGCGAAATTAGCGGCACCGAAATCCGGTGTCGATTTTCACGGAACCGGGAGTTCGCCGGGGATGGGACGTGGAGGCGCGGGGAAGACCAGCTCATCCTCGGGTGAGCTGGCACCGGCCGGTGAAGCGTCAATGGCCCGAAAGGACCTGAGCGGCCGCAAGGCCGGCACGAGATAACCTGACCATCAGAGTCAGTTCTCATGCAACGGTTGACTATTGAGGTGATGGCGTACACGCGGCCCCCGCGGACGTTGGTGATTTTTCATGTCATGGAGTTACGTCCGAAGTATCGGGCG
>NZ_GL622378.1 GCF_000185505.1 Pseudoramibacter alactolyticus ATCC 23263 | reverse complement strand
CTACGTGGAGCAGTCTGTACGCCGCGTTCCCGTGCAATATGCTAAACGCATGATTGGTCGCCGTACCATTGGCGGTACCAGTACCTATATTCCGCTCAAAGTCAATATGGCGGGCGTTATTCCCATCATCTTCGCCTCCTCACTGCTGACTTTGCCTGGTATTATCGCGCAGTTCAATACACCACAGGGTGGTGCAGCACCCCCCGAATGGGTGAACTGGGTAAATACTTACCTTACGAGGGGCGATCATCCGCTGTACATCGCTCTGTACTTCCTGCTGATTCTTGGATTCACGTATTTCTATGTTGCGGTGACTTTCGATCCGGTCGAGGTTGCAGACAATATGAAGAAATATGGCGGCTTTATTCCGGGTGTTCGCGCGGGTAAGCCCACTGAACGTTACCTCAGCTATGTGCTAACCCGTATTACACTTCCGGGTTCGCTTTACCTCGCTGTGGTTTCCATGATTCCGCTTGTTGCGTTGGTTCTCTTCAACGCAAACCAGAACTTCCCGTTCGGCGGTGCATCGCTGCTGATCGTGGTGGGTGTTGGTCTTGATACTCTCAAGCAGGTTAGCGCCCAGCTTCAACAACGAAACTA
>NZ_GL622377.1 GCF_000185505.1 Pseudoramibacter alactolyticus ATCC 23263 | reverse complement strand
AAAAGTTAGACTTTTATTGCGTAACAGATTTTGATATCTGTTACGCAATTTTTATGCAGCTAAGAGGCTAAGTCTGTATTGCACAGGACTCATCCATCCTAGTTTTTCTTTAATTCGTTGTTCATTGTAATATTTTATATATCGTTCGATTTCTGACTTTAATGCCTCATAACGATAGTAAACAACGCCATAATAGATTTCCTGCTTAAGCAGACCAAAGAAGTTCTCCATAACAGAGTTGTCATGACAGTTTCTTTTGCGTGACATGCTCTGGAAAATTCTTTCTTCATTGAGACGATGCGAGTATGCCTTCATCTGATATGCCCAACCTTGATCAGAGTGGAATGTTCTTCGATATTGGCAATCAGATGTTACTGTAATAGCCTGTTCCAATGCATCCATAACATTTTTAGCTGAGGGTTGCCTTGCTATTCCAAAGCTGATAATTTCGCCATTACACATATCCATGAATGGGTCAAGATAAAGCTTGTGCATTGTCATATGTCCCTTAGAAGCTATCTCATAATACTTAAACTCCGTAGTATCTGTTGTAATCTTTTGGTGTGGGATATGTGTGTTAAATCGTCTCTTTATACGATTAGGAGCAACC
>NZ_GL622376.1 GCF_000185505.1 Pseudoramibacter alactolyticus ATCC 23263 | reverse complement strand
CCTTCGATGTCTCTCGCGGGGTACTCGCCTCCTGCTCCATTCCCGGGGTCTTCCGTCCCGTTGACCTCGACGGAGAGCACTACGTCGACGGTGGTCTACGGGAAAATGTGCCCGCCGAGATGGCAATCGGACACCTTGGTGTGACGAACCCCTACATCATCACGTGTTCGCCGCAGGGGGCCGCACGAGAGTCCGATTTTGGCTCTCGCAACATGCTCGATCTAGTAATGAGATCGGTGTCGATCCTGACTGACGAGACCGAGCGGGACGAGGTAGCTTATGCCCTCAATGCTGGCGCCGTCGTCATTGGCCCCGAGATTTCAGTACACGACTCAATGACGGTCGACCCTGGATTGCTGCGTATCAACCGCGATTACGGCTGGATGTGCTCGGCAGAAAAGCACGTCACGTCGAGCCCCGACGAGCACGAACTCGTCAAGGATGCGGTACGCACTCGAGTGCGTGGTTGGGAACTCGAACAGGCCTGGCTCAAAGGAGAAGCTTCCCGCGACGACATGGACGAGATGCAACACCTCAAGGACCACTTGCGTGACATCGCGGCCCGGCTACCACGCGATCTAGCTCCTGACGGGGTTAAGACGTGGGGTCGG
>NZ_GL622375.1 GCF_000185505.1 Pseudoramibacter alactolyticus ATCC 23263 | reverse complement strand
CCCCCAAAAGTTAGACCAAAATCTAACGATTGGGAGGTCGGTATTTTTATGGCAAAACATAGTTTTGAATTCAAGAAGAAAGTTGTTTTAGAATATTTGGATGGCAAAGGAGGAACACCATATCTTTCTAAAAAATATGGACTGGGTTCTGACTCACAGCTGCGCAAATGGATTAAAGCATACAATGCGTTCGGTGATGAAGGATTAATGCGTTCTCGTAAACAAACAAAATACTCTTTCGAAAAGAAAATTTTTGTTGTAGAGTTATATCTATCAAGTGAGATTTCATATCAAGACTTGGCGATTCAAGAAGGTATAAGCAATCCAAGTATGATTGCTAACTGGGTGAACCGCTTTCGGGCTGCCGGTCCTGATGCTTTGAGACCTCGCAAGAAAGGTCGAAAGAAAACATTGGATAAACCTAAGATAGATATTAAAGCTCAGCAAGTTGAAGAAAGAATAGTTGATACAAGTGCAGAACATGTTAAAGAATTAGAGACTGAACTGCTTAAGCTAAGAATAGAGAATGCCTTTTTAAAAGAACTGAGGAGGCTGCGTTTAGAGGACGAGGCAAAAATGAGAGAACGGCGCTCGTCATCAAAAGCCTCCGAAGAGA
>NZ_GL622374.1 GCF_000185505.1 Pseudoramibacter alactolyticus ATCC 23263 | reverse complement strand
AGTCGCTCCAAATCGGGTAAACAGGCGGTTTCGTACACCTATTCCACATCAGAAAATCACAACAGACACCAGCGAGTTTAAGTACTATGAGGTGGATGCCAAGGGACATATGAGCCTGCATAATCTTTACCTCGATCCCTTTATGGACCTGTGTAATGGAGAAATCCTTAGTTTTGGAATTGCAAAGCGCCCCGCAGCCAAAAATGTAATGGGCGCTTTAGAAGAAGCAATCACCATCACCGCTGACTGTCCATATCGCAGAACCTTTCATTCTGATCAAGGATGGGCTTATCAGATGAAAGCTTATACCAGACGTCTCAAAGAAGAGCGCATCTTTCAGAGCATGTCACGAAAGGGAAATTGCCACGATAATGCCGTTATGGAAAACTTCTTTGGGCTTCTGAAACAAGAAATCTATTATGGGGAAGTCTATTACAGTTACGAAGCGTTAAAAAAGGCAATAGAGCGTTACATTAAGTACTACAACGAAAAGAGAATCAAAGAGAGACTAGGGTGGATGAGTCCTGTACAATATAGGCTTAGTCTTACAGCCGCATAAAAAGCGAGAGAGGGTCGAAACTATCTCGCGCTATAAAGTCTAACTTTTGGGGGTCACATCA
>NZ_GL622373.1 GCF_000185505.1 Pseudoramibacter alactolyticus ATCC 23263 | reverse complement strand
AGATGGTGCGCGACATCGACCAGGACACTGCCGATTTCCAGCCCAATTATGACAACAAGGAGACCGAACCGGTCGTCTTGCCGTCGAGGTTCCCCAACCTGCTTGTCAATGGTTCTTCAGGTATCGCGGTGGGCATGGCCACCAACATCCCGACCCATAATCTGCGCGAGGTCAACGAGGCCGTGCAGTGGTCTTTGGCTCACCCCAATGCTTCCCACGAGGAACTGCTCGAGGCGTGCATGGAGCGCATTAAGGGTCCGGATTTCCCCGGCGGCGCCCTCATCGTGGGTCGGCAGGGCATCGAGGACGCCTACCGCACCGGCCGCGGTTCGGTGACGATGCGTGCCGTCATCGACATGGAAGAGGACAAGAAGGGACGCCAGTGCCTGGTCGTCACCGAGTTGCCTTATATGTGCAACCCGGACAACCTCGCCACCAAGATCGCCGACCTGGTGAACTCCGGTCGCATCAACGGTATCGCCGACATCCGTGACGACTCCTCAGCCCGTACTGGTCAGCGTTTAGTCATCGTCCTCAAGCGTGACGCTCAGCCGCGTGTCGTCATGAACAACCTGTACAAGCACACGGCTTTGCAGGACACCTTCGGCTGCAACATGCTGGCTCT
>NZ_GL622372.1 GCF_000185505.1 Pseudoramibacter alactolyticus ATCC 23263 | reverse complement strand
CAATACCCGGTACCCCTCGGCAGGGCCCTTCTTGAGGTCATCACGAATGTTCACTGCGCGGAAAATCGTCATGTCTTCCACTGTGTCACGCGAGGGTCAAGCCTTCTGCTTCTTTTTTGACGAAGATGGGTGCCAAGATAACGATGATGAGAGCGATAGCCACCCAATTGGCAATCTTGGCGTAGTACTTGAGGGCGTCAACGATGGGATCGCCCACTCCCCAGCCCAGTCCCAGATATCCTAGGTTCCAGATAGTCGCAGCGACGAAGTCTAGAGCAATAAACCACCTCACCTTCATCCCAGATGCCCCCGTCAAGACGAACACAACCGGCATGATCGGAAGCGGGATCGGCACATAGGCGACGAGCACTCCCAGCCAGCCAAGCTTGCGAGCCCATTTCTCCGCCTGGTCATACCTGCGATGCGCCCGCTCGGATCGTCCAGCCCAGACCTCGATCATGCCTCGGCCCCACAGCTTGCCGGCCCACCAGTAGACCCAGTCGAGTTTGATCGACATAATCGAGCCCAATAACAGCCACCAAAGCCAGTACGGAACCTGCCCCACTGATACCAGCGCCCCGGTCGCAGCCGCACCGGTACGAGACCCGGTCAACCCCATGAGGAT
>NZ_GL622371.1 GCF_000185505.1 Pseudoramibacter alactolyticus ATCC 23263 | reverse complement strand
TCGGATGAAGGTCGACTTCCCTGATCCGGACTGACCCACGAGGAAAACGAACTCCCCCTTGTCGATGTCGACATTGACGTCAGATAGAGCCGCTTGGCTCTGCCCGGTATATGTCTTTGTGACACTATCGAAGGTGATCACGTCTGTCCCCGTCAGTCGGTTTCGTTCTTGCGACGCCAACGAATACCAGCGTCGATAAAGTCGTCGATATCTCCGTCGAAGACGGCATCAGTGTTACCGACCTCATGATTAGTACGCAAATCCTTGACCATTTGGTAGGGATGCAGCACGTAGGAGCGCATCTGGGCTCCCCATGAGTTGCCCTCAGACTTCAATGAATTCATTTCGGCTTCCTGTTCCTCACGGGCTTTCTCAAGCAGCTTGGCCTGAAGAACTCGCAAGGCGGCGGCCTTGTTCTGAATTTGGGAACGCTCATTCTGACAGCTCACTACGATGCCGGTCGGAAGGTGTGTCAGACGAACGGCAGAGTCGGTGGTATTCACACCCTGGCCACCAGGGCCCGAGGCATGGAAGACGTCAACGCGCAGATCGGACCCTGGGATGTCGACGTGGTCGGTCTCCTCAACGACGGGCAACACCTCGACACCGGCAAAGGAAGTCTGACGGCGTCCCTGGTTGTCGAAGGGGCTAATGCGCACCAGACGGTGGGTGCCC
>NZ_GL622370.1 GCF_000185505.1 Pseudoramibacter alactolyticus ATCC 23263 | reverse complement strand
CGATCCTTCATCTCTAACTCTCTGACTTTTTTTAACAGGTCGTTCTCCATCTGGAGATCCCGGTTTTTTCGCCCCAGCTCTGCAATTTTATCTCGCATTTCCTCTTCGGGAGTACGGCTGGGCATAGTACCCGTCCGTCGGCCCCGACGATCTTCTATACCAGCAGATCCCATTTTTTCATACCGTTTAACCCAGTTTCGCACCTGTTGATAGGAGCACTGGTATTTCATAGCCATGGCCCCATAATTCTTATCATTAGCCAGACAATCCCGGACAATCGCCATCCTCTCTTCTGGTGTGGTTCTTCTGGCTTTCCTCATGTAGCTGCCTCCTCCGCTTGTGCGTGATTTGATCTCTCCATGAGTATTATACGCCTTTAGCCAAGAGCGTATCTGAGTACGTGAACGTAGATGATATTTTTCCACCAGATCAGACAAAGAAGTTTGTTCGGCAAGATATTCGTTGACAACTTTTAACTTTAGTTCTTTTGAATACGAGCGGTCTCTTTTCTGATCTGATAAGGCAGTCGGCCCCTCACTTAGATAAAGGTGCCGCCAGTCTCTTATGGATGCCGGGGTCAACTCCAATGCTCTGCGCGGCTTCTCTCACTCCTACTTCGTCAGCTAATAACCTTTCTACAATTTTTACTTTTTCTACTGGATCAATCTTACTTTTTCT
>NZ_GL622369.1 GCF_000185505.1 Pseudoramibacter alactolyticus ATCC 23263 | reverse complement strand
GAGTGGAAGGGCCATCGCTCAACGGATAAAAGCTACCTCGGGGATAACAGGCTTATCTCCCCCAAGAGTCCACATCGACGGGGAGGTTTGGCACCTCGATGTCGGCTCGTCTCATCCTGGGGCTGAAGCAGGTCCCAAGGGTTGGGCTGTTCGCCCATTAAAGAGGCACGCGAGCTGGGTTCAGAACGTCGTGAGACAGTTCGGTCCCTATCCGTCGTGGGCGTTAGAAATTTGAGAGGAGCTGTTCCTAGTACGAGAGGACCGGAATGGACAAACCTCTGGTGCACCAGTTGTTCCGCCAGGAGCACAGCTGGGTAGCCAAGTTTGGCAGGGATAAGTGCTGAAAGCATCTAAGCACGAAGCCCCCCTCAAGATAAGATATCTCATCCTAAAAAAGGAGTAAGGCCACTGGCAGACGACCAGGTAGATAGGCCGGAGGTGGAAGTCCAGCAATGGATGGAGCTGACCGGTACTAATCGGCCGAGGTCTTGATCCAAGGTGTTACGGTTTGCGTTTATGTTGTTTTGAGTGACCTTAAGCAGCGAACCCAATCTTCAAAAAAGATGGGTGAAGAGACAATCGAATAACACCGATAAAATGGTTTCGTGATAATGGCAGAGAGGCCACACCTGTTCTCATCCCGAACACAGCAGTTAAGCTCTCTCGCGTCGAAAGTACTTGGCGGGCAGCTGCCTGGGAGGATAGATCATCGCGAAACC
>NZ_GL622368.1 GCF_000185505.1 Pseudoramibacter alactolyticus ATCC 23263 | reverse complement strand
GAGATCGCCAAACCACATGTGGGCAAGCTCGTGAAGGATGGTGTTATCACGGTTTTCGTATGCAGCCGACGTGACCCGGGAGCGAAAGAGCAGGTCGTCGCGATGGGTTATGCAAGCGGCGTTTTCCATGGCGCCCGCATTGAACTCCGGGACGAAAGACTGGGTGTACTTACCGAACGGGTAAGGGTACCCGAACTCGGCCTCGTAGACCTTGAACCCGCGCTGGGTAGTGGTCCGAATGCGGTCGGCGTCGAGGTATTCCGTGATCGACTGACGGCACAGAATGTCGGCATCAATTTCTCCCGACGCCGTATGGATTGTCCCGTGATCGACATGGTATTCACCGGCGACGAGAGCCGTGAGGTAAGTCGAAATCGGGAGGGTGGGTTCAAAAGACCACCGCGACATCCCCTCCCACGGACCTTCGGCCGGTTCCGGAGTGGGGGAGTTAGAAACGATGGTCCAACCGGTAGGTGCGATGACTTGCAGCTCGAAGGTCATCTTTTGATCGGGCTGCTCAAAGTCCGCGTACATGCGCCTGGCGTCAGCAATTTCGAACTGGGTGTATAGATAGACCTTGCCGTCGGCCGGGTCGACAAAAACGGTGCAGACCCTCTCCGGAATGGGAGTAGCGGCACAGCGCGGTGACGGTGATCTCGTGAGTTCCCGGCTCAGTCGTGAATGGGAAACGATTATGTGAGAATGCGGCGGGATCCAATGGGGCGCCGTCGAGGTCTGCGGCGTAGACGCCGTCAGCAATAAGGTCGAGATGGCTCTGCCCGCCAGTCGATGAGAAC
>NZ_GL622367.1 GCF_000185505.1 Pseudoramibacter alactolyticus ATCC 23263 | reverse complement strand
GAACTGAAGAAAGTTGATGCTGTCGCCAAGCGCAATAGCCAGTTATCCCATGAGATTCGAACAATATTCAAAAAGTATCAAGGCCGTTATGGTGTCAGAAGAGTTTATCAAGCGCTGAGAAATCAAGGTTTAGTCGTCAATCACAAACGCGTACAGCGAATTATGCATCGTGAAGGATTATTGGGGAAACGTCCCAGAGAAAAATATCATTCTTATCTGGGAGAAGTCGGCAAGATTGCAGACAATATCATAAATCGAGATTTTAGTACAACTGGACCATTTCAGAAATGGACGACCGATGTTTCCCAATTTAACATTTAACTTTTCTTGGGGAAAATGCTACCTATCTCCTATTTTAGATATGCACACCAATGAAATCATTGCGTATGATTTAGCTCGACGTTCCAATCTTGAGCAGATTAAACGTATGCTAACCCATGCTTTTAGAAAGTGCCACGAACTCAAGGGACTTATTATGCATTCTGATCAAGGGTGGCAATATCAACACCGATACTATAGAGAAACACTCAAAGCTCATGGTATTACCCAATCTATGTCCAGGAAAGGCAACTGCTATGATAACTGTATTATGGAAACTTTCTTTGGCAGAATGAAAAACGAAATGTATTATGGCTGTGAG
Source organism: Pseudoramibacter alactolyticus ATCC 23263 (assembly GCF_000185505.1). Classification (GTDB taxonomy): domain Bacteria; phylum Bacillota; class Clostridia; order Eubacteriales; family Eubacteriaceae; genus Pseudoramibacter; species Pseudoramibacter alactolyticus. Next base: position 175 of record NZ_GL622367.1, on the reverse strand, counting down.
AAGCAATACCAATCCTTCGAAGCCTTCTCTCAAGCCGTCAAGGAATATATCCATTATTATAACCATGTTAGAATTCAAAAGAAAACAAAATGGATGCCCCCTGTAACTTACAGGAAAGCATCCATGTGTTGGTAACTAAGTATTTATTTGTGTCCAGTTTTTGGGGTACACATCA
>NZ_GL622366.1 GCF_000185505.1 Pseudoramibacter alactolyticus ATCC 23263 | reverse complement strand
ACCCAGCCGCGGCAGCGCGGCTTTTTTATTGCCTATTCCCCGGGAAATACCGTGATCTCAACCAAAAAAGGCCGCCCGGCCCACATTCGTTTTTACATTTTATAATAATCTAAGAACAGACATTCGCACTGATTGCGCTCTGACAACTGTACTAACCCAACATCCCTGTGCCTTCGCTCCGGGGCTGCGCTCAAGCAGCGCCAATTTCCGGCTGCGCCATCGTTATTTTCCGGGCAATAAAAAAAGCCCCTATGGGCTTTGCAAACTTTCATGGCAATAACGAGGGCGAGTCTCATAACGTGCCGTTTTACCGCTGGGATTTTGAGGGGCCTGCCAGGCGCACAAGCGGCAAGATGCGCAGCGACCTTCTGCACCTTCACGGCAATAACGAGGTCGTTTTCAGCCAATCGCGCATCGTTTTCGACTCGCGCTCCCCACTATCCTCCTCGGCGGTTTTTAGCAAATGGTCTTTTAAGCTAACAACCCTGTGCCTTCGCTATTTTCCGGACAATAAAAAAAGACCTTTCGGTCCGTTTATAGATCATCAGTGTTTTCTTAAACGAGGTCGTTTTCAGCCAATCGCGCGTCGTTTTCGACTCGCGCTCCCCACTATCCTCCTCGGCGGTTTTTAGCAAATGGTCTTTTAAGTTAACAGCCCTGTGCCTTCGCTATTTTCCGGGCAATAAAAAAAGCCCCTATGGGCTTTGCAGACTTTCATGGCAATAACGAGGTCGCTTTCAGCCAATCGAACTGCGCTTTCAGCTTGTTCTCTTGGGAATGCTCCTCGGCGGTTTTCCAGCCGTTTCCGGCGTCCCTTCGGTCCTTAGAAACTGGGTGCAACCGGCAAAA
>NZ_GL622365.1 GCF_000185505.1 Pseudoramibacter alactolyticus ATCC 23263 | reverse complement strand
CACTGTCCTTGAACCGGATCACGGTCCACAGGAGATAACCAGAACAATCAGAGTGGTATTTCAACAACGACTCCACCACCACTAGCGTGACAGCTTCACAGTCTCCCACCTATCCTACACAAGCCAACCCAAATCACCAATACCAAACTATAGTAAAGGTCACGGGGTCTCTCCGTCCTGCTGCGCGTAACGAGCATCTTTACTCGTAATGCAATTTCACCGAGTTCATGGTGGAGACAGTAGGGAAATCGTTACTCCATTCGTGCAGGTCGGAACTTACCCGACAAGGAATTTCGCTACCTTAGGATGGTTATAGTTACCACCGCCGTTTACTGGGGCTTAAGTTCACCGCTACGCATCACACTCACAGTTCCCCTTAACCTTCCAGCACCGGGCAGGAGTCAGTCCGTATACATCGTCTTACGACTTCGCACGGACCTGTGTTTTTGGTAAACAGTCGTTTCCCCCTGGACTCTGCGCCCCTCACCGCCACCACACCGCACGGGTGCACGACAGCTCAGGTCCCCCTTATCCCAAAGTTACGGGGGCATTTTGCCGAGTTCCTTCACCACGATTCACTCGATCGCCTCGGTATACTCTACCTATCCACCAGTGTCGGTTTAGGGTACGGGCGGACCCGCCACCTCGCTCACGAAGCTTTTCTCGACAGTACAGGATCACTCACTCACCCACAACCGTGGGCTCCCCATCATGCCTCAACCTTCACGCCCAGCGGATTTACCTACCAGACAGTCCACACACTTAGCCCCGGACAACCATCACCGGGGATGAGCTACCTCACTGCGACCCTCCGCAGCTTGCCTACTACATGATCGGTTCACACACTCACCCACCCCAGAAGCATCAAAAACACTCCCAAGACAAGCTCACATGCTTAGCATCACACACCTCGACACGGACGGTGACAAGCCGGTACCAGAATATCAACTGGTTACCCATCGACTACGCCTGTCGGCCTCGCCTTAGGACCCGACTCACCCAGGGCAGACAAACTTG
>NZ_GL622364.1 GCF_000185505.1 Pseudoramibacter alactolyticus ATCC 23263 | reverse complement strand
GGAGGAGAAGCTTATGACGAATGAAGCTTTAGGTATGATTGAAACCAAGGGGCTCGTTGGCTGCATCGAAGCGACCGATGCGATGGTCAAATCGGCCAACGTTGAATTCACCGGCTACGAAAAGATCGGTTCCGGTCTTGTGACCACCATGGTCCGTGGCGATGTCGGCGCTGTCAAAGCTGCGGTTGACGCAGGCGCGGCAGCGGCGGACAAGGTTGGCCAGGTTGTTTCAGTCCATGTGATTCCCAGACCACATCAAGATGTGGAAAAAATGTTACCAACTTTATAAAATAGTGGAGGTGTGAATTAATGAAAGACGATTTGATGAACAAATTGATGGACGAAGTCATGAAAAAAATGGACGAAGTCGAAGAAACCGGAACGGTCGCCGAAGCCACGGGTGTGTGTGGTTTAACCGAATATGTCGGCCAGACCATCGGCGACACGATCGGCCTTGTCATTGCGAATGTCGACCCGAACTTACACGAAGCCATGGAAATCGATCCGAAATATCGTTCCATCGGGATTCTGTCCGCCCGTACCGGGGCCGGCCCGCAGATCATGGCGGCCGACGAAGCGGTCAAGGCGACCAACACCGAAATGGTCATCTGCGAAATGGCCAGAGACACCAAGGGCGGCGCCGGTCACGGCTCCCTGATCGTTTTCGGGGCTGAAGATGTTTCCGACGCGAAGCGCGCGGTCGAAGTCGCTTTGGTCGAAACGGAAAGACACTTCGGCGATGTTTACGGCAACGATGCCGGTCACCTGGAATTCCAGTACACCGCCCGCGCTTCCTTCGCCTGCAACGCCGCCTTCGGCGCGCCGATCGGCCGCGCCTACGCCTTGATCCTGGGCGCTCCGGCCGGGATTGGGATTTTGATTTCCGATATCGCATTAAAAGCGGCGAACGTCGAGCTGATCAGCTACTGCTCGCCGGATCACGGCACGAAATCCTCAAACGAAGGCTTCATCAACGTTTACGGCGACGCCGGTGCGGTCCGTCAGGCCGTTCGCGCTGCCCGCGACGCCGGTATCCAGGCCTTGTCTGCTTTGGGCGGACCCTGCCCCTCAACCACCACTCCTTACATTTA
>NZ_GL622362.1 GCF_000185505.1 Pseudoramibacter alactolyticus ATCC 23263 | reverse complement strand
TAAAATGGCAAAAGAAAAATTTGAAAGATCGAAGCCGCATGTAAACATCGGGACCATCGGTCACGTGGACCATGGGAAAACCACCCTGACAGCGGCGATCACGAAAGTGCTTCACGGGCGGTACGGCTCGGGGGAAGAAGTGGCCTTCGAAAACATCGATAAAGCCCCGGAAGAAAGAGAACGCGGGATCACCATCTCCACCGCCCACGTTGAATACGAAACCCCGACCCGTCACTACGCCCATGTCGACTGCCCCGGGCACGCCGACTACGTCAAAAACATGATCACCGGCGCGGCCCAGATGGACGGCGCGATTTTAGTCGTCTCCGCGGCCGACGGCCCGATGCCGCAGACCCGGGAACACATCCTGCTCGCCCGCCAGGTCGGCGTGCCCTACATCGTCGTCTTCCTCAATAAAGAAGACCAAGTTGACGACCCCGAACTCATCGAACTCGTCGAAATGGAAGTCCGCGAACTCCTCGATGAATACGACTTCCCGGGCGACGACACCCCGATCGTCGTCGGCTCCGCCCTTAAAGCCCTCGAAGAACCCGACAGCGAATGGGGCGACAAAATCGTCAAACTGATGGAAGAAGTCGACGCCTACATCCCCGAACCGCAAAGAGACCTCGACAAACCCTTCCTGATGCCCGTCGAAGACGTCTTCTCCATCACCGGCCGCGGCACCGTCGCCACCGGGAGAGTCGAACGCGGCGTCATCCACGTCGGAGACGAAGTCGACATCGTCGGGATCAAAGAAGCCCAGAAATCCACCGTCACCGGCGTCGAAATGTTCAGAAAACAACTCGACGAAGGCCGTTCGGGCGACAACATCGGCGCCCTGCTGCGCGGGATCGACCGGACCCAAATCGAACGCGGCCAGGTCTTAGCCGCACCGGGCTCCATCCACCCGCACACCCACTTCACCGCCCAGGTCTACGTTCTGACCAAAGAAGAAGGCGGGCGTCACACCCCGTTCTTTGACGGCTATCGTCCGCAGTTCTACTTCAGAACCACCGACGTCACCGGCGACATCAAACTGCCGGAAGGCGTAGAAATGGTCATGCCGGGCGACAACACCGAAATGGAAGTCACCCTGATCACCCCGGTCGCCATGGAAGAAGGCCTGCGCTTCGCCATTCGTGAAGGCGGTCACACCGTCGGCTCCGGCGCGGTCGCGAAGATCATCGACTGACAAACCGGAAACAAACCATCAAGGACCCACCGACCGGCGGGTCTTTTTTAGTGCCGCTGATTCGGAAGGCGGATAGGG
>NZ_GL622361.1 GCF_000185505.1 Pseudoramibacter alactolyticus ATCC 23263 | reverse complement strand
GCAAATTCCTGGACGCCTGAAAAGCGGCAATCGGTTCATTCGGGAATTAGAAAGAGGGGAAGATTATCAATACGCATCGTTTAAAAAAATTCTGGCTGCAGGGAATTGCTGCGGGGGCGGCATTGGCGATCGGCCTCGGCTTTGGGGGTGGATGGCGCCGGTGCAGGCAGCCACCCAGGAGCAGCTGGATAACGTACAGGCGCAAATGCAGAAGACCGATGCCCAACTCGCAGAAGCCAACCGCCAGATTAAGCAGCTGGAGGCGGATCGCGTTAAGCAGATGGATTTATTGCGTTCTCGGGCCCGCGCGATGTATATGATGGGCAACGATGGCTATTTGGAAATCTTTTTTTCGAGCGACGACATCCCGGGAATGCTTTCGCGGATCGGCGAAGTGAAAAACATTATGCGGGCGGATCGGGATGCGGTGCGCCGGTTGGAGGCGAACAGAAAAGCACAGGAAGCGGCCAAGGGAAAACTCGAGGCGATCAAAAAAGCGCAGGAAGCCCAGTATAAAAAGCTTGCGGGCGAATTTAACGCAGAAAGCGCAGCGGGCAATTCGATGCACTTGAGTTTTGGGAGCGGCACCTGGAAAAACGATTATATGTGGCCCGTTGCGACGAATCAAAGAAACGCCCTTTATATCAGCAGCGGTTTCGGCCGTCGCAGCTCCCCCGGCGGGGTGGGCTCGACCGACCACAAAGGCGTGGATGTTTCGGTGCCCACCGGTACGCCGATGTTGGCCGCGGCGGATGGATTGGTGGTTTTTGCCGGGGAAGCCAGCGGCTACGGCAATTATGTGGCCATCGACCACGGCACAGACGCGAAGACCCATGATACCTACGGCACCGGCTACGGCCATTTGAGCCAGATCAAGGTGACCCGGGGCCAACAGGTGAAGAAGGGCGATGTGATTGCGCTCAGCGGCTCCACCGGGCACTCCACAGGCCCGCACCTTCACCTCGACTGGTTTCTCAACGGCAAACAGGTTGATGCTCGGACGTATTTCCCGGCGCTGAACTTCCAGGGGAAGGGACGGGGCAATTAAAGGCGGGAAATCCAACAGCTTTGCACAGCGCAGAGCTGTTTTTTAGTGCGCGCGGATGCAATTTGCGGCGTGATCTGTTAAAATATAAAAAGCAAGATGATCGAAAAACAGGGAGGAAAAATCCAATGACCGCTTTTAGATCCGTGAAGAGCGCAGCGGCGGCGCTGAACGGCCGGGAATATAAACAGGAGATTACCGACGCGGAAAAGCAGGCCGCGGCCGACGCCGGTTTGGTGATAGTTTTCGGTCAGTCCGACGATACCACTGTGATCACCGGCGCCATCGAGGCCGCTTGCGAGACCAAAGACGGCGGGACGCTTTATCTCGACGGGGAAGACGGCCTGTTCGAGGATTGTCCCTGCGATTGCGTGCACAGTCGTCGGGCCCGGGCCCGCGCCAAAGCGGTGCAGGTCTGCTGGTGCAAAGGGCCCTACGTTTGGTCTTATCGGACCGAGATTCCCCACGCGACTTTTGAAATCCGAGACAATCAGCCGTCGTCGGACAATCTGCGCTTTTGCCAGGGACTGGTGTTTCGGGCGGAAGATCTGCAATCGCGTTAAAACGACAGCGCAAAACGCGCCCACCTTTCAAAGTGGGCGCGTTTTTTG
>NZ_GL622360.1 GCF_000185505.1 Pseudoramibacter alactolyticus ATCC 23263 | reverse complement strand
AAAATAAGGTCATTGAAAACAACATAAACTACAAACCAAAGTAACACAATTTCAAGTTCAAACTTAAAAAATAAGGAAAGAACGATGAAAGCTACGAGAACCAGATGAAAAGCAGAGAACCCAATCTTCTGTGAAGATTGGTGTGAATCGCTTATGCAGTTTTAGTCATTTTCCAACAGATTCAAGGAATCAAAGGAAAAAGAGATAAAACTGTAATCCTAAAAGAATCATCATGAATGGATCAAGAGAACAAGAGCATCAGGCGGATGCCTTGGCACCGGAAGCCGAAGAAGGACGTGCTAAGCTGCGAAAAGCCACGGGGAGGCGCTTAAAAGCCCGAGAGCCGTGGATATCCGAATGGGGAAACCCGGCTGATAGAAGATCAGTCGCCGTTATCTGAAAGAGAATACTCATAGGATAACGGAGGGAACCCGGGGAACTGAAACATCTAAGTACCCGGAGGAAAAGAAAGCAAACGCGATACCTCAAGTAGCGGCGAGCGAACGAGGCACAGCCCGGTTACGAAAAAATCAGCTTTATAGCCGAAAGATCTGGGAAGGTCTGGCAGAGAAGGTTAAACCCCTGTAGACGAAATAAAGCTGGTGGGAGTAACGAAGAGTACCACGGGACACGAGAAACCCTGTGGGAAGATGGGGGGACCACCCTCCAAGGCTAAATACTAACCGGTGACCGATAGCGCAAAGTACCGTGAGGGAAAGGTGAAAAGAACCCCGGAAGGGGAGTGAAAAAGAAACTGAAACCTGATGCTTACAAGCAGTCGGAGTCCGGTACTAAATTTTGTTTAGGCAGGACCAATGTACTACGTATATCTGTTACAAACAGTTGAGAAAGACCGAACCTATATCGGTTATACCAACGAAAAGCAGTCTAAGTTAGACAAAATTTAGTACCGGATGACGGCGTGCTTTTTGTAGAACGGGCCAACGAGTTACGGTATGGAGCAAGGTTAAGCACTTCAGGTGCGGAGCCGCAGGGAAACCGAGTCTTAAGAGGGCGAAAGTTGCATGCTGTAGACCCGAAACCGTGTGATCTATCCATGGGCAGGGTGAAGCGCAGGTAAAACTGCGTGGAAGCCCGAACCAGTGTCTGTTGAAAAAGGCTTGGATGACCTGTGGATAGGGGTGAAATTCCAATCGAACACGGAGATAGCTGGTTCTCCCCGAAATAGCTTTAGGGCTAGCGTAAGCGCAAGACTGACGGAGGTAGAGCACTGACTTGGGTAGGGAGCAAACTGCTTACCGAACCATATCAAACTCCGAATGCCGTCCAGTTATCGCTTGCAGTCAGACAGTGGGAGATAAGTTTCATTGTCAAAAGGGAAACAGCCCAGACCATCTGCTAAGGTCCCCAAGTACCGATTAAGTGGGAAAGGATGTGTCACCGCATAAACAACCAGGATGTTGGCTTAGAAGCAGCCACACATTTAAAGAGTGCGTAATAGCTCACTGGTCGAGTGGTGGTGCGCCGAAAATGAACGGGGCTCAAATCGGCCACCGAAGCAATGGATTGTACGCAAGTACAGTGGTAGGGGAGCAATCTCTTGTAGGGCGAAGCCATTTCGTAAGGGATGGTGGACGAAAGAGAAGAGAGAATGTTGGCATGAGTAGCGAAAGTGAAGTGAGAATCTTCACCATCGGAAGCCCAAGGATTCCTGAGGAAGGCTCGTCCGCTCAGGGTAAGTCGGGACCTAAGCCAAGGCCGAAAGGCGTAGGTGATGGACAATCGGTTGAAATTCCGATACTACCGCCTTATATTAAGAGAAGGAGTGACACAGGAGGGAAAGCAGACCCGGGCGTTGGTTGACCCGGGCCAAGCGTCAAGGCCGGCAAGGGAGGCAAATCCCCTTTGTCAAAAAGCCAAGGCGTGATGGGGAACGAAAAATAAGTAGGGAAGCTGCAGACTCACACTGTCAAGAAAAACTTCTATCGCGTAAGGAGGTACCCGTACCGCAAACCGACACAGGTAGGCAGGGAGAGAATCCTAAGATGAGCGGGAGAAGTGTTGTTAAGGAACTCGGCAAAAATACTCCGTAACTTCGGGAGAAGGAGTGCCCCGGAAGGGGCCGCAGTGAAGAGGCTCAAGCGACTGTTTACCAAAAACACAGGTCTCTGCTAAATCGCAAGATGACGTATAGGGGCTGACGCCTGCCCGGTGCTGGAAGGTTAAGGGGAGTGCTTAGCGCAAGCGAAGGTGCGAACTTAAGCCCCAGTAAACGGCGGCCGTAACTATAACGGTCCTAAGGTAGCGAAATTCCTTGTCAGGTAAGTTCTGACCCGCACGAAAGGCGTAACGATTTGAGCACTGTCTCGACAACACACCCGGTGAAATTGTAGTACTCGTGAAGATGCGAGTTACCCGC
>NZ_GL622359.1:2309979-2333363 GCF_000185505.1 Pseudoramibacter alactolyticus ATCC 23263 | reverse complement strand
TTTTCTTTTATACAAAAAAAGGGCCGGCCATTGGCCGGCCCTAAAAAACAATCAACCTTCGCGATAGCTCACGCCGAAGCTGCCTTCGGGGTAATGCCAGTCTTCTATCAATTTGCCCATGGAGAGCACCCGGCAAGTGCCGCATTCTAAACAGCCCAGATGACTGAACTGCACTTCGCCGTCAATGTATTTGTAGCAGCCGGCAGGGCAGGCCAGCACGACTTTGCGGATCTCCGCCTCATCCTTGCACGCCTTGTTGATCTGGATATGAGCATTTTCTTCGTCAGTATGGAAGAGATCCAGCGCCAGTTTGTCGTCTATCGTCATTTTTTTCATTTAAAACGCCTCCAATACGGTCGATGCAAAATCCGTCAGTTCCGCCACGCTGGTGTGCGATGCCACCGCGTTGATAATGTACATAATCAGACCCATTTCCTCCTTGCCGTTGACGGTGAAGGCTTTGGTCGCAATATCGTCCACCATATCGGGCACGTCCTGGAAAATTTCCCGGCGGGAAAGCAACGTCGGGAAACCCTTGTAGGTCTTCATATCCCGCATGATAAAGCTTTGGTTCACCGCTTCCGGATAGCTCGAGAGCACCTCAGCGCTGAAGTCGCCCTGGGCGTGAGCCTTGAGCACAGCCTCTGCTGCAAGTCTGCCGGATTCGATGGCAAAGTCCATCCCCCGAACGGTGTAACCCAGGTTGATGACCATCCCCGCCGCGTCCCCGGTGAGCAGCACGCCGTCGCGGACGAGCTCGGGCACCATGGCCAGACCTTCTTCCGGCACGAGATGACCAGAGTATTCTACGGTTTTACCCCCTTCAATATAGGGCGCGATGGCCGGGTGTGCCTTGAAGCGGTCAAGCATGTCGGGCACAGCCACATCGGAGTGCCCAATGTCACTCAGAGTCGCAACGATCCCGATGGAGACGCTGTCCTTATTGGTATAGAGCAGGCCGCCGCCGAAGCCGCCGAGGGTGGGATCTCCCACGGTCAGCCAGGACATGCCTTCCTGCCCGCGCAGGCCGAAGCGCTCGTTGATAACATCCTCGCCCAGCTTGATGACCTCCTTGGCACCGACCGCCACCTGATGAGGCTCCAGCTCCTTGGTCATGCCCAGATCTTTGGCCAGCAGGGCATTGACCCCGTCTGCCAGAATGACCACATCGGCTTCCATAATTTCGCCGCCGGCATCGATGCCGATGACCTTGCCGTCTTCCACCACGCATCGGTCGACGCAGATGGAAGAGACCACCGCAGCGCCGGCTTCCTCAGCTTTTTCAGACATCCACTGGTCAAATTTAGAGCGCAGCACGGTGTAGGATGCGTCCTCCGGTGTGGCGCTGAGCTTTTCCGAGCCAAAGCCGATATCCAGGCAGCTCTTTTCGCTCATGATCGAAATTTTTTCGTGGTTGACAATTCTTTCAATGGGGGCTTCCTCGGCAAAGTTGGGAATGATCTTCTCCAAACTGTGGCCGTAAAGTCGCCCGCCCGTCATGTTTTTATCGCCGCAATGATCGCCGCGCTCGATGAGAAGCACCTCCAGGCCTTCCCGCGCCAGCACGATCGCTGCTGAACAACCGGCCATGCCGCCGCCAACGATAATCGCGTCAAATTTATCCTCGCTCATGTTCTCTCCTTCTTTTATTCTGATGATCTCCACGAAGCCGCCGCTACTTGCACCCGCAAAACATCATGCAGGCACCAAACAGAAACGACCGCTCCCCAATGGCCCGCAACCCGATCGTTTGAAACAGGTCGACCATGTCACGCTTGCTTAAAAATTGTTCCGTCGACTCCCACAGCCAGCGATATGCTTGGCGATGACGACTGCCGCCGCCGAGAATCGGCATGATATGCTTGAAATACAGCCGGTAAAAGGGACGCACCAGCCCCGCCTCCGGCACCAGGGAATCGAGACAGTAAAGCCGCCCCCCGGGCACGAGCACCCGGCGCATCTCCCCCAGCACCTGAGCGTAATCCTCGGTGTTGCGCAGGCCGAAGGCGATGCACGCCGCCGAAAAACTCCCATTCGGAAAGTCGAGGTGCATGGCATCCCCCACCGTCCAATGCAGCCTAGCCCGAAACGCTTCCGAGGTTTTCTGCCGGGCCACTGCAAGCATGTTCTCCGAGAAATCCACCCCGGTGATGGTCAGATCCGGTCGACGTTCAGCCAGGCCGATGGCAATGTCTCCGGTGCCGCAGCATAGATCCAGCACCCCCTGCCGGGGCGGCGTGGTTTCGGCCAGCTCCGCGATGAGGGCGGCTTTCCATCGCCGCTGCAGTCCCAGGCTGATGCGCCGGTTGCCGCCATCATAATGCTCCGAGATGCTCTCGAACACGTTGTGCACCCGCTCCCGCTTGGCGGGCAGGGCTTCCGGCTTTACATCCATCCGGCCACCTCCGCGAGCAAAGCTGCTGCCGCCGCGAAAATGCAGGCGCCTCCCGCCAGGGCATTGGCCTTGGCAATGCCCTGCATCTGGCGGATCCGCCCCTCGGGCTGAAGCCCGGTGCGGAGCAGTTGCCAAAATGGCCGCCACGCCAGGGCGAGCACCAAAGCCGGCGCCAAAAGTCCCCAGGGCCCGAAGGCCACCCAGGGCAGGGCCGCCAGGGCGACCAGCCACAGAACCACGCCGAAGCGATAACCCGCCACCGTCCGCCGCCGGCCGAGCAGCGCCGGCAGGGTTCGCCGGCCGGCTGCCCGATCCTTTTCGATATCGCAGCCGTTGTTGGTCATCATGATGAGCCCGATGCCGATGACAAAGGGCAGACTGATGAGCAAAATCTCCGGGTGAAAGCGATTGTCCGCCGCCGCGGTGATTCCCAGAGGAATGAATCCGCCCATCACCCCGCCGGAAACGACCTCCCCGAGGGGCAGCTGAGACACGGGCGCAGGGCCAGCGGAATAGAGCACCACCACGGCCCCGCCGATAAGGCCCACCGCCAGGGGCACACCGAGATTCGGCACGGAACCAATGACGCCGGCCAAGGCACCTGCCGCGAGAAAGGCCACGCCCAAATGCCGGGCATGAATCGGGTTGATGTGTTCATACACCAACGTCGCATCGTTTTTCGCCACGTTATCGGTCGCCTGATCGGTGCCGCTGACAAAATCCGCATAATCGTTGAGGGTGTTGACCGCCGCCTGCATGAGCACGCAGGCCAGCACCAGCAGGGCGCCCCGCCAAAGGGCCAGAGGCCGGCCCGCCTGGGCGCTGGCCACCACCGCGAACACCGCGGGGCCGACGGAAGCCACCCAGGTGTGAGGGGCCGCCAGTTGCAGCGCCATTCGGGGCGTCAGGCGATTATAAGGCTTCATCTCACACCTCCAGTCGGGACAGAAGCCGTTTAATGCGTTTCAAGCTGTGGCCGGAGGGAAAGTCGTCGAGAATGGCCGTGGCCTGTTCCCGATACATCCGAATGGCCTGTCGGGTCTGCTCCAGACCGCCGCAGCTGTCGATGGCGCCGCGTACGGCCACAATGCCCTCAAAATCCAGCGGCGCTTTTCGGTTGGCGGCAAGCAGAGGCCGCAGGGCCGCCCCGGCCTTGTCGTCCGCCAGCGCGATGAGCAGCGGCAGGGTGTAAATCCCTTCGCGAACGTCCTGGCAGACATCCTTGCCATCCTCCAGAGGCGCCGCGGTGAAATCCAGCAGATCGTCCCGCAGCTGAAACAATATGCCCAGCAGCTCGCCGAAGCGGGCCAGCTGCTCAATCGCTTCCGGCGCACAGCCCCCCGTCATGGCCCCGATGCGGCAGGCCGCCGCAAACAAGGCTCCGGTTTTTCCCTTGATGTTCTCAAAATACATCGCCTGGGTGGCGTCCGGCCGATGGCGCAGACGCGCTTGGCCGATTTCCCCGGCGCACATCTTCTCGATGGCTTCGGCCAAAATGGCCCCGGGCGCGTTGAGCCCGTCCTTCAACTGATAATAATTGACCCGGGCCATGATGAAGTCCCCGGCGTAGACCGCCGCGTCCTTGCCATACCGACTTTGAATGGCAGGCTTGCCCCGGCGAAAGCGGGCGTCGTCAATGATGTCGTCGTGAATCAGCGACGCCAGGTGAATGAGCTCCACCATGGCGGCCAGCTCCACCGCCTCCCGCTGATGGGCGTGCCAGGCGGGGCCGAGGCTCGCACAGAGCAGCAGCAGCCGGGGGCGCAGCATCTTACCAAAATCGCTCAGGGTATCATCAAGAACGAAGCCCACCGGTGTTCCGGCAAAATCGTGGGCCGTCATCCGGGCAATGGCCGTCTTCACTTCCTTCTGCCAACGGTCGCCCGTCACATCAAAGGCGACGAGTTTGGCCGCGGCGTTTGTCTGTCCTGTCATGGTTGCCTCCCCCGGTGCCCGGCCGGTTTCAAACCAGACCGCGTTTTTCCGCGATGATTTCGGCCGTGTGCTTCACGTCCACCAGCACGTCGCGGGCGTCAAGGCCGCCTTTGATCTGCATCATGCAGCCGGGGCAGTCCACCGCCACGCAATCGGCGCCGCTGTCTTTAATGTGGCCGACCTTGCGCTCGACCAGCGGCGCGGCCACTTCGGGGAACTGAACGCTGTAGGAACCGCCGAAGCCGCAGCAATAATCGCATTCTTCCATTTCTTTGAAGTTGACGCCCTTGGTGTGTTTGAGCAGCTCACGCTGTTCTTCGAAAACGTGGAGGCTGCGCTTGAGATGGCAGGAGTCGTGATAGGTCACGGTGACGGGTTTGCCGTCGCCCTCGTCCGCCAAACCGCCGAGCATATAGAAAAGTTTGCTGAAGTCGTAGGATTTGTCGCTGAGTTCCTGGGCCCGTTTCTGCATCTCGGTACCTTCCTCGAAGAAAGTTTTGTAAAGGCGCAGCTGATGGGTGCAGGAGGGGCAGGCGGTGACAATATAATCGTAATCTTCCGCGTGCATGGCCTCAATGTTCAGTTCCGCTGTCTTCAGCGCGTTGACCGTATCCCCCATATTGGTGGCCGGGCAGCCGCAGCAGGACTGATCCATGGGCATTTCCACCAGATAACCCACCTCGTTGAGGTCGGCAATGACGGCTTTTGCCACATCCACGTAAACAAAATCGAGGAGACAGCCGGCAAAGAGGGCGATTTTCCCCTTGGGCTCAGGCACGTTCTGCTTAATGGTGGGGAAGATATCCCGCAAGGGCATCTTCGCAATTTCCGGAAAACTTCTGCCTTCCGTCAGTCCCGAAAGGAACATGGGCAGGTGACGAATCATCGGCTGTCCCTTGGTAAAGGGTGCCTGGGCCACCGAAGCAATGCGCAGCATCGAGTGGAAGAGCTTGCGGTCGCTGACGGCGTCAAGCGCAAATTTGTGAACCGGATCCTGATGCTTTGCGACGCTCTTTTCCCGCAGCTTCAAGATCATTTCCGCAATGTGCAGACCGCCGCCGCAGACTTCGTTGCAGCGTTTGCACTGCAGGCAGATATTCTGAATCTGATCGGCCCGATCCTCGGAAACCAGGAAATGGGTGAGCAGGGTTCCGATGCCGCCGGTGTAGACGTTGGATCCGTAAACATGGCCGCCAAGCAGGGCGAAGGCCGGACAGACGTCCAGGCAGGCACCGCAGCGAATGCAGTTATAAATTTCTCTGAAATCCTTGTCCGCCAGAATTTCCCGGCGTCCCGGATCGTCCAGGATGACGACGTGAAAATCCTTCGAGGCCTTGGTGTCGGCTTCCTTATCGGTGCACACTTCCGTCGCCCCGGTGTACATCGATATGTAGGATGTGATGCGCTGAGCAGTGCCGTTGCGCGGCAGAGCCTTGAAGATATAGCGCGCGTCCGACAGACTCTTGACGAATTTTTCAATCCCGAAAACATAGAGATGGGTCTTGGGCAGCGTCCCGACCATGCGGCCGTTTCCTTCGTTGGTCATGGTGAAAACGGTCCCCGTTTCGGCCACAGCCACGTTGGCCCCGGAAACCCCCATGTCCGCGTGGGTGAATTTGTCCCGCATAACCCGGCGGGCGGTCTTCACTTCTTCGGAGATGATGGGCTCATTTTTTTCCTTGGTGTAGTCCGTAAACAGATCTGCCACCTGTTCTTTATTCAAATAGAGCGCGGGCATGACCATGTGAACCGGGGTCTGCCCGTCCAGAGCGATAATGAATTCGCCCAGATCGGTTTCATCGACGGTGATGCCATCGTCTCCGAGGACCTGGTTCATGTGAATTTCCTCTGACGCCATGGACTTAGACTTCACAATGGTCTTGACGCCTTTTTCTTTCACGAGGTTGCGCACAAATTCCGTGGCTTCCTCGGTGCTCTTGGCGTGGAAGACGTGGCCGCCTCTGGCGGTACAGTTCTTGGTGAACTCCTCGATCATTTCGTCCACGTGATCCGCCGCGTAGCTCTTGACTTCTTTAATCTTCTGCTGGGTCTCTTCGAAATCGACGCCTTTGTAGGAATTCAGGCGCCTTTCCGGATAAGTCGCACAAAAGTTTCCCAGGGTTCTCCCGAGGGTTTTGTTATGTAAAGCTTCTTGGATCTCCTGCTTTAAAGCTTGGTTTTCCTGGGTCGCTTCGTTAGCCATGATTGATTACCTCCTTCTCTGTCCCAACGTCACGCGTCGTCAACGATAACGGCCGTTAATTTGATGGGGCCGTGCACACCGACCGTCCCGACACATTCGATGTCGGCCGTCCGGCTCGGCCCGGTGATAAAGCCGACATAGGCGGGCAGTTCCGGCATTTCGCTTAAAATATCGAACATATCGTCGTACAGGGGAACGATGGTCGATCCCTTGACCACACCGATATAGTGCTCCGACATGGTGGCGATGATCCGGCCGTCGACATCGTCGCTCATCTGCATCATGGAGCCGAGCTCCGCGATGCCGTAGCCGTTTTCGGTCACACCGCCCTTGTCCGTTTCCGCATTCTTGCGGACATGGTCGGTGTGGACCGTCATCCCCGCCGATTCGAGGGCGGCCTTTACACCGGCCGCTTCAAACAGCGGCGACTGCCCCAAACACAATGACGAAATGCCGTCCTTCTGATAAATATCAGCGATCGTCTTCCCCAACTCAGCCCTTGAAGTGCGGACACATTCACCGTTGACCCCTTCAAGGTTTTCTTTAAACCGCTCGTACAATTCCTCCGAAAACATGAGTGCACCCCTTTCTTGATTTGTGCGCGCTGTTAATGATCCGTAAAAATCGATTGTCCCGTCGCTTTGAAGCCATCACCTCCCTCAATGTGCCGCTGTGGATTACAAGAAAATATTGACGGTGCCGATAACCGCCCCGAGCAGCGCGCCGAACCATACCACCATCCGCAGTTCCCGGGCGACGATATCGAGGACCAGGGATTCCACCTCCCCGGCGCTCATCAGGTTCATCTTCCCAGTGATCTGGGTCACAATATCGATACTTTCGACGATAGGCCGGACATTTTTGCGCATGAAACGCAGGTAAACCGCCTTGATTCCGTCGATGAGCACCCGCTCATTTTCAAACAATACCTCCGTGAGCCGTCCCACCGGCTCCTCCGCCAGGGATGTCCCCTCCTCGGCAAGCATTTCGGCAATGAGGGTTTGCCCCTCCGACGCAAGCTGGTCGGCAATGGGGCCGGCATAGGCTGTCGCCAGATTGCCCATGAGCCGGCCGGTTTCACTTTCGCTCATGGCCTGAGCGCTGCTGATGACCATTTTTCGGGCGGTGCCGGAAGCCACCAGCCGATCCCGAATCCGAGTCGCCAGGGCCGCCCGCATGCGGGCAGCCGCAGCCTCGGGCACGGCCGGTTCCAGTTCCCCCATCGTCCGGGTGCTGCGCAGCTCTGCCGCCACTTGACAGGCAATCTTCTCGGCAAAAGGTTCCGACAGAAAGACGATCTCCAAATCGTCCCAATTGAAAAATTTCGCGAAAACCGCTTTGCCCAAGGCATCCGCCAGTTGGGCCTTGCGCCGGGGAATGATGCCCGGCGTGAAAGGCAACCGCCGGCCGAAAATCATCTTGGGCGTGAGCGGGCGAAAAAGCATCTTGATGGCGATATAGTTTGTGATGTAGCCAATAACGGCCCCGATCAAAGGGGGCGCAATCCAATGGATAAGCATGTGGTTCCTCTTGAAAACAGCTAATGAATGCAAAAATAGTGCTGAAAAAATCGGGGGCCAGTGCTTCAGCCCGCCGCAAAATTCATAGAAGGTGGTCGGAACGGATTGAAAGTAAGGACGGTCAGCCGTCAGTTGTGGTTAATTGGTCCGACCACTTGTCCATCATTATATCCCCTTTTGAAAACATATGCAAGAAAAAATATTATTTGAAAAATCGTATACACATTCCTAATCTTTTTTTAAGCATTTCTATTCGGACATATTTACCCCGCCAATCCACCTTCGGCAAAGCCTGTTTTTCCACCGAATCCGCTTCGATCCGTCCGATCTTCGCTAACACATCCCACGGAATCGGGACAATTCAGATCCAATGGTTTCAAATTGGCACCCCCCCTATCCCAGCCATATCTTCTCCTGGTCTGAAAAATACCGATTTTGCGCATAAAAAAAGAGCTTGCGCTGCGGCGCGCTGCTCTGAATAAATGGCCGTTGCGGTTACAGGCTGCTCACCAGGCTGCCATCCGGCCCCACGACCGACACGCTCCAGGGAATCTGCTTGCCGCTGGCCGCCAGCGCGTTTTTCGTCGCCTGATCGAGACCGCGGCAGCAGGGCACCTGCATGCGCACGATGGCGACGCTTTTAATCTCACTCTGCCGAAGGATGGCCGTGAGCTTATCGCTGTAGTCCCCGTCGAATTTGGGACAGCCGATGATCACCGTGCGCCCCCTTACAAAATCCCGATGGAAATTGCCGTAGGCATAGGCGCTGCAGTCCGCCGCGATGAGCAGCTTCGCCCCGTCGAAATAGGGCGCTTCAGGATTCACCAGTTTGATCTGCACCGGCCACTGACGCAGCTCGCTGACAGCCGAAGCGGCGCCGGCCTGCGGCTTGTGCTCGAACATCTGCGCCGCCGCTCCCGGGCATCCCGACGGATTCGGATGCGCCTGGGCTCTGAGGCCGTCGGCCCTTTGCCTGATGCGATCCAGCCGCGCGGCGTTGGCCGCCACAGCGGCCTCGTCATAGGTCGCGGCCTCCCGGGTTTCAAAGGTAATCGCTCCGGTGGGGCATTCGGGCAGGCAGTCGCCCATCCCGTCGCAATAATCGTCGCGGATCAGCCGGGCTTTGCCGCCGACCATTTCGATGGCGTTTTCGTGGCAGGCCTCTGCGCACAGGCCGCAGCCGTTGCATTTGGCTTCGTCGATGTGAATGATTTGTCGCTGCATGATTTCCCCTTCTCCAATGGATTTATTTACACTGATTTCTGTTGACAAACGTGTCCCAATAAACAGGGAGACACGGCGACTCCTATCAAACTCGGATATAAACTGGGAGGCGAGCCGCCGCACGGTTATCATAACCGCTCCGGCGCCGGGATGCTGTTGGCATGCCAACATTTTTGACGACGGATCCAAAAATCCGGACGCCCGCCGCGAAGGCGGCCACAAAAAACGGACCGTCAATCGACAGTCCGCTTGCGCGTGTGCGGCGGTCAACGATCCCTACGCCGCCGGGCGGCCAACAAGAGCCCACCAGCAGCCACCACTGCCGCCGCGCAAACCAAAAAACTGATATTGGCGTTAAACATCGTATTAGAGGTCCAATCGCGAAGATTCATCCGTGCCATGGTAAAACCGATGCGGCCGGTCAATGCCAAATTCATCACATCGTTGACGATGCCGAACCACACGCCCCAAACAAGCGTGATAAGCCCTGCCTTTTGCAGGCGGTTGACGCGCTGCCTGGCCGCCGCGAAAAACGTCAGCCACGCCGGCACCACAAAAACCGTCGCTGTGACCACTGCCTCCCGGCAGCCTGCCATATCGCCATTGGCCAGGCTGACCGCCAAAATTGTCAAATACAGCCACAGGGTATCCCAGGCGATAATGACCAGGGCTTTTTTATCGGCCAAAACCGGCGGCAGCGCCATCCCGCGAATCGCCAAAGGCAAAAACACGAGCGAAATGCCAAAGATTGTTCCGGCCACTGTGTCGATGATAGCGCCGCCATAAAAGGCACCAACCGCAATTTCGATCAGCACCACCGCCGCCGTCCCCGCGAGAATTGCTTTGGCCAGGCGGTTTTGTTTCGCCATCATCGGAACCACGGTCAGCGATGCCACCAGGGCCATCGCCGCCGCGAGCACCACCGGCACCCCGGCCTCCGCACCGCCAAGCAAGGCCACCACCGCGGCAATCACCACTGGAATCATCAAAAGCCAGGCGATGATCACCCCGGCCCGCCAGGCTGTCCGGCGCTGGGCCCGCTGGTGCCGGGCCAAAACCCCCGTCTTTTCCGCGTCGATCACCGCCTCGATATCCGCCTTCTTCAAATCGGCCGCCAGCTTTCTGCAGTTCGGACAATCTGCCAGATGGGCCTCGACCAGCGCGACGCTCGCCGCGCTGCACGCCCCATCGATATAAAGGGGCAGCAGATCCCGCACCACCGCGCAGGTATCCGCCGGCTTCTCCTGCCGTTCATTCATTTTCTGCCATCCTTTCCTGAATCTTCCGCTTCGCCCGGTGATAGGTCACCCGCGCCCAGTTCTCCGACTTCCCGAAAACCCGGCCGATATCCGCGAAGGAGAGTTCCCCGAACACCCGCAGCGAAAAAACTTCTTTATAAGGCTCGTTCAGATGGTGAAGCACCAGGTGGATGCGCAGCGCCGTGTCGTGATCCGCCACCCGGGCCGGATGATCCGTCTCGTCCGGCGGCGCTTCCTCCGGAAAAGGCGCCCGCCGCTTTTCCTCCCGGAAGCCATCCACCGCGAGATTTTTAGCGATCGCGCACAAATAGGTGCGCTCGGAGGCATCGCCGCGATAGGTACGCCCTGCCGTCATGGCTTTCACGAAAGTCTGTTGGGCAATCTCTTCCGCCCGGGCCGCGTTTTTGGTCAGGCTCATCGCATAGGAATACACCTGCATGTAATACGTTTGATAAAGCTTCTCGAAATCCGTGGCAGCCACCTCCTCTCTGATTTTCCGGCGCGCCGGTCGCGTCACCCTGCATCGGCCTTATATGCATTAGACGGCGACAGACGCGTTTCGTTACAAACTTTTTTGTTTTTTGCCGCCCACGCTCCCAGGCATCAAAAAAGGCCGCCCGGTTTCCGGGCAGTCTTCGTGTGGAGCGCTGTCATGTGCCATCAGCGTGTCGGCCGGACATAGGTGCCGATACATGCCACCCGGGCATCCGCTTCGTGGCCGATTTCCCCGGTAACGGCAACGGGCAGGTGCTCGCCGGCAATCCTTTTAATCAACGTCACGATATCCGGCGTCGCTTCGGTGGCCGTCATTTGGATAAAGGTCCCCAGCAAGGTGCTGCTGCCACGTTGATCCCGTGCCGATGCGAAATTGCCTTGCCTGATGACTTGATTCAGGACCATAAAATACCTTCACTCACCAAATACAACCCGCATTTTATATGCGCCGGTTCATTTCTTTTCATCCAAAAGAACCACATCCGCCGGCGGATTGCGGTCAATGGCGCCGACAATGCGATGCGGCTGATACGGCGCTTCCATATAAGCCATCTCCTCTTCTGTCAGCTTTACATCAAGCGCGCCGGCAGCATCCTCAAAGTTTTCAGCCCGCGTGCCGCCGATAATCGGTGCCGTCACACCCTTTGCCCACTGCCAGGCGATCGCGATCTGCGCCATCGATACGCCGTGTTCCCTCGCCACCTCGTGAACTCTGTCGATGATTTTCATATCGTCATATTTATCCGCATCATATTTGCCCATCGCCACACGGTCCGTCCGGCTTCGAAGAGAATCCGACTCCCAGGTTGCCCGTGTCAAATGTCCGGAAGCCAAGGGACTATAGGGCATGAGCGACACTTTCATCTGCCTGCAAATTGGAATCAGTTCCCGTTCATCCTCGCGATAGATCAAATTGTAATGATTTTCCATTACCTGAAACTGGGCCCAACCGTGATCCCGCGCACACAACTGCATATTGTGAAACTGATATCCGTACATAGCGGAAGCGCCAATAGCTCTGACTTTTCCGCTTCTAACCAGATCGTTTAAAGCCGCCATCGTCTCTGCAATCGGCGTGTCATAATCAAATCTATGGATGATATACAAATCCAGATAGTCCGTGCCCAGCCGCTTTAAGGTGCCGTCGATTTCCCGATGGATGGCTTTGCCGGAAAGTCTCCCCGGATTAAAATAAACCTTCGACGCGATCACAACCTTGTCACGAGGCACGTTTTTCTTCAGCGCATTGCCCAAATATTCCTCACTGGTTCCCGCTGAATAACCATTCGCCGTATCAAAAAAGCTGATGCCCAGATCCAGCGCACGCCGAACCACCTCTGTGGTCTTCGCTTGATCCAGCGTCCAGTCGTGCATGGTCCCGGCCTTGCCAAAGCTCATGCAACCAACACAAAGCTTTGATACTTCAATATCCGTATTGCCCAATTTCGCATACTTCATCGCTTTTCTTCCATTTTTGATGCCACATTCGGCTTTCACTTTTCATGGCCTTATTGCCATTCTTTTTCCAAACATACCTAAAGAATCCGCAGCAGAAAATTTTCGGTTATTTCCCGTATGGATGTGGCCCGGTATGTCATACCGACCCGCGCCATTGCCGCTTTCTGCTTTACCGTTGGATAGGCATAAGGATAAACGCCATACAGAAAGGGAAAGAATCGGAAAAAAACTGACGCAGGCAACCACAAAAGATCTCCAAACTCTCTTTGAACGCCTGCTTGTAATCCACCAGCCGTTCCGGCCGACTGTTTTCTTCAATCTCGTAGAGATTCATCGCGCAGATTTTGAGAAGCACCTCTCTGTCCGCCAAGGTATCGGCCAGCTTTGACGCAAATGCCTCCTTGGTAAGCGACGAAAAATCATCCCGAAGCATGCCAAGGTGCTTGTTCCACGCCGCATGCTCTCACGTCAAAAACCCCAAAAAAATCTCTTCCTTGGTTTCAAAATAATTATAGATCGACGGACGGGACAGGGAGGTTTCTTCACTGATATCTTTAATGGTGATGTCGTGAAACCCCTTTATTTGATAGAGTCTGCCGCAGGCATCCAAAATCTCTTTCTGACGCGCTTTATCACGCTCTATTGATTTTGCCGGCATCTTTCTCACCCCCATTATCGAATTCTATTTCCTGCTGTATAAGCCGCTTTCATCGTCGGCGTCCCAAGAACTTCACCTTTGTTCATAAACCCCATTGGAATATATTTTCTTCTGATTACGTAGTGAACTTTCGCTTGATTATCTGGTTCTATTGTTCCAAACTTGGTAGATGCAAAGGTATTTTTAATGTGGGTTCCCAAAGAAAAGCCACTGCTTTTTTATACCAACCCGTCACATAATCTAATCTTCAGCCCGAAAAAATATCATGGATTTCTGTTTTCTAAGCTTTCGATATATACATCCCATCCACAAACAACGGATTCCCCATGATAAAATCCAATTCATTTTTGGGCACCACTGTCTCCCAGTTCATGGCGAGGGCGTTGCCCTCGGCGATGCCGGCGCTCGTGGTCAGCGGCAGAAAATCCAACGGCATTTTCACAATCTCTTCCGTGGTGGCAAGCATTTGGCTTTTCGGCAATCCACAGGGCAGTCTTCGCGACAGAAACGGCAAAATCGTTGATCTCAATCCTGTAAAACTGGCTGATCTTCACACGGATGGGATTGTAATTGGCATCGCCCACAAAATCTGCCCGGCGGCAAGCTCGGAAATTACCCGATTTTCCAGCTTGCGAAGAAAAAGATAGGTTTCGGTAGGAAAATTGCCAGAACCGTTGCCGCTATAAGATTGATACAAGCACAACTTATTCCTTCAGGTGTGTGCATGATTTGCACACACTTGTGAGAGCTGGATATATGCGTTTTTTCAGGATGCTATGACCCTGATCATGACCGCCGCTCACTTTTTGATAGCTTTGACAATCAGCACAACTACAATGATAATTACAATAGTGTATATTATTCCAAGCATTATTTCTCTCCTTCCGAACATTTCACTACAGATTCATTCTCTGGCAAATACACCTTATTCCCTTCGATATACAGATCAAGCTTCTGATCATGCAGATCTTTAATCTTGACCAAAGATTCCGAAAATGCCGCTATTCCAGGATCCTCATCCTGTTCAATCCGTTTTAGCTGAGTTTCTATTAAAATATATTTTTTTTGTTTCTCTCTTCTGCATGGCTCACCCAAAATTGGGATTTTTCCCCAAAAACTGTCAAAACCTCTGTAAACAGGTGCAGCCTTATAATTAATCGATGATGGAAGATAATGGGAAACCCACTCCTTGCAGCTCTCAATCAACTGAACATAATCGTCTGTATTTTTTTGAATTCTATCAATAACAAATTTGAGATTTTCTTTACTGAAATTTCCTAACAATATGGTCTCAAAGTAAAGCGTGTAGTTCTTTATGTAAAAGGCTAAATGATAATCTCTTATAGCCCTAATTAATTTCTGTATGGTCGGATTAGCCTTGCCCATACAATGAAACTGATCAGGCGTAGAAAGAATGTCATCAATTTCTTTCTTATAATGGCTTACACTACTATTTACTCCTATCTTTACCTGACTTATCTCATTCTTTTTCTGTTCAACGAAATCTTTATTGTTCCAGTTTATCTGATACTCCTCAATGGTATCATTCAGCGTGGTCAGATATCCCTTTAACTTGCTTTCCTCTTGGTTTTCCAGAAAATTCAGAATTTCCTGCTGAGTAGCTTGTATTTCACCCAGTTGGTGCTGGATACCCATCAATGCAAAGGCTATGAACATTTGTGTCGGGTCAAAATGTACCGGAATCAGACGGGCCTGTACTATCTTTCCGTTACTTATACCTGATCCCAGAAACGCATTTTCATTTTTGAATTTAAACAATGTGCCATCAAAACCCTTAGGAAACGTCACTTTGTAGATTCCCTCGCCGCCTACTTTTGCCTGACTTTCCAGAAAATTATGTATCGTACTACCAACAGCTCCTAATGAAGAAATCTCTGAAATAGAAACTGCTTTATAATTTGCAGGTATCGGTTCCTGCGTCGGATCAATGACTTCCACAACGGCATTCTCAGCTTGGACAATTTCGTTTTCAACGGTCATCTTCTTCCCCTCCTAAGAACTCTATTCCAAACTTACTTATAAATAAAAAGAGCACTGGCCGAAAGGTCAATGCTCCATCAAATTTCTCGATGTGCAGCTTACGCACCTTCGTGCTTCACTGTATAAAATTTACCATATTTTCAAACTTCTTGCCATCCGAACATCAATCCAAAATGGCTACCTCTCTACCATCCTTAAAAGTCAGCCGGACATCGGTTCCGCGAGCCGTCATGGCTTCGGAGAATTCTCGGCGCAGCCCAGCGCTTCGGTATCATGCAAATGCAAAATGATATTTCCTCAAACCTTTGAATCTGCACTCTATCCTAAAATTCATCACAGATGTCATCGCTAAAAGACCATCGGATTCCCCGGTGGTTTCAATCATCGCCACTTTTCGATAAAGGCGGGAATCGCCGCCGCATCGCGCAGCCCTTTTTGATACAGCGCTTCGGAGGCTTCCGGCGTTTTGCCGAAGGTCTTCATCCCGGCGATGTCATCCGGTGCCACGATGAGCACGCGGCCATCCCTCTCCAGCGCCAGGGCACGGCGCAGTTCGCGGTTGTAGGTTGCCGCGCGTCTGGCAAAGACCCGCGACGCGCCGTGAAACTGCCGGCGCATCAGCTTAGCCTGGCGACGATCGTGCACATCTGTCCTGAAATAATGCTTCGGCCGGGTTAAAATCACCACCACCGCATCACAGCCATCGGCAAACGCTCTTGCGATCGGCACCGGATCCGAAATGGCGCCGTCGTAATAAAACCGTCCATTCAGCGGGAAAGGCCTGCAAAATACCGGCACCGAACAGCTCGCCATAATGATCCGGTAATCATCCTGAGCCATATCTTCCTTGCCGAAATAAATCGCTTGCCCCGTTTCGGCGTCTGTCGCCACGATCGTACAAGGTGCGGGGTTGGCCATCAGTCCGGGGAAATTGAGCGGATACTCGCCGTCCGAATTGGACAAAGTCCCATAAACATAACGCAGATCGATCACCGAGCCGGTGCGTGCGAACACGCCCGGACTCGAGTATTCCTTTCTCAGACAATAATTCGTGTAGTATTCATGGTTGCGGCCGCGCTGACCGGCCAGATAGCTGGTGACGTTGGCACTGCCCGCCGAAATGCCATAAGCCGCATCAAACTGCACCCCCAAATCCAGACACCGGTCAAAAACGCCGGCGCCGTACACGGCGCGCTGTCCGCCGCCGACGTCAATCACGCCGATTCTTTTGGCTCTTTCTTTCAAAATATACTTCTTTCTAATACCGCTTTGTCCGCGCAACAAAGTTTTTAATCCATTGACTTTAACTATATTATTTTATCACGCCTGCCCTTTTATCGATAGCCGAAATTTTTGTCGAATTTTTCACTATTTTTTATTCTATTTTTGTATTGATTACATTTTAAAATCTTTCTATAATAAAATTAATGAAACATCATGATTTTCGACTTTTTAACTTTCTTTAATATAGGCATAACCATTTTTGCTTTCTCAGATCGTCAGGTAATCCCATGGGTAAATTTTCCGATAAGCTCGGGCTGCATCCCGTTCCGGCGACGCCGGTCTCCGATCCGCCGCAATCGCCTGAACATATTATTAAACTCTCTCACACCTTGCTTGAACAGGCGGTCGACGCCCGCGCGTCAGACCTTTATCTCGAAGCTTTTGACAAGGGCAGCTGCCGCATCCGCCTGCGCATCGACGGCGTGCTCCACCTTTGGACCAACTTGTCCCGGTCGGATTTTAACGGCTTGCTCACCCGTTTTAAAGTGCTGGCCCAGATGGACATCGCCGACAAGCTTCGTCCCCAGGATGGCAGTTTCCGTTACGCCCTCGGCGGGGACACAATCAATATCCGCGTGAGCACCCTGCCTTTGCTCGACGGCGAGCATCTGGTGCTGCGCCTTTTTGATACGAGACGCTATCTGCAAAGTTTTTCGGCGTTGGGACTTTTCCCGGACGACGCCCGCAAGGTCAGCCATCTGCTCACCTGCCGGCAGGGCCTCATCGTCGTTGCGGGGGCCACGGGCTCCGGCAAGACGGCCACGGTTTTTTCCATGCTTAATGAACTGAATCAAAGCGCGCGCCACATCCTCACCCTGGAAGATCCGGTGGAGATCCGTCTGCCCGGGCTTTCCCAGGTGGCCATCAACCGCAAGCAGGGACTCGACTTTGAAACCGGCCTGCGGGCTATCCTCCGCCAGGATCCGGACGTGATCGTCATTGGTGAAATCCGGGACGAAGCCTCGGCCCTCGCTGCCGTGCGCGCGGCAATGACCGGGCATTTGGTAATCACCACACTTCACACCCGCAATATCGCGGCGACCCTGGATCGACTGGTTAATCTCGGCGTGCCGCCCTATCTGATTGCCGATACGCTCATCGGCATCATCTCGCAGAAACTGGTGCGCAGGCTCTGTCCCCATTGCAAAACAAAAGTTCCCGACGCTGAGCCTTTACGCCGCCTTTGGCGTCTGCCGCAGACCGCCGATCCCCACCGCGCCGGTCGGTGCGCGCGCTGCCGTCAAACCGGACATTGGGAGCGGACGGGCATTTTTGAAGTGATCGATTTATCCCGCGGGCGAAAGCTGCTCGATGCGGCTTTGCTGCGCGGCGACCGCCGGGCTTGGCGGGGCCATTATCGCCCGTTCGCGGCATCCCTTGCCGCGTGGATCGCAAGGGGGGAGGTCAGCGATGAAGAAGCGCGTCAGGTTCTCTTTTAGGTCCGGCCGTTTTCAAACTCTGAGTGCGCAAAAGCTGGCCATTTTCTGCGGTCAGCTGGGCACCATGCTCAGTGCCGGCGTCGGCATTCTGCCCGCCCTGCGCACCATCGCCGGGCGCGAACATGCCCCGCATCTGCAGGATCAGCTGCACCAGGTGGCTCAGGCCATCGCCCGGGGACACCCTTTAGCCGACGCCCTCGAAGATCCGGCCATCGGCGCTTCACCTTTTCTCATCAACATCATCCGAACCGGCGAAGCCACCGGAGAGCTCGACAGGGTGCTTTTTAATCTCGAAACCTTTTACAGCCGGCAAAGCGACATCCGAAATAACCTCTTTCAAATTTTTATTTATCCGATCTTTGTGCTCTGCCTGACGGTGGCCGTCACTCACTATCTGGTGCGCACGGTGATGCCGGTGCTCCTCGACTCGCTGACCTCCATGGACCGCAGCGTGCCGCCGGGCAGCAGGCTGCTCATCACCCTGAGCCGCGGCCTCTCCTGGGGGCTGCCCGCGGCGATGCTCCTGCTTCTATTCGGCGTACTTTTCGCCCGAACCCTGCCGCAGGGCAACGCTCTTCGGCAAAGACTCCATCGGCTGGCGCTGCACCTGCCGCTTATCGGCCGTTTATTTTACCTGCGCAGCATGGAAATCTTCGCCGATTCCCTGGCCATGATGGTGCGCAGCGGTGTCGCGCTCATCCCGGCCCTTCAGATCGTGTGCCAAAATCTTCAAAACGATTTTCTGCGCGCCCGCTTGAGCCGCACGGCCGCCCTGATCGAAAGCGGCATGAGCCTCACTGAGAGCCTTGAGCGCATCGACGTTCTCGACGCTGAATTCTTCCAGCTGATCCAGGTCGGCGAAAGCGCCGGCTCCCTGGCGCAGGTGCTGTCCAAAGCCGCCGCCTATTATCACAAGACTTATCAAAAACGGTTTAAGCGGCTGTCGGCTGTTTTGGAGCCCGCCGTCCTCGTGATCGTCGGTGTGCTCGTCGCCGTCGTCGTCCTGTCTTTTATGTCGATTCTATACGCGATTTACACCGGTTATGCCAGCCTGCTTTAAATTGCCCATTCCCCAAGGAGACGCTCATGCAATTTTTGATCTCACCCTCCAAATGCACCGATGCCAACGAAGGCTTTACCCTCACTGAAATGATTATCGTCCTGGTGATCATCGGGCTTCTGGCGGCCGTCGCCGTGCCGATCTTCAGCAATATTCTCGAAGACGCCCGAAAGAAAACCGATGAGGCCAATATGGCCGCCATCGAAACTGCGGTGGAAACCTACGAAGCAAAAACCGGCCATCTGCCGGCCGTTTCCGCCGCCTCCGGAACCAATGCGGCCTATGTCGAGCTGATCACGCTGCTCAAGAAAGAAAACTACATCCGAAGCAAAGCGACGCAGGATCTTGCCGCAAAGGAAAAGGGCAAAATCTTTGTCTACAACAGCGCGAGCGGCGAAGTCGCTTTGAACCGTGCCCCATGATGCAGCAAACGCATGCCGCCGGCTACACCCTCACCGAGATGATTGTGGTGCTCGTCATCCTGGGACTTGTCGCCGGCGGCGTGGCTGTCCTCGGCACCGCGGCCTACGGCGCGATGCACAAGACCCGTTTTGAGGCAGAATGTGCCGAAATCCAGTCGGCCTTTGTCGATCTGCGCAATCAAGCGCTGATGTCCGGCTCGCCCTATGGCGCCTACGCCCAAATTCTCGAAGACAAAATTGTCCTGACCCATTACCGCGGCGACAACGGCGCGAAAGTCACCCGAACCTTGCCGCTCCAGTCAATTCGCATCCAAAACCGGCGGCATCGGCCGATCAGTGTCGTCAATCTGTCCTTTACCGCGGCGGGTACCATCAGCCGCGGCACCACCCTCTCCCTGAACGGGCCGGGACGGCTCCAATGCTATCTGATTTTCCAGCCGGTGACCGGCCGCATTTATTTAAACAATACCCCGCCAAACCCATGAAAACCCAACATCCCGACACCCCTTCGGCCGACGGCTTCACCTTGGTGGAAATGCTCGTCGCGCTGCTCGTTCTCGCCCTGGCCACCGCCACGCTGCCCCTTCTCTTTGGGGCGACCTTCGACGCTTTCACCGTCGCCCGGGAGCGGAATGCCCAGGCCCGGGCACTTTCTGCCATTGTGGTTCAGGTCCAGGCGGCCGCCGAATCCCGGCCCGAGGGGGCGATATCGGCGCCGCTGCCCGGCAAATCGCCGCGCGCCACAAGGGCTTCAGCGCCGCCGTCTCCCCGCTGGAAGATCATCTTTGCGCCTTAACTTTAACCTACCGCGATTCCCGAGGACACACCCATGTCTATCACGAAAAAATTTACACACCGCCGCCCGCGCCATGACGCCGGCTTTACCCTTGTCGAGCTGCTCGTCACGCTGATGATGCTCACAGCGGTCTGCGGCGTCTGCGGGCTTGCCCTGTCCGTCTTCGTCAGAAGTCTGCCGGCCGCGAAGCCCACGGCTGAAGATCAGGCGTTTCAGTCGATCCACCTGTATCTCAAAAATCAACTTGGCGCCAGTTCCACCGTCATCATCAAAAACGGCGCGGTTTATCTGAAAGATCCCGAAACGCCCGGCTATTATAATTATTACACCCGAAGTGCCGGCGATTTGCTGATGCGACACAAAGTCGATGCCCATCTGCAGGGCATCGGCAGCGGCGAAACCAGCCAGTTCGCCGCCCGTGTCCGCGATTTTGCCCTGACGCCGTCGTTTGCCGGCGGCCGCCCCACCGGCCGTTTTCACCTGCGCGTTCAATTCACCGATCGAAATGAAGCTTATGAAACTGATTTGCACTTCCCGGGAGATCCCGCCCAAATCCAATGCCCATAACGGCGGCTATGTGCTCCCGATGGTTTTAATCCTCTTGATTTTTGTTCTGGGAATCGGCACCGTGCTACTGATGCGCGCGGGCAACGCCGTCCGCCTCAGCCGCCATTACCTGGATCACAGCTATTGCGACACCCTCGTCGAGAGTGCCCGCGCCGAATGTCGGGCCCGCCTCGAGGAAAATCCGAGCTACACCGGTACGGGCAGCTGGGTGGCCCTGCCCGATCGCGGGCAGTACCGCATCAATGTCACGGCGGGAACATCCGACACCGAACGGCGCCTCGTGATCACCGCGCGCTGCGGCGAGTGCCAAATCAAACAAAAGGGGACGGCCGCCCTTGACCCGCAGACCGGACGTGTGCGTGTATTTTCTCTTGTACTTGCAAAATGATATCAGATATTGTAAGGTTAGGCCATGAATAAGAAGCCCACCATTCAGGCGCATGCCTTTGCACTTTGCGTGCCCGTCGCGCCAACCGATTCCAAATCGTTTCACACCCAGATCGCCCGGGCCCGCAGCGCCCACCCCGACTTCATCGAGTGGCGGCGGGACGCCTGGCCGGCCATCACCCTGAGCGAACAGGCCGATTGCCTGACCGCATTCCAAGCGGACGGCCTCATTTTCACCCACCGCGCCGAAGCAGAGGGCGGAGCGCATCCGACATCCCTCGACATCAGATTAAAAGCGATCGACGCCGCCGTCCAAAGCGGTGCTTGCGCCTACATCGATCTCGAGGCTGCCACGCCGCCGGACGTTCTGGCCGATGTCCGGACGGCGCTCAGACACCGCCGCACCGGTCTCATTCTCTCCTATCATGATTTTCATGCGACGCCGGCCTCAAATGACCTTCGTCAAAAACTGGCGCAGATGGCCGAACAGGAGCCGGACATCATCAAAATAGCCGTCACGGCCCGCTCCCCGAAGGATGTGGCCCGGGCTGCCGGCGTCGTGGCTGCTTTTTCTGAAACGACGGCCCAGCCCGTGATCTTTGTGATGATGGGCGCTGCCGGCACCATCGTGCGCGTCGCGCCGGAATGCTTCGGCGGGTCCTTGACCTTTGCGGCCCTGAGCGCGGCCGAGACCACCGCACCGGGCCAGCTGTCCCCCGCCGCCCTCATGGCACTGCGCCGCCAGCTTCAGCTTTAATTTTTTTATTTTCAGGAGTATTTATGGCACTACCGCATATCATTGCACTCATCGGCTATATGGCCACCGGCAAATCCACCGTCGGGCAGGCCATGGCCAAGGCCTGCGGCTATGATTTTATCGATACGGACGAGGCGATCGTTCAGGCCGCCGGCAAATCCATCCCGGCGATTTTTGAAGAGGACGGCGAAGCGGTTTTCCGCGCCGCCGAAACCGAAACCCTCCGGCAGATCCTCACCGCCCAACCCCGGAATCAGGGGTTGATTTTGGCCTGCGGCGGCGGCCTGCCGCTGAACGCAGAAAACCGCACCCTTTTGGCCGACCATTGCTTTACCGTTCAGCTCATCGCCGATAGCGAAACCATCGCCCAACGCGTCGAAGCCCAAGGCGAACGCCCGCTGTTGGCCGCCGCAAAGGATCACGCCGATCTTGTGGCCCGCATCGACCAGATGAAGGCCCGCCGCAAACGCGATTACAAAGCCGCGACCGATATGAACGCCGAAACAGACATTCTCCCGATTGAAGACGTGGTGGATTCCATTCTCTTTTTTGCGGAAATGGTGCAAAACCGCCGGAAACGTCTCGCCGACTAACCGCGCGCAATAAAAAAGCGAAGCAATCGCTTCGCTTTTTTTATTGCGCCGTTTCATTTAAGCATAAAAATAAACAGCAAAAAACCGGACCTGCGTCCGGTTATGCTTGCAAATGGTGCCGAAAGTGGGATTCGAACCCACACGGTATTGCTACCAACGGATTTTGAGTCCGCCAAGTCTGCCAATTCCATCATTTCGGCTTTTAATTACCAATGTATTTTATCAAATCGTCTCAACAATTGCAAGCCATTTTTCGCGTCATCTGCATTTTTCGTTAACAACTGCATCCCTTTATAATCTGCAGACGCAGTCCAGCCATCCGCCGCTGCCCAGCGCAGAAGCAGATGGTCCCAGGGATTCAAATCCCATGCCTCGATAAAAGGCGAGCATCTCCGCGTGGCAGGTCAAAAACAGCGCCCGGCGTCCTTCTGCCCGGCGCAGAGCCTGATACGCCGCCATGAGCCGATGCGCCAGCCCGCGGCCGCGATAGGCCGGCAATACCTCAAGCCCCGTCAGCATGATATTTTGTCCCAAAGGATCGTGCCCTGCGACGCCATCAAAAAAAGATCGTCAAATCGCCCCGCGTCACTGGCGACGCCGTCGAGAAATCCCGCCAGCTGCCCGGTCACAAGATCCCGAGCCACCAGCCACAGGCCAGTCGCCCGGTCGAGCTTGGGCGCAAGCTGTTCACGCGTCAACACCTCGTCCGGCGGAAAACAAAGCCGCTCCATTTCACAAAGCGCGTCCAAATCCTTTTGGGTTGGATTCATCAATTCAAACATAAGGCCTCCTGTCCGCCGCAACGCCACGAAGGCGCCGCCAATTCACGCCGGCAATTGTTTTAATTGTATCACGGGGCGGTTCTTTTCTCAAATGCGGCAAAACCCATCCGATAAAAAAGAGCCCTGCCATCGCAAAGCTCTTCTTGGTA
>NZ_GL622359.1:2173483-2308709 GCF_000185505.1 Pseudoramibacter alactolyticus ATCC 23263 | reverse complement strand
TACCTGCGCACAGGTGCCGGAGCCTCTTCCTTCTGGATTTTCGTCAGCGCCTGAAAGGGCGTAGGGTCGACGTAGCCTTCGGAATTTCTAATGTCTATTTTCATGATGATCTACCTCCACTACGTTCCGAAGAATCGAACCCCAGCTCCTCCCATTCCTTCATGGCACCGAAGCTGTGCCCGGCGGAGGCTTCCGCGACGATGGGTACGTCAAAATCCGGATAAGGTTGCTGCTCCATGCACTTTTTCACAAACTGCTGCGCCTCAAGGAGCCGTTCCTCCGGAAGAAGGAAAACAAGCTCGTCATGGATCTGCAGGATAGGCTTCAGCCACGGTCTTTCCGGAAACCCGGCCACGATCCTTGCGCAGGCGGCCTTCAGGATATCGGCGGCTGTTCCCTGTACCGGAGTATTCAGGGCACAACGCTCGGCAAAGGAGTGCTTGCCCCAGTCGGAGGAGAGCATGTGCGGAAGATACCTTCGTCTTCCCATCCATGTCTCCGCATAGCATGTCTTGGCGGCTCTGGCCTTGGTTTCCTCCTGCCAAGTGGTGAGCCCGGAGTAGCCGGACTTCAGGTTATCGATGATCTCCTTACAGCGCTCAAAAGAAGTGTCGAGCCCGGCCTTAAAGCGCAGCGTCTTCTGCAGGCCGCGAGGGAAAAGACCATAGAACACGCCGAAGTTGCAGTTTTTGGCTATGGTGCGATGCTCCTTATAATTGGGAGCGTTCTTATCGACCGCGACTTCGAAAGGTACGCCGAATACAACAGATGTTGTTTGGGCGTGGATATCACCGCCGCTGCGATAGGTCTCCAGCATTTTCGGGTCACGGCAGTAAAATGCGCCCACGCGTAGTTCAATCTGAGAGAAGTCCAGCGACATAATGATCTGTCCCGGCGGAGCAACGATGAAGTTGCGGATGCCAATGGGATCATTGGTCTTACGGGGAGCGTTCTGCATGTTAGGGTTCCTTGCCGCCCAGCGCCCGGTATCCGTGCCAAGTGGCATGAGATCGGGATGAATCCTGCCGGTAGCAGAGTTGACATGGTCGAGATATCCGTCGATATAGGTGGATTTGAGCTTGCCCCATTTGCGGTATTCCTGAACAGCCTGAAAGAGACGGACGAGTTCCGGACGGTGCTGCGCACAGTATTCCTCCAGAAGCTGCATGGCCGCATCGTCGGCAGCCTCCTGGTTCTTTTCGGTCTTTTTCAGCACCGGGAGTCCGAGATCCTTGTACAGGTACTGCTTGAAAGCAGAGGTAGACGCATTTGCGCCGATATTGACGCCGCCGGTCAGCTCGTTGATCTCAGCCTTCAGGGCATCGACCTTGGCGACTGCCTCGGTCTGTTTCTCCAGCATGGCTTTCCGGTCAACCGGAATCCCGTTATATTTCATGCAGCCGACCATGACGGCGGTCGGGGACTCAAGCTGTTCTGTGATGATGCGGTGCGCGGGCAGGAAGCGGTCGAACCAGTTGTTGAACTTGTAATAGAGACAAAGGGTATAGTCCGAGTCGGCGCAGGCATAGCGGACGGTCTCATATTCCTGCGGGTTCATCTCATCGAAGTGCCTGCCGTCCGTAACTGAAGAAAAACTCGGCATGTCCGCACCGAAGAGCGAGGTCGCGAGCAGCTTCAGGCCGCTGTCATGGAGACCACGGAATTCCCACTTTGACTTCATCGTGAGCTGCGCGGCAGCAATGGTGTCATAACAGGGTTCCTGAACAACGATTCCCTGCTTATAAAGGAACATGGCCTCGAAGGACAGGTTATGGGCGATGCAGATCACATCATGGCTTTCGAATATGGATTCTTTCAGGAATGCCCACAAGGCATCCGGGTCTTCACAGTTCACGCCGACGCGATGAGCAAGCGGTACATAGATGGCGTCGCCTTCCGTTACAGAAAAACTGACTCCGGTGATATGTGCCTTATGGGCATCGAGGGCAGCCTTCGGTTCTTTACGGTATTCGTTATCCGGTGCTGTCTCAAAGTCAAACGCGACAGGGCTTACCCCTGCAAGGTAGCGTCTGATGGAAGGCATGTCCGTAATAGATCGGTAATTTATCATAGAAGTTCCTTTCACCGGCACAGCCCGGAAGAGAGCAGGTGCTCCCTCCGGGCAGCTGGGTTTAGATTTTCATGTTTCAGGCAAGGGGCTCGATGATCTCGCCGGTTTCCGGATCGACATTTACGGGAGCGGACTCCTGTGTGTCGTACCCGACGTTCTGACTCAGGGCTTTCACTTCATCAGAGAGGGCGGACACCAGCGCGTATTCCTCAGGCGAGAGCTTCCTGTCAAAAGAGAACTGCGCCTGCGAATAGGTGATGCCGCTTCCGGACGTGGCCTTCTTTAAAGCAAAGCGGGTCACGATGGAATTGCTCTTGTTGCCTTTTGAAAGTTGTCTCATTAGGTAACGGCTGAAATCCTTGAGGGAGCCGGTCGGCAGTGACAGGATCATCGGGAAGATTTCTCCTTCCCTCAACAGGTAGATGCGGCGGCGGTTTTTGCAGGCCTTGGAGCCGTTCTCGCCTGAGCTGAACTGGTTATACGGGCAGTTTTTGCAGCTTCCTCCGGGCGTACCTTCGCCGGTCACGCCATTCATGCTGCCGCAGTCGGGCGGGTTGGAGCCGCCGGTATAGGCATCCTTGTAATAGGCGTTCAGCGGATGATGGTACAGGATGACGGCGGAGAACTCCTTCACGGTCTCAGGCTCATTCGGGTCGTCGCCCGGAATCTCGAATACCGTGGTGCCGCCGGATGGAATCTTAATGCGTTCGAAGCTGGCGTTCAGGCCTTCAAGCTCCTCTGACAGTACAGATGCGATATCAAAATCCTTCAGTGCGAGAAAACCTGCGTTGTTAACAGTCGCGATTTCATTTTTCTTTGTGCTCATAATTCAAGTCCTCCATATCAGTGGGCTGCCTTGCGGACAGCAATCGTTGATTTTTCGAATACGTTGACGAGGCCATTCAGCCATTCCGGCAGGGCGTCGTTGTTCTCTGCATCTGTTCCTTTACAAAAGAGCTCAGGCTGTTGGCGTTCACGGTCTCATAGACAAGATCTCCGAAGCCTTCGCGGCGCAGGGCGGAGAAAAGCTCGTCCTTCACATCGGCCTTAGCGGAAGCGCGGGTCTTGGTGGTAAGGGAGAACATCACGCCTGCGTGGGTGAAGTTCTGTGTTTCTGACTCCGCCATCATCTGGCAAAGCTGGTAGTCGGCCTCTTCAATCTTTGCGTTGAGTTCCTTGACAAAGTCTTCAGCGGATTTTTTCTCGTCCCGCAGTGCTTTCAGGTGGTCTGCGAGCTCGAACATTGATGTATTGTCCATAATGCGTATCTCCTTATTTGAATGGGTTTCTGCCACGGCGGTAGTCGTCTACCAGCGTCTTCGCAAGATTTGCTTTGCTGCGGAGCGCCCGCAGAACTTTCTGGTCTACGGTGCCGTCGGCAATCAGATGAATATAAGTGCATGGATATTTCTGCCCGGCACGGTGGATTCTGGCCTTGGTCTGTTCGTAAGTACTCATGCTGTAGTCGAGCGAATAGAACACCATCGTCGATGAAGCGGTGAGCGTGATACCGAGGCCTGCCGTTGCGATCTGGCCGACAAAGACGGTCACGTCCGGGTCATTCTGGAACTGGGATATCTGTTCCTCCCGGTTCTTCACGCCGCCCATAATGAGCGAGTGGTTGATGCCCTTCTTATCAAGCAGACTGCAGATGGCATGAAGCTCCGGGACAAAGCGGGCGATGATGACCAGCTTTCTTCCTTCGTCGGCAGCGGAGTCGATAATGTCCTCAAGGACAGAGAGCTTCGCGGTCGATACCTGCTCCGGCACGTCGCTTTCGTCTCCGGAAATGAATCCGCCAGTAAGCTGTGACAGCCGCAGAAGTTTGGTCAGGATATTTGTGGTCGTGACCTCGTCCTCTTCAAGCTCCGCGAAACTGTCCTCCACGAGAGAGTAGTAGAGCTTCAAGGCGGCGGGTTCGAGCTGGATCTTCCGGATTACGTCTGTGGTTTCCGGCAAGTCGAGGCATTCAGCCTTTGTCGCCCGGTAGGCGATGCTATGCATCCGGCGAGTGAACTCGTCCTCCATCGACTTCTTCATCACAGGCGTGTAATTGCCGTATCCGGTCATGAAAAAGTAGCGGTTCCGGAAGGCGTAGAAGCTCTGGCCATAGATATTCGGGTTCAGGAACTTGTACTGGCTGAAAATGTCGATGGCCTTGTTTGTCACGGGCGTGCCGGTAAGGAGCAGACGATACTTCGCAAGCGTCCCCATGCGGTGCATGGACTTTGAAGCGGCGGTCTTATGGCTTTTCAGCTTATGGCCTTCATCAGCGATGATGAGATCCGGACGCCATCTGCAGATTTCCTGCTCCATTCGCCATGCACTTTCGTAGTTCACGACTATAATCTGAAGGCCGTCGGAACCGACAGAAGCGAGCTGCTGTTTCTTTTTGGCTCCGGTGCCTGTCAGTACAGTGAGCGTATAAGGGAAGACAGCGAATTTCTCAAATTCCTCCTGCCATACGCTGAGGATCGAGAGCGGCGCGACAATCAGTACCCGGCGGATATTTCCGCTCAAATACAGCGTCCCGGTGACGGCGATGGCCGTCAGGCTCTTGCCTGTGCCCATCTCCATCAGGAAGGCGCAGCCTCGGCTGCGTACGTTGGACAGAAGAAGCCCGAACAGCTGCAGCGCCAACTTGTATGCTTCCTGCTGGTGCCTGTATGGCGGCACCTTAATGGGCATCTGCGGTGCATCTGTCGGCATTGTGGCTTCCTCCTTTCATTTCCCTGATCTCGACCGATTCGATACTGGAGCCGGGCGATAACAGGAGCACTTCCGTTGCGTCGCCGAACAGGAACTTCAGGAGCCTTGTCGGTATGCGGCGGGTCGTGCCCTGTATGATCTCGTTAGCCCTGGTATCTGGCCTTGCTACGTTGATTCGTACAGTGTGATGCAGTCTCATGGTCTTAACCTCCAATCCTTGTAAACGAGAACTGCGCCCGGAGGTCGGGTCGGAACTTAGTGGTCTTTATCCCTTCCTCTACTAAGTTCCGAAAAACCGAACCCCCTCCGGTGCGGGAGATTATTTCTTACTGCTCTTGGCCTCCTCTGCCTCGATCAGCTTCTTCATCCGAGCCAGCATGCGGTCGCGGCGGCCACGGATGGCAGCCTCCGTCACTTTGTGTCCGGCAGCTTCCTCCTCAGAGCGGATCTGCTCGATCTGTTTCATTTCTCCGAAAATGTCGTAGAACAGGTCGATCTGCGCAGTGGTAAGCTTCTGCAACAGCTTTCTGACCAGTGCGGCACGGGGATTTTTAGGCTCGGGTTCGTCAAAGAGGATGTGCTCAGGGTTGGTGTCGTTCGTACCCAGCTGCTCCATAGGGGACGGCTGGTGCGGGTCTCCGTATTTCTCGTATTCGGCTTTTTTGGTCTCGAAGAGGACGTCTTTCTTTTCCTCTTCGTAACGATCGGTCAGGGCTTCACCGTGGCCTTCAAGAACGAAGTAGATATCCTCGGTGATCCCGTCCTGACCGATGATGGCAGGGACGTCCTCCCAGCGTTTTGTCTGTTCGTTGTACTTCTGGTAGTAGACTGGTGTTTGCTTCGCAGCATTGCGCTTTTTAGGCATTTAAAATTCCTCCGTTTCGTCGTGTCCGAAGCGGAGGAATCGTTATATGAAGAGATGTATGCACAAAAAAATCGGTGGAAGGCATACAAATCGAACGGATAACTCCGTTTCGGTTTGCATCCTTTCCACCGATGGTCAGGCTGCATTACGCATTAAAAAGATATTTGGTTGTTTCCCCACATACTG
Organism: Pseudoramibacter alactolyticus ATCC 23263; assembly: GCF_000185505.1. Taxonomy (GTDB): domain Bacteria; phylum Bacillota; class Clostridia; order Eubacteriales; family Eubacteriaceae; genus Pseudoramibacter; species Pseudoramibacter alactolyticus. The sequence goes on along the minus strand of NZ_GL622359.1, from coordinate 2,302,878 downwards.
TGAGGACTATGACCTGAAAAGCCTGAAATAAATATTTGCGGAAGCGCAAATTTTATTTACTTATAGCTCGCCCCATGATATACTGTACAAAGTGGTTTGAAGGGCTTTTCCTGCCACGTCTATATTATATAACCGCTGACCAAGGAAAAGTCAGTGTTGTAGGCGCTCAGACCGGTTCCTATAAAGTTACCGCGAAGTTTCTTTTTTGGAGGTGAGCTCGTTGCGTGAGCTTGTATTTGCAACAGTGATAGCCGAAATCAAGAATGCATTTGTGGATGAGATCAACGATCCTGATCTTATCCAGCTTTTGTATGGCGGTGTTGCATATCCTCTGAACATTACGATAGGAAAGGTACAAAAGGGAGCCGCAAGTAAGATCGTGAATCGCGAACCGGGCGGCAGGCCTCTCAGGGTCATAAAAGGGCATTCACAAGATCCGGCGGTCAAAGCGTCTATAGGAACCTATTTTCAAAAGAATATCATTCGTCACTTTATGCCCGGCATGGAGGATGAGATCATTTTCCATCTGCGAGGCGTTATAAACGAAGATGTCGCGAACATTTCCGACAGCAAGCGCGATGAACTGCTGCGCCCTGGGAAAAAAGAAACGTTTGCGGAGTTCTTGGGTCAGGTCTATTTATACTCCCTGACAAGGGATAATGTTCTTACGCCGGAAGCAAAGGAAAGGATCAATACCGAGCTCGAGGAGTATAAGAAGCATCCGCTTGAAGATGCTGAAGTGCCGGAAAGCATTATCCATGAAGAACGGGCGTACACGGAGGCCTTGGCAAAAGCGTATGCTCAGGCAGAAGGTAAAGATACCTTTGATCTGGCTAATGTTGCGGCCTATCCGGATTATGAGGAGAATCTCGCTGACCAGCGCCGGTATTATTTCGCAGCTGAAGCTGTCAGGCGTGGAACACGGGATATCTATAAGAAGGAAGACCAGTTCAATGTTCTGAAAGAAGAGACATTTGAAGGCGTAAAGGAAGTATGGAGAAGAAGAGCTTATAACGGATTGGAGCGTCTGAGCAATGTTCTGATCCGCGCTGAAGAGATCAGCCCGGACAGGTGCTGGCTCTGCCGGGATACAGACTGGATAGGTATGGTGCAGAAAAAAGGAATTTGCCACTTCCTTGTGAATGACGGCAAGATCACCGGATGGACGAGGGCGGACGATGGACAAACTGTTTAACTCAACATTTGAAAATTCCCTGCGGCTCCTGATCCTTCTGGATGAATATGATATGCCGCAGACCTTGGACATGCTGTATGTCGTTGACTTTATGACTGTGTATAGTGCGACGTTCGGAATAACGGATCAGAATTTGAATGGGGACAATGAATATAAGTTCAGTGTATTCGCCTCTCATCGGGAGGGCGTTAAAGAAGCCCTGAAAGAGTTGGTGCTAGATGGAACGGCACAGGCTGTGAGCTATAAAGAAGGACTGTCATATATCATCACGCCGGAAGGTGAAGACTTCTGTGAGTCGTTGGACAGTGATTATGCGAAAGAATACAGGAAAAATGCACAGGCAGTAATAAAGGCCACTGCCAATAGATCTGAACGGACACTTATTTCCGCTGTCTATAAAATGTCAGCAAAGTCATTCCACGAGGAGGTTGCTCAATGAGTCGATTTCATATATCACAGATAGCTGCCTCGGGAGAGAATGTTGAATATTCCTCTGTGTCTTTTAAAGACGGGGTCAATTTCATAGTCGGGCCTTCAAATACAGGTAAATCTTATATCATCGGTTGCATAGATTTCTTGTTTGGCGGCAAGGAAGTTCCGTTTTCACTGGAGGATACGGGATACGACACCGTCAGCATGACATTGGAGTCAGAGGACGGGGATACGCTTACCGCCACCCGGAAAATAGAAGAAGGCGAAAACGGGGATAAAGGATCAAATACCGTTGCCGTCAGTTCTTCTCTTCCGGGCATAAAACAAGAGTATAAGGTGTCCACCTACGAATACAGTGATCTTCTTCTGAGATTGGTCTTGGGAATTGAAGAGCATACAAAAATAATCGGCACACAGGCACCCAAGGACGAGAATCTTACAATCCGCACGATTTTCCATTTCTTCTTTATCAATGAGGACAACATCTTCGGGAAACGCACTGCTTTTGATAATCCCGGCCATTCAAAGATTACAGCGAGCCTGACTTCTCTTTTGTATTTGATAAATGGCGACAACCTGCAGCGTTATCTTCCGGATGTCAGCGTTGAAGATCTGGAAAAGAGAGCTACCCGGAAAGCGGGCGTGATCAGCTATCTCAATGATAAAATTCAGGCCTTGTCTGAACAGAAGAAAAAGCTGGAAGAATCTGTGGCTGCCGAAGCCGACGTGGATGTTGAGGCAAAGATCGAAGAATTCGTAGCCGAGATCGAGAGGATCGAAAGACAGATTGTAGATGCATCCGAGGAAAGCCGAAAGCTGCTGGCGCAGATCTTTGATCTTAATGCAAAGCTTCAGGAGGCAAGATATCTCGGTGATAGGTACAAGGCACTCCGCACCCAGTACAATTCCGATATTAAACGATTGAACTTTATCGTAGAAGGGGATGAAAAAGGCAAGCTGATCAGACATAAGACGAGCTGTCCTTTCTGTGGCCATGATATGGATGAAGAAGAAGAGAGCCGTGCATCCTATGTCGATTCGGCAAAAGCTGAGCTTGCACGTATTAAGCTTCAGCTTGAGGATCTAAAGATAACCGAGGGAGACACCACTCATGAAATCAAAACGATGGAAAGCCGGCTGAAAGAACTGAATGCACAAAACAACACGATCACAAGACTGCTGAATCAGGAGCTCCGGCCTCATGCAGCCGAACTTCGCAAAGCTGTGGCCGAGTACAAGCGGATTCAACAGCTTAGGCAGGAACTGCAGTCTGTTGCATATATGTCCACAGAGCTTGGCGCGGATGTCTTTGAAAAGGAGAACGAGGAAGACGAAACAGCAACAAAGTTCGATGCTAAAAAAGTATTCGACACGAATATCTGGAAAGAGTTAAGCGACAGTATTAATCAAATGATTAAAGACTGCGCTTATACAGGCAGTCCGAATTCATACTTGAAGATAGAGACTGCTGATGTGGTGGTCGGGAAACGACATAAACGTAATCAAGGCAAAGGCTATCGTGCTTATCTGAATACTATAATGCTCTTTAATCTTATGAAGTATCTTGAAAATAAAGGAAAGTATCCCTCGCATCTGCTTGTTCTTGATTCACCGATCCTTTCATTAAAGGAGAAGAAATACAACATTGCAGAGAAGGAAAAGGCGACGGCAAGCATGAGGGAAGCCTTGATTCAGTACATTATTGATAACTGTGGGCAGAATCAGGTTATTATCGCGGAAAACAAGCTGCCGGAGAATGTCAATTATACGGATGCACATCGGATTATATTCTCGATGGAAGACGGTGACGGCTTACGTTATGGTTTCTTGAAAAGTGTGCGTAACTAATTTCTGTGATTGAAGAGGGAGAAAATAAAATGGCCAAAACAATAAGTTACGATAAACTTTGGAAGCTTCTGATTGATAAGAAAATGAATCGTACAGACCTGAAAGAAAAAAGCGGTATCAGCACGGCTTCCCTTGCAAAACTTGGGAAAGGAGAGAATCTGACGACTGGCGTTCTTTTGAAAATCTGTGATGCTTTGGACTGTGATGTTTCAGACATCATGGAGGTTGTACAAGAGGACGCTTCGGAATCTGTTGATTGAAAATCAATAGAAGTCCAATTTTAGAAACACGTGATTTGGTATTGTTTTATCGAGGAAGGAGGCAGATGGCGTGGCTATAAGAATTCCATGGGATGAGCATGAAGAAGCCATCTTGCTTCAGGCGCTGATAAACGTACTGAATCATACGATTGAAAGAAAACGCGCAATATCCGATGTTTCAAAACAGCTGCGGGAACTTGCTGCAGCTCGCGGGATTGCCATCGATGAGAAGTTCCGTAACGAGAATGGAATCACCCTTCAAATGAGCAAGTTGGAGTACGTTTTTACAGACGGAGTTTCAGGGCTGCGCGTTGAGACGGGCTGGTATTTTGATATCGTTAAGATCTATAAAGAAAGCCCTTTAAAATACCGAGAATTGTTAGAGGAGATTATGGATATGTCAGTTCCAGACAAAGCTGAGAACATGAGCTTTTCTGTTTGGATAAAAAAGAATAATCCGACACAGGCTGACGATATCCTTTCGTCGTTAAATGTAATGAGCATATTGCTGAGGAAGAACAGGACAATTCAGCCAAGTATTCTTCAGATAACTGACATAGAGGAAATCGAATCGCTGATAGGGCGGATTCGTTCAAATAAAGGAATTAACATACATTCTGGGAAAAAACGAAATGCCTATATTACAGCATTGAGTGCATATAAGGATTATCTACAGTATCTGGAAAACGGAAATACTGAAAATAAATATGATAGCACTGTTGAAGAAAGCAGGGGCCAGACGCTGGGAATAAAAGATGGCTCCTCAAATGAAACAGATGCCGGTTTAATGGAAGTCTCTTTTGCAGAAGAACGGAGCTACAGTTACACACGTCCGTCGGATTTGGAATATTCCGGTACCCACTATTCTGTAAGAAACTGGACGCAGGCATACGTTCAGCTTGTGAAGTGTCTATTCGAGGATTACCCGGATAAGATAGCATCTCTTAAAGGAAAAAGTATTCGAGGCAGAGGAAGAATCGATGTGGCAGATACATCTGGTTCTGATGCCATGCTTGATCCAAGAGAAATAGCAGAAGACTTATATCTCGAAACAAATGAAAGTGCAGATGCGATAGTCGAAAAAAGCGGCATGTTGCTGAAGCTTTGTGCCGTTGACTTTGATGATGTGAAAATCACCTATGCATCTACACAAGGTGGTAAAAGGAAAACAGAAAGTGCGCCGACTGAGACCAAACAGAAAGAATCTAAAGAACGTAAGATAGACGGCCTTTCTTTTTATGATTGGCTGGTACAGACTCAGGGAATGGCAGAGGGCACAGGACGCAGCTATGATTCTGCAATTAACACGGCAGATACCTTCGCCAGAGAAAATAATATTGGTCACGGAATGATCCGAGGAACAATGGATTTTATCATTGTGTCGGAGACGGCAGATGCCCTTTTCCAAACAGTAGAATTTATAGAACTTAATCAGCGTCAGCATAATCGTTTCCGGGCGGCTTTACGCAAGTATCTGCAATATATTCGTGGGGACAGTGCAATAGTAGATAAACGACCGTCTGTTGCTACAAAAGAGAACTTTGAGAATGTAGATTTTACTCCTTATCGAAAAATTCTTTTAGAAAAGTTCCCTAAGGGATTCAGAATTGAATCGCGGCTCGATATGGGACGTTTCCGTGCCTTCTGGAAAGATATGCATAGGTTGGAGCTCGCCGAAGATGACGAAGCCGTCCGAAAGCGTATCGCTCACATTACAGTCAGATGCCAGGATTTCGTGTATTTGCCGGAAATGATGATGGCAGAGCATACAGCACAAAGGCTTCTTGCTTATATCACTGAATGTTTTAAGGCTGGGAAGATGGCGGTCTATTTTGATGCGCTCTATAAAGAGTTTCAGCTGGAATTCATCGGAAGACGAATAAACAATCCGGAAATGCTTAAAAGTTATCTGGCCTACATGAATGACGGCCGTTATTACATAAGTAAAAACTATCTGATCGCAGATGCTCATGCCGAAGTGAATCCTACGGATGAAGTTCGTGATTATCTTATAACAGAGGGTATTCCGGTTACGGTGGAAGATTTAAAAGAAGCCTTGTCGCATATTAATGAGGCTGCTGTGTTCGGGGCAGTGGCAGGGCATAACAGCGCTGAATTTGTTCGAAACCAGAAAGGCGAATATTTTCATGCGGATATCGTTCACTTTACAAAGCAGGAAATTGACACGATCACTGAGCTGATTCAGAGCGCAATAGATGATAAGGAATATATGGGCGGCAAGGAACTGACAGATGCTGTAATTGTCAAGTTACCTGCTATCATGGAAAGATATCCATTCCTTACGTGGCTTGGTTTGCGGGGCGTCATTGCATATAAGCTGCAGGATGTATTTTCTTTCAGAGGAAAGATTATCAGCGCTTATGGGCAGGACTTGTCAATGTCAGATGTATTTGCACACTTTGCAGCGACACGGGATCATTTCACGTTGGAAAAGCTGAACTCGTTGAAGAGGGATCTGGACACCCCGATTTATTTTGATTCAGTATATGCAAATTCTCTTCGGATCAACAAAGACGAGTTTGTCTCCCGCGATCAGGTGTCGTTTGATACAGAGGCGACCGATGCTGCGATCAGTCGCTTTTGCACCGGTGACTACATTGCTTTAAAGGAAATCAGTTTTTTCGGCTCATTCCCAGATGCAGGATTTCCTTGGAATGGATTCTTGCTGGAGCATTATGTGGCAGACTTCAGCAAAAAATTCAAACTGCTGCATATCGGCTTTACTGCCGGTACACCTGTTGGAGCTATCGTCAAAAGAAGCTCTCGATTTGATGATTTTGACGAACTGGTTAGCGCGGAATTGGCTGTCAGTAAAATCCCTCTCAACAGAGAAAACGCCCTGCAGTATCTGGTCGACATCGGTCTGCTTGCCCGCAGAAATTACAGAGGGATCGAACAGACTTTGTCTAGAGCAAAACTGCAGAGGTCAAAGAAAGGATAATAGACGCCATGTACGCATACACTTACGATGAACAGACAGGAGGCTTGCTGCTGACCAGCTCACCGCTGGCCTTCAGCAAAGAGCCACGTCCTGTTTACTATAAAGAGCTGGACATACTCGGATTTGATCGTTACTGGAATTATGCCAAGAACGATGCTTATCCTTATATGTGGGCTGAGGCAAATAATTATTATTATCGAGGCCGGAAAGTCGCACAGACAAAAGGAGGATCATGCTATACTGCGCCGGAAATTTCTATTCTTGAAGAACCTGAACCGAACGGAGAACCACTTCGATTTATTGATATCCCTGCGATGGTGGAGAAGAACAGAGGGATACTTGAGGGGTTGGCTCAGGATACTATTAAAGAAGCGTATAACACTTATCGAAAATATAAGAATAAAGCCGACGTGTTTTATGTTGCATTCTCAGGAGGTAAAGATAGCATCGTAACATTAGATATTGTTCAGAGAGCACTTCCGCACAATGCCTTTAAGGTGTTATTTGGGGATACGGGTATGGAATTTCCGGACACCTACGATGTTGTGAAAAAGGTAAAGGAATACTGCGCTGAGCAAGATATAGATTTTATCCAAGCAAAATCTGAATACGATCCTGAATATACATGGTCAATGTTTGGGCCTCCTGCCACAGTGACGAGGTGGTGTTGCAGCGTTCATAAGACAGCGCCACAAGTGCTTGCATTACGGAATCAGACTGGAAAATCAGATTTCACAGGGATGGCTTTTATTGGTATACGTGCCAGTGAAAGCTTGGCCAGAAGTGAATATGACTATATTAGTCTCGGCGAAAAGCATAAAGGTCAATATAGTTGTAATCCTATATTGGAATGGAATTCAGCTGAATTATATCTGTACATCTATTCTGAGAATCTGCTGTTGAATGAAGCTTATAAAAAGGGACATAGAAGAGCCGGGTGTCTGGTGTGTCCAAGGGCAGCTGAGCGAAATGACTTTATGAGCCATGCTTGGTATCCTGAAGAATTTGATAAGTTCATTCGGATAATTGAAAAAATGTACCAGAAAGGCTTTACGACCGACGAAGCACTAAAAAAGTTCGTTGAAAATGGAGGGTGGAAGGCTCGCAAGAACGGGAGAGATTTACCAATTGAAATTGGATATTCAGAATCTAAAACTCGCGGAAAACAAATTCTTACCATTGATTCACCAAGAACTGATTGGAAAGAATGGATAAAAACGGTCGGTGTTTTGCTTAATGATTCTTCACCCTATACGATTCTGTTCCGCAGCAAAGAGCATCAGTTTGTACTTACAGAGACAGAGAGAGGTTATAGAGTATTCATAGATGAGGAACTTGCAAAATCAGACCCTCTGTTCGTAAAACTGCTGAAAAATGTATTTCGTAAGGCTGCTTGCTGTATCAACTGCCGTGAATGTGAAGCGGACTGCCATAATGGTTGTATTTCTATGAAAAATGGTCAAGTAAGCATAAGTGATAGATGCATCCATTGCTCAGAATGTCATAAAGTCGATAAAGGATGTTTGATATATAAATCGTTGGAAATGCCAAAAGGAGGACTGATTATGTCAGCAAATAAGAGCTTAAATTGCTACTCGCACCATGCGCCTAAAATGGAGTGGTTTACGCAGTATTTTAATTACAAAAACGATTTCGATCAGAAGCATTCCCTTGGCTCTCAGATGTATAGCTTTTTTAAGCGTTTTCTTAGAGATGCTGAATTGTTGGATGAGAGTGGGTTTAGCCATACAGCTGAAGTGATAGACAAGATCAGTCTTGATAATCTCTCGAGCTGGGGAATCATGCTGGTAAATCTTTCATATACTCCGCAAATCAACTAGTATGTGAAACGGTTGAATATGTTTGAGACATACAACAAGGAATATGCATTATCACTCTTAGTCAATGATGGAGCAAAAGAAAGCTGGGTTAATGATATCTGGAGCTCATTCGGAAGATTTGTAGAGCTTCCGTTTAATGAAGTTGGCATGGGGCATTCCGATAAAGAAAAGAGGCATGTTATTTCAATAACTCGTACACCTTGGCAGAATCCAGATCCCCGTGTCATCCTTTATTCGCTGTATAAATTTGCAGAAGGCTGTGGCGGTTATTACCAGTTTACACTGGGGAGGCTTCTGAATCACGAGATTGACAGTGATGGTGTGAGCCCGACGGAAATCTTCGGGATCGATCGAGACCAGATGGAGAAACTCCTGACCGGACTTTCCGTAAACTATCCGGAATTCATAAATGCGTCGTTTACGCTTGATCTTGATAATATTACACTCCGCAGCGAGAAGACCTCGCAGGACGTGTTGACACTTTTTTAAGGAGGCATAGCCATGTTAGACAAGTACCGCGATTATTTTGACATTGATCCTGAATATCTGGCACAGATCAATGAAGCGGAAATAGAAAGTCATCCTGACCTCTGGAAAAAATTCTATCCACATGAGACTTTCGTTAAGCTCGTGAAGGACACGATAAGTGTGATTTCCCGGAAACAGAAGCTTTCTATCTGGGTAGAGGGCGCATATGGTACAGGTAAGTCTCACGCCGTGCTGACGCTGAAAAAGCTGCTTGATGCCTCTGATGAAGATACAAAAGCATATTTTGAAAAGTACAACGACGAACTCAGCACGGATCTTTACAATAAGTTCCAGCAGATTAAGAGCGGGGAGCAGAAAATCCTGACTGTACATCGGTATGGTTCTTCGAACATCTACGGAGATGACGACCTTGTTTTCGCTATCCAGCAGAGCATTGTAGCTGCGTTAAAAAATGCAGGTATCGAGGATCACGGTGAGGGTGCACTGAAAGATTCTGCTGTTGCATGGCTTTCCGATTCCATCAATAAAAATTATTTCAACGCACTGATCAATGAAAAATACAAGGAGCTCTTTGCCGGAAATGATGTAGATGCCATTATTGAAAAACTTAATACATACAGCGAACAAGCAATGGAGCAGCCCTCAAAGGGTGAGGCTCTTCAGACTTTAATGGGAAAAATAATGAAGGTCGCCGGAGAACAGCATTTTTCTGCGCTGACGCTTACAACGACTTCTCTGCTCAAATGGATCGAGGAGGTCATCAAGAGAAATAACTTCAAGGCCATCGTGTTCATTTGGGATGAGTTCACTGATTATTTTCGTAACAATATGCGTGCCATGACTGGCTTTCAGGAAATCGCAGATTTCAGTGGTGACAAGCCGTTTTATCTGATGATTGTTACACATAACGTGATGCATATGTTCCCAGAGTCGGATAAGGATTGGAAGCGTCTGATGAGCCGCTTTGTACAGCCGATCTGTAATATTGAGCTTCCGGAAAACATGGCGTTCCGTCTGATGGGAGACGCCATGGAAGAAAATGATGATCCTGTTGTGCAACAGGATTGGCAGGAGACACGTGACGAGCTGTATGACCGAACGCACGATTCCAGGCAGCTGGTGAAAGAGAAAGCAAAGATCACAGACACGGAGCTTAAGAAGATTCTGCCGATTCATCCATATGCAGCTTTGCTTCTTAAACACATTTCTTCCGCGTTTGACTCCAATCAGCGGAGTATGTTTGATTTTATCAAGAATGACAGAGGTGATGAAATTAAGGGATTCCAGTGGTTTATAAACAATCGTGGCCCGTATGATGCGAATCCGCTTTTGACAATAGACATGCTATGGGATTTCTTCTATGAGAAGGGAAAAGAATATCTCGCGTCAGATATCAGAGCAATCCTTGATTGCTATGCGTTTGCAGCGAACAAGAATCTTGATACGGAACGGCAGCGTGTTTTGAAGACAGTCTTGCTTTTGCAGGCTATATCTCAGCGTGCTGGAGATTCAGTCGAGCTTTTTATTCCGAATGAGAGGAACCTGAATAACGCATTTGAGGGCTCTGATCTCGAAAACGATGAGCCTGTACGCATAGCTGACAGCATGGTTCCGGACATTCTTTACAAGAAGCCGATGCCGGGCGGTAGAACACAGTATTCAGCTTTAATTAATTCCGGTAATGTTGTTGAGATTGATAAACAGAAAGAAGAACAGAAAAAGAAGCCTACCTCCACGCTTTTACAGGAGGCGGACATGCAGTCGGCTATTTCTTTAACGGGAGCACTTCGTTTGCGCTATGTGATGAAGTATGTTTCATACAGTGATTTCAAATCGACCATTAACCAGTTGCGTGGGCAGGAGGATTCTCTCGGTAATAAGCTCATGGCAGTTACAACATTTGCAAGAGATGACGCGGAGAGCGTGCAGATCGGGAAAGCGATCAAAGAGGCCATTGCTGATGGAAGTTATCACATCGTCTTTATTGATGCGTCCATTACACCGCTTGGGAATGATCTTCTGGAGCAGTACGCTGATGCGATGGCAAATTCTGTTGTGAACTTAAAGCAGGATCGCGGTCTTGCTGCCCAGTATGACGCTAATGCAAAGGAAGCACTGAAGAAATGGCGCGGAAAGATTGCGGCTGGTGAATTCATTGTTTATTCACAGGATAAACCGGACGGAGAACGCGCGGCTACGATCGACCAGCTTTATGAGTATCTTTTTACAATCGACCGCAAACACTATAGCGAAGGACTTGAAACAGATGGATCGGTGAATGATACGATGTGGCAATCCACCTCGCTTCCAGCAGGCGTGCAGTATGGTGCTGAGGAGATTACTCAGGGGCAGTTCCGCTCCAGAAACGAGCAGACAAAGTTGGAAAACTACATTGGAAAGAAAGCATGGAAAGTTCCTGAATACTGGAAGTCAGCTCCATATCTTCCAATTTCAAAAATCAAGATCGAAGTCGACAAGGTGATTCAGGATGCTTTTACTTCTGGTGACAGGATATCTATCGCTCAGATTTATGATTTCCTACAGGATAAAAATGGAAGCTACGGCTTCATGCCGTGTAATCTGACAGCATTCGTTATTGGATTTCTCCTGAAGGAATATACGGACGGAACCTACAATTATAGCGACGGAACCGTTAATGATGTCCTAAATGTGACCAAGCTCAAAGAGATGGTATCGGAGATCATTAAGCATCAGGTGAATCCTATCCCGCGCTACAAAGATAAATATATTGTAACGACAACAGCAGAAGAAAAAGCATTCAATGAGGCCTCTTCAAAGGTTTTTGGTATCCCGATCAATCTTTGTAACTCGGTGGAACAGACCAGAAAACGTATCCGCCAGAAAATGAAGGACTTGTCCTTCCCTGTTTGGGTTCTTAAATATGTGCTTAAAGATGCCGAGTTGAAATCCAGTAAAGAGGCTGTTTCGGAACTGATTGATTATTACAGCGGTATTGCCAATAACAATAATTTCGGCGCGTCAAAGACCGACAGTGATATTGCTATATCCATAGGTAAACTTTGCATTGAAAATCCGGAAGCGATTGACGACCTTTCTGCTCTTGTCACAAAGGACAAATGCTCCGACGGGATGAAGGCGTATCTGAATCAGTATGAAAGAGGAATTCTTCCTCAGCTTGCGAATGAAGTCGGAGACGGCGGACAGTTTATTAATCGGCTGAAAAAGAAATTTGATGCGGATGCAGCAAACTGGGTCTGGAATACAGATACTGCGAATCAGAAGATCGATGAAGTTATTCTGGAGTATAAAATCGTCGTACAGAGCAATAAGATACTGCCAAAAAATATATCATTTGACGGCGCAATTCGGGAGTGGACGGATAAATGCGGCATGATCCGTATTTCCTATCTGTATGCGAAGAATTATTGGGAAGACCTGTCGGAGCTCATGGAGATGCTCTACGACATCAAGAAGTCTGGCGTTTTGCTTGATTCAAGGAGGGAGAAGTTCCTTGAACAGATTAGTGCAAATGGTGAGGCGTTCATTCGCTTTTATAACAACCAGACAGATCTGTTCCGAAAGGCTTGTGCTTATATAGTTGGACGTTTTAGTGAAGAAGAGGCCCGTGAGATATTCAAGCTGCTTCAGAATAACCTGTTCACCTCTGAAAAATCGGACTATCAGGCTGCTGTTCAGGCAGCAGTCGATAAATACATAAGTGAGCAGAGTGCTACAAAATTGAAAGAGATGTGGCGTGAGAAAACACAGACGGAAAATCCGAGACAGTGGTCGAAGAAATACCGGACACCTATCCTGTGTATGATTTCTGATAAGGACGTGGCAACGGCCAGATCAGCATTCGGAACGTTAAATAGAAAACAGCCTGACACAGCATCAATAGATAAAGCAATCGAGTTTCTTGAGAGAGCGGATTTCTTTGATAGACTGTCCAGTCAGGATGAAAGAGACAAAGCATTTAGAGAAAATGTCGTGAAGTCTTACAGCGTCATGCTTGATGATTTGGATGAAGTGCGTAATCATCTGATGAAAGTAATGGGCTCGGAACCGTATGATTGGTTTGGCCTTCCTGAGGTTGATAAAAAACTCAAAGAAATGGCTGAATATAAATACAACGAAACCGGTTGCGATAAGGCACTGGAGAAAATCGACAGCATGGACGTAGCTGATGTGAAACAATATCTTAAACGTCTTATCAAGGACAACATGGTCGTTGGCATGGAGATAATAAAGGGAAAGTAAGGAGGCACGTAATATGGGCCTTAGAAGAGAAGATGTGATAAAGCGGATCGGAAAATATCTTCAGCGCAGTGACAGTCATCCGCGTTTTGTCAATGTGAACAATCCTGAAGATATGGATACAATCTGTAGCCATTTTTCCGTAGGAGAAAATGTTTTCAAAGATGCTTCGGATTTTTCTATGGCGGATGAAAATCTTTCTGAAGACGAACTTTATAACTATCTGGGAAGGAAGCAAGGATCTGTGTTCCTCACTGGTACAACCAGTTACTTTAGGCTTCTCGGAGAACAGAAACTTCAGGGATTTATAAATCGGATGATTGGAATGTCACTGACTGGACTTCATTTGGTCATAGTATGCTATCAGTGCGAAAAATACCTGGTAAAGATCGAGCAGAGATATTCACAATTCGTTTATATGGTTGACGGACAAAAGCAGGAACTTCCGCAGCTAACGTTTTCCACACAGGATATGCCTGCCACAGTGGGAGAAACCGTTGTCGAAGGTGTTCAAAATATTGCGTTTTCAGTAGAACATAGCACGGCATCGAAGCTTTTCGTGCATACAGGAAAGCATAGGTCATCGTACCCCATTTCGCTATATACCATTAAGGAACTCAGTAATTCGTTTGAAGTCTTGTGCGGCATGGATGTTTCAACCGGACAGTTGAGGGAAGAATACGGGACTGAGCAAGACTGGGACTTTGCACTTTCTAAAATTTCGCAATATGGATCTTGGATAAAATACATCGTTGATGTATTTGGAACCACTACGAATCTTGAGATTGCCGTTGGGAGTTGGACTTCATTTGATTCGAGAAAAAAGTGGCTCTATTTCATAGCCCTTAAACTTTACGGAGCAAAAAACAGCTGGTGCTTGAGTGAGGCAACGAAAATAGCAGATAGCAGTACTCTTCTTATTAGAGGCGTATTCAGAAGTCTTCTTCATCTTTCTCAGGATGATAAGGATTTCTGGAAACACTATGACGAGAGAAAAAATATCATTCGTTCATTAGGTAATCCGGATTCTGAAGTTGCTGATTACTGCGCCATGGTCAAAAGCAAGGGGGAAAATGCTCTATATTACCTCACAGATGCATCGAAGAGTGAGCAAGATCTCATATTTGAAAACCTCGCCACATATTCTGAAAAAATAGGGCGCAGCAAAGTAATAAAAATCCTTGAGCATGTGTATCCGGCTCTGTATGCATACCTACAGCCTTATCGATTTAAGATTTCCCTTCTGGATTCTTACTTTCAGGAGTATAAATATCAGAAGGTTGTCAATAAGGTGTTTCCTGATTTTCTGCAAATTGTGGATGAACAGGCAGAAAAACGAGAATTCAACCTGCTGCTTCCGGCACGCAGTGCGAAGTTAGATGCGATTGAGAAAAACGGTACAGTCGTATACTTCATGGATGCAATGGGAGTAGAGTATCTTAGCTACATTATGGATCAGTGCCGGTTGAGAAGGCTGATGGCATATGCCACCCTGTGTCATTGCGAACTCCCTTCTATAACGTCATTCAATAAGGAATTTGTTGATGCGTTTATTGAAGGCGGTGCAGCTTTTGTGCCAGACAAAAACGGTATAAAAAGTCTTGATGACCTGAAGCATCATGGCGAGGAAGAATTTGATTTTACAAATAACGAGCTTCCAACATACATTTCAAGCGAGCTCGATATCATCAGCAAAACAATTGAAAAAATAGCGACAAAGCTGATGAATGGCACATACAAGCGAGCAGTTATGATATCTGATCATGGAGCAAGCAGATTATCTGTGCTAAGCAAAAAGGAAAATAAGTGGGGCTCTGAATCAAATGCAGAGCATTCTGGTCGATGCTGTCCGGTCAGTGAGATAGATGAAAAGCCGTCCTGCGCGATAGAGGAGAACGGTTACTGGGTTCTCGCCAATTATGACAGGTTTAAGGGAGGCCGGAAAGCGAACGTCGAAGTACACGGAGGGGCAACTCTTGAAGAGGTCGTAGTTCCGATCATCGAAATCGTTTATTCGCCAGATGAGATTGAAATACAGCTTTTGGATAAGAATATCAAATTCAGCAGGCGCAAAAAGGATGCAGTTATCCGTGTGTTTTCTAAGACAAAATTGGATAACCTCAGTGTGCAGATATCCGGTTTAAGTGAAGAATATGAAGGAGAATCCTCCGATGGACAAACTTTCACAATTGCCTTGCCAGAGCTGCGCAAAGCTGGAACTTATACTGTAAATGTTTACTATAATAATAATCCGCTGAAATCTGGTCTGAAATTTACAGCAGAGAATTCTGATTTTAGCGAGAGAAAGCTTCTGTAAGGAGGTGGGCTTAAGTGAGTGATAAGCTCCGGGAATGCTTTGACGAGATGGTCGTCTATAAAGATTTGGGTGAGATGAGTTTCCTTAAGACGTTGAAGCTTCCATCGTTCCTTCGAGATTGGGTTTTGAAAAAATTCGAGGATGACGATGGACAGTTTGATGTTGAGGATCTGCTTGATTTTGTTAACACTTATATGCCTCGAAAAGAGGAATGGCTTAGTATTAAAAACCGCGTCAGTAAGGAATATGAGAGAGTAAAATTGCTGACCAGGATCGATATTGATATTGACATCAAGACTGGGACGGTATCATTTGCGTTACCCGATTATGGCTTAACGAATAAAGAAACAGTGATTGAGGATGCGGTCTGGGACAACTTGAAAGATGAACTTGTAAAAAGCAACGAAATTTGGGGAGTTGTCGAGCTCGGATATCGCCCGCCGGATGACAGTGCCAAGCCGAAGATTCTTGGTAAGATTAAGCTGACAGATTTCACCAGCTTTACTCCTTATAATATTGATCTTGATTTTTACAAGGACGTCAGATCTGAATTTTCCATAAAGGAATGGATCGATGTGCTTCTTGGCGCAATGGATTATAACCCGAGCGGATATGAGGACGAGCACGAGAAGCTTGCGATGCTCCAAAGGCTGCTCCCATTTCTGGAAAAGAATCTGAACATCATCGAGCTTGCACCCAAGGGAACTGGAAAATCCTATGTTTTTGGAAACATCAGCAAGTTTGGCTTACTTGTTGACGGGGGCACTGTGTCAAGACCGAAGATGTTTTATGATAAGGCACGCAGGACAACCGGATTTATCGTGGGTCATGACTATGTGGCTATAGACGAAGTGAAAAAGGTTCAGTTCACGGATGTTAGTCAGATGCAGTCCATTTTCCAGGGTTATATGGAAAGTGGAAAATGTAATGTTGACGGTTTTACGGTAACCTCTGATGCAGGCGTTGTATTTCTCGGGAATATTGAGCAGAGCAATATGGACGAGTATAAAAACATGCTCACTGAACTTCCCTCTTTGTTTAAGGAGAGCGCCCTTGTTGATAGAATGCACGGGTTTATCAAAGGATGGGATATTCCACCGATGAAACCGGAATTAAAAATCTCAGGCTGGGCACTGAACACAGAGTACTTCTGTTCCATTCTTCATTTGCTGCGTGACGACATTAGCTATAGGGCAATTGTTGACAGGTTAGTGCAGGTCTCTGACGGTGCGTATGAACGGCATGTAGAGGCCGTGAAACGGCTTACAACTGCGTATTTAAAACTCTTCTTTCCTGATGTCCGCTCTGCAAAAGATGTAGACCAGCATCTGTTTATGCAATACTGCCTCCGCCCGGCAATCAAGATGAGAGCGATCATACAGAAACAGCTGGAAATCCTCGACCCGGATGAATATCGGAAACCCGCAAAACAGATGCCTCAGTTCACGCTCAGGGAGATTTCTGATGAAGAGGATTGATTGTGTGAGCTGTGGTCGAGAAGAACTGGATAAAAACACTATTGGCCTTAACAAAAAGCTTCTCGGCTTAGATGTAAAAAATTTCTTTTGTATGGATTGCCTTGCAGCCTATCTTGATACAACGGTCGAGGATCTGAATGAAAAGATCGAAGAATTTAAGGATGAAGGATGCAAGCTGTTCGAATAGGCAGGTGAAGTGAATGATTTATGCGGATAATGCCGCTACAACAAGGCTCGATGAAGATGCGTTAGATGCAATGATGCCGTACCTTACCGATGAGTACGGAAACGCCTCACAGCCGTACTTTTTTGCAAAACCAGCAAAGAAGGCTATTGCCGCTGCTCGTGAAACCGTCGCTGCTTGCATTGGCGCGGAGCCTGAAGAGATATTTTTTACTTCTGGTGGAACTGAGAGTGACAATTGGGCTGTAAAATCTGTTCTTTATTCAAGAGACAGTACACGCAATGTAATAACATCGAAGATAGAGCATCATGCTGTGCTGAATGCCTGCCGATCTCTTGAGGAATTGGGCTTGCCTGTAAGTTATCTTTCCGTGGACAGTTACGGGATCGTTCAGCCGGAAACCCTGAAGAATGTAATCACAAATAATACGGCGCTTGTTTCCGTGATGCTGGCTAATAATGAAATTGGAACTATTGAGCCAGTACAGAAGTTAAGTGCTATTTCACATGAATGCGGAGCACTATTCCACACGGACGCAGTACAGGCTGTTGGTCACATACCGATTGATGTAAAGAAGCTCGGTGTTGATATGCTGTCAGCTTCAGCCCATAAATTCAATGGTATGAAAGGCAGCGGCTTCCTATACATTCGTAAGGGCGTGAAGATACATCCGTACGCTGACGGAGGAGCTCAAGAGCACAGTCAAAGAGCCGGGACTGAAAATATAGCAGCTATTGTAGCAATGGCAAGTGCCCTTAAGAAAAGCTGTGGCAGAATAGCTGTTTCGACAGAAAAGCTTCATGAGCTTGAAGATGTCCTTTTGCAACACTTATCTCAGGGCGGAGTAGATTATATCCGTAATGGCAGTGATGACCATCTTCCCGGAAATGTTAATATCTCGATCAATGGGGCTGATGGTGAAATGCTGCTGCATCGACTGGATTTGAAAGGAATCTGTATTTCCACAGGTTCAGCTTGTGATTCTGTAAATATGCGAATTTCGCATGTCATAGAAGCAATTGGAGTGCCTGAAGCATATGCAAAGGGTACTATTCGGATTACATTTGGAGCGGACAACACAGCAGAGGAGGCCGTAGAGATTGCCGATGCCTTAATTGGTATTCTTAAAGGTTGACTTGCTTCTTTCGTAGAGTGATGAATGGAGAGAGAACATTTTATTGCCCAAGCGAAAGGAGAAACTACGATGGGATTATTCAGCTTTATGTATGCGGACACAGGAAATAAGGAGAATTTGTGCATCGGCGAGAGTGCTTATGTACTCCTTCCGGACAAAGAACCTATTTTTGAGGCGAGCTACGATGGGTACGGGCACTTTGGAGGTGCAGATATTTACGAGGTGGCTTTTGACCTGAACAGAGGATTAATTACGGAGAAGTTTCTTGATAGCTGTAAATGCACACCGAGAAATTTTGATCGAAGGATTATTCGCTGGACTCTTGAAAGGAAAACAGATCAGGAAATAACGGATCTAATCAAGCAACAGTGTGACAACGATTGTTTTATTAGAGAATGGAAGCGAGAGGTTGGAATTACTCTCAGCTGTTATGACGAGGATAATGCGAGGTTGCCGTTTCCAATAAAAATAACAAAGCAGCCATGTGAATATCGGTTAGTCCCCGCCAGCAAGGGCGATCCGGAACAGGGATGTGGAAAATATATAGACGGATTTCCAAGTGACGACTTAACAATTTAATTTTGCCAAACAATTTAATTTTGCTAATCAGGGGTGTCGGAAAGGAGGCTCGACACCATGACCGCAGCAGTAGTCCAAGGAAAATATCGAGGCAGGCTTTTGTCATCCCAAACGCGTAAAAACCCCGAGAACAGCCTGAAATCAAGCTATTCCCGGGGTGATTCTGTGAATTTACATTGTATCAAAGATAGAGTCTTGTTAGATCCCGCCTGTGGATCCGGCAGCTTCCTCACCGGGACCTGTCTTTCCCTGCGCCGGCCGGAAAACCGGGTGATCGCTCTGGAGCAGGAAAGCGCCCGGGTGGTGATGGGCGAAGGGGCGAATCGCCCCGCCGGATTTCGCATTTTATTTTTAGAAAGGAACTTTTCATGCATCTGATCACCAAAATTACAGCAACCCTCACGGCCCTCGAATTCTTTTATATTTTTTATCTCGAAACCCTGGCCACCGCCTCCGAAAGAACGGCAAAGGTCTTCGGCATGGACCCCAAAACCCTGGAGAGTGACGCCGTCAATCTGCTCTTCAAAAATCAGGGGGTTTATAACGGGCTGATCGCCGTGCTGATTTTACTGGCTGTCTTTGCCTTCGCGAGCAAGGCCGCCGTGATCTGCCTGATGGCGGCTATCGTGGCCGTCGCACTCTACGGCAGCGTCACCAGCAACCCCAAAATCATTTTGATGCAGGGCGGCCTCGCCATTTTGACCCTCATCAGCTGCTTGCTTTAGCATCTATCGAAAGGAATATTGTGATGACCCGCGCCTCTGTTCTCCGCTTTCGCCAGGCGACGACGGCCGATCTGGATGCCACGGCACACATTGCCGCCGAGGCCAAGGCTTTTTTGCGCCGTCAGGGCGTCGATCAATGACAGCGCGGCCCCTATCCGGACCGGACCTGCTTCGCCGCCGACATCCGGGCCGGCTTGAGCCATGTGCTCACCTGCGGCGATGCCGTGGCCGCCGTCTGCGCCCTCAGTCTCGACCCGGACCCCGCCTATCGCCGCCCGCTTGAGGGCCGGTGGCTCACCTCGGATGAGACGTTCGCTGCCGTCCTGCATCGGGTGGCCGTTTCTCGCCGCCGGCACAGGCAGGGCCTCGCCTCCCTTCTTTTTGATGAAGCGGCAGGGCTGGCCGCTGCCAAGGGGGCTAAAAGCCTGCGCATCGACACCCACCCGGATAATCGCCCGATGCAGGCCGCCCTCGCGCACGCCGGCTTTGCCCGCTGCACCATTTTGCGCTTGACCGGCGGAGCGGAGGCCGGCAATCTGCGTCTGGGCTATGAGCGGCTGATCGGCTGAGCGCCTGATCCCCCGAATCACGAAAGGAGTCCCCATGCGATTCATCTCTTATGACCCACGCTACCAAAACCAGGTGATCGGCCTCGTGCTTTATCTGCAAAACTGCGAAAACCACGCCGAGCTTTCCCTGACGGACCAGCCGGAGCTGGCCGATATCCCCGAATATTTCTTCCCCGGCGGCGGGGGCTTCTGGCTCGCCGTCGACGAAGCGAACGACCGCGTCGTGGGAACCATCGGCCTGATGATCCGCGGCCGTGTGGGCCTGCTCAAAAAATTCTTTGTCGACCCGGCATACCGCGGCCGGCGCGCCGGCGTTTCCGCCGCCCTTTTTAGCCGCCTAACGGCGCGGGCCCGGGCCGAAGGCCTTGCCCAGATCGTGCTCGACACCCCCGTGCGGGCCCGGCGCGCGCACCGCTTTTACCGCAAAATGGGCTTTCGCGAAACCCCGCGCACGGCACTGCCCATTCCCGTCGCCGCACCGAAGGTCCCCAGCTTGTTTTTCCTGCTGGATCTTCCCGGCGCAAAGCCGATGCCGTAACCTTGCCGCCGCGGCGGGCGCCTCCGCATCAAGCGGGCATTATCCGGAATCCGTCCAACAAAAAAAGGACTGAACCCCGTCGTCGCAGGGTTTAGTCCTTTTTGTCAGCCGTTTGCCGGGTCTATCGTTCAAAGCCCGAGCTTAAAATCTTTATCGATCAGCGGCACGCCGCCGTTTTTCCCGGATCCCAAGCACCGTCGCCATCGCCGCCGAAATGCCGAAGCTCGCCGCAAGGGCGACAACATTTGCGGAGTCGCCGGTTCTTGGCCGTTTTTGGCCGGTCGGGGGCCCGAATTTTGTCTTTTCCGTATTGGTGATGACGTAACCCTTCGCCGCATTCCCGGTGATCACCTTGCCGTATCTGGCCGGCACCGCCGTTTCGTCCACGGTGTAGGTAATGGCCTTGCCTGATTTTTTCTGGGCAAGACCGGCCCAGGTATGGGTCCAGCCGCCCGCCGCAGTGAGTTTAACCGGATCGCCGCTGGGTTTGCCGTTGGCATAAAGCTGCACGGTGATGCCGGCCGGCCGGCTTCCGTCCCGGTTGTTGCCGTCGTTCCAAACCTTCGTGACCTTCACGCTGGTGCTCGGCCCGTTGGTGATCGTGTAGCCGTCCTTTTGGCTGCCGGTGACCGTTTCCGCAGCATAGCCCTTAACGGCGCGCTCCTTCACCGAATACGCATAGGCATGGCCGCCGGCATCGTTTTTGGGCAGATGCGCAAAGGTCAGCTGCCAGTTGTCGTCGGCCTTCACCGTTTCATACCCCACGTACACCGGCTTGCCGCCGCCCTGGCTGCGCCACAGCTCCACCTGGACGGTGTCCGGGCGGTTTTTGCTGTTGTGATCGTCCCATCGCTTGGCGACCGTGACCGATGTCTCTTCGTATTGGCCCATATTGACCGTCCCGTTGGAGCCGATGCCGGCGCCGCGGGTCGCGGAGGTGTTTCCGGAGATCGCGACCTTCGCCAGACCTTCCGCGCCGGTATCCACCGTCACATCGGTGTGCAGCGACAGGCTTTCCTGATTGATTGCCTTCAGCTGGCCGGTGAGTTTATTGAGCGGCACCTCCGAGCCGTTTTCGTATTTCCAATTATAGGGCGTGCCGCCGAGCATCGACGGGGCAATGCTGTATTCCGGATCGCCGTTGTGGGCACCGTAGGCATTGCTTGCCAGAATATAAATCTCCTTGGCGGATTTCGCCTGATTCCCATAAAGGGCCACGCCGTTTTTCACATAAATATGGGTCTCGGAATTGGGGCAGGAGGCATAGCCGCCGCCTTCCATCACCGCCCTGTTTTCCTTGATCACCCCGTTGGTCAGATTGAGCACGCCGTTGTGATAGCCGGTTATCCATTTCGAATAGCCATTGACATAGATGCCCCCGCCGCCGAAGGCGTTGTTGCCGGTGCCCTTGGCGCTCATCGCGTTGCCGGTGATTTTCCCGCCGGAAATATTGGCCGTGCCGTAGGCATTGGTGTAGCCCGCCTGCACGAGAATCCCGCCGCCGCCGGATCCGGCCGTGTTGCCGGCCACCGTGCCGCCGGTCATGTTGAGCGTGTCCATTCCCTGGCTGCCGACGCCTGCGCCGATGCTGATGCCGCCGCCCAGGTTATCCGATGTGTTGTTCCGAATGACGCCGCCGCTCAGGTTGAAGGTCGACCCGTCATACACGATCACCCCGCCGCCGGCCGCATAACCGCCCATGCCGGACTCCGTGCCGTCCACGGCCTTGTTGTTTTGAATGGTGCCGCCCGACATATTGAAGACGGCCCCATGGTCCAAAAAGACACCGCCGCCGAAATTGGCCGTGTTGTTTTGAATCACCCCGCCGGTCATATTGACGACGCCTTTATCCACATCCAAAGCGCCGCCTGCGGCACTAAAGTATCCCAAATCCGTCAGCTTGTTGTTTTGGAGCACGGCACCGCCTTGAATATTTAACGTTCCCGCCAAATCAACGAGCGATTTTTTTGTCTTTGTCGCCGCCTGGCTGTTGCCGTCCAGCGTGATGTCCGAAAGGGTGGCCGCGGCACCGCTGTTCACCCGCATCAGATAACCATCGAATCCGGGGTCGCGTTTGATCACCGCCTTGGTGCCCGAGAGGGAAAGCTCCCCGGAAATCGGCACCGTGCCGGTGATATAAATCGTCTGAACGCTCTGGTCGGCCGCCGCCAGTTCTTTGGCCCTGGCAAAGGTCTTAACGGCACTTTCTGCCGTCGTCCCGTCGTTGGCATCGTCGCCGCCTGCGCCATTCAAATAAACGGCGTCTCCCGCCGCGTGCACCCTGGCCGGCTCCGGAGCCGCCATCGACAGCGCGAGCACACAAAGGATGCCCATCAGCACTGCGAACAGCACACGGCCGAGCCTGCGGACTCTTTTGGTATTTTCCATCATCATTTCTCCATTCTCTTGATGTTTTTTCATCCTAAAATTTTAAAGCGCGATTGCTTAACAATTTCTTATTATGTGATTAGTTTACATTATTTTGCCCCCTGTTGTCAAATCCCGTCTGCATTCTTTCGCCGTTTTCCATCGATTTTTTAGTATTTTGTTGGCCTAACAACGGTTTTTTTCACCTGTCGGCGTAAAATAGGCATCGAGAAGGAAAAATGCTGAAAGATCCTGGGGAGCCGTGACAGGAGGTCACACAATGGCAGAAGCAGGACATGTATTTTTGGCAAGAATGGGAAAAACCACCCTTCGCCCCGGCGGCATCGACGCCACGGCCTGGCTGATCGCGCAGGCCGGACTTAAGCCGGACACGCGCATCCTCGAGGTGGCATGCAACATGGGGCGCACGATGATTGCGCTTTCTGAGCGCTTCGGCTGCGCCATCACCGGCGTCGACCGCGATCCCGACGCGCTGGCCCACGCCCGCCGCAATATCGCCAAACGCCACCTTGAGGACAGACTCACCCTGGTGGAAGGCGACGCCACCGCGCTGCCCTTTGCCGACGCGAGCTTCGACATCGTCGTCAACGAGGCGATGCTCACCATGCTCGTGGGCGGCGGAAAGGAAGCGGCGCTCGCGGAATATTTTCGGGTGCTGCGCCCCGGCGGGCTGCTCCTCACCCACGACGTCGTGCTCTTTACCGACGACGCCGACGAGCAGCTGGCGCTGCGGGCGGGGCTTTCCCGAGCGATCAACGTGCACGTCGAACCCTTTGATCAGGCCGGCTGGCGGGATCTTTTCACCCGAAACGGCTTTGACGTCCGGCAAAAGGTCGGCCCGATGACGCTGATGCGCCCGTCGGGCATGATTCACGACGAGGGGCTGGGCCGAACTTTGAAGATCATCCGCAACGCCCGCAAAAAAGAAAACCGGCCGATGTTCCGGAAAATGTTCACGTATTTCAATGCGCACAAGGCGCAGCTGGGCTACATTGCCAATGTGAGCCGAAAGCCCGACGCCTGACGCGCCCATTTTTTCAAAAGGAGGCCACCATGCAGGCAGGCAAGGTTTTTTCACTCGCCCAAGACAATCCCGCGGTGCCGGGATGCACCGTCTCCGGGGAAATTCTCCCCGGCGTCATCTGCTTTTCCCTGGCGGCGGGCACCGATATCAGCGCCGAGCGCTACCCGGGCGACGTGCTGCAGCTGCAGCTGGCGGGCCGCTCCCGGCTCGCCGCGCCGGGCGGGGGGATCACCCTCGCTCCCGGCACCTTCGCCGTCAAACCCGCGCACACCGATATCGGCATCGCGGCCGAAGGGCATCAGGACAGTATTTATTTAGAAATGGATTTACCAAAGGAGAACACCATGCATCAAGCGATTAAAGCCGGCGACGTTTTCGCCCTGGCCGATCTCGTCCCCTATCAGGACGGCAAAATTGTCAATAGGGATGTGGTGAACAGCGATCACCTGAAATTCGTCGTCATGGCTTTCGACGACGGCAGCGCCCTCGCCGAGCACGCGGCGCCGGGCGAGGCCCTGGTCTTTGCCCTCGAGGGCAAGGCCGAAATCGGCTACGAAGGTGAAACCCACCCCATCGCCGCCGGCGAAAACTTCCGTTTCGCCAAAGGCGGCCTGCACAGCGTGCGCGCGACGGGCCGCTTTAAAATGGCGCTGCTTTTGATGCGGGATTAACCGCACCGATTCATCAAACACCTTGAAGGAGGCAATACCATGGGCAAAAAAATCACGGACAAGGTAACCTGGGTCGGCAAGGTCGACTGGGAACTCAAGCGCTTTCACGGCGACGAATTTTCCACCGACCGCGGCTCGAGCTACAACGCCTACCTGATTCAGGACGAAAAGACCGTCCTCATCGACACGGTGTGGGGGCCCTACGACCGGGAATTCGTCAAAAGGCTTGCGGAAACCGTCGACCTGAACCGCATCGACTACATCGTGATGAACCACAACGAAAGCGATCACAGCGGCGCCCTGCCGGAGCTGATGCGCCGGATCCCCGACACGCCGATCGTCTGCACCAAAAAGGGCGAGGCGATTTTGCGCGGGCACTACCACGAAGACTGGCATTTTATCCCCGTGAAGACCGGCGACACCCTGAATCTCGGCGAGACAACCCTGACTTTTGTCGAGGCGCCGATGCTCCACTGGCCGGATACCATGTTCAGCTATCTGTCCGGCGAGAACATCCTCTTCTCCAACGACGGCTTCGGCCAGCACTTCGCCACCGAATCCCTTTATGACGACACGGTGGATCCCTCGGCGCTGCGCTACGAGGCCGAAAAGTATTACGCCAACATCCTAAACCTCTACAGCCCGATGGTCACCCGCAAGATCAACGAGATCCTCGCGATGCACCTGCCGCTGGACATGATCTGCCCGAGCCACGGCGTCATCTGGAAAAACGACCCCGGCTGGATCGTAAACCAATACCTGAAATGGGCCGATGCCTACCAGGAAAATCAAATCACCCTGGTGTACGACACCATGTGGCAGTCCACCCGCAAAATGGCCGAGGCCATCGCCGAGGGGATCCGGCGCGCGGATCCGGCCGTCACCGTGAAGCTCATGAACGCGGCCCGGGACGACAAAAACGACATCCTCACGGAAATTTTTCACTCGAAGGCCATCCTCGTCGGCTCGCCCACCGTCAACTACGGCCTGACCCATGCCATCGGCGGCATCCTCGAGATGGCCCGCGGCCTGAAGTTCAAAAACAAAAAAGCCGCAGCCTTCGGCAGCTACGGCTGGAGCGGCGACGCCCCGGCCCAGATCACCGAGCAGCTGGCCGCCGCGGGCTTCGAGATCGTTGACGACGGCATCAAAATCCTCTGGGTGCCCGATGCCGCCGCCACCGAGGCCTGCCGGACCTATGGCGAGGGCTTTGCCCGGGCCGCGGCGGGAGATGCCCGGCCCGAGAGCGACACCCCCGCCGCAGACTTCGGCCCGAGCTATGTGTGCAGCGTCTGCGGCTATGTGTACGATCCGGCGAAGGGCGATCCGGACGGCGGCATCCCCGCCGGCACCCCCTTCGCCGATCTGCCGGACGACTGGTGCTGCCCGGTGTGCGGCGTGCCCAAATCCAAATTTAACCCGGCCTAAAGGCCAAAAAAGACAACCCGCGGGTTGTCTTTTGGCTGCCGGCGGCCGGACACGGCCCGCAGGGGCCCCGCGCCGCCGGCTTATTCCCCATCAAAAAAAGGCTGGTGAAATAATTCCCCGTTATTTCACCAGCCCTTCCGATAAGGCTGTAACGCATTTAAAAATAAAAGCCGCCCCATTGCTACAGATTCCCCAGAAAATAGCCGAAGATAAAGATGATAACTCCGACGACTATTTTTCTGGCCATTTTTCCCACGTAGAAATAAAACCTCGGATTATCGATGAAGGCAAAGGGATCAAAGGCTTCAAATATTTCCATCCCGTCTTTGTCATCATCTTCAACTTCATCTTTTTCAAACTCTTCATAAAGTTCGTTCAATTTATCCAATTGCAACGTCGACAGCCTTTCACTTCCAAACGGATCGCTGTAATGCTCCTTTGCCTCGTGCGGCTCTGACGCTGCTGACGCTGATTCGTCAGCCCGGGCGGCCGGCTGTGACTGTTCAGCCGCGCGGGCCGACGGTCTTCTGGACCGTCTATCCGCCTTCGTGAACAGATCTGCATCGGCCTGTTCAGGCGCGCGGGCCGACGGTCTTTTGGACTGCTTATCCGCTTTTGTGAACCGATCTGCATCGGTCTGTTCAGCCGCGCGGGCCGACGCTCTTCTGGACCGTCTATCCGCCTTCGCAAACAGATGATCGGCATCGGTCTGTTCAGGCGCGCGGGCCGGCGGTCTTCTGGGCTGTTTATCCGCTTTTGTGAACAGAGCTGCATCGGCCTGTTCGGGCGCGCGGACCGGCGGCCTTCTGGACTGCTTATCCGCCTTTGCGAACCGATCTGCATCGGTCTGTTCAGGCGCGCGGGCCGGCGGTCTTTTGGGCTGCTTATCCGCTTTTGTGAACAGAGCTGCATCGGCCTGTTCGGGCGCGCGGACCGGCGGCCTTCTGGGCTGCTTATCCGCCTTTGCGAACAGATCTGCATCGGTCTGCTCAGGCGCGCGGGCCAGCGATCTCTTGGGCAGCCCTCGGGACGGCTGCGGCGATGTGGACCGCCTCGACGCCGGCGAGACCGATTTTCTTCGGCTGTTTTCCGCACTTCTTTCAAAAATGTGCGAAGGACGCTCATGCTTCGGCGCTGACGTTTTCTGATCCTGCGCTTTTTTTAATTTTGTCTGATTTTCCTGGTAACTGCGGTTCCCCTTCGTTTTAAACTTCTGGGCAAACTCCGCATCATCCGCGTCAAACATAAACGCGACCCGGCCATTCGGCTCTTCACTGAGCGCCATCCGCACACGATCGCCGCCTATGCTCTCCGCAAAGATATCATTGTATTCATTAATTTTAATATCGACATAGCCCATGGCCTGCAATGCTGTCTGAGCCGAATAAACCCAAAGCGCATAATCGCCCTTCGCGCGTAGCCTCTTAATCATTTTATGCTCCTTATGTCAACGCCTCCATGCCAAAATCGTTTCTTTTCCCCTGCTTCTAATAATAAGTGTGTCTGTATTTTTCCATTCGGGTTCATCCATCATTCACATCCGCCGCTCAGACACGCTGATCCGTCTGGCGCTGCTTTGTTCGTCCTGTGTCTTAAAGCGACATTCCTGTTTTTCATCGCTATCCGGCCTTCAGCCTGATTCTGAATTGATCTTATTAAAAACTTCCCGGACAGATTGATTTTGTCCTGTCCAGGAAGCTGCGCTTTTATGCCTGCGGCCGATCGGCGATCCTTCTTTGGCGATGCGTTCGATAAACGGCATCTCGGTTCGGATGTCTGCGGTCCGGGCGCATTGATTCTTGCCCGGCCGCCCGATGACATAGCTTTTCGCCTGGAGCACAACGGAGACGATCAACAATGCAAGTCCTCAAATTGCAGTGATTTTGCCGCCGTCTTATTTCCTGAGGCTGTCGTAATCGACGATGCCGTTAAACGCCGTATTCAGCACATTCTGCTGATCATTGCTCATATTGCCGTTTGACACATTATAGATCATCAACATATTATATTTGCTGAAAAAGAAATAACCGTTGATCCTGGCATTGCCGCGGGACATCACGAATTGATAGGCCTTCCCCGGCGATACCGGACTTTTCGTCGCCTTCATCTCGACCGTCATGCCTTTAAAACGGCTTTGCAGTGCATTCCTAAAATAATTTTCAAAATCCGCGTCGGAATAGTTTTGCGTCTGCGAATTAATATAACTTCTTGCGATCAATAAATGCTGAGACGCCGTCGACGTTCCGTTGGGACCATAAAAACTTACCGCGCCCGTCGATCTGCCGCTGTCAAGACGCCAGCCTGTCGGAATCGGAACCGTGAAGCTCCCTGCCAGAATGCGCTTGGTCGTCGGCGGATTGTTCGTATAATGTTTCGCCCGGCTTTTGGCTTTTTTCGCATCCCAGTAGACTTTTATATTGTAGTAGGCAGACAATTCGTCCACCGTTTTATCCGTTTTGTCGTTTGAATCATATGAATTGACCTTGATGGTGCCAACGACATAATTGGTCGTTTCGCCCTTCTTGTTGACAATTTTGGTCACAAATTCCGTCTGGCATTGGCTGTAATAGGTATTGTCATATCTTGATAACACCTGAAAACCCTTGCGATAAACGGTATTGCCGTCTTTCGATTTGCTTACCTTTTTGCCAACGGTATCGACGGCCGCGTTTAAATTGGGGGTTGACAGCGAACCGTATTTTTTTAAATACGTTTTAAAACCGCCCGCACTGTTTACCAGAGAAGCGTCGACACTGCGAAGATTGAGCGCAACGCCGTTAGCCGATCCCGTCAAATAAGTGTCGGAAGCATATTTGCTGCCCCCCTTGGGAACAAAGGCCTGGATTTTGCCGCCGCTTTTAAGCCCGATGGACGATTCTTCCAATTGTTCAAATTTGTCATAGCCCTTGGCCTCCGTGCCAAAGGTCGGCGGCTTCAGGCCGCATCCCGCCAACAGGGCGATCCCCATGCCCAGGGTCAACGCTATCAGCACCGCATACTTTTGAATTTTTTTTATACCCATCATCTTCTTTTTTCCCTTTCTTTTTGATTGCTTACCCGCCCGGAAACCTCCTCCCCGAAAAATCGCCGAGAAGGAGGCTGCTTTCGCATAAAGCGAGCAATTATAAAGAGGATTTATTTAGAAATACAGCACGGCCACCCGATGACCTCGCCGTGATTTCTCTGAAAAAGTCTAACGTGTCAGGCAATAACCGTTTCGTGCATTGCCCGTTATGCGGTAGCGGGCGCCCGCGCCTGCCTTGATCGTATAACGCATCCTGGATTTTCCCTGACGGGCCCTTAATCCGGTAAAAACCGTCTGCCAGCGATTGGCCCGGGTCAGCCGGCGCATCGCGACCACCTTCCCATTGGCCATCAAATATATCTTTATGGAACGCCGCTCAATTTTCTCATCGATCTTTGTCACCGAAATGGAGGCTTTTCCCTTCATCGTGTTCGTAATCGTGTAGCCCTTTGACATGGTTCCGGAGATATTGTTCGTATAATTTTTTAAAGGTATTTCTGAAATGGTATAGATAATCCTGTGACCGTCAATGACGCTGTATTTCGGCAGCCCGCGAAATTCTGTGCGCCAATTCGTTCTGGCCGTCAATGTTTTTGCCGCGATGATTTTATTGTCGGCCAGCAATCTCACCGTCGCGTTTTTGGTGGCCGGCCCGACCCATTTCTTCCTCACGGGAATGGTTATTTTTTCCCTGCTGACCATGGTGACCGAATAGCCATAGACGGGATTATAGGTTATGATCGGCCGGTGTCCCCGAGCCTTGCTCGCCGCGATGGTATAGTTGATGCGATGGCCGTCTTTCTTGGCATACTGGGGCAATTTCTTAAATGTTGTCTGCCAGCGGTTCTTTTTGCAAAGCGTTTTTCTGCGCTTCTTTTTGCCGTCTGCTAAAAGATGCACCTTTATTTTCTTTCTGCTGCCGCCCTGGCAAACTTCCGCTACGGGAATGGTCAGCTGCCCCGTGAGGGTGTTATTAATGACATAGCCCGTATCCTCGGAGCCGGAAACGGCGACGTTGTAATTTTTAATGGGCTCTTCCCGCACGGTGTATTTAATTTTATGGCCGTCGTTGCCGTCATATTTCGGCAGACCCGTAAACGCCGTCCGCCAATGCTCCTTCGCCGTGACGGTTTTCGTCTCCCGCTGTTCGCCGCCGTCCGCAATCAGGTGGATCGTCGCAAAGTCGCCGGTCCTGCTGCCGTGCCACTTCGTCGTCGCCGACACGTCCTTTTTCGCCGTGTTGATGTTTTTGATCGTGTAGCCCCTTTCGTGACTCCCGGATGTCTGCGAGGCATAGCCCGGAACGTTCCCGATCGGCCGGTATCTGATCTGGTGGCCGTCTCCGGTGTCATATTTGGGCAGCCGGCGAAATTGATGCTGCCAGCCATTTCTTCTTGTGAGCGTCGCCGAGGCATAGGGCCGGCCGTCCGCCAGCAGCCGAACATTGGCCCGGGTCGAGCGGGGCCCGACAAAGGTATTCATGACGCGAAGGCTCGTTCTGATGCGCTCCCCGGTGTAATCCTTCCGGACCCGCTGCCCGGACGCAACGCGAAACACCGTCGTCTGACGGTTGGCGGCGTAGCCCTTTGGCGGGGCAATTTCCCGAGCAACGTACTCCCCGGCCGTCAATTGGCCGGCAACGGCTTCCCCATTGGCCTGTGTCGTGATCGTTGTCACCTGCGGATCGCCCTGCCGTGTCAATTGGAAGACGGTCCCTTCCAATTTGTTATTATTTTCGGCATCGACTTTTTCCAGGGTGATCTGCGCATCTTTTTCGCCCGTTCCCCTGCCGGAGGCCGGCTGATAAACGTTATTGACCTGGGTGTCGACATCTTCCCCCGCCAGTTTGACGGTGCTTTTCACCGGCCGGTCCGCCTGGCCGCCCGTTTGATAGGTCAGCTGATAGCGCGACGCATCCAGCTCTCCCAAATCGCAGGTGAAGCTGGTTTTGTCCCCGCTCAGTTTAACTTTATCGGAAATGTTGACGGACTCTGTTCCCTGCGCAGTCTTCTCCTCTTCCGAATCGGCCACTTTTTGCAGCACAAAGGAACGGTCCATGTAATGAACCCCGCGGTTCTGATCCTTGTTCAGCGTGCCGCCCAGCGTCACGTTCTTATTTTCCCGCTTGGCACAATTAAGCCGAACCGTCCACTGCGCCGTATCGTCCTTTGCGCAGGCGGCCGACTGGGAAAGCGTTTCTTTCACATCGGCTTCCGTTTTAATCATGCAAAGCGTCGTTTCCTTCGAGGATTGGCCAATCGCCGCCTTGAAGACATTATTTTTATCGCATTGAATTTTATCGGCGATAAAACTCCCCAGCAGACGGATTGTGCCCTTCACTTGATAATGACTTTCAACATAATTTGTAAAAGTGATCTTGACGGTCCCGCCGCCGTCCTTCCCCGGCGTCACGGCCGCATCGGCCACAACCGTCGTGCCGTCGGCAGCGTAGAGCTTGAAATGCGTCGCAGCCGCGCTGTCCTGAATCCGGATCTGATCCGGCAGCGCGATGGTAAACGCGTCTCCGGCTTTTAACGTGGTGCCGTACCGGCTGGCATCCCAGCCGATTTCCAAATAATAAGGCCTTGAATCGCATCCCCGCGATACCGCCGATTGATCCTGATCTAAAAATTTAAGATCCGTGATGGTGACATCTGTCTTTTCCGGCGCGTCAGCAGCTCTGACCGTTGCTTTCAGTAATCCAAAACTCAAAAATATCAGAAAAGCAAGTCCGATGATGATCATCCGCTTTTCGGTTTCCGATCGATTCATAATTCATCCCTTCTGCCAAACAACGCGCCGTCCAAACGACAGCCGCACATTTTCCTACGCCGCTTTTATTCTTCCTTTATTCTTTCAACGCTCTTTTAAAAGCCCTGCCGGCCCTAAACCGCGGGGAATAACAGGCGGCGACGTCAATCGGCTCGCCGGTCCTGGGGTTGCTTCCGGGTCTTCCCTGCCGATAATAACAATCGAAGGTGCCAAAGTTCATCAATAAAACTTTTTCGCCTTCTTTGACCGTTTCCATGATGATCTTAATCAGAGCATCCAATTCCTTTCTGGTATCTTTTTTAGATAAGCCCGCGTTTTTTGCCATTGCGCTGACAAATTCTGATTTTTTCACTTTTACGCTCTCCATTCGTGAGACACTGGTGCCGTTATTCCTGCATTTTTCAGTCCGATCTTTGCTTGAGATTTTTTAGTAATTTTTTTTAGTATATCATAAAGATTTCTTTAATTTAGCAATGTACAAATATTTACTCTTTAAATCGTGAAAAATTCTCCGCCCCTTTCCGTTCAAACCATTGGCAGCGGCTGTCGCCGCCCGATTCTTAAGCCGTTGTCTTTCAATTTTACAGCACTCTGGTTTCAATTGTTCCTATCGGTCGCGCTTGGGCGCGTGCGAACCCGGCCGCCGCTTCTCCTTTCAAATTTCACTCGGAGCTCTTCGGCGCATTCTGATGGTAATACGCTTCCAAAAAGGGCTGATGGTAGCTTTCCTCTCCGCGTTTTCGCGCGGCGACGGCCTCTTCAAGGTTATCGTAGGTGCCGAGGTAATGGGTCTTTCCCTGGAATGTAATTTTTGCGCAGTACCTGCCGTTTTTCTTGCGATAAACCCCCGTGTGGCCGGTGGTATTGTCGCTTCTGATTTTGCGGATCAGCGCCTCAACGCAGGTATTGTCTATAAAATGCAGCTGGTCGTGCACGCTTTCGCGAATCTGCTGCCGGACGTGTCCGCAGCTGATCGTGCGCCCGTGAACCAGGGCATTCTCCGACACCTCGCACGTCTTTCCGCAGCTGCAGCGGCAGCGCCAATAGATGGATCCGGTTTTGGTGCGCCGGCTGGTCGGCTCTAAAACGGTCAGCTCGCCAAACCGACGCCCTGTTAAATCCTTCTTCCATACTTTCTTTCTTTTCTTCCGGCTGCAGCCGCAGTGCGTCGTGAACCCCCGCACCAGATTTCGTTCGGAGGTCTCGAAATGGGTCCCGCAGTCGCAGACGCAGTGCCACACCACCGAGCCGTTCAGCCGTTTGTCCGTCGGCGCCAGCGCGACCACCTTTCCGAAGCGTCTGCCCGTCAGATCCACGTGCTGACGGCGAAGCCTTTCGCCGAGGCAGCCGCAGCTCTTCGTCCGTCCGGACGTCAGATTGGACTGATAAACTTCCGTGATCCGGCCGCAGTCGCAGCGGCACCGCCATTTGCGGCGGCCCCTCTCATCCCGAAGGGGCGCCATGACGGTCAACTGCCCAAAGCGATCGCCGGCCGCTATTTTTTTTCGCTTCGCCACCTGTTCCACCCCTTTCACAAATAAAGGGGTAAGCCATCGCTCGGCCTACCCCTTTTGTTTGATTACACATCCGTCATTTTACAGAGCCCGTTTACTGAATCACACGACGTTTAATGCCCAAAGCAAGCAGGGCAACGGCGGATGCGATGACGCCACTCAGGTAAAGGGCCGTTCGGCTATGATCCCCCGTTTCAGGCACGATGGCTTTTGGTGTGTGCGAATTGGTGATGACAATATTCCCATGATCCTGATCGTTGACGCTGACCGAATAGCCCGCGCGAACCCCCGTTTCCCTAACGGTGTATCGGATGGGCTTCCCGTTCTTTTTCTGCGCCAAATTTGCCCAGGTCTTGGTCCATTGATTATCCGCGTTCAATTTGACGGCGTCGCCGACCTTTTCGCCGTCCGCATAAAGCTGAACCCGAATGCTCGTCGGTCTGATCTTGTCCTTGTTGTTGCTGTCATTCCAGTGCTTGGTCACAGTCACGCTGGTCTTTTTCGGCGTGTAGCTGTTCACGATGTCATTGCCGGCAATGCTGGTGCTGTAATCCTTCACCGCATCTTCCGTCACGGTATAAACGATTTTCTTTCCGGCGTTATATTCCGGCAGATTCGCAAAACGATACTGCCAGTTATCGGCGGCCGTCACTTTTTTCGACATCACTTTTTTGCCGTCGGCCAGCAGATTCACGGTGATGCTGCTCGGCCGCTTGCCATCCTGATCGCCGGCGTCGTTCCAGGTTTTGGTCCCGGATACCGACGTCACCGACGGTGTGTGGCTGTTGGTAATCCGGATATCCCCGATGTTTTGATCGTCAATCGCCGTGGTGTAGCCGCTGACGGTCCCCACTTCCTTCACCGTGTACTGAATGGTTTTGCCCGCCGCCTTTTCCGGCAGGTTGTTCCAGGTGGTCGTCCATTTATTGCCGCTGTTCAGTTCGACTTCGTCGCCGGATTTCTGACCGTTGGCATAGAGCTGAACTTTAACGCTGTTCGGCCGTTTGCCGTCCTGATTATTGGCGTCGTTCCAGTTTTTCGTGACGGTCACGCTGGTTTTCTTCGGCGTGTAGCTGTTGGTAATGTTACAGCCGCATATTTTGGTATTGTATTCGCTCACCGAATTTTCGGTCACGGTGTAGACTATTTTCTTCCCGTCTTGATATTTGGGCAGATCCTTAAAGTCATATTTCCAACCGTTATCTGCGGTTACTTTTTTCTCAGCCTTCTTGGTGCCGTTGGCCAGCAGGTTCACGGTGATGCTGCTCGGCCGCTTGCCGTCCTGATTGCCCGCATCGTCCCAGGTTTTCTTTCCGGAAATCGTTGTTTTCTCCGGCATGTGTTTATTGCAGATAATGATGCTGCCATTACTGCTGTCCTTGCCCGTGGCGGTGGTATAGCCATTGACGGTGCCGACTTCCTTCACCGTGTATTCGATGGTTTTGCCCGCCGCCTTTTCCGGCAGGCTGCCCCAGGTGGTCGTCCAGTTGTTGCCGCTGTTCAGCTCGACTTCATCGCCGGATTTCTGGCCGTCGGCATAGAGCTGAACTTTAACGCTGTTCGGCCGGATGCCGTCCTGATTGCCAGCGTCGTCCCATCTTTTCGTGACGGTCACGCTGGTCTTGCTCGGCGTGTAGCTGTTGGTAATGTCATAGCCGCTTATTTTTGTGTTGTATTCGCTCACCGAATTTTCGGTCACAGTATAAACGATTTTCTTTCCGGCGTTATATTCCGGCAGATTCGCAAAACGATACTGCCAGTTATCGGCCGCCGTCACGGTTTTCTGATCCACTTCTTTGCCGTCGGCCAGCAGATTCACGGTGACGCTCTTCGGCCGGATGCCATCCTGATCGCCGGCGTCGTTCCAGGTTTTTTCACCGCTGATCTCTATGTTTTTTTTCTTATCGGTGATGGTTTGCAGCGCGCCGCCGGTTGGCGTGACCTTCAAGGTAAATTCCTGGCCATTCAATTTATATCCAACAGGGGGCGTCTTTTCTTTTACTTTGTAACTGCCCTGTTTCAGAACGCCGGAAGTCACCGTTCCGTCGGCCCCCGTTGTCAAATCAAAGGTAGAACCGTCCGGAGCCGTTACAGTAAATACGGCATTTGCAAGCAGAATACTACTATTATCCGCATCAACCTTTTTCAGCTTGATCTTGCTGGCAAGATCGCCGCTGCCCGTCCCGCCGGAGTCAGCCGACTGATAAGTAGTCACAGCCACAGCGTTCTTTTCGGTAGAAGTAAGCCTTGCACTATTTTTGAGCTTTGTTCCCGGTGTATAGGTCGTATCATACTCAAGGTGATACTGCTGGGTCCCTATATCGCCCAGTTTGAGTTCAAAGGACTTGTTGCCCGCGCCAAATTTCAGTTTGTCGCCAACTTCAACATTCTGATCTACAGAAAGGATATTGCCATATTTGTCAAATGTAACTTTTTGGAGCTTAAAGCTTCCCGGAATAAGGGATTCTCCGGAAGCTCCCATCGTATCTGTTATAACGACATTATGCATATTCGCCTTGAGGTGGTTGAGGCGTACATGCCACCTTGCCTGATTCGGCTTGCCCTCGACAGAACCTCCCCATTTACTGATATATTCGTCTTTTGCTACTGTCGGCCCCTGAATGATAACGCCGCCATTAAGTGTATGGGATTGTCCTGATACATCTGAATTAACTGTGATACTGAATGTGTTTTTCTCATCATATTTGATTTTGCCCTTTGCGAATTTGGCAGCCAAATACATGGTCCCTTTAACATTGTATTTGTTTTCCATCGCATTGGTGAATGTCACATGAATTTTGCCGCCCTCGTCGTTCGGCCCCGGCGTGACATGCGCCTTTGCAACCACCGTGCCGTCGGTATCTTTAAGGTCAAAATCTCTTGCGGTGGTATCTGACGGGAATCGCATGTTGTCCGGCAACGTAACATCAAAATAGTCACCTTCATGGATATTGGCGCCAAGATGCGTCGCGTCCCAATTCATCTTTAATAAAAAGCGATCCGTATGAAAAAGCTTTGTGGCTGTCGTATGATCAGAATTCTGAATCTCAAATTTCGTAATTTTAACATTAACGGGTTTAGCCTCTGCAAAAACCGTTGCCGCCCCTCCTGCCAATAACCCAAAAGCCATAATAACGAACAATAGAATACTTGTGCGCTTTAGATATTTCACATTCTGCTCCTTTCTTCAATACACACTACGATCACTACAATTTTCTTTAAATCCGCTGCTTGATCTACATTAAAAATACCTTCATCAATTTTTCTTCTTTTACTTTTTTTCTTATCACCTATTATTCTTTATTGTTTCTAAAATATTTAATTTCTATTAAATCATCTTAGGGCTTGTTGAACAACCCAAATAACTTGACAGTGTGTAAAGTTTTTTAACTTGTTCGATGGCTCTATCTGCATTATATTTTAATAAATCGTTTAATTGCAGGGAGGAGTTGAACAATGTGCCGAAAAACACACGTGAAAACATCCTCAATGCATTTTTAAATTTAGCCATGGAGCATCCTAAAAAAACAAATTTTACAATGCGTGAAATCGCAAAACGGGCCCACGTTTCCCGGCAGGCCATCTACCAAAAGCATTTCAAAAATCCCCGTGAAATTGTTCTCTATTTGCGGCAGCTGATTGACGCCGACCTCCATCAGGCCTATAAGGAATATCATTCGGCACAGCAGACCATGAATCCTTTCGTCCTCGTCGCCAACACCATCATTCCCGTTTTTTATAAAAAGCGAAAGTTAGTCCGCTGTTTTTATATCACGTCCATCGATCCGACATGGGAAAGTTTTATGGTGGATGTCTGTTTGGAATGGGCACTGCCGCGGGTTGCCACGAGGAGCGAGGCCTTTAATCTTTCCGATGAGGATTTGCTGAAGCTTCTCGTCAATTCGATCATGTCCATCATCAAAATCTGGATCAGCAGGGAAAACCCCGCGCCGCCCGAGGTTTTTAAAGACGATTTTTTAAAACTGGTTCGAACGCCTCTGTTTGACTATCTGGCCATGGACCCGGCCCGCTTGACCGGCACGCCTCCCCTGCCGGGCCGGCGCACCTAAAGCCAACCCGACCCGAGGCCAAGTAAAAAAAGACAACCGAGATGCCTTTCTCGGTTGTCTTTTTGATTGGGCGAAACCTGCAGCCCGGACGGGGCGTCATGAAAACGCGTCCTGCCTATTTGATGATAATCCGCCTTCAGTCAATTGAGCGGCGTCTTAGCCTTGCGCGCTTGGGAGCGCGCCTCAGCGGTCTTCTAACGGTCTTTTGCGAGAACAAAGGGCGCGCGCCCTCCTCCGCCGCGCGGACGGCGGCGAAAAAACGGGCAGACGACCCAGCCCTTCACGCGCTTTCCCGGAAGGGCTTAAGCCCCGCCGCTTTTAAAATCGCGTTGCAGTCGGCCACGGAAAGCCCGGAAAACTCAAAGAGAAAATCGTGATACCAGCCCTCCAGCGGATCGTCCGCCATCAGGCGCACCCCGCAGGCCGATAAAAACGGCGTCACCAGCCGCCTCGGCAGGCGCAGCCCGATGGCCAGCTTCACCGCCACCTCTGAACCCACCCGTATGCGCCCGCGCCGGCGCATTTTTTTCTCGTTGCACAACTGGTGGATATAATCCGCCGAGACCCAGGAGGCCTCGGCCAGCTCCCCGTCGTTCATCTCCCGCCAGGCCATCAGCCGGGGCAGCACATCCCGGGGATCCGCCCCGTAATGGGCGGCCAGCTCCGGCAGCAGGCAGCCGATCATCTGGCGGCGCCCCAGCGGCACACCCGGCGCCCGGGCTTTTCGCCTGGCATAAAGGGCCCGGGAGCGCGCATTTATCTGTGCCGCCAGGTCATCCCGAGGCATCAGCGCGGCCAGAGCAATGCCCTCCGCCTGGAACTCCGCCGCGTCCATCGGTGCCGCCCGCCGGCGAAAGCGCGATGCGGCCCCACATCCCTGATCCCGGGCGAGACAGGCCGCCGCCTGATGATAATGCCAGTGCACCCATTCGTGCAGCACCGTCACCCGTCGGCTCGCCGCCGACGCCCGGGGATCCACCACCAGCGTGCCCGCCGGCAGCGTTCGGCCTCCCAACGCGCAGGGCAGGAGGGCGATCATGCCCAGCACCCGGCCGTCCCCCGGCAGAAGCGCCTGGATGCAGTGAAGCGCCTCGCCTGCGAGCATCCCTGCCGGACGTACAGGCAGCCGGCGCATTCCCCGGCAAAGTCTGGCCGAAAGGGCCCGGCCCTCCGCCTCGATATCCGCCGGAGAAAGCCGGGGCAACAGCTCGTCCGAAAGATGCCCCAGGCGCCAGGGCAGGGTTTCGCCCGGGCGCACCGCGATCTGGCCCGCATCGGCGAAATGGCGGCGGATATCTCCGCAGAAACTCACAATATAGCACCCCGCCCGCGCCCTCACCCGCAGATCCACCAGCATCCGCGCACCGGCGGCGCAGGCCTTCGCCTTTTCGATGGCAAAGGGGCCCGGCGCGACCGACGCCATCGCCCGGGCGACCAGCAGTTCAAAATGCGTCCGGGCATAGCGCGTAAATGACGGTGTCCCGCCCGCTCGATCGGCAGCCATTGGCTCGCCCTCCTTTCTTTTTATGGATATTTATAGGCTTATGACTCTATATTTTACCACTATATGGATTATCGTGCGGGATTTTTTTATCGTTCCGGTCAAAATGCCATCAAAAAAACACCCCGAAGGGTGTTCGTGTGCCGTCCGCACTTATCCGGCAAAGCGGACCGCCGTGCCGTAGGCAATGACTTCCGCCGCGCCCTGCATCACCGCCGACGAGGCATAACGCACGTTCACGACGGCATCCGCCCCCAAAGCTTCCGCCTCGGCCACCATGCGTTTGGTCGCCAGCGCCCGGGCTTCGTCCATCATCTTGGTGTAGGCCTTGAGTTCTCCGCCGACGATGGTTTTAAGGCTCTGGGAAATATCCCGGCCGATGTTCTTCGATTGGATCGTGCTTCCCTTCACCATGCCGAGCATGGCCAAATCTTTTCCCGTGATGTAATCAGTAGTGACTAAGATCATCTTCTTCTCCTCCTTGAATCTCGCGGATCCGCGACACGCAGACGCCGATCAGGGCAATGACCAGCCCCAGGGGAAACACCCCCAGCAAAACCTTTGGCCAGAAGCCCGGCACCCAGGTCACCAGCAATGCGAAATATAAAATAAAATACGCCACAAAAATCGCCGTGATCACGATGGGTGCGATCATCTTGCGGCGGTGCACACGCCGTTTATCCATCATGGCAGCCTCCTTATGCCGCGAAGCAGCTTATATATTTAGCATAGCAAGCATTCCTTAAAAATTTTTAAAGTTTTAAGCCGCTGCCCCCTGCCGGCCGCTGCCCGCCATAAAAAAGACGCTCCGAAGAGCGCCAAAACGGCTGCCGCGACAGCACGGCAAACAGTAACAACATGCCCCTCGGCATTTGCCCCGCGACCGGCAGCTTGACGTTTACATTGTGACCGCGAACGCTTAATCCCAGCTTAATTCCTGAAAAGCCCGGCGCCTCTCTGCCCGATGCCCGGGAGCCGATTGTCAATTTTCATTGCACTCTGCGGCCGAAAAGGCTATGCTGTTAACAGCATTCCACGAAAGGATCCCATTCATGACCAAAAGAAAAATTTTTTTCGTGCTGATCCTCCTTCTGATCGTCGCCGGCTACGCCCTGGGCTCCCGCCGTCTGGAGCTGTCTGAAGCGGCTTCCCGAAGAAAAGAACCTGCTCAATCTTATACTGTTTCAAGCGCGCCCACCCTCTTTTTCCACGGCTGGGGCAGCGGCAGCTTCACCGAAAATCAAATGGTTCGCTATATGGAGCGCCAGGGTATCACCAATGCCGTTATCCGCGCGGACGTCATGCCTTCGGGCAAGGTGCATCTGCGCGGCCGGCTGCCAAAGCATCCCCGCAATCCCATCGTGAAAGTCAATTATCTCAATTCCCGGCAGAATAATTATTACATTCTGGGCCAGTGGATGAGAAACGTCGTCGTCGCGCTGCAGCAGGCCTATCACATCGAGCGGTTTAACGCCGTGGGGCACTCGGTGGGCAACATGTCCATCGCCTATTATCTGCTGCAATACGGTCGCGATCCCGCCCTGCCGAGGCTCGACCGGCAAGCCGCTTTGGGCGCCCATTTTAACGGCGTGCTCGGCGCCGACGACGCCGTCAATCAAATGCGGCTGCTGGCCGATGGCCAACCGAAAAAAATGACCGCCTACTACCGCGAGCTTCTGGCCCTGCGGGCCATCTATCCCAAAACCCGAACCGCCGTCCTCAATATTTACGGCGATCTGGACGACGGCACCCATTCCGACGGCGTCGTCTCCAATGCGTCCTCCTGCTCGATGCGCTACCTGGCCGGTCCCGACGCGCGGGCCTACCGCGAGGTGAAAATCACCGGCAAAGACGGCCAGCACAGCCGCCTGCACGAAAATCTCGCCGTCGACCGCGACCTCGCGGCGTTCCTCTGGGACGCGAAACGCCCCAATCAAAAAAGTCAGTCCGCAGACTGACTTTTTTTGACGGCCGATTACGATGACCGGCACGCCCGGGAAAGCCGCCGCAAAATCACGCCGGCGACGGCCGCGCCCAGGGCAAACAGAATGAAGCCGGCCGTTCGGTCGATAAAGGCAGCAATGGCCGCCGCCATCAAAAGGTGCACCAACACAGCGGCCTCGTTTTCAAAACGGCGGGCATCCCGCAAACCGGCGAGCAGCGCCGCGAAAGCCAGCGCCATCACCCCGGCCGTTCGCCAGGCCACAAGACCGAAACCGGCCAGATAGCCGAGCGTGAGCAGCCCGTTCCACAAGCGTTCCTTCAAAAATAACGCCCTTTCGCCCATCCGGGGCACCGCTAAAGCACCATGAGCAGCGTCCCGGCGCCGATGAGCACACAGCCCGCCACCGATTTGACCGTCACCTGCTCGTGCAGGAACACAAAAGCGAGCGCCAGCGTGATGACCACGCTCAGCTTGTCGATGGGCACCACCTTGGAGACCGATCCCATTTGAATCGCCCGGTAATAACACAGCCAGGACGCGCCGGTTGCCAGGCCCGACAGGATTAAAAACAGCCAGCTCTTCCGGCTGACGGCGCCGATGCCGCCCTGGGCGTTCGTTAAAAACACCATGCCCCAGGCCAGCACGACCACCACCACCGTCCGGATGGCCGTGGCCAGATTGGCATCGACCCCTTCGATGCCGATTTTAGCCAAAATGGATGTCAGCGCGGCAAACACCGCCGACAGCACCGCAAACAACAGCCACATAGGCGCGCCTCCCTTCTGCCGATGCATGGCTCACGCCCGGACCGGGGTTACCACCGGCTTGCCGGCCGCGTCGAGCAACGGCGTCAGGCCGCCGCCATAACCCTCGCCGATATACAGATAGTTCACCCCTGTTTCAAGATCCACCCAGATTTCTGCCGTGGTCAGCTTGCCCTGCTGATAAACCCGTTCGAAACGATCGTTCTTTTTCATTGGATTCGCCTCTTTTCAATTTTGATTGGCGTTTGATTGGCGCCGGCCGCATTTCAAAACTGCGGAGCCGACGCCGAAGCGCCGCCCTAAAAGGTGACGGTTTCCGGCGCGGCGGTAAAGGAGCAGAAGGTCGCCTTGGCCGCCTTCAGGTAAAAGACCTCGGTGTTGTCGTCGTCGGCCGAATACATCGCCTTGAGATCCGGATAGGCGTCGAGCATCGCCGCCTTGGCCGCCCGCCGCTCGTCCGGCACGAGGGTCGCGGCCACCCGCAGCCACCTGCCGTCCTTAAATGCGCAAAGCTCCGCCTTCGGGTTGGCGTGCAGCTGGCGGGAAACGGCCTTCACCTTGCCCGTTTGAATATAGAGCCTGCCCTCGAAAAGATGAGCGGTGCCAAAGGGCCGCACCCGGGGCTGATCCCCGTCGAGGGTCGCCAGAAAATACACGCCCGCATCGTTTAAAAATTGTTCAACCTGTTTCAAATCTGCCATTTGATAATCCTGCCTTTCTCTCAATCACTTGAATGGCCCCAGCCTATCACAAATACTTAAAGCAAACCTTTGTCCGCCAGCGTATCCCGCAGCGTCGCCATCAGTGGCCGCGGGGCGTAGCCAAAGGCCGCCGTGGCCTTTTGATGCGAAAAGCGGCCGTTGGTTTGCAGCACATCGATGGCATAGGGCGTGCACACCGCCCGCCGCCCGGACAGCCGCTCCAAAAGGCCGGCGCCGATTCTTGCCACCGGTGCCGGCATCACCCACCGCGGCGGCCGCCTGCCGTAAAGCGCGCAGACCCTCGCCTGAAGGCCGGCCAGCGACACGGCGTGCCCGCTCAATATATAGCCTTCGCCGGGCGCTCCTTGCTGCGCGCAGGCCAAAATTCCCGCCGCCACATCCCGGACGTCCACAAAATCGTAGCCGCCCACCACGCTCACGGGCATCCGGCCCGCGGCCATCGCCGCCACCGTGCGCACCAAATGATTCCTGCCGCGGCTGTCCCCCGGGCCGATGATTCCCGAGGGATACACCACACTGACCGCAAACCCCGCGTCTGCGGCCTCAAAAGCCAGGCGGGTGGCCGCGGCCTTGGCCTTTGCATAGGGCCCCGTCACCTGTTCCGGCAGGACGTCCCGCCTCTCCGCGATCACCCCCGGCGTCTCCGGAATCGCGTGCACCGAACTCACATAAATCATCCGAGACACGGCATGGGTCCGGGCCAGCGCCAACATATTGGCGGTGCCCGTCACATTCACGGCCCAAAGCGCCGGATCCGGCCTGGACGCGATCGTCACAATGCCCGCACAATGGACGAGCACCAGGGCTTCGCCGTCCGTCCGCGCAAAAAAGGACGCCAGAGATTCGCGGCTGCGCACATCGCCGACGATCCGCTCGGCCCCCGCCGGGACCCGCTCGCCGGGGAGCACCAGCGCCCGAACGGCCATGCCCCGGTCCGCCAGCCGCCGCACCACCATCGTGCCCAGGTGTCCGCCGGCTCCCGTTACCAGATAACGCTGCTTCATCCCGCACCTCCTTCACTGCCCGCTTCGGGCTTCCTGTGGTGACATTCGACATTATCGTTAACATGATTATATCATCCTTTCAACTGCAGGGCAAAAGATACGCACGCAAAAGAGACCGTTCCCGGCAGAGGCGGCAACAAAATCGATGCCCCGAAAAAGCGGCGATATAATATAGAAGCTTAAATTTAAAATACTGACTGCTTGTCCAAATTCTTAAAGCCTCTGTAACTGCTCTTGTTGTATGAGGACTGCTATTTCTTAACCATTCATCAATAATCTGCGAACATCCGCAGAAATCCGCCGTCCTCAATCATCCGTGCGACCGTCTCCATATTGCTATCATTTAAAAATTTCAGCGAGAACGTCCCCAATATCCTTGTCCCATATTCCGGGAATCGCCGTGCTTCTACAAGTGCTCCGCGTCCCTCTCTTCCCACGGACGCAGAATCAATCTTTCCGTTTTAAGCATCATCTGAGTTTCTCCCATCTGTCACAGCCTTATCTCTCCAGCCGCTCGTAAAATACCCTTTTTTTATTTTCTTCATGCTCCCC
This sequence comes from Pseudoramibacter alactolyticus ATCC 23263, assembly GCF_000185505.1. Taxonomy (GTDB): domain Bacteria; phylum Bacillota; class Clostridia; order Eubacteriales; family Eubacteriaceae; genus Pseudoramibacter; species Pseudoramibacter alactolyticus. Next base: position 2,258,707 of record NZ_GL622359.1, on the reverse strand, counting down.
CCGCTATTCGCAAGGATATGCTTTTCTATTTCCGCGGCTAAAACGCTCGCTGATTCGGAATTGAAATGCACGCCGTCCACGCTGGTCGTTAACCCTCTGATTTTGGCAAAATAATCTTTCGTAAATGGCAATAAAGTCATGATCGCCGCATCGGCAACTCTTACTATGAATCTGTATTTCCACGTATATATGCGGCGGTCGGCGCGGATCTTTTCCTTTTGAAGTCTGTACACATCAACAAACGGGCAGTGATATTTTTCAGCCAATGCTTCTATGCATTTATTTCTTTTTATCAGGCGCTCATGCGGAAAGTTCTTTAAATTGATAAAGGGCATCCCAAAGAGGATCACCCGTTTATTCTTTTTATACAAAAGCGTCAAAATCTTACGGTATTCCCGGCAGAATACCGCATCATCTTCAATGCATCTCATCAGCCTGCAGCGCAAGCTCATCTGTAAAAACCAGAACAAGGAAACGGACCTCAGGTATGGCAAAAGCACATCATTCGTGCCAATGCCGAGAATATACATTTCCGAATCATCTTTGGACTTGCCCATCAGGCTTTTCAACCTGTTATACGCTCCTCTTACCGTATCCCCGTTTCTGCCTTTATTGCTGTATTGACGGCCTGAATTTTTATTCAGGAAATGAATGTATGAGTAACCAACATTCCCAAAGGTCAAACTGTCTCCTATGCAAATTATTTTCATTTTCCCCACCTGCTCCCGAATAAAAGCCTTTTATTTTTAGCCGCTCATTTTACGTTTAAAAACGATCATCGCAAGCGCGAAAATGACGACGGCATAGCCCATGACAACCGCCAAATGGGGAAGCATCTGACCGGCGCTGCCGCTTAAAGCTGCCCGTATCGCTTCCATGCCGTGATAAAAGGGCAGGACGTTGGTTGTCTTTTTGAAGGCGCCGCCTATTAAATCAATCGGAACGAACACCCCGGACAGCCACCCGGCGACATTCGTCAGCAGCGCCCCGCAGACGCCGCCAACGGCCTTATCGTTCAAAAGGCTGCCGAAAAACAGCCCCGCTCCCACGAACAGGAGAGAGGTCAGCGCGGTCACGGCCACCGCAAACAGGATATGGATATTTATTTCAAGTCCCAAAGCGCCCGCCGCCAATAAGGTGATCGCCGCCTGCCCGATCGTTATAACGAGCATCGGCAGCGTGTATCCTAAAATAAAATCCCCGGACGTCATGGGCGAGGCGAACAGCCGCATTAAAAAAGAGGAAGTGCGGTCTTTGGATAACAGCATCCCCGCAAACAGCGCCATGAACACGCTCCCGAACATGGCCAGACCAGGCGCGAGATTTTCTATTTGAAACATCGGATTTTCCGCTTCGGGGGGAATAGCGGCATTGATCATGGACAGCAGCGCCAGCAACGCGAGCGGAAATCCCAGACCGAAAAAGAGATTGACGGGGTCACGCAGGACCTCTTTCACATTGCGTTTTGCGAATAACAGCATCCTCATCGCGCACCTCCCGAAAGAATGACAAAGGCGTCCTCCAGCCTGTCCGTGCCGGTCTGCGCCGTTAATTCCGCCACCGTGCCGATCGCCGTTAATTTGCCCCGCGCCATGATGCCGACACGGTCCGATAACATTTCCACTTCATCCATATAATGCGTCGTGAGGATGATCGTCACTTTTCCCTTTAAGGCTTTAATGGATGCCCATAATTCACGGCGGGCCAGCACATCCAGCCCTAAGGTCGGCTCGTCGAGAAATAAAATCTGCGGATCCGAAATCAGCGCCATGGCAATGGAAAGGCGCCGCTGCATCCCGCCCGACAGGTGTTTGGCCTTTTTGCTCAATTCATTTTCCAGGCCGAATTTCTGCGCTGTTTCGCACGCGTTTTTCCTTGCCGTTTTGCCGTCCTGTCCGTATATTCCCGCAGTAAGCTCCAGGTTCTCCAAAACCGACAGATTGGCGGCGACCGCCGTTTCCTGCGGCGAGAGATTGATCTTTTTCTTGACGGCACGGGACTTTGAAAGAATGCTGTCCCCAAGCATCAAAGCATCGCCGCCCGTGGGCTTTATCAGGCAGGAGAGCATTTTAATCGTCGTGGTTTTCCCCGCGCCGTTCACGCCCAGCAAGGCGAATAGCTCGCCCTGTTCAACCGTCAAATCAAGATGATCGACGGCCGCGATACGATTGTATCTTTTTGTGAGCTGCGCCGCAGCAATTGCATTCATTTTTCATCCTCCTTTGGCGCCTCACCGCCGAAAACCGTGTTGATGATATGGGCGAACATGCTTTTAGGCGGAATGGCGATGCCTTGATGGATATCCCCCAGCACGATTAAGGTGTCCCCAGGGTGAATGTCGAAAACATCGCGGGCCTCCTTGGGGATCACGAACTGCCCCCTTTCCCCCACCTTAACTGTCCAAGCGTACTTTCCTTTCGGGTGATCCATTTTCCTACCTCCGAACATAAAATATGATTTGTATGATTTATACTATTAATATAACATAATTCACTTTTATGTCAATAAAAAACACTCGACAAACCACTTCACGCCGGGCATCAAAAAAACGACGCGACGCGCCGTATCCCAAGCCGGGGAAATCCCCGGTCTCCATTTTCAGCCTCATGCGGCCATGGCGAAATGATTTTGCATCGGCGGCGGCACCCTGCCGCCAAGAAAAAAGCAGCCCGGAATAGGCTGCTTTTTAATCCCGAATTATTGCCGTTTGCCTTCACAATAGAGCGCCCAGGCCGTCATCCCCATGAAAGCCATCACGCCGCCCCAAAGCACCATCGGCGGCTGGGTGTCGCCGGTGCGGGGCGCACGGAAATGCCAGCTTACCGTCCTTGCCGGATGGATGCGCTGCCAGCGGGCCACAAAGCGGTGGTCCCCCGTCACCTTGTAGTGATCGCCGGGGTGATACCACGAGCCTTCCCATCCCAGGAAACGATAGCCCTTGCGCGTCGGCGCATCGAGAATGGTCATGATGGTGCCGTCTTCCATTTTAAAGACGAGGGTGCCGGTCTTGCCTTCGAGCACGCCGCCATTCAGATCGAAGATGATGGTGTGCATGATCATTTGATTTTTGGTGTAGGTATTGACCCAGATAACATCCGCGAGATCTTCCGCCGTCAAATCAACCGTATAACTCCGATCGTCCACCTCCCAGTTTTCGCCGCTTTTCTCAGCTAAAACCAGATGCACTTTTTTGATATCTTCCGGCACCTTCAGATGCAGGGTGCCCTTATAAATGCCCACACCGTCGGTCGCAACGGCGGTGCCGGTGGCCGTGATCGTTTCGCCGCCTGACATCACGTTCACGTGAAAGGTTCTGGCCGGCGGCTTCACATTGCCGCCCTGGCGAACTTCCAGGTTCACCGGAATCTACACATTTTTCAGTTCTTTCCAATGGGCTGTCAGCTTCAGATTCGTCGTGATCGGCATATCAAAATCGAATTTTCTGCCGCCCCAATACCAGCCGTCGAAAACGTGATCTTCCTTGGTCGGATCGGCCGGCTTTACCGCTTTCTTGCCATGCTCCACCGTCTGATCGGGCACCGGCGTGCCGCCGCGCGAATCAAATTGAACCTTGTAAGTCATCGCTGACCGCTCTTCCGGCAGTCCTTTTTTCGGCGCCGCGGCCGGCGCTTCTGCCTCTGCGGATGTCTTCGGTTTTTCTGCCGCCGGCTGAACAGCCGTGTCGTTCTTCGGTGCCGGGGCGACGGCGGGGGTCGCCGGGGTTTCCGGAGCCGACTGCTCGACGGCCGGTTGGGCGGCCCCGCTGTCCGGCGCCGCCGGTTCTGCAGCGAACGCCAACTGCGGCAGCGCCAGCACGGCGATCATCACAATCGCCAGGATCGCCATTTTTTTCTTCAATTTCATCACTTACTCCTTTCCTGCACATGCGCATCGTTCGGCGGTGCCGCCCTTTGCCGCACCGCGCCTGCTCGGTCGTTCGTCACAACGCCCCATCTTTTCTTTATTATTTCATAACTTTTGTTGACGGTCATCACTCAAAATGCAAAAAGATCAGGTCGTTTTTATTGTAAATTTCCAAGCCTATGCCGTTTATTTGAGTAAGTGCTGTTTGAGCTGCCCCCGGCCGCTGATTGCTAGCTTTTGATACACCACCGAGAGCATGCTTTTAACCGTATTCACCGAGATGGCCATGTGCTCGGCGATGGCCGCATTCTGCCAGCCCTTGCTGGCCAGCATCGCAACAGCAAATTCCACGACGGTCAGCGATTCGGTCACCGGCACCGGCGAAACGTCGTTGTGCACCTTGCGCCATCCCCGGGCAAAGGCGCCGGCAAAGGCAACCACCGCCTTATAATGCTCGGGATGCCGCTCTTTCAGGCACGTTTCCGCCAGACCGCCCAAAAGCGCGTGATGCTCCCCAAAGGGACCGATGAATCCGTCGCCTTCGGCCAGCTCCCAGGCCGCCTCAAACCGGACCTTCGCCTCGGCTCCGCGCTTCAGACTGATCAAATTCATCGCGCAGATCAGATGCAAATAAATCTGCGCGATGGGATAGGGCTGGTCCGTCATCATCAATGCTGCCGCCGCGATGCCGAGGGATTCACAATAGGCCTCCTCGAGATATTTTTGATGCGCCCACGCATAATACGCAAAGAGTTTGAGCCCGACGGGCAATGGGCCGATTGCCGATTCGATGGGCACCTCATCGGCGACGGGCAGATGCAAAAGCACCGCCGTGGTGTAGGCCGCCATCACACCGACGGCCCGCATCTCCGGCATATCGCTTCCCTTCAGAATCCGGCACGCTTCCCGAAGCTGGCGCATTCCCCACTTGGCCGCGGAAATATCTCCCTCCGTCAAATTGGCATAACCGTAAATGATGTTGGCCGATTGGGTGACCATCCGCTCCCTGGCCGTCAGCTGACACGCCGCCAGGCGCGCGGCCTCCCGATGCCGCCTGGCGAAATAATAATACTCCGCCCGGGCGATGGCGCCCATCGCCCCGTTCATGCTTTCAATGGCCGCCCAGGCTTCCCCCGGCGCAAAGGCCGTGTTTAACAGCGGCAGAAAGGACGGCCCCCGGCTGGACAGGCTTTGACGGAAGACGACGCCGAGCGCCGCCGCGATCCGAAGAATTTCCTCGTGGGTCAGCGTGTTCCGGCGCAGTTTCTTGTCAAGGTTCTGCCGGCTCTGGCCGATGCGTCTGGCCAATTCTGCCAGGGGCATTTGCTGCTGCCGGCAGGCCTCCCGAATCATCTGGCTCGTCTTCACTGCCGCCTCTCTTCCTGATTTTTATTTTTGCGCCTCGTCAATCATATGGTTGCTGCTTGTTCATCGCAGTGATATAGCCGCCGAGGGCCGCGTCCAAAAAGGTATCCCGGGGATCGACCAGGCGCCACCGTCCGCCGATCTTCTGCAGATCGGCCGTCACCCGGCGCGTCGCCATATTTTTCGGATCCCTCGCCTGCCGGTCCGCGGCCGTCTGCAGGGATTTGGCCATCCGCGTGCGGATAGCCGCTTCGTCGTGATCCTTGCCCCGATGCGCCGCGGCGTAGGCCACGCTCTTCTGATACCATGCCGGCACGATTTTTGTCATGTCCACATTGGTCACCGTGACCCTGATCCGTACATGGTCGTCGGCCACCTTCTTCTTCGAGCGTATCCTGTATTTGACGTGGCGCCCCAGCACCTTTAACAGCGGCGCTTCGTCATCATCGTCCAGGTCAAGATCGAATTCGTCGATATCGTCGTCCGAATCATCGTCCGGGCCGTCATCGTCCGGGTCATCTGCCTTATCGTCGTCAATATCCACGTCGTCATCGTCCGTCAGCCGTTCGAGCCTCTCCGCATCTCCGGATTTCAAGGCTTTAAAAACCTGGGCCAGGGTGTTTTCGGCCGCCGATTCCGGCTTTGCCGCGACCCTGCATCCCGCCAGCGCGAACGCCAGCAGCAGGGCTATCATCAGTTTCCACCCATTGCGCTTCATAACTACTCACCCCTTTCAAGACGTTTTGAAAACGTTTTTATTGTACTTTGATTATACTGACTTTTTGAATTTAATCAAGTTTTTCAGCATTTCGTTTAAAGAATTCATGACAAATTAAGTCTCTGTCCGCAGCAAGGCCGCCGGCCCCTTTGAACGCGATGCCCGCACGCGCAGACAACAAAAAGCGGCAAATCCCTTCTCGGACTTGCCGCTTTGAGGTGTCGCGCTGCGACGGCGCTTCGGTTTTTCCCTTCTTTGCTTCCGCCGTTCTTTTGGTCCCTGCACGTCAAAAATCCGCCGGAAACCGTGGCTGTCGTCCGCAAGCTGCGAACCTTTCATTCCGTATCGAACACGCGCACGCGGCTAAATCCTCAGCTGATAAATACGGGTGCCGTCTTCTTCCTTCAAAGTCACACCGCTGATGCTGCCGCCGCGCCTGAAACGGCCAGCCGGCACCGGCATCCCGCCGGCGCTTTTTTGCGGTCATCAAAAATCCCCGCACCGGGCGGGGGAAAATTGCTGATTGCTTTTGCCTGCGGCCGCTGCCTAAAGCCTGCCCCCAAAAACCGGAAAGAAGCCTGCGTCGCCGTAATCCGTCATCGTCTCGAGACCGAGCAGGGTCTGCATGTCCGCATCGCTGATGGCGAAATCGATGGCCGCGTTATCGCGCATATGGTCGGGGTTCGCCGTCTTGGGCAGCACGATGAGCCCGAGCTGCCAGTCGTATCGGATGCACAGCTGCGGCACGCTCACCCCGTATTTATCGGCCATAGCAGCAATCTCCGGCCGTTTCATCGCCTCGCCGTGGGCCACCGGAGAATAAGCCTCCACCGCGATGCCCTGGGCCTGGCAGCGATCGATTAACGCCTTGGGCGTATTGGCGATGTGGGCCAGCACCTGATTGACCGCCGGCTTCACCCGACAGGCGCCGAGGATGTTATCAATATCGCCTTCGCCAAAATTGGAGACGCCGATGGCCCGGACCTTGCCGGCCGAAAGCGCATCCTCCAGAGAGCGCCAGGCTTCCCGGTTGCCTTCGTAATACCGGTCGTCCGACTGATTGACCGCTTTCCAGGGCTGGGGGCTGTGAATGATGACCATGTCCAAATAGGCGAGGCCCATCTTGGCGAGGGATGCGTCGATGGAGGCCGCCGCCGCGTCGTAGGTTTTGTGCTCTGCCGCGACCTTGGTCGTCACGAAAAGTTTTTCCCGGGGCACGCCGCAGCCGCGGATCCCTTCGCCCACGCCCCGCTCGTTGCCATAGGCCTGGGCCGTGTCGATGTGGCGGTAGCCGATGGCCGCGGCAGCTTTCACCGCGTCGGCCACGGCCGCGTCGTCGATCAGCCAGGTGCCCAGGGCGAGCCTGGGAATCGCCACACCGTTGTTTAATGTCAAAGTTTCTTCAAAAACGTTCATCGCATTTCCTTTCTTAATTTCCATTTGCTGTGCCGTCCGAATGCACGGATTAAAGCGCGCATCATCGCCTGACAGGCAAAGTCAGCCGAGCACGATCTTCGCCCAGTCGGCCAGGGCCGCCTCCGAAGTGCCGGCGTCAAAACGCCGCCCCGCGCGCCAGTCGGCATCCGGCGCCGAGGGCCTTAAATCATCCAGCACCCGGCCCATGCCGCTGCTGCCGGAGGTCGCAAAGGGGATCACCATCTTGCCGGCGAAGTCCCCGCTTTCCAAATAAGCGTTCACGATGGTCGGCGCCGTGTACCACCAGATGGGAAAACCCAGAAAAATCACGTCGTAGGCCGCGACATCGGCCGCCGCTTTCAGGGCCGGCCTTTTGGCTTTGTCGGCCTTCATCTCGATGCTGCTGCGGCTGTTCGGATCGGTCCATTGCAGATCCGCCGCGGTGTAGGGCACCGCCGGCTCGATGGGCTTGGTATCGGCGCCGATCGCCGCGGCCATTTTTTCTGCCAGGGTCTTCGTCGTGCCCGTCGCCGAAAAGTAACTGACTAAAATCTTTTTCATGATCGTGTTCTCCTTATAAAATGCTCATGAACCACGATACGGTTTCCGGGTCATGGTGGTCAAAGAACAGGCTCTTTCCGCCATCCAGTTCTTCGATTCTCTTTATCTCATCTGCGCTAAGTTCAAAGTCAAAAATGTCAAAGTTCTGCTCCATCCTGTCCTTATGCACGGATTTCGGAATCAGAATAACATCCTTCTGAAGCAGGAACCTGAGTGCAGTCTGCGCCGCAGTTTTTCCGTGGGATGCACCTACTTCCTTTAACACCGGATTGTTAAAATAGTCATTCTTTCCCTCTGCAAAAGGCCCCCATGACATCAGCTTTGTGTCGGTATCTCTGAGATATTTGGAGAGGACTTTCTGTTGCTGGAACACATGGGTCTCCATCTGGTTCACAGCCGGCTTCACTTCGGCAAAGTGCGCGATATCAAGGAATCTGTCCGGATAAAAGTTGGATACACCGATGGCTCTGGTCTTTCCCGCCTTATAAGCCTCTTCCATTGCACGATAAGTTCCGTAATAATCCCCAAAAGGCTGATGAATCAAAAGGAGATCTACATAATCAGTCTGAAGCGCTTTTAGCGACTCGTCGATGGACTTTGCCGCCTTTTCCTGTCCGGCATTGGTAATCCACACCTTTGTCGTGATGAAAAATTCCTCGCGGGCAATCCCGCTCTTCTTCCATGCCGCTCCAACGCCTGCCTCGTTATCATACGCCTGCGCGGTGTCGAGACTGCGGTATCCCACCTCGATAGCCTCACTGACGCACCTTTCTGTCTCTTCCGGCGGTGTCTGGTAAACCCCATATCCTAACTGGGGCATCTTTACGCCATTGTTCAATGTAATGTACTGCATAGCATTTTCCTCCTTACTTCAGCCTGTTATAGGCTTCGTCACTTACCGGCTCCAGCCATTCATTACTTGGATTGTCTCCCGGAATCTCAAATGCCAGATGGCTCATCCATGAATCAGAAGCTGCACCGTGCCAATGCTTGATGTTCGGCGGGATCTCGATAACTGTTCCGGGTGTTAGGACGACTGCGTCTTTGCCTTCCTCTTGGTACCATCCGCGTCCGCCGATGCAGATCAGCATCTGCCCGCCGCCCTTATCGGCATGATGGATGTGCCAGTTGTTCCGGCAGCCCGGCTCAAAGGTTACATTTGCAATCGGGAACTGCTTCCCGGAAACCGGTGCCAGATAACTTTGTCCAACAAAATATTTAGCATAGGCATCGTTCGGCGCACCGATCGGGAACATGATGGTCTTCTGATATGCGTCCCTTACCGCATCGCCGGTTGCTTCCTCTTCCTCCGGCCATACTTCAGCTATCATCGGGAAAGTGCTCCATGCTTTCGGCCATCCACAGTAAAATGCCAACTGGGTGACAGCCTCAACCGCTTCCTCTCTGGTAATTCCGTGCTCTTTGCCAAGTTGCAGGTGTGCTCTCAACTGCGGGTAAAGTCCAGCGGCAAACAGTGCCGCGATTGTAATCATACTTCTATCTCTGGCAGAAAGTTTATCTTCCCTTGCCCAGACCTTCCCGAACAGCGTGAGATCGTTCAACTCTCCGAAGAATGGAGCTATCGCTCCGAGGTTATCTCTGCCTGCTCTTTGCTCTTTCATATCGTATTTGCTCCTTTCACACTTCTTTGTATCTTATAAGCTTCCGGGCTACTCCCCCCTGCAAGGGTGCCAAATACCCCGAAAGGCATCCTTTTTGAGGTGCGTCAAATTGTATTTGTATCCATCAAGCATAGGACATTTCGTCGTCATGGGCAAAGGCCGGCGCAGAGCTCCCAAGGGCCTCCCGCCCGGCCGTCTGAACGATTTTTTTCGATTGATTTTGTGGACGCATGTTTTTTCTCCTGATTGAATCCCGGCACGATGCCGGCTTAAGCACGGGCAAAGGTGAGCGCGCCTGCCTCGAGCGCGTCCAGCCGGGCCAGCGTTTCGGCCGTCACGCGCCCGATGCGCTGGAGCCTGCAAAAGCCCGGCTCCGGCGGCGCGTCTTCGCGATAAAGATAGAGCGCGCCGCTGCCAAGCACGAGATCGCCGCGCCTGGGGCTGCGGCAGCAGTTCTCTGGATCGAATCGTCCCCGGGGCACCCGGCCGGCCAGCCGCGCGGGTTCATCGCGCATCGTCACCGTGAAGGGCTGCCGTCCTGCAAATTCCCGGGCCGCCGCCGAATCGCCGAGGGCCGCGCACAGGGTGATCCGCCCGGCTTTAATGGTGATGGTCGTCACCGCGCGCCTCCTTTCACACGCGCGCTGTCCGCGCGTTGCTTTTTTGATCTGTCTTCATTATAATAGCGATAATTCCCAAATACCATGACCAGTTTTTGGCTGCCGGGGTTTATGCCACGGATTTTAAAAACTGGACATTTTTCAGGAGGCTGCCATGCCGGAAACCACCGCCCGCGATCTGCGGGTCCAAAAAACACTTGCCGCCATTCACTCCGCCATCAAGGCGATGATCCTCGAGATGGATCCTGCCGCCATCACCGTTAAAGCGCTCGCCGAGCGCGCCCAAATCCACCGCAAGACCTTTTATCTGCACTACACCTGCATCGAGGCGCTCTTCGAAGATCTGCTCCTCGGCCTCGCCGAGGATTATTACGCCGCCATCGACACCCTGCCGCCGGACGCCCCCTTCGCCGAGGTCAACCGGGTGTTCTTCACCTTCATGGCCCGCCAGGAACCCTATGTGGAAAAAATGGTCTGCACCCCGGCCTACCAGGCCTTTACCGATACGCTGTTCACCGCGATCCGGGAACACAACCGCGCCCGGCACAATCCCTACGCCGCCTATCCCGAGGACGAACAGCACCTGATCAATACCTATTTGTGCATCGGCTCCCTCAACCTTTACCGCCAGTGGGTGGCCGACGGCAAGCGCGTTCCCCTCGAGCGCCTGATCGCGCTCTCGGGACAGCTCTTCTACGACGACATCAACGCAATCCGCCAAAAATAAGGCGCCAAAAAAACGCCAAAAGTCCTGAAGCCTCAGGACTTTTTTTGATGGCTAAAGCGCCTCGCGCAGGGCCGCCGTCACCGTCCCGGCCGGAAGTTTTCCGAAGGGGACGGGCGCCGGCATGGGCGAACGGTGTTCGCCGATGATTTTTTCCATCCAGATCATGTCGTACCAGCGGGCAAATTTATAGCCGCACCGGCGAAAGGTCCCCGCCCGCCGATAGCCCAGATGCGCGTGAAAGGTCGCGCTGGCATCGGTGAGATAGGGATCGTTCGGATCGGCCGGCATTCCGATGCAGGCGTAAAGATTGGTGATGCCCTGGGCCCGGCTGAGGGTTTCGAGCGCAGCGTAAAGTCTTCGCCCCCAGCCGCGGCCCCGGCGGTCGGCCGCAAGATAAATCGAAACTTCCGCCGACCAGGCATAGGCCGCGCGTCCCACAAACGCTCCGGTATAGGCATAGCCGGCGACGCCCCGCGCGTCCTGGGCCACCAGATAGGGATAGCGCGGCAGGGTGGCCGCAATGCGCCTGCGAAAATCGGCCGCCACGGGCACTGCCGTTTCAAAGGTGACGGCCGTGTTTTGCACATAGGGCGCGTAAACCGCAAGCAGTGCCTCGGCATCGGCTGGGGTCGCCATGCGGATCGCCATCGTTTTAACGTGATTCATCGGCATCCTCCCCTTTGACGGCCCGGCGCTGTTTTTTCAGGCGTGCTGCGGCATCCTTGAGCCCCTCGCCCAAATTGAATTCCGGCCGACGGGGCTTAAAGCTGTGGATGCGGCTTAGGGTGTGGCGCTGGGCCCAGCTGAGCCGGGCCGCATTGTGCTCCACGGCCTCCCGAAGGCGAGCTTCGCCGTTTCGCATGCGAGCCTCGATGGCTTCCCGCTTTTCGATGCCGGCGTTCTCCAGACGCTGGGGCACGCGGCTCACGGTTTCGTAGGTCTTTTGGGCTTTGGTGTTAAATTCCGCATGAATGCGCTCGACGTCCTCGATGAGGGCGGAAAGGCTCGCCTCGGTCAAGGCAAAATCCGCGCCGAAAAGCAGGGCGAAGCCAATGGCCAGCCCCTCGTAAACCATCGGCGGAACCGCGCTGTGAAGGCCCGACGTCCAGGGCAGCAGATAACGCACCACGGCGATCCCCGCCAGCCCAAAGCACAAACTCACCGGCAGGCAGATCCGCCCCTTCAGGTTGAGGGGCAGCCGGCTGTAGTCCCACCACCGCGCGTGGAAGCGGCACTCCAGCACCCAGGAGGTGACGTATTCCGCGACGGCGCTGCCCGCGGTGCAGATGACAAAAATCTGCCACAGCGGCGCCGGTCCCGGACTGATCTGGGAAAGCCCGCCGAACACCAGACGCGCCGCCACCACGCAGCCGCCGTAAATCGGGCACACCGGCCCGAAGAGAAAGCCCCTGTCCTGCCAGCGCTTCTCACTGATGGTGCAGTAAACGGATTCCCAGACCCATCCCAAAAAACTGAAAAAAATAAATTCGACAAAATATTGTGAAATCGGCATCTTATTATGGTTTCTCCTCGCTGTCCTGCATGGGCCGGGTCATCCCCTCTTTGATCCCCCGGGTCCGTGGCCAATCCTTTAGCAAACAGGAATTTTTTATAAATATTTGGCAAATGCTTTTTTCATTTTTACCATGACGGTCATCAACCAATCGAACTGCTTCGACCATTGCATACGGTCGTCATAGTCAACAGTTCTTGTGGCGAGAATCCGGCTGGCTTTATACCCTGGCAGTGGCCGCCAATCAAGTGACAAACCTGTCTCGGCTTCAATGCTGTCTTTATTTTCAAACAATGTTTGAAAAAGGGCCATATCATCATCAATATAAAGCGAAACCGTCAACTGACAACTGGTACGCACCTGGGAAACCACTATGCGACAGGCTGCGCTGCCAATGCTGTAATCTATCCAGTTATCTTTTGAAGGCTTTCTTCGATTAAATTGTTTGGAAAAATCATCATTCTGAAAGGCATAATCCTGAAACGCGTGCCAATATTCCAGCCTCAGTTGCTCCGTTTTGCTGGTAGCCGCTATTTTTCGAATTTCCTTAGTCCAGTCGTTTGGCTTTTCGATTACCTCGAATTTAACCGCCGGATCGGAATTGCCAATGCGATACAACTTGATTTCACAAAGGAAAATCCCGATTTGATCGTCCGTATGGCGGTTCAGCCATTCCACTGCCGATCGGTGCTCTTCCCGAGCATGTTTGACCACCCAGACGATAATATCCGCCGACTTTCCAGACGCATAGGTGATGAGTTTTCCCAAATGGTCGTGATCGGTATCTTCTAATTGATTTTCAATGATAATGGTGCGCTCGGTTCCTGTTTCCGATGCCAAAATATCCACGCTGAAACCTCCGACGGCCGATTCTATTTCATCGACGCTGATCTCCAAGCCGATTGCCTCCGATAAAATGACGATATGATCGTCTTCTGCCAGCCACGGAGTAAAGTCCAAGGCTTCATGCGGCCAGACTTCCCGCAAATTCTCAATCGCTTCCAATTTTCTCAGATGCATTACCACCGCTCCATTTCTCATATTCATTTTTCAAACCGCTTCATCCCGATATGCATGCGCTTCGTTTATCACAGGCCGCCGCAGAAAACAGATTGATCAGGCGTCCGCTTCATACGTTAAAACATACGTTGTGTGATCCGGGCAGGCGATGCCGGGATCGGCCGCGGCAAAATGTCCGCTCAGACCGGCTTCTCTTGCCGCCAGCTCAAAATGGCACAGGGCAATGCCCAGATCCACCTGCTGAATGTCCAGGACATCCCCCTTGGAAATCCCCCGGGAACGGCATTCATAAAAATGAACGCGCTGCCCGTCGGTCACGACGCGCCAGGGCTGTTTATTGACGGCCGACGGGGCCAGGCGCACCATCTCAAGCGGATCGGCCCAGTTTCCCGCCGTTTCCGGGGTTAGGGGCGCCGCAAAGTCACCGGCGAAAAACAGCCGCTCAAAGGGCAGGCGCGTGTCGGCTTTTACGGCCTTTCGCATGGCCCGCTCCCGGATCGAGCGCTTGGCCGCATAGCCCACCGGGCTCGCCGCCGACATCACCTCGTCGGCTTGAAGCGCCACGGCCGCCTCGAAAGCCGGCCGGTCGAGGGTGCCCGCGATCCACACCGTGCCCAACCCCAGCGCCGTCGCGCTCAAAAGCAGATGCTCAAAGCTGTAGCCATAGGCCGCCGCCGCGAGGGGCTGCCTTTTGACTTTGCCGGCCAGATAGGTTCTGGCCCCCACAATCACCGGGCTGCTCAGCTTATCGGCCTCGGCATCGAGCCATTGAAAGCGCACCGGAATTGTCAGCAGCCGGGGCGCCTCGGCCATGGCGCGTTCGAGGGCCGCCCGATGCGCCGGACTCAAATCCCGCCCGTCAAAGGTGCGCACGCTTTTGCGCGCGCGGATCACGTCTGTCCATCGCTTATTTTCCGCCATATTCAACCTCGTTCCTCAATCGGTATTTTTGTCATGTCTCCAGTCTATCGATGATTTCCGCTTTTGCCAACCCAAATTTTCAAAAAACATCGCACGCCCTCAATCCCGCTTTCCTCTTTCGCCTGAAAACAGAGCGCAAAAAAACCGCCTCCGAGCGTTTCGGGGGCGGTTCCCTTAAAGCCCGGTCCTTCAGGCTTTTGCTTTCTGAGATTTTTTGCGGTTAAAATCCGCATCGGCGAAACGGGACACGGATTTGTACACCACGAAGGTGACGAGCGCGTTGATCCCCGCCTTAATCAGATTGAAAGGAATGATAACCGGCACCAGCATGGCCGCCACCGCCGCCCGGGGCGTGCCCATGAAGATCGGCGTCATGATCAGATTCCAGGCGCACATCACCGCCGTCATCGTCACGATGCCGGCGAGCAGCGCGGCGACGGCTCCCCGGCGGGTATGGAAGCGGCCGTAAATCAGGCCGGCCACGATCACGAAGCTGCCCGTGGCAAAAAAGTGCATCAGGATGCCGATGATCCCGCTGGACGCCGACACGGTCAGCCCCTGCACCACACAGGCCGCCGCCGTGATGACGAGCCCGCCGAGCGGCCCGAACATAAAGGTCCCGATGAGAATGGGAATATCCGCCGGGTCGTATTCCAGAAAGGGCGCCGCCGGAATGATCGGAAAGTGAATCAGGTAGACCAAAAGCGCCGACATGGCGGCGAGAATGGCCGTTTTAACCAGAAAATTTGTTTTGCGATTTTGGGTTGTCATTGGATCCTCCTGTTGTCTGTCTCGAAGCGCAGAAAAACCCGCCCGCAAAAAAGCCCCGGCAAAAAACCAGGGCATGGGAAACAAGGTCGTGCACCGTTTCTTTCATCCGGACTATACCGTCGGTTTCGGATTTGCACCGAATCAGCCGGGAGCCGAAGCCCCGGCGCGCAGACTCGCTTTCGCATCACTGCCGGTGGGGAATTGCACCCCGCCCTGAAACAGACTGATATTTGATTGGTTTCAGTATAGTCATTTTCTCGGCGCTTGTCAACCGCACGCGTCAGCGATCGAGCAGCTCGTCCCTTTCGAGCAGGATGATGCCCGGCGCCTCGGTGAGCACCTTAGCCGCGGCGTCGTTGTCGGCGTCCATCACCTTGAGCACAATCACCGCGTTCTTGGTGTTCTTCGGCAAAAACGAATACGCGTAGGCGATGCCGATGCCGGCCTCCGCCAGCACGTCGACGATGGCGCTCATGCCGCCGGGGCTGTCGGGCACTTCCGCCGCGAGCACCCGGGTCACGTTGGCCAGGATGCCGGCGCGCTTCAGCGACGCGAGGCCCGCGTCGGTGTCCTGCAGAATCAGCCGCAGAATCCCGTAGTCCGAGGTTTCCGCGATGGTCAGCGAGCGGATATTCACCTCGGCCCGGGCCAAAACCCGCAGCACCTTGCCGAGCTGGCCGGCCTGATTTTCCATAAAAACCGAAACTTGTCTGATCATTTTGACACCTCCTCAGATTTTGCGCAGATCGATGACGCGCTTGGCCTTGCCCTCGCTGCGCGCGATGCTCTTGGGCTCCACCAGCGTAATCTTGGACTTGATCTGAATGATGGATTTCACCCGGTCGGCGATCTTCGCCTTCATGGCCTCCAGCTCGGTGACGGAGTTGATATCGGTGTCTTCTTTGAGTTCCACCTTGATCTCCAGCGTATCGAGGGCGCCCTCACGCCGCACGATGAGCTGATAGTGCGGTTCCACGTCGCCGGTGTCGAGCAGGGCCGATTCGATCTGGGTCGGGAAGACGTTGACCCCGCGAATCACCATCATGTCGTCGGTGCGGCCGGAGAGGCGCGCGATGCGGCGGTGGGTGCGCCCGCAGCGGCAGGGCTCGTCGACGATATGGGTCAGGTCGTGGGTGCGGTAGCGCAAAAGGGGCATGCCCTCCTTGGCCAGGGTGGTGATCACCAGCTCCCCTTCTTCGCCGTCGGGCACCGGTTCGCCGGTGTTCGGATCGACGATTTCAAAATAGAAAAAGTCCTCCCAGAAATGCAGACCGTCCTGCTCTTCGCACTCGATGGCGACGCCCGGCCCGCAGATTTCGCACATACCGTAAATATCGAAGGCCTTGATGGCCAGGCTTTCCTCAATGGTTTTACGCATGTTTTCCGACCAGGGTTCCGCGCCGAAGATTCCGGCCTTAAGCGGCAGCGCGGCCGTATCGATGCCCGCGTCCCGGAAGGCCTCGCCCAGATAGCTGGCGTAGGACGGGGTGCAGGTCAGATGGGTGGCCTTGAAATCCTGCATCAGCATGATCTGGCGGGCGGTGTTCCCGCTGGACATGGGGATCACGGACGCGCCCATGCGCTCGGCGCCGCCGTGAATCCCGATGCCCCCGGTGAACAGGCCGTAGCCATAGGCGTTGTGGATGACGGCGTGCTCGTCGGCGCCGGTACCGGTGAGCCCCCGGGCCACACATTCGGCCCACATGGCCAGATCGTTATGGGTATAACCGTCGCAGACGGGCTTGCCCGTCGTCCCGGACGAGGCCTGCACCCGGGCGATCTGCGACAGGGGCTCGGCCAGCATGCCGTAGGGATAGCTGTTTCGCAGATCCTCCTTCGTGGTGAAGGGCAGCCGGCGGATATCGTCCAGGCTGTTGATGCTTTCCGGCCCGACGCCCAGCGCCTGCAGCTTTTCCCGATAAAAGGGCACCCGGGCGTAGACCTTGTCCACCGTCTTCTTCAGCCGGTCCAGCTGCAGCGCCCGGAGCTGCTCCCGGGGCATGCACTCAAAGGTTTCATTCCAATATTTCACACTTTCCTCCTCCGCTGATGCAAACCTGCCGCCAAAAGCTGGCGCCTGTCATTAAAAAATCCCCGTGACTTCTGCCACAGGGATTCCACGCGTAACATTGTATCCATAATACTTAAAAGTCCGAAAGATGTCAAGCCGGCCGGCGGCCTTAAGCGCCGAAGACCTGCGCCCGCACCGCGGCCACCGGCATCGGGCGGCCCGTCCACAGGGCGAAGGCCTGGGCGCCCTGCCACAAAAGCATCGCCAAACCGTCCAGCGTCGGGCATCCGGCCGCCGCCGCCATGGCGAGCAGCCGCGTCTGCACCGGGTTATAGACAAAATCCGCCACGACCGGCCGGCGGGCCAGCCAGCGGGCGTCCGGCAGCACGCAGGTCTCGGAGTGGGGCGCCATGCCCAGCTTCGTCCCGTTGATCACCAGGTCTGCCTCGGTCACCGCCGTGCGGAGCGCCTCGGCGTCATCCAGGGCATAGGCCCGCGCCGCACAGCCGGTTTCGGCCGCAATCGTCTCAGCCAGCATCCGGGCCTTGGCCACCGTCCGGTTGAAAATCGCAAGCTGCGCCGCCCCGTCAAGGGCGAGCTGGACCGCCGCGGCCCGGGCCGCGCCCCCGGCGCCGAAAAGCGCCACCTGCTTGCCCGCCGGATTGAAACCGCGGTCGGTCAGCGCCGCGGTGAAGCCGGAGCCGTCGGTGATATGTCCGGTCATCCGGCCGTCCTGCACCACCACGGTGTTCACCGCGCCGACGATGCGCGCCGCCGGCGACAGCTCATCGCAAAGCGCCGCCATCGCGGTTTTGTGGGGCATCGTCACGTTCCAGCCCGCGGCCCCCAGGACCACAAGCCCCGCCGCCGCCGCCGCAAGCTTCTCCGGCGCCACCTCAAAAGCGAGATAGGCCGCGTTCACGCCCGTCGCGGCAAAGGCCGCGTTGTGGATCGCCGGCGATTTGGAGTGGGCCACCGGGCTGCCCAGCAGCCCGATCAGCCGGGTCGCGCCGTCAATGGCCGGGCGCGCCGTCATCAATGATCCTCCGCCCAGTTGAAATCGTCGTGGTAGGCCTCGATCGTGCCGTTATCCATCTGCAGTTCCGGGTCCTTGATGGAGACCTTGCTGCACGGCGGAATGGGCTGGGTGATAAAGCAGTTGCCGCCGATCACCGAGTCGTGGCCGATCACCGTCCGGCCGCCGAGCACCGACGCCCCGGAATAGATGGTCACCCGGTCCCCGATGGTCGGGTGGCGCTTGGCTCCCCGCAGGGACTGCCCGCCCCGGGTGGACAGCGCGCCGAGGGTCACCCCCTGATAGAGCTTGACCTCGTCGCCGATTTCCGTGGTCTCCCCGATGACGATGCCGGTGCCGTGGTCCATAAAGAAGGATTTCCCGATGGTCGCTCCGGGGTTGATGTCGATGCCGGTGCGGCTGTGGGCGTATTCCGTCATCATCCGGGGAATTATCGGCACCTCGAGCCGCTCGAGCTCGTGAGCCAGGCGAAACACCATCATCGCGAAGACCCCGGGATAGGTCAACACGATTTGGTCGAGATCCTTGGCCGCCGGGTCGCCGTCGTAGGCAGCCTGCACATCCAGGGTGATCATCTCCCGCACCGCCGGAATCCGGTTCATGAATTCGCAGCTGACTTCCTCCGCCCGGTCTTCCAGCAGGGGCTTGTCCACCCGCAGCGCCGGATCCTTGGTGTCGTTGGCCCGAATCAGGGCCAGACGCACCTGCCGGTGCAGCCGCTCTTCCACCGTCATCATCAGATCGCCGATATAATACTGCAGGGTGCAGTCAAAAAGCTCCCGCCTGCCGAAATGCCTGGGATAAAAAAGCTCGCGCACTTCGTTAATCAGCAAAATGACTTCGCTGCGCCGGGGCAGCGCCGCCGAGGTGTAAGACATATAGGCGTCATCTTCCCGATAGATCGCCACCATCTCTTTGTTGAGCTGGGTGATCTGCCTGTTAAATTTTCTGCTCACCGCATTTTCTCCTTATTTTCGCCTTGCATTCAATGCCTTCAATCGGGCAGCCGGGCACCGGCTGCCGTTTGTCGTTTTGATTTTTATTGTACCTTTCTGAACCGGCGGCGTCAATGGCATTCGCCGCCATTAAAAAAACCCCGCATTGCGGGGTAAGCGCCGGAGCGCTGTCTGCGTTTTAATAATAGACGACCACCGGCGTGCCGGTTTCCACATTGGCGTAGACCGCGGGCACCTGGCCCGGCGGGGTGTTCACACAGCCGTGGGAGCCGCCGCCCCGATAAATGGTGCCGCCGTAGGCGCCGCGCCACCAGGAATCGTGAATGCCCTGGCCGCCGTTAAAGGGCAGCCAGTAGGACACCGGGGTTTCGTAATCCTCCCCCTTAAGCGTCGCGTGACGCGCCTTATAGGCGATGTAGTACACGCCGGGGGTCGTGCCGTGGCCGGCAGCCGTGTTGCCGGTGACCACCGCCGTGCTCACCACCTGCCGGCCGTCTTTATAAACCCACATGTGCTGCTGGGCAATCGACACCTCCACATAGGAACTGCCGATGTCCTCGTAGATGCTTTTGCGGGTCTTGCCTCTTTGTTTATAAGCCGGCTCACGGTTGACCGCCTTGCTGGACTTGATATCAAAGACGAGCTGCCTCAACTCGGCCTCCCGGTCGATGCGCCAGCCATAGCTGCCGCCGTTCACCGTGATGGTGTTGCCGCCGGTGGTTTTGAAGGTGTGCTTGCCGTAGGCCGTGTTGGTCCGCAGCGCCAGCTGATACAGATAATCCGCCGCCTTGGCCTCGTCCACCGTCACGTGCATGTCGCCGTCCACGGTAAGCCAGGAGCCGAACACCTTGCTGTCCACCACCTCGCTGTCCGTGCCGAAAAGATAGGTAATCTTGGCCTTGGCGTATCGCCTCATCACCTTGGCGGCCCGCTTGACCGCCGGCGAATCCTTCTGATACTTCGGCTCGACATAGCAGCGGTCCTTTTTCAGGTCGATGGTTTCATCGCCGGTGGCCACGGCTTTAAGGATGGCGGTCTTCAGCCGGGCTTTATCCAGCCGGTTGCCCGTCACCGCGGCTTTAATGCGCACATCGCCGTCTTCTTCAACCACCGGCCGCGCGTTTTGCGCGTCGGTCACCTGATCGCCGGTAACCAGATTGAGCATCGAGACCACCCGGTCCATCTTGGTTTCGTCATAGCGGAGCGCGGAAACCGCATGCTGATCCTTCCTGAAGAACATCGCCGGCCAGGCAAAGCTGTTCTGCCCGGTCAAAAGCTTTTGCAGGGCCGCATCCCCCTTATAGGCAATGCCGAGCGCACCCGCCGTCACCTTTTCCACATGGTTGTCTTTGCCCCTGAGCACCAGGCGATAGGTCGCTGCCTTGTTCTGAACCGTTTCCTGCACGGCCGCCGGCGACCGGTTCCCCGCCGCCACGCCGTTGATCGTCGTCCCGGCGAAGAAATGCCTGTGATAAAAAGCTGCGCCGGCAAAATAAATCACCGCGAGCACGGCGATCGCCACGCCGGCGATCAATCCGCCTTTTTTCCGCTTTTTCACGGGCGGCGCAGGTGCAGGTGTCTCGGCCGCGCCGAGATCGATGGTCCGCCCTTCAGCCGCAGGTGTTTCGGTCGTTCCTGCGTCGTCGGCCGCAACCGCTTCGGCATTATCGGCCGCTGCCGGTTCGGCGGAAACGGCTTCCGCAGCGGACTCGGCCGTTTCCGGCTCGGTTAAATCCTGCGCCTGTTCCCGCAAGCGGTTATTCGCAATTGCTTCCGCATCGAATGCGGTGGTTTCGCCGGCTTCCAAAACCTCGGCCGCCGCCGGTTCTTCCGACGCGTCGGCTGGGGTCCCGGGCATCTCCGATGGCGCGACCGCTTCCGTGTCTGACGATTCGGTTATCGCGCTTTCGTCTGCGTCGGTGCTGCCCGCGCCCGAATCTTCTGCCGATGTTTCTTCATCATAAGCTGTTTCATTCGCCGCGTCGGTTCCGCCGGCCCTTTCGTCTAAATCCGCGGCCTTATCCGCACTTTCTTCAGGCGCGCCCGCGCCGTCGGAGTCCGTGTCTTCTTCCGTTGCCGTTTCGCCGCCCGTCGATGCGTCTACCACTTCAGCTTCAGCTGCCGTCTCTTCCGGCAGCGCTTCCTCTTCGGCCGGCACCGTTTCATCGACCGATTCCGCCGCCTCCGACGGCGTTTCGTCCGGCTCTTCGGTAACCGCCTCCGCGTCTGACGATTCGGTTATCGCGCTTTCGTCAGCGTCGGTGTCGCCCGCGTCCGAATCTTCTGCCAATGTTTCTTCGTCATAAGCTGTTTCATTCGCCGCGTCGGTGCCGCCGGCCCTTTCGTCTAAATCCGCGGCCTTATCCGCGCTTTCTTCAGGCGCGCCCGCGCCGTCGGAGTCCGTGTCTTCTTCTGTTGCCGTTTCGACGGTGGCTTCGCCGCCCGTCGATGCGTCTACCGCTTCAGCTTCAGTTGCCGTCTCTTCCGGCAGCGCTTCCTCTTCGGCTGGCACCGTTTCATCGGCCGATTCCGCCGCCTCCGACGCCGTTTCGTCCGGCGCTTCGGTGACCGCCTCCGCGATCTGCGTTTCTTCATCCGCCGCATCGGGGACATCCGCCGCTGCGTCCTCACGATCGGCGGCGTTTGCCTCATCGGCGGCACTTTCGGCATCATCTGCTGATGCGTCGGCCGCTTCGACACCCGCGTCAGGCATTTCCGTCGCGTCCCCCTCTTCCAAAAACCGAGCGGTGTCGCCGCCGGCCTCCGGAGGAGATGCTTCGCTAACGGGCGTGGGTTCTGCCTGCGCTTCGACCGGCGCCTCGGCGGCCGCCGGGTTTTTTTTCATTTCATCTTGAGCCATCTTTCTGCTCCTACTTCAAAATTGGAAAAATTATACCATACCCCATCCCGCTTTGCACGACGTCAGCGGCCAAATTCTGTAACATTATTGTAACTGAAAGGCGGCCTGAATCGCCGTCGCCGCCTTTTTGGCGTCCTCGTTGCGGACGATGCAGGAGATGCAGATTTCCGACGTGGTAACCATCATCACCTGGATGTCATTGTCGGCGAAGACCTGCAGATAGCGCGCCGCCACCCCGGACTGGGTGCGCATGCCGATGCCGTGCAGGTTGAGCCGGGTGATGTTCTTGTTGACCGTGATGCCGATCATCTTGAAATCGCTGCCGAGATCATTGGCGATCTCGCGCACGCTGGCCATATCCCGCTCGGGCACGAGCAGCGACACGTCAAAGGTCTCGCCCACCGGTGCCGTCCGGGAAATCACATCCACGTTGACGCCGGCCGCGGCCAGATCGTCCAGCAGACGACTCATGATATTTTTGTTGAAGGGCACCGCCTTCAGGGAAATCATCAGGCTTTCGCAGTCGATGGACAGGCTGTCCACCGGATGTTTTTCAATATTAACCACATCGCCCTCCTTATAATTCAAAACCGTCGGCCACCGCCATGACCGCCCGCTCTCTGGCCTCCGCCGGAATCATGCAGGAAATGCGGATGTCCGAGGTGGTGACCATCAAAATCGGGAAGTGCTGAGCCGACAGCAGCCTGAAGAATTTGCTGGCGACGCCGGGATGCGCCTTCATGCCGCTGCCGACCACCGACATCTTCACCGCGTCCTCGCGCAGGTCGACGGCCGTCTGGGGATAAGCCGCCTGGAATTCGGCCAGCGCCTTTTCCAGCGCGTCGATATCGTCGTGGGAGGCCGAAAAGGAAATGTGCATCCGATCGGCGATGGGCGAGGTCTGGCTGATCATGTCAACGTTGATGCCCGCCGCGGCCAGCGCCGAAAAAAGCCGGGCCGAGATGTTCACGTCGTAGGGCACATTTTTGATCGAGACCATCATCTCGTCGTTATAGACCGCCATCCCGGTGATGGGTTTTTGGGTCGCGGCGGCACTGGCCGTGATCAGCGTGCCGGGCACATCGTGGATGCTCGACGCCACGGTAATGTCCGCGTTGTATTTGCGGCCGAGCTCGATGGAACGGGTGTGCATCACGCCGGCGCCGAGGCTGGCCATCTCGAGCATCTCGTCGTAGCTCACCACGTCGAGCTTTTTCGCCGGGGGATAAAGCCTTGGATCGACGCCGTAAATGCCGTCCACGTCGGTGTAGATTTCGCAGGGGCAGTGCAGCACGCAGGAGAGCGCCACCGCCGACGTGTCGGAGCCGCCCCGGCCCAGGGTGGTGATGTCGTCGTTCTCGTTCACCCCCTGAAAGCCCGCGACGATCACGACGCTGTCGTCGGCCAGCGCCTGGGTGATCTTGGTGGTGTCGATGTCCATGATGCGGGCGCGCCCGTGGACGCCTTTGGTTTTGATGCCCACCTGGGGCCCGGTGAAGGAGATCGCCTTCTGCCCCATTTCGGCCAGTGCCATGGAAAGCATGGAGATGGAAACCTGTTCGCCGGTGGCGAGCAGCATGTCCATTTCGCGCTTCGGCGGCCTGTCGTTGATGGCGTAGGCCATGGCCACCAGCTGATCGGTGCTCTTGCCCATCGCCGAAACCACCACCACCATGCGGTTGCCCTGTTCCTTCTTGGCAATGATGCGTCTGGCCACATTCTTGATGCGGTCGATCGTCCCCATGGACGTGCCGCCGTATTTTTGAACAATCGTATTCATCGGATTTTCCCTTTGCGTTTGTCTTGATTTCTTCCTTAACACCACAAAAAGCGGCGCCGAAGCACCGCCTTTAAAAGGCCGGCGACCGGGCGCTTAGCCGCGCAGATCGCCGAGCAATTCGGTTTTCGATTCGGTTTTTTCGTCCTTTTCCTTGACGATCTTCGCCGGACTGCCGGCCACCACCGCGCCGGCCGGCACATTTTCGGTGACCACGGCCCCGGCGGCGACCACGGCATTGGCGCCCACGCGCACGCCTTCGAGCACGACGGCATTGGCGCCGATGACCACCCCGTCCTCAATCATGACGGGATCGCTGGAGGGCGGCTCCAGCACGCCGGCGAGTACCGTGCCCGCGCCGATATGGCAGTTCTTGCCGACGGTGGCGCGCGCGCCGAGCACCGCGTTCATGTCGATCATCGACCCTTCGCCCACGACGGCGCCGATGTTGATCACCGCTCCCATCATGATGACCGCATTCTTGTGGATCTGCACCCCTTCGCGGATATAGGCCCCCGGTTCGATTCGGGCGTCCACCGTCGTCATGTCGAGCAAGGGCACCGCGGAATTGCGGGCCGCGTTTTCCACCTGGCAGAAGGTCAGCCTGGACGCGGTCGCCTCGATGAGTTCGGCCACGGCGTCGCTTTCGCCCAGCACCACGCAGGCCGAGGGAATCCCAAAATAATTGAATCCGTCGAGGTCCCGCTCCCGCAGATAGCCGCGCAGGTACGCCTTGACCGGCGTGCTCTTCTGCACTTCCTTGATGTATTTCGCGATCTGATAGGGATCTTTTAAATCGTATTTTGCTTTAATTTCTTCGTTGGTCAATGTTGCTGCTCTCCAAAATGGTTTTTCTGTCTTGCCGGTGATCCGCAGGTCACGCGCCGATCACATCGCTCATATCGTAAAGGCCGTTGGATTTCGTGATGAGAAAACGGGCTGCCGTCAGAGCGCCGTTGCCGAAAATTTTTCGGGAAAGTGCCGTGTGCTTAATTTCGATCAGCTCGTCATCCCCGGCGTAAAGCACGGTGTGTTCGCCGGCGATGGTACCGCCGCGAACGGCGTGAATGCCGAGCTCGTCCGGGGTGCGCTTGCAGTCGCGGCCGCTCCGGCCATAGGTGTAGCGCCTCGGAGCGCCGCCGTCCGCTTCAATGCCGGCATTCACGGCGTCCGCCAGCAAAATGGCCGTGCCGCTGGGCGCATCCACTTTGCGGTTGTGATGCTTCTCGACGATTTCGATGTCGAAGCCCGGCGTGAGAAGCCCCGAGATTCTTTGAAGCACGTCCGCGATAACGTTGATCCCGAGGGACATGTTCGCCGTTTTGAAAATCGGGAACAGCTTGGCCTTTTCGGCGATGCGCGCCTCGTTTTCGTCCGTGAGGCCAGTGGTCGCAATGACCAGCGGCAGCCGGCGTTTTTCGGCAAAGGCAATCACCTTTGGAAAAGCGGAAAAGTGCGAAAAGTCAATGATCACATCGGCGTCTTCCGTGCAGGCGTCGAAATCTGCGTAAATCGGAAAGGCGCCGGCATCGCCAGACTTCTGGTCGAGCCCCGCCACCACGGTCACGTCGTCGGCCGCAGCCGCACAATCGGCCACCACCCGGCCCATATGGCCGGCGGCGCCGGAAATAATCACCTTCATCATCAGATCAGCCCTCCGTACGCCTTGAGCGCTTCCACCAGGCGGGCCTTGTTGGCTTCGCCCATGGGCACCAGCGGCAGCCGCATCACACCGGTGTCGAGCCCCATCAGCGCCATGGCCGTCTTCACCGGAATCGGATTGTTTTCATAAAACATCGCCCGGTTGAGGATATTGGTCTCACGCATGTGGGCCCGGGCGTTCGCCATGTCGTCGGCCAGGCAGGCCGCGGCCAGTTCATGCATGGCCTTCGGCGCGATATTGGCCGTCACGGAAATCACACCCTTGCCGCCCAGCGCTATGATGGGCAGCGTCTGGTCGTCGTTGCCGGAATACACGTCGAAATCGTCGGCTTCCGTCAGCTCGATCACTTCGGCAATCTGGCTGATGTCGCCGCTGGCTTCCTTGATGGCCTGCACCGTCGGCAGCTTGGCCAGACGGGCCGTGGTCGCCGGCAGGATATTGGAGCCCGTGCGGCTGGGCACGTTATAGATGATCAGCGGCAGCTCGCAGCTGTCCGCGATGGCCTTGATGTGCCGGTAGATCCCTTCTTGGGTGGTTTTGTTGTAATACGGGTTGATCACCAGCGCCGCGTCGGCGCCGACGGTCTTCGCGTATCGGGTCAGCCCGACGGAATAAGCCGTGTCGTTGGAGCCGGTGCCCGCGATAAAGGGCACCCGGCGGGCGATGCATTCCCCGGCCACCCGGAGCACTTCGCGGTGCTCGTCGTCGCTTAGCGTCGAGCTTTCGCCGGTGGTGCCGCAGATCAGCAGCGCGTCGGTGCCTTCGGCAATATGCCGTTCAATATTGGCCTTCATCGCGTCGTAATCCACTTGCCCGCTTGCATCAAACGGGGTGATCATGGCGACGCAGGAACCTGTGAAAATAGTAGCCATTGCTTCCTCCTTAATTCGTGATGGGGCATCGGCCGTGCGGTCGATGCCCGACGCGTTCGTTACGCTTCTTTGGGTTCGATATAGCCTTTCGCGCAAAGATATTCCGCCGCTTCAACCCCGCCGCCGGCCGCGCCGCGCAGCGTGTTGTGGGAAAGGCCGACGAATTTCCAGTCGTAAACGCGGTCTTCCCGCAGCCGCCCGATAGAAATGCCCATGCCGTTCTCGAAGCCGACATCCTTCGCGACCTGCGGTCGGTCGTCATCCTCCAGATACTGGATGAACTGCGCCGGCGCCGAAGGCAACTTAAGCGTCTGGGGCTCGCCGCTGTAGTTTCTGAGCGCGCCGACCAACTCGTCTTTCGTCGGATGCTTGCGGAACTTCACAAAGACAGCGGCCGTGTGGCCGTCGAGCACCGGCACGCGGATGCACTGGGAGGTGATCACCATGCCGTCGGCCTTTTCGATATGGTCACCGGCAACCCGGCCGAAAACCTTGAGCGGTTCCTGCTCGGATTTTTCTTCTTCCCCGCCGATGTAGGGAATGATATTGCCCGCCATTTCCGGCCAGGTTTCAAAGTTTTTGCCCGCGCCGGAAATCGCCTGATAGGTGGAGACGATCACCTCGGTGGGTTCGAATTCAAGCCAGGCGGCCAGCGCCGGCGTGTAGGACTGGATGGAGCAGTTGGGCTTGACAGCGACAAAGCCGCGTTTCGTGCCCAGCCGTTTTTTCTGCGCGCCGATAACAGCGTAGTGATCGGCGTTGATTTCCGGGATGACCATCGGCACGTCCGGCGTCCAGCGGTGGGCCGAGTTGTTGGAAACCACCGGGATTTCCCGCTTGGCATAGGCCTCTTCAACGGCGCGGATTTCGTCCTTTTTCATATCGACGGCAGAGAAGACAAAATCCACCTGCGCCGCGATGGTGTCGATGTCCTGCACGTCCGCCACCGGCATGGCCGCCACGGCTTCCGGCATCGGCCCTTCAAGTTTCCAGCGGCCGGCCACCGCCTCGCCGTAGGATTTCCCCGCGGACCTGGCCGACGCGGCCAGCGCGGCAATCTCAAACCACGGGTGCCCGACCAAAAGCGTCACAAAACGCTGGCCCACCATGCCCGTGGCGCCCAAAATTCCGACTTTATATTTTTTCATGGCGATCCTCCTTACCTGTGATCCCAATTTAAATCCCTTCGTAAAAAAAGACCAGTAAAGATACCGGCCGCACAAAATCAAATCCTATGTTTGTTTGTATTTGACAGCCCCCCGCCTGACGGCGACAGTCCCGGCGATGTTCTCGACGGACCCAGCAATCACCACAGCAGGCAGATGACACTTCGGCGTCTTTTCCTTTCCGCGGTGATCCCTTCGCCCTGCCGCGATCACCCCGCATACTCTTAAAAAACGCGCCTCTATCTTTCCATATTCGATTGATGGTTTTTATTCTATCAGAAAGCCCCCGCCTTGAAAAGCCCCGGAAGAAAAATTTAAATCAAAGTTTACAACTTTGGGCAAACGCTTATGTGCGGTCGTTTAAAACCGGCGCCATCGACTTCTGCGGACAGACTGCTTTTTCATGTTTGCTTTCATCAATTCTTAACGTGTTTTTATCTTTTGTGGGCATTTTTTTATCTTTTTGTTGACGTATCGCCGTTATTATTTTATTATTTTTTAAAGTTAGGTTGTTTATACAAAAAGCATCGATTTTTGTAAGAGGGCGGGATAGGGTCATTCGCGTTCAAATGCTTGAAAAATAAAGCATCACTCGATGAGTCGTCCCCTGCATCTTACATATTCAGGGGAAGGTGACTTCATTAAATACATAAAAAAATTGATCCAGTGAAAAATTCATATTTTTATGCTGGAACAATAACCACTCAACGATCTGGCGGCCGCATTTATCACCATTATTATTGCAACTTCTACAAAAACGCTCAGAAGAAGAAATATTACGGCCGCGCCCATTGGTCCCGTCGCTGGAGGCACTGATGAAAATGCCCATGTTATCACCCCGTTTTAAACAACTATTGGCCGCTCGAAAGAACTAGTTTATCTTTCTCGCCGGATTTTGTCTGCTCATTCCTGCGGTCGGCAATTTCTTATTGCATGCGCCGGTGCATTGGTCCGTCTGGATCCGGCACCTGATTGTTTTCGAGGGACTCATGCTTTTAGTTTGCGTGTTCACCGCCCTCGCCGAAAATAATCTGCATGAAAAAGGGCTTAGAATCGCGGGATTTTTACTGCTCAACGCGGTACTCACAATTTTAATGGGTTTGCGCGTTTTCGTCTGGCACTCGGCTGTTAACCTGCGGGAAATAATTGCGATTTTTCTTCTTTGGAACGCAGTCATGGCTGCAAGTATTTTTAAAAAAACATTCTCAAACGATTAAAATAACAAAAGCCTCGCAGCCTTTTTGCGGTGAACATATCAACAAAAAGTAGACCCTAAAAAAGCATCAAAAGCCTTGTTCGATTCTGTATTGAACAGGGCTTTTGTAATTCAGGGCAGATGCAGCCCGTTCTTCGTTGCGGCAGGCAGCATACTGGCCAGAAGCGCCGGGACATTATCGGCATGAGCAAGATCAAAATTCCGGTGTAGTTCTTCCTTGATCCGACCATTCAACGCTTCGATGGCGGGGGTGTCGGCTGACGGCGTGCCGCCTCGCGACATGGACCGCATGATGCCATAATCTTTATGCGCCGGGCAGCGGGTCTGGGATGAACAGACGGCTTCCTGGGCGGCGTGCAAAGCAATTGGGAGCTCTGCTCTTTTTTAGTGTCCGCAAGCTTACTGGGGACAGCAAGACAGCCATCGCATGGTTTGCTGTGACCGGGTCTGTCTGCAACACTATGAGCGGGGAGCTCATTGCTGAAGGCGTCGACCGGATAAAACGATGCGCCTGTAAATGCTGCTTAACCGCTTTGAGTTTCACGTCTGCCGGCCAGTGCCCGCGACCCATTTCTTTTTTCCGTTCAGATGGATCTCCCTTCTCAAAATATTTTAGCATGAAAAAAGTAGACACGCTTTTTTCGTGTCTACTTTCGTCCTGCAAGTTCAGCGTTCATTCGAAACGCGGCTTTTGAACCATTGGTTATCTGATTTTAATCGGAGGGGAGGCCTGCGGCGCATCCTCGGCATCGTTCAAAACAGCCGCCAGCGCCGTCACCCCCTGGCGCACGCAATCGTCGCAGCTGCACAAGGGCCGGCCGGTCGCGATTCCCTTTAAATCCCGACACACGCTGGCCCCGGTCCCGGTGCCGTCGACGAACCGTCTGAAAATTCCCTGCCGTGCCGAACCGAGGCCTAAAAGCCCGGCCGCCATCTCGGCGCCGCAAAGCGCCCCGCAGGTGCCTTCCCCGGTGCCCATGCCCGAGCCGAAGGGCAGGCCGATGTTATCCAGCACGGCTTCCGAAAGCGGAAGCCGATCGGCATAAGCCAAAAGCACCGCCTGGCAACAATTATGCCCGCTGTGCTTAAAGGTCACAGCCCGTTCTGCCCGGATCCTTGTGTCTTCGCTCATCATGCCTGCGTTTCCCGATGGGCTCCGGCGTGCCCGCAATGGTGCTGCCCGTCGTGGGGATGTCCCTCGCCGTGGCGATGATGGTGCCCGCAGTGATGGCCTTCCCCGTGATGATCGCAGTTGGCCTCGGTCTGATAGGCGGCGGTGCCGGCCAGCAGGGCCGCCACCGCCGCGTCGGCCTCCCCGGAGACGCCGGCATAAAGCGCGACGCCGGCGTCCGCCAGCGCCATGCGCGCCCCGCCGCCGATGCCGCCGCAAATCAGCGCGTCCACGTCGGCGTTCTTCAAAAAACCGCCCAGGGCGCCGTGCCCCTGGCCGTTCGTATCCACCACGGCGGTTTCCGCCACCGCCCCATCCTGAATGTCGTAAATCTTAAACTGGCTGGTGTGCCCGAAATGCTGAAAAATCTGTCCGTCGTCATAAGTGACTGCAATGCGTTGTTCCATGTTTTCTCCTTTGCTGATCGGCGCTGCGACCGACGTTAGAATATAATCGCCGCCGCCGATGATCAGCGGTCGGGCTTCCACAAGGGCAGTCGCGAGCTTCTTCCTGGCCGAACGGTAAATGGCCTGCACCGTCGTGCGCCCCGCCGCCATCACCGCCGCGCAGTCGGCTTGACTCAGCCCCTCGTAATCGATGCGGCGCAGGGTTTCGTATTCCTCCACGCTCAGGGTCACCGCGCTTTCGGCCGGACAGCCGCCCCGGCCGGGGCCGAAGCGCCTGCAGCCGGGGGTGCCGCCGATGCGTCTTTTTTTGCAGGGTCTCGCCATTTTGCCACCTCTTGGTTTTCTTGTCTTTGATTATAGCACATTTTCGACATATGTCAATAACTATTTTGAAGCCGCCGATCGCCTCCCGCCTACGCCGGCAGACTCCGCACAAAAAAATCAATTTTTTGAGCCGTTAAAGTTGTAAGGCAAGCTCTGTCGGTTTTCCCAGCCAGGACCAATCAGGGCAGAAAGCCCGTGATCTGGTCCTTGATATAGAGGGTCATCGGCTCTCTGTAATACAAAAGGATCATGACGTACCCAGCAAAAAACAGACTGACGGATAGGGCCAGAACGATAAGATTTCCCACGATGTTGCCAAAATGCGCGGTAAAGATCGGGCTAATCTTCAAGATCCAAAAAGAAAAAATACAGCCGGCCAGCAACGCCAAACCTATTTTTCCAAAATATATCTGCCGAACCATCAATTTAATTTCGCGGCGCAGCGAAACAAATTGTACGATTAAAACAACGATTTCTGCCAGCAGGGTTCCGAATGCCGCGCCGGCCGATGCATACTTGGGAATGAGAAGCCAATTGACCAGAAAATCCACGCCTGCGCCGGCTATCTCTGACCACATGACGGTCTTTTGCCGCCCCAGGGGCACCAATATTTGAATTCCCAGAATATTGGTGATGCCAATCAGCATCACCGTCGGCATAATGATTTGCATCGGCTTAATCGCACCGGCAAAAGCGCCGCTCGACACTAAATAAATGCTCGGTTTTGCAAAAAGAATAAAATAAAGACTGACGGGCGCGGCAAAAACCATAACGAAATTAATGGCCTTTTTACTAACCCGGCGAAAATCTTCTAGCATGTGATTTCCAACGTAATAAGATGCCCGGGGCAATAAAACGGCGCCCAAAGAAGTCACGACGCCCACCAAAATGGTCTTGACTTTTACCGCCGTATTATAATAGCCGACGTCGGTATTGGTCGTCAGCCATTTAAGCATTATCGTATCTAAATTGGTATAAATAATCGTCGCGCACGACATGGCAAAAAAGATGCCGATCGCTTTAAAATGCCTTTTGAATCGATACCCGCCGACGTACTGCATCGCTATGAATTTCCGCGCATTGATAAAATTCAAAATATTTGAAGCGGAAGCGGCAAAAATGGAAATGCCGCCATAAATAATATAATCTTTCGGCTGATGAATGAAAGCGAACATCATGATGAGGGCGAGAAATTTAAAGAGGATCGACCGCTTTGTGATGTAGGCATATTGCTCCAATCCTTGATACATCCAGTCGATTCCAAGCGCGTTAAATAAAATGGCTGAACCCATGACCAAATAAAGCGTTCGATCGTCCTGTAGCTGCGGCACCAAAATCAGCAACCCGAAAAATAAAAGATACACCAGCCCGCTCATCAGCAAATTGATCGTCAAAAGCTCCTGAACAACCCGCGTTAATTTCAATTTATCATCGCGAACCTGAGCGCAAGCCCGAATGCCGTAGGTCGGAATCCCCAGCTGCGCTATCAAATTAAAATACGTCACTAAGGACGTGGCGAAACTGACCCTGCCGATGGCCGCCGGTAACAATATCCGAGAAATATATGGGAACGTGATCATCGGGAAAATAAAAGACGAAATCGTCAAAAGGCTGTTCAGCAGAAAATTTCTTTTTATGGATCCTTTGCCCATGTTTGAATCCCACTTTTTGTTTTTTGTTTTTTTCATTTTATTTTGATTTTATTATCTCATCAAAAAATGGATATATAGAATCATCATATGTTACCACAATAATAATTTTGTCCCTTTTTTGAATTAAAACATTCCATGCCATAAATTTTTCCCTTATGATAAAGTATATAATAAATTTTAAAATAATTTATTTGTAGCTTTACAATGGATGCGAGACCTTGAGAACTGGATGATTCAACCATTCCATTTGCTTCTCCTGCTTGCCGTGGAAATATATCGCACAGGCCTGTAATTTTTTGCAGTGTGATGTTTTTATACTACAAAAAGGCGGATTATTACCGCGGCATGCTGCGCCCATACGAGGGCACCAAGAAGGTCCTCTAAAAATAACATTTTTCTTCTCTGGATTGCTGATCCATTGCATTTCATTTCCCTCCTGATCCTTTTTTTATTTCCTCGTCATCTTGGTATTCTAAAATATCCCCAGGTTGACAATTCAAACTTCTGCAAATAGCATCCAATGTCGAAAACCTAATTGCTTTTACCTTTCCCGTCTTGATTTTTGAGAGATTAACATTGGTAATGCCAACCTTCTCTGACAATTCCGATAGAGAAATCTTTCTATCCGCCATAATTCGGTCTAATCTCAAAACAATTCCCATTTATTTACAACGTTTCGTCTGATTCATTTTGCAAAAACTTCCCAAATTCTTGTGTTTTAAATAAAAACCCCAGTAACATTATCATTATGAAAATGAATATTAAATGATTATTCCCTACATCCACGTACACATATCCTTTAATATATCCACTTATAAAAAATGATAAATATTTAATTAGAAACGGCACTATCCAGTAACAAACTACAAGCACGGCAACATTAAAAAACATCTTTTCGCTCCCCAAATAAAATGGCGTCTCATTATTCAATACTCTATCAAAACATTTTGAAATCGAATGACAGATGCAGAAAAGAATTCCTATTCGGACAATCTGGGCCATATATGCAATTATAAAAACCGTCTTGGGATAAATATCGATTTTTTTAGTGAAAAGATAGCCTAACAAATTTTGTGAAAAGACAGGCGGCAAGAATATCATTGTTAATCTAAATTGTTTTCTTACCATAAAATTGTTTTGCGATTTTGTCATTATCCAAATTCCGACAAGCAATTTTATTATCAATGCAATCAAAAGTGCGTACGTCAATGCTTTGATGCAAATCCCTATTGTTTCATATCGGATAACATTTCCCCTGCGTTTTTTCATACGAGCCTCCCTTTTGTTAATGATAGCATATATTTTAACGATTATCATCATTATTTTATCGAAAAACGATAATTTTTTCGTATGTCACGCAGATGATGATAAAATAATAAGATAGCACTACACATAAAAAAGCCCTTTAAGGCTCCCTTTGTTAAAGATTATACTTCGGGATTTGAGACATGATCCTGATTTTTTATTGAACTCGGAAGTTAAAAACAAATTATTTGAAAAAAAGATTGTAAATAATGATAAAAATTATCTTTTTAAAATAATTTATATTTATTGCCAGCAAATGCACAATCTGTATAAATTAAAAACCCGCAAAGCCTTACAACAAATGCGGGTTTCAAATTTCAGAAAATGGAGCGGGTAAAGAGAATCGAACTCTCGCGACTGGCTTGGGAAGCCAGGGCTCTACCACTGAGCTATACCCGCTTGAACACGAACGATTATAGCAAAGAATCGAGCGGGCATCAAGCAAAATTTAAATTTTTTCGCAGGGCGGGTTTTGATCCGTTTTACAAGTACAATACAACATATCATCAAATAAATATTTCTTATGTCAAAAAAGTACCGTAAATAACAAGGTTCTCAAACCGGCAGGTGCCGGTTAAAACACTGGCCATCGCTAAAGAAGTATCGTAAATAACAAGGTTCTCAAACTGAAGCTTTCAAGCTCGCTTGTGGGTGTCAGGGCTAAAGAAGTATCGTAAATAACAAGGTTCTCAAACGCCCGGGGCACGCCGCAGCCGCGGATCCCTTGGCTAAAGAAGTATCGTAAATAACAAGGTTCTCAAACTCTTGTTTCACTTCTTCGTGGCGCATGTACGCTAAAGAAGTATCGTAAATAACAAGGTTCTCAAACTGTTGCCGGAAGATAAGGCCCGTTATGTGGGCTAAAGAAGTATCGTAAATAACAAGGTTCTCAAACCATGTCTTATTGATGATTTCAAAGACCTTTTGCTAAAGAAGTATCGTAAATAACAAGGTTCTCAAACGCCCAATGAGGATATCAGCGACGCTGAAAAGCTAAAGAAGTATCGTAAATAACAAGGTTCTCAAACCGGAGTCTATGTTTACCACGGTTCTCATTTGCTAAAGAAGTATCGTAAATAACAAGGTTCTCAAACGCGTGTATGAATTATACTTAGCCATGATTTTGCTAAAGAAGTATCGTAAATAACAAGGTTCTCAAACTGGTGTGATATTTTTGTATCATGGTGCGCCGCTAAAGAAGTATCGTAAATAACAAGGTTCTCAAACCATCGATCCGCTGTGCATCATGATCCAGGAAGCTAAAGAAGTATCGTAAATAACAAGGTTCTCAAACCTCAAAATCGATTCTCACCGAACCTTATGACTGCAGGTAACAGCTTATTCACGATCTCTTTATTTAATAATAACACACCGATCCTGATCTAAGATATAAATATCTTCATCTTCATCCGGAATTTTTTTAGGTTCCCGTGCTTCAATAAATAACAACTGAAGTTTTTGATATTTGCTCAGTTGAATCAATTCACGGATTTGCTTTTCTGAAAAATAGATATGTGCATGAAGCAAACATAAGATCGGCTTCCGAAGGACTAAAGAAAGGATTTTAAAATACTCTGCAAGTTTCTCTTCTAAAGATAACGATTGTTCCTCAATGCGGAGATGAAAAAATTTAAATAAATTTTCCCATTCAAAATCAAAATCAAATGTCAGATTATCATAAGCCGCACGGCTGGTGACCCGCTCCAATACAGAAATAATCGCAGTTGTAATTTCACCTTTGGCTTCAACTTCTTCTTGAGCTACCTCTTCTAATGCGGCATAGATCCCCTTCATCACTTTGCGCTGATTTAAATCCAAATGAAAAATATCTGTTTGCAAATCCAAATAATGTTTTATTGGCAAAAGGCTGCCATGATCCGATAGCACAAAACCGCCTTCATCTCCTTGGCTTTGTGCGATTAAATCCATCATCATATCTGCCAGGTATTCGGGTTTTTCCACAACAAGGCAGCATGATCTATTTTCCCGCATCTCTATTTTTAAATCATATTTTTCATTCACTAAAATCATAAAAATACCAATCGTTCATCTGTGTTAAGCACCTCGCTTGAGCTGGATCCTACAATATATTCCATTGCGGCATACTGCTTCTCTGTTACTTTCATGGCCTGCACTAATCCTGAGGTGGGTTTATGCTTGCGCACTCCCTCAATAATGGCATTTGCCGCCGGCGTATTCCGGGCCAATTTGCAATACACACTTTCCTGCATCATAAAAAAACCGTTTTTAATTAAAAATTTTCGAAATTGTGCATAATCTCGCCGATCAGCAGCCGTGGTCGTTGGTAAATCAAATAAAATGATCACGCGCATAAAACGATAACTCATCTTTGTAAAACCTAATCAGGGCAATATCCTTATCATTAATGGCATCGAACACCGATTTAACGTAAATTTTAATTGCATTTCCCAAAAATACATCGCGGCGATCTATTTGTACGGTATGATTTAATAAATCCAGCATTTTGTGTTTTTCATTCTTTTCAAATTGTTGAGGCTGCATATTATACACTTCGTGGTCCACCAATGGTCGGAAAGGCTCCATCAAATCAGAACCCAAATTATAGGGATTGAACATGTTGTCATGCCATAAGCCAATTTGTGTCATGTAGCCATTCGACACGATCTCCCTGCAAACAGCGGATAAAATAAGTGTATAACCATAATTCAATGCAGCATTAATCGAACACTCCAACGAACGGGTAAACTTTTTCCCAAATAATGCGTTGAAATATACTTTTGCGGCGTGCCCTTCCCGATTCGTTGCGTCCTTTAATGTCACCTGACCGACATAGCCTTTGAGTATTTTGGCTTCCGGTTTTTCAAGCGCATTCAGTAATGCTGCTTGTTTTCTGATCTTTTCCGTGACGATTTCTGTCCATACGGCTGACTTGATATAATCTGTCCATTTGATTTGTTTGCGAATTTTTTCACTGGTATCATGACAGCCATAAAATGCTTGCAAGGTCGATGACGGATTGCGCTTTTCGTCGCAAAAAATGACGTTAACTTTGTGCTTGGTCAACTCGCTCAAAAGATAAGCCGTCATGGAAACCGCTGTGCTCTCCACGACCAGGGTGCCGATTTCTGACAATAATATTTTTGTCGTTTTCTGACTTCTCACCACTAAATAACCCATTTGATAGTCCAATTTGGCATTACTAGTGATGACAATGGTTCGCCAACTCATATGCTTAATAAATCCACCTGTTTTTCAAAAATTCCGGTGACAGACCGATGAACAAGCACCACGGATTTTTGACTTGATATTTTTTTACCGATCGTACTCACTCCTGATTGATTCTTCCCGCCAATCGCTCTCAAATCAGCACCCGAATTGTCGAATGTTGTCAATTTCAGAATTTCCAGCAAAATATCGGATTGTTTCTGATTGTCTAAAGCTATAAAATCGTTCCGCCATTCTCGTAATTTTTCCCCTATGGGATTAGGTCTGTTCTTTAAGCATGTCTTTGTATGCTTCTCCACCAAAATATCATAGAACTCGATATTTTTTCCCCCGCTTATTCCCTCTACATCGTCAGGTGAATCTTTTGTTTTAATCAATAATCGAATATAATCTTGCCATTTTTGAGGGAGTATCAGTTGAAAGCCATTAGGCGTGATTAGTTTCTTCCCACTTCTTCCCGTCAAATACACAAAAGCTCCATTGACGCTTAAAAGTGAACCCATTTTTATTTTCATTACGCGAATGGAGGGGGCTTCTAATTTTAAAGATTCGCAACAATATTTCAACAAGTCTTTCGAAGTTTTAATCGTATCTCGCAAAAATAAGGGCATTGTTTCAATCGTTCTGACCCGATTCTTTTTTAAAGTATGCTCGACCAGGAAAAAATAACTGCCTGCATATTTATTATAGCCGCCATATCTTTGCGTATTTGACAACCGCTCCGAATTTTTGATGGGTAAATAGCCTTTTCCTTCTGCTTTTTGGGCTGCTTTTGCGCTACAAATATTCTGATTCGACAACTCGCCGTGTTCTTCATAGCTCATCCGGGTGACCAGCGGGGTCCCCTTGGCCATCACCTTCTTAACCGTCGCAATGCTTTGATTTTTATCGGTCTGCCAGGCGATGATATCATTACGTTTTACCGGGTGATCAAAAATCTGATCCATATGATAAGCATATGCCTTGCGGTCCTTTCGATAGCCTTTAATAAAATTAATCGGATTTTTCGTGAATTTTGTGTGGTATACATTCCCCACCACCACATTCAGATAAGCATCCTGCGCGTGGTGCAAATCGTTAATTTCCCGGCATTTTAATAGATTAAAATGATGCCTGAAATCACTGACGTTTCCCGCCTTCACATAAACAACTTCACTGTCCGGTAAGGCATTCTCAAAAATCTGGGCAACGGCTTTCGTTCCTTGACGTGTTTCAACTATTTGGCGGCTGATAAAACCCGCCAGTTCTTCGTCTGAAAAGCTGGTTCGCCGCGTCAGTCTATTGAACTTTTCCCGAGATATCAGCCCCTTTTCCGATAACCATTTCCAAAAATCGCGACGCGCTTGCTGAATGCTGTTTTCAATGGGAAAGGTATCACTTTTATGGCTGTTAGCTTGTTTTTTAACTAACACTAAGTTATTGATCAAGCTATCATCTTTTACAAAGTGTCGGGGATAAATATGATCGATATCATACAGATTCCGATTAAACAAGTCCTTAAAAACGATCGGTTCACCCGTATACATGCATTGGCCCATTTGAGTATAATACAAAAATATTTTTTTGGAGCGAAATCGGCTCTCTTCCTGTGTTTCAATTTCTTCCACCCAATTTCTGGATTCCGTTTGAACATTTTTATACAAATCAAGTAATTGCTGACGCCGGCTGGTTGTCCGAGTGCCCGCTTTCAACGTGACGTCCCGTGCCATTTCAATAAAAATTTTAGCAGGGCCGGCCCCCAATACTTGCCGTAATTCTTTGACTATTAAAATTGTCTGCCACACCATTCTTCTTACGGATGGTGAAAGATAGAGATCTGACAGATCTTCATAGGTAATATTCGTTAAAGTCTTTTCGCCTTTTAGTGCTCTTTTTTTAAGCGTGTCTCGATAGGTGAATTGGCTGCTAAGCAGTTCCATCAAATTAAAATTGTTTGTCCCATCGCCATTCCAAAGCGCCTCTATAATCGTTTGAGACTGATTTGTTTTTGAATTTTTTCCCTCGAGATTTAAAAAGGCTTCTGATAAACGTCCCCAATCCTTGAATCGCAAGCCTAAAATACGTTTGATTTGCTTTTGATCAAGCTCATTGCCATAAGCATCTTCTAATCGCTCTTTTAAAAACTTTTTCGAGTCACCGTACACCGTTGCCCAGAAAATAATTTTTTCTGACATCGATTTCTGCCAATCATTCAGCACTTCAACATCAAAAATCTCCTTAAACTTTTGGTGGCTGCTCAACGTATTTTTAAATCCATCGTCCACGCCGGAAAAATCGATTTCTTCATCAGAGGCAAAATATCCTTTGGCCACCAAATAATCCCTCACTTTTTTTGAGGGTCACTTTTTTGCCGCGTGTAAACAAATTTTGATAAAGTTCCTGTTTAATATCGACCGAAATGCGCTCACCATTTATCCTTAAATTATTGAGTTCATTAAGGACCATAAATTTTTCATAAAGCAAAGATGCCTTAGGCAGTACTTTTTCATTATCTAAATAAGTACAACGGGCAACCAATTCCGATATAAAACCTTCCGCTGAAGCTTTTTCATCAACTTTTTCAGCAAAATTCCAAGGAAAAACACGCCCCCCTTCTTTTCGAACGACCCAAGCATAATTATTTTCATCCGAATAGAGCGGTCCAACATAATAAGGAATTTGAAATTGAAACAGCTGCAATATTTTTTCACTATTCGTTAGTTCCGAGCCTTCTTTAAGAAAAGGCAAATAATTTTCTGCATTTTTTAAAATTGCTTTAAGCTCATGCACATGGATCTGATTCGGAATAACTCCATTATCTCGGGTTAACTGTTTCGGCAAAAAAGTTCCGCGTTCAATATTTTCTAAAATGATTTGTTTTGTTTCGCAGTCTGGTACCGGTTTTAAATCTTTCTTTATTCGCTTATAAAGTTCCTCGATGCCACATGATGCACCACGACGAACGACTTCCTTCTTTGACTGAACCGATCCCGCATAGGCACTGTAATTATCTTTTCCCATGACCCGAAACATCTGATCGTAAGCCGCAGATAAATGATTATCATGATAAAACCGTTTCAGTGTTTTTAAATCTTCCGAATGCTTTTGATAGGACGCAACCCGCGCATCCGACAGATAATCATAACTTTTGCCACTTGCATCTTTCATCATTCCAGACAATAGAGACCAATCATAAATCTGTTTTGTTAGCATTAACCATGAATAATCTTCGTCTGGAAGAATTTCTTCTAATTGGGACAAAACCATATCTAAATTACTGTCTTTAAATGACAATGCTGGTTTTGTGTTGTCCAAATCACTAAAATCAGTCTCTGACCAAATTTTACTGAGGTTCCCTTTGAGACCGCACCACAGCTTTAAAACTTCTGCAAAAGCATCTCTTCTCTTGATACCAAAGACTTCTAAGAGTGCTTCCAACCGCCTGGTATTGGAAATGCCAGCCTTGGAAAGAATATTTTCGATTTTTTCTGTCTTCGCTTCGGGATCCGATATCTGGACAGGCTTCGGCACAGATTTACACCACTGCTGATAGATGTCTCCAAAATCATCAACACCATTTTCCGACAAATTAGATGCTAAAAAGTGTCCTCGGTGTTTAAACATATTGAGAACGGCTAAATATACCAGTCGCACATCTTTGGGCGATGTATCATGAATCAAGGTACTTCTTAAATGGAAAATGGTTGGATAATCACGGTAATAATCCACATCTGTATATCCGGTATCCGCAAACAAAGCGTACGGTTGATTGATATTTTTATCTTCCGCATAAAAGAAGCTGTCATCCAAACGTTGAAAAAAACCGGGATCCACTTTATTAATTGCATCGGAAAAAATAGTTTTTAAATACCCGATTCTCACTTTCTCCCGCTGTCTTCGCAGTCTTGCAACACGATGACTCCTTCTTTCCGCTGCTGTCTTCGCTGTTTGAAAAAGGCGAACGCCCCAAAGATCTTTCCCTTTCGCGCGAATCAATTTATAATTTTTATCAGTTGCGGCCCAGCCGACAGAACCCGTTCCCATATCCAACCCCAGATAGTATGTCATTTTCAATTTTCCTTTCTATCTCTAATTGACATCTTTTTATTTTATATGCTAAAATTAATGCGTAAATAACAAGGTGAGTTCAAATAAGGATTATCCGACATCACAGTTGATCGCATTGTGCGAATAAAGATCTGCTAATGCAGATTTTTTTATGCACTTTATACGCTTTTATGAAAACCTTTATTATTATATCATTTTTATCAATCATTATATTGTTTCTTTTATATTATGAAAAATATTTTTTCTTAACCGTCAAAACATAAAATAGCGCAGTTTTCCGTTTACCGTTTAAGCTTTGCTGAACCCCGCAGCCATCGCATGGTTTTCTTTATCCCGAATATACAGACGATTGCCAGAACTAAAAAACGACCTCTGGCCTTCTGCTGCAATCGTGTTTGCAAAGGCCGTCCTAAAATCAGGAAAATTCAAAACGCGCTTTCAACGAAAACGTCAGTCAATGGGTTAAAGTATTTTCCAAAAGGGAAAGATCTCACAAACATTCCAGATGAATACATCCAAAAGGCATTCGATCAACTGAACCGTCGACATCGCAAATGCCCTGGTCATAAAATTCCATGCGAAGTGTACGATTCAAAGCCCTGGCATTGGCTTGGCCATTCGCCAAATAAAAAAAGTCCCTTGCAATCAACTGGCAAAGGACAAAAACCGATTTCGCAGCATCGCCTTTATTCCGGTCATTGTGCACGCCGGCACGCTTTAAATAGGCGGACTCAAAGACAACCCTATTTTATCGATTGGATGCCGCTTTTCATGATTATTTTCCTAATCCAAGGGGTGAATATCACTTTATGTTTAATCACTTTGGTCAACAGTTTTAACTTTAAAGAAAGGGCCTTTTTCTTATAGATTGACGTTATTTCACGGGAGCCTTTGCCTCGGTTAAAAGCGTCTGCAAGCATGCTTCCGCTCTTTATGGCGAAACTAATTCCTTCCAATGAACTGGCACTGATAAAACCTGCCGCCTCGCCAATTAACCATGCGCCGTCTTTTCCGGTGACAAAGTCTTTCATGCGCCTCGGTCTGCACGCCAAACAGGCTTCCGTCATTATTGGTTCACCAAAATCGTAGTTCAAATACGCTGAAAGTCTTTTTTTCTGCGTTTCAAATGCCGGTCTGCAGCCCTTGGGTTTAAAGCAGCCGCCATATATAAAATAGCCGTTCTTGTGTATGGTCCATGAGCAGCTTTCGCTTGTCTTTTCGTCAAATATACAAGAATAATATGTTTTAGGAGGCATATCGATTTTAAACCACTGCTGAATGGCCATATATCGTAATATAGGAATCTTATAAAATGATTTTCGTACCACTGAAGCCGCCCCATCTGCGCCTACCACATATTTGGAAGTAAGGGTAGCCGCTTTTCCGCCTTCCGTTATTACATCAAA
Organism: Pseudoramibacter alactolyticus ATCC 23263; assembly: GCF_000185505.1. GTDB lineage: Bacteria > Bacillota > Clostridia > Eubacteriales > Eubacteriaceae > Pseudoramibacter > Pseudoramibacter alactolyticus. The sequence continues at coordinate 2,216,513 of NZ_GL622359.1, read as the reverse complement.
TTTAAATCTTCCGTCGTCGGATTCCCTGCGCTGATGGCTTTCCTTCATTTTAGTTATTTTCATCACTCTTCCGTTAATCCGTTCAACTTCTTCGGGAACCAATGACAGAAGATAGGCATCAAACTGATGTCTATCCATATTAAGATAATATCTTTGATAAAAGCGCTCAATATTCTTCTCAAGATCGATCGTTCTTACTGAAAAAATCTGTGGATCTGCCAAAACTTCCTTGGGAAGCACAAGGTCGTATCCCGCCATAAGTTTTTGGGCATCAGGGGCCAACAGTCCGCCGCAAGGTTTGTTTGGAGAAACGCTTTGTCCATCTATGATCGCAGCCTTTAATCCCCTATTGCCAATTTCTCTTGCAAATGTAGAACCTGCAGGTCCCGCTCCAACGATTACGATATCGTAGCTCATACCTTCATGATTTTTCATAATTTATTCTTTCGATTATTAAAATTTAAGCCTTCTATCTCAAGCCGAAATTTACCTTTAATGCCGCCAGATTAAGTTTCTTTGCAGGTCATCTCGATGGGACTGCTTTTGGCGCAGATCGCTGGTCTTGCTCCAAAGAAGTCGGTCTTAACCATTTTTGCATCGGAATACCGAAATCCCCAACGCCTATCCTCTTCAAGGAGGGGCAACGCAAAGATGAATAGCTCCGATTTCCGGGATCCATTATAGGATCTTCCAAAATTCTTAAACAAGCATCGTCAATAACAAAATGCGTTCCAATAAGGATTCCCCGATAGGCCAATTGATCGCATGGCGCGAATTAAGGCCTGATTGATCCGATCTTTTTTAATTTTATGACGGATCTTTCTTAAAAACCTTAATGATTATAACATGCGCATCCATCATCGTATTTTGTTCTATTATGATATCAGACGCCGCCGACGCTGACCCACTCGTGAATCTGATGAAAGTCGTTTTCCTTTATCCTGCTTGATGTCTCCGACCATTTTTATTGTTCACTACTATTCAATGCGTTCAATCCTAAGTTCATAACTATCGGGCATAAAAAATCCCCTTTACTGATAGTTCAGTAAAGGGGAAATATCTTTCATTCGCCGCCGCTTTTCATTGCTTGCCCAATTATTGAAACGCTTCTTTGACCTTATTCCAAAAGCTGCTGCCCCGCTGTTTGTTTTTGCTCTCCAGCGAATCGTCAAACTTCTTAAGCAGCTCGCGCTGGTGCTTATTGAGCTTCTGGGGGGTTTCGATCTTGACGGTAACGTATTGGTCGCCCTTGCCATAGCCGTTGACATTGGGCACGCCCATGCCCCGCATGCGGAAAATCTTGCCCGTCTGGGTGCCTTCGGGAATTTTGATTTTTTTGGTCGTCCCATCCACCAGGGGCACATCCACATTGCCGCCGAGGGCCGCCTGGCTGAAGGTGATGGGCATGTCCAGATAAATGTCGTCGCCTTCCCGGCTGAAGAGCGGATCCGCCGCAATGCTCATATACACCAGAATATCGCCCTTGCCGCCGCCGTTCGCCCCGGCGTGGCCCTGGCCGCGCAGAGGCAGCACGGAGTCGTTGTTGACCCCGGCCGGTATCTTGATCTCGATGGTGCGTTCCCTTTCTTCCAGGCCGCTGCCGTGACAATAATCACAGGGCTCTTCGATAATCTTGCCCTCGCCGTGGCACTTATCGCATACGGTGGTTTGGGCCATCATGCCGAAGGCCGTCTGGCGGCGCATCGTCACCTGGCCGGTGCCGCCGCAGCGGTCGCAGGTCTTCACGCCGGAGCCGTCCTTCGCGCCGGTGCCGTGACAATGGGTGCAGGCTTCCCGCCGCTTGATCTTGATCTTTTTGGTGGTGCCGAACACCGCCTCTTTAAAACTCAAATGCAGATTGATGCGCATATCGGCGCCCCGGCTCGGCCCGCGCCGGGCCGAACCCGCACTGCCGCCGAAGCCGCCGAAGCCGCCGAAACCGCCGCCGAAAATATCGGAGAAAATATCCTCGAAGCCGCCGAAACCGGCACCGCCGCCGAAGCCGCCAAAGCCCTGACCGTCCACGCCGGCATGGCCGAACTGATCATAGTTGCGGCGCTTTTCGTCGTCGCTGAGCACCTCGTAGGCTTCGTTGGCCTCCTTGAATTTTTCTTCCGCCTCTTTATCGCCCTTATTGCGGTCCGGGTGATATTTTAAAGCCAGCTTGCGGTAGGCCTTTTTAATGTCGTCTGCGCTGGCGTTTTTATCCACGCCCAGCACTTCATAATAATCGCGTTTTTCTTTACTCATCGCGTTCTCACCTCACGTCGTTTGTTGCCGCCCCATTTTATGCCATCCGGCCGCATCTGTAAAGCCGGCATTTTAAAATCGCCTTTGTTTAAGAAGGGCAGCCCTGAAAAAGCTGCCCTTCTCCGCCTGCCCTGCGGCAGATCTTTTGTTGTGATTAATGCCGTTCGGTTAGTCCGTGACGTCTTCATAGGTCGCGTCTTCGACGTCGTCGCCGCCTGCCGCGCCCTGATCCTGGGCACCGCCCTGGGGCGCTTCCTGGCCGGCCTGCTGCTGCGCCGCCTGCGCATCGGCATACATCTTCTGCGCAATCGGATAAAGGGATTCGTTTAACGCGTCGGTCGCGGTCTTGATGGCTTCAAGGTCGTCACCCTGGGCCTTTTCCCGCAGCTCGGCAATCGCCGTTTCGACTTTCGCCTTTTCGTCGGCCGTGGCCTTGTCGCCGATGTCCTTCAGGGACTGCTCGGCCTGATAGGCGGCGGAATCGGCGTTGTTGCGCGCCTCGATGAGGTCCTTTTCCTTCTTGTCTTCCGCCGCGTGCTGTTCCGCTTCCTTCACGGCCTTGTCGATATCAGCTTCGCTCATGTTGGATGTGGATTTAATAACGATGTTCTGCGCCTTGCCGGTGCCCATATCCTTGGCCGACACGTTGACGATGCCGTTGGCGTCGATATCAAAGGTCACTTCGATCTGCGGCACCCCGCGGCGCGCCGCCGGAATGCCCGTCAGCTGGAAGCGGCCCAAAGTTTTGTTGTCTCTGGCCATTTCCCGTTCGCCCTGGAGCACGTGGATGTCGACCGCCGTCTGATTGTCTGCCGCGGTGGAGAACACCTGGGATTTTTTCGTCGGGATCGTGGTGTTCCGCTCGATCAGCTTGGTGCTCACGCCGCCAAGGGTTTCAATCCCCAACGACAGCGGCGTCACGTCGAGGAGCAGCACATCGTTGACTTCGCCGGCGAGCACCCCGCCCTGAATGGCCGCCCCGACGGCGACGCATTCGTCCGGGTTGACGGATTTATCCGCATCCTTGCCGGTAATGCCCTTCACGGCCGCCTGCACCGCCGGGATCCGCGAGGAACCGCCGACGAGAATCACCCGGCCCAGATCGGCGCCGGAGATGCCGGCGTCGGATAACGCCTGGTTGACCGGGCCGCGGGTGGCGTCCACCAAATCGGCCGTCAGTTCGTCAAACTTGGCCCGGGACAGATCCATCTGCAGATGCTTCGGCCCTTCTGCCGTCGCGGTGATAAAGGGCAGGTTGATTTCGGTCTTCAGCGTGGATGACAGTTCGATTTTGGCCTTTTCTGCCGCTTCCTTCAAACGCTGGAGCGCCATCTTGTCGGCCTTCAGATCGACGCCGTTTTCCTTCTTGAATTCAGCTGCCATCCAGTCGATGACCTTGTTGTCAAAATCATCGCCGCCGAGATGGTTGTTCCCGGAGGTCGCCATGACTTCAAACACGCCGTCGCCCAGCTCAAGGATGGAGACGTCGAAGGTGCCGCCGCCCAGGTCGAAGACCATGATCTTCTGGGAAGCGTCCTTTTCGAGCCCATAGGCCAGCGATGCGGCCGTCGGTTCGTTGATAATGCGTTCCACCTCGAGACCGGCGATCTTGCCGGCATCCTTGGTGGCCTGACGCTGGGCGTCGTTAAAGTAGGCCGGCACGGTAATCACGGCCTTTTTCACTTCCTCGCCCAGATAGGCTTCGGCGTCGGCCTTCAGTTTTTGCAGAATGATCGCGGAGATCTCCTGCGGGGTGTATTCCTTGCCTTCAACATTAACTTTGTAATCCGAGCCCATGTGGCGTTTGATGGACGAGATGGTGCCGTCCGGATTGGAGATGGCGCCGCGCTTGGCCACCTGGCCCACCAAGCGTTCGCCGTCTTTGATCTGCACGACCGACGGGGTGGTTCTGGCCCCTTCCGCATTCGGAATGACGACGGGATCGCCGCCTTCGAGCACTGCCACACAAGAATTGGTTGTTCCTAAATCGATACCGATAATTTTTTCTTTACTCATTTGATTGCCTCCTGAAATGGTCTGAATGGATATTTTTTATTGTGAATCGCGCTGAAAAGCACCGGATTTTTCACTTACTTTTGATTGATCTGCACCATCGCGGCGCGCACCACCCGGTCTTTGTAGGTATAACCCTTCTGAAAGACGTTTAGCACCACCTGGTCGTCCGATTCGGGATCGTTTGCCACGGCCACGCCGTGATGAAAATTCGGGTCGAAGGGCTGGCCTTCGGCTTCGATTTCCTCAAGGCCCTCGTCTTTGAGCACGCCCATCAGCTCGTCAAAGACCATCCTGACCCCTTCGGCCACCTGACTGTCCTCGTCTGATTCGGCCGCCGCCTGGGCCCGTTCCAGATTGTCGACCACCGGCAAGAGCTTCTTGAGCAGGCCTTCGGTGGTGTAGGCTGCGATGTCGGCCTTTTCCCGGCTCGTACGTTTTTTGTAATTGTCAAAGTCCGCCCGCAGCCGCATCAGTTGATCTTTGTAATTTTCTTCCTGAGCCGTGTCCGCCTTGGAGGGCTCCTGCGGTGCTTCCGGCGTTTCGGCCCGGGCCGTCTGCTCGGTGTCCACCGTCGGTTCCGCTTCCAATGTTGTCGGTTCGGCTTCCTGAGTTAATGGTTCTTTTTCTTCTGCCATGATTCCTGCCTTTGTGTGTTTGCGCCGCGGTCATCGCCGCGGTTATTCCAATAGCTTGTTGATGTTGTCGTTGAGCTCCTCCCGGATGGCGTCGAGCACCGAAGACACCAGCGAATAATTCATCCGCGTCGGGCCGATCACGCCAAAGGCGCCCATCGGGCTGCCGTTCATCTCGTAGGTCGAAGTGATGATCGAAAATTCCTTCAGATGCTGGTTATCGTTCTCGTCGCCAATGGAGATGTGGATGATCTGATTGCGGTCGTCACCGGTATGAGTGATGCTGTTCACCATCACCTTCGCCAAAAGGGGCTTAGCCTCGACCACATCCACCAGATTCTTGATTTTGTCCACGTCGTTAAATTCCGGGTAGTTGAGCAGATTTTTAAACCCCGTCGCCGTGACTTCGGTCTCCTCTTCGAGGAGGGTCTCCTGAAGGACCGGAAGCATTTCGCGAAGGACCGCCGTCTCTGCCCGGGTCAAATCGGCAATGCTGTCCACCATGTCCGTGCCGAAATCCTGCAGTGCGATGTTTTTGAGCATGCTGTTAAGCGCGTTGGACAGGCGCAGGGCCATTTCATTATCCACATTCTGGGAAAGGGTGACCTCCACATTTTTGGCGATGCCCTCCACCGTAACCACCACCATCAGCACCCGGTTGCGAATCAGCGGCACGATCTGCACATGCTTGCAGTTGAACCGCGAAACCCGAGGCGACAGCACCACCGAGGTATAGTTGGTGATGGTCGACAGGGCATCGGCCGTGTGGGCGATGGCGTGATCGATCTCCCGGCCCGCCTTGAGATACCCCCGATGGATGTCCCGGCGCATGCTCTCCGCGAGCTTGCGGATCTGCATGATCTCGTCCACATAATAGCGATAGGCCTTCTGCGTCGGGATGCGCCCGGCGGAGGTGTGGGGTGAAATCAAATAGCCCATCTCTTCCAGGTCGGCCATCTCGTTGCGGATGGTCGCCGGGCTGACCCCGAGCTCGTGATGCTTGGAGAGGGGCCGCGAGCCGACCGGATCGGCCGTATTGATATATTCCTGAATCACCGCCGTGAGTATTTTCTTTTTTCTGGGCTTCATCTTATCACCGCCTCTTTATTAGCACTCTTTTTGTATGAGTGCTAATATCTGTGTTTAATATAGCACCGGGATTTTGAATTGTCAACAAGATTCCGGCGTAAATTTCCCTTTCCGACGTTTTTTCTGAAAAATTTACAGTTTAATTTAAGCCGGCTCACACAAAGGCCATGAACACCTGATTGGCCAGGTCGTATCCCCGGCGGCTCAGCCGCAGCGCATCACCGGCCACCTCGACAAGTCCCTGCCGCCGCAGCCCGGCGATGGCCGCGCCGTATTCTTCAAAAAAGGAAGCGCCGAAAAGCTTCTGAAAAACCGCGTCGCGCACGCCGGCGGTGCGCCGGAGCCCGAGAAACATGAAATCGCCCTTGGCCTCGGCCAGAAACAGCCGGTGATCCTCCGCCAGCGCCCGACCCGGCGCGAGACCATAAGCCGCCAAGTCCGATGTGTTCGCAAAGCGCCGGCAATCTCCGTCCCCCAGGGGCAGGGCCGCCGGCCGTACAAAAGAAGCCGCGCCCAATCCATACCCCCGATAGGGCTCGAAGCTCCAATACCGGCTGTTGTGCCGGCTCGCATAGCCCGGACGGGCAAAATTGGCAATTTCGTAGGGCGCCATCCCGGCATCCGCCGCCATCCGGCGCACCGTCTCATACATCGCGCGCTCCTCGTCCTCCGGGGGAAGCGCGAGCCGGCCTTCCCGCTCCCAGCGGTCGAACACCGTCCCCGGCTCAACGATCAGGCTGTAGGCCGAAAGATGGGTCAGCGGCAGGACGAGCAGGTCCCGCATGGTCGCCGCAACGTCGGCCAAATGCTGCTCCGGTAGGCCAAAGATCACATCGGCGGAGATGTTCTCAAACCCGGCAGCCTTTGCCGCGTCCACCGTGGCGAAAAAATCCGCCGCGCGGTGCGCCCGCCCCATCAGCGCAAGCAGCCGATCATCGGTGCTCTGGCAGCCGACGGACAGCCGGTTAAAGCCCATCCTGCGATAGGCCGCAAGCTTATCGGCCATCGCCGAGGCAGGGTTCACCTCGATGGTCGCCTCGATATCGGCATCCCGCAGGGAAAAAGCGTAGCGCGCCTCCAGCGCCGCCACCACCCGGGCAATCTGCGCCGCGTCCACAAAGGACGGGGTGCCCCCGCCGACATAAAGGCTCGCTACCCGCCGGTCCGCCGCGGCCGCATCCGCCCGGATCTCGGCGACGAGCGCGTCAAAATACCGGCCGATGGCTGCCGCATTCTCCCGGGATGAACAAAAATCGCAATACCGGCATTTCTGCACACAAAAGGGAATGTGCACATAAACGCCGATTCCCTGTCGATCCTTCTGCATGGGCACCTCCAAAATTTTGCGCCGCGGCCCCGATGGCCCCGGCGCGGTTTATGCTATAATAATGAAAACAACCATTCATTGCAACGCACCCAAGGAGACCCTCTGTGAAAAAAATCATCCGCAAAATCACGACAGCCCTCGCCGGGTTTGGTCCGGCGGCCTTTGGCGCCGCCATGCTCGCCCGGCGGACCCGTTTTAAAAAGGGAAAAACCAAGAGCCGCCGGCGCCCGTGGATTATCACGACGCCGAGCACCTGATTCTTTGCGACGAGTCTCAGCTCGACCGCCGCATCCTGCTGCCCGAGACCACCATCAACTTCCGGGATATCGGCGGCTATACCGGCCGGGACGGCCGAAAGCTGCGTTGGCGGCTGGTATTTCGCGCCGAGGCGCTCTCAAACTGGGATGACAACGCCATCGCCGCCCTCGAGGCCATCGGCCTGCGCCATGTGATTGACTTCCGCGACACCGGCCGGGCGGGCGAACAGCGCGACCGTCTGCCCGCCACCGCGGACTACATCAACCTGCCGGTGCTGAAGGGCATTCCGGTCTCCGCCCGGGACATCGATTTTGACGATCCCGACGGCATCGACCGCTTCTTCCGGGAGATTTACCGCTACCAGGTCGAACACAAGGCCCGGGATTTTGCCCGGGTGCTCCACCTGATGACAGACCCCGCGGCCTTTCCGCTGCTCTATCACTGCACCAACGGCAAAGACCGCACCGGCTTTATGACGGCGCTGATCCTTTTGATCTGCGGCGTTCCGGAGTCCGTGATCCTCTCCGATTACACCCTGAGCAACCTCACCTTCGAGCGGGCCTACGAAAGCCTGGGCACCATCATGGCCACCGGCTTTAACATGGCCGCGCCGGAGGAACGGGCCAAGCTGCGGGACTTCTTCGGCGTGCGGCCGGCCTGGCTTAAATCTCAGCTCGATTTTATCCGCGGGCACTTCGGCGATGTCGAGCGCTACCTGACCGAGCAGACGGACCTCGCCTCGGCGGATCTCGCCGCCATCCGCACCAATTTGCTCGCGCCGGTCGACGACGTTGTATAAAATAAAATTTTCCTGCATATTTACCCATAAAAGGCTGGTCTTTTGCCGGCCTTTGTTTTATAATCAAGAGAGTTTTAAGAGAGGAGTTCATTCATGAAAAAGAAACTCACAGTGATTGCCCTCGCCGCTTGCCTCGTCGCGGTGATCGGTTTTGCGACGGGCTGCGGCAGCAAACAAAAAAGCGCCCTGGACGACGGGGTTTTGCAGATCGGCACCAACGCCGAATACACCCCCTTCGAATATAAGGATAAAAACAACAAGCTCGTCGGTTTCGACGTGGACCTCGGCCGCGCCCTCGCCAAGAAAATGGGCGTGAAGGCCAAATGGACCAACACCTCCTTCGACGGGATCTTCAACGGGCTCAATTCCGGCCAGTATGAATGCATCATCGCTGGCGTCTCCAACACCGACAAGCGCCAGAAGAGCTTCGCCATGAGCGATTCCTATCTGGGCAACGGCGTGGTGATCGTCTCCCCGGCCGGCGGCGCCCAGGCCACGGATATCAAGCAGCTTGACGGCAAGAAAGTCGGCGTCCAGCTCGAAACCACCGCGGATTACGCGGCCAAGGCTTTCAAAAAGGACGGCAACAAAATGACCCTCAAGGAATTCGACTCCATGATCGACGCCTTCACCGCGCTGCGGGGCGGCCAGATCGACTACATCATGACCGATGAACCGGTGGCCAACTTCTATGTGGCACAGCAGCCGAATACCTACAAGGTCTCTTCGAGCACTTTGTCCAACGAGCCGGTGGCCGTTGTCTGCCGCAAGCAGGACACCGCCCTGCGCGACAAAATCAACGACGCGCTCAAAGCCCTCAAAAAAGACGGCACCTACGGCAAACTGACCAAAAAATGGTTCGGCAAAGACCTGACCCGTCAGAAGATCAACAACAAGATCAAGACCTACGACTAAGCCCTCATTGGCGGCCCTGCAGATGCAGGGCTTTTTTAATTTAATTTTTAATCCGCCCTTCGTGACAAGCCTTTTAAAATAGTTTATAATTTAAAAAACGATCGCATGGAGGGGAGGCCTCATCATGAAATACGTTTTAGCACTGGTCCGCAGAACCGAAGATGCCACCGATGTTTTAATTATCGATGTCAAGGAAGAATCTCAGAAGCATTTGCTGAGCGAGGCGATGCAAGCGGAAGCCTTTCGCGAATTCAACCGCTTCCGGCAATACGATCAGAAATCCGTCGTCCCGCTGAAGGATATGACCGAGGCCGTTTATTACGGCGATACCGGCGTGGAATATCAGGAAGCGCCCGGGGACAAGGCCGTTTTCATCGGCAAAAACTACGCCATTTTAGCGCTCAACGATCCGGAAGATACCCGCTACGTCTGGCAGATTTCCCCCTGGATTAACGAAACTTTTTAAATCCGGGCTTGGCAAAAAAACGATCCGCTCACTGAGTGAGCGGATCGTTTTTTTTTTGCCGGTCTTTCAGGATTTCGGTCCCCGGCCGAAGCGTCTGGGCTTTGTCACGCCTTTCGTCTTTGGAGCTTCGTCTGACTTTGGATTTTCACTGCCATGTTCAAAACGTTCAGCCGGCGTCGTCGCCTCCTCGCACTTTTGTTCCTCCGCCGCGCCCCGGCCAAATCGCTCCGGCATCTTAGCCGACGGATTGGCTTCGGCTGCCTGTCTGGCCGCCCCGTCAGACGTTGCCGTCACCCGCTTTTCTAATGAGTCCTTCTGGTCCTTTCGCTCATTTTGATTTCTCATGACAATCCCCTCCTTATTTTCGTGTATTGTTGATATCATTATATCGCTGCCACAAATGACGTCAAGATTGGCGCCGGTATTTTTAAAGATCCCTGGTCATCAAAAAAGAAGGCCTGCGCCTTCTTTTTTAATGATTCTGTGTTTCTGTTTCACTTGTAGCGCCCTACAAAAGCTTGGCACCCACTAGGTGACAATAGAGCGCGCCCTTTTCCCGATAGGTTTTGAACCGACCTTCGACGGTGATTTCGCTGTCCTTGGCCGGATAATCCGCCGGATAGGCGTGCTTGCCGGCGAGGACAAACTCGATGCCCTGAGAGCAGCACGCCGTCGCATCCTGGATGATGCAGGAAAAGTATACCCGCTTGTTTTCTTCCAGCACATTAAAACGGCCCTTCATGCGAACCCGCCGTCCTTCGTAGGCCTTGGGCTTTTGCATCATGTTGGACACCTCGGCGTATACCGCGGTGCTGCTCATCACCGAAAGGTCGAGAGTTTCTTTTTTCCGGTTGGCCGCGGCGACGCTGTCGGTCTCACCGCCTTTGGCCGCGCCGGCAGTGTCGGACGGTGCACCGCCGCAGCCGGCGAGCACCGCCGTCAACATCACAGACAGCAGCAACAGGGCCGCCCCTCTTCGCCGTGCGCCTTTCATCCATCTCATCAGCCCACCGCCTTCCCGACCAGCCAGAAAACGGCAAACACCGCGAGGTCGACGGCCACGATGGTGGAGCCCACCGGCGTCCCGGCGCACACCGAAATCAAAATGCCCGAAAAGGCGCCGACCACCGAGACGACCACCGAGCAGATCGTTACCGAAAGAAAGCTTTTAAACACCCGCATGGCCGACAGTGCCGGAAAAATAATCAGCGCCGAAATGAGCAGCGAGCCCACCAGGTTCATCCCCAGCACGATGATCACCGCGATCACCACTGCGATGAGCAGGTTGTAGGCATCCACCGGCGTGCCTGCAGAACGGGCGAAGGCCTCATCAAAGGTCACGTCGAAAATATGATGGTAAAAGAAGATAAAGACCGCCGTCACGAGCACCGACAGCCCCACGCACAATGCCACCTCTTCATGGGAGAGGGTCAGAATTGCCGTGGAGCCGAAAAGCGTGCTGCACACATCACCGGAGAGATTGGCTGAGGTGGAGAAAACATTCATCACCAGATAGCCAAAGGCCAGCGACGCCACCGAGATCATCGCGATGGCCGCATCACCTTTGATCTTCGCATTCCGGCCGGTGCGCAGCAGCAGAATCGCACTGATGACGGTCACCGGCATCATCAGCACCATGTTGTTGGTCAGCTTCATGACGGTGGCCACCGTCATCGCGCCGAACGCCACATGGGAAAGCCCGTCGCCGATAAAGGAAAAGCGCTTGAGCACGAGGGTCACGCCGATCAGCGACGAGCACAGCGCAATGAGCACCCCCACCACCAGTGCGTAGCGCACAAAGGCGTGGCCCATATACAGGCTGATGGTTGTCATCATCGGGCTTCACCTCCCCGCCAATCCACAAAGCGCCGGCCGATATCGCTGGCCAGATACGCCTCCCGGGTGCCGAAAAACGGACGGCTCCCCACGTGGAGAATATGACTCGCATAGGTCACCGCCTCATCGATATCGTGGGAAATCATGATGATGGTCAGCCCCTGACGGTTGAGCTCGGCAATCAGGGCGTACATTTCCGTCGTAACCTTGGGGTCAAGCCCCGCCACCGGCTCGTCCAGCAGGAGCATCTGGCCGGCAGCGCACAGGGCCCGGGCCAAAAGCACCCGCTGCTGCTGCCCGCCGGAAAGCTCCCGATAGCAGCGGCGCGCCATATCCGCGATGTCCATGCGCGCCATGTTCGCTGCCGCCCGGGCTTTTTCGGCCCGGGTATAAAAAGGGCGAAGTCCCCGCCGCTGAAAGCCGGAAAGCACAATCTCCCGCACCGAAGCCGGAAAATCCCGCTGCACCTCGGTCTGCTGAGGCAGATAACCGATGTCCCGATTGCTCAGCCCCGGAGCAAAGACAATGCGGCCCCCGAGAGGCGGCACAAGCCCCAGCAAAGTTTTCATCAACGTCGACTTGCCGGCGCCGTTCTCCCCGACGATGCACAGATAATCTCCCGCGCGGACTTCAAAGGCGATGTGGGATGCCACGGCCTGTGAGCCGTAGCCCAGCGTCACGTCCTCGCAGACGATCTGCCGCGCCGGCGCCGCCGCTGGCGCTGTTGGAATGATTGCTTTCTGACGGTTCATCCGTTTCTCCTGTCCATATCAAAATCGGTTAAAAATCAAAGAGCCTTCCGCAGAACCTTGAGGTTGTTCCGCATCACCTTCAGGTAGGTGGCCCCGCCTTTGATGTCCTTCGACGTGGTGGACTGCATGGAATCGAGGGTCAGGATTTTCTGATTCTTCTTCTTGGTGTTTTTGATGATGGTCTTGGCGATCTTGTGGTCGTTGTTTTCGATGGTCATCACGTATTTCAGGTTCAGCGCGTCCACCTTCTTCGCCAGGAAAGCAATGGTCTTAAAGCTCGCCTCGGATTCCGCCGAGCAGCCGACGAACGCCGCATAATAATCGAGGTTATAGTCGTCGACCATGTAGCGGAAGGGGAAACGGTCGCCAAAGACAAGGGTTTTATTTTTCGCCGAGGCCGCGGTTTTGGCGTAATCCTTATCGAGCCCCGCCAGTTTGGCGTCGTAGGCCTTGAGGTTTTTCGCATAGGTGTCAGCGTGGGCGCTGTCGGCCTTGGCAAGAGCCTTTTCGATGGCCGCACAGAGCGTTCTGGCGTTTTTCAGCGACAGCCACACGTGTTCGTCGTATTCGACTTCTTCTTCGCCTTCCTCGCCCTCTTTTTCGTCTTCCTTCTCGGCCTGCATGCCTTCCTTCACTTCCTCTTGCTTTTTGTTCTTGCCCATGACCTCCATCAGGTTGATGACCTGCATGTTTTTATTTTTGGCTTCCTTCAGCGCGTCCTTTACCCAGCCGTCGGATTCGCCGCCGACGTGGATAAACACGTCGCAGTTGGCAATTTTGGCGATATCCTTGGCGCTGGGCTGATAACTGTGCAGGTCCGTGCCGTTCTTCAGGAGCAGGGTCAGTTCGGTATCAGCCGCCCGCTTGCCCAGGATCTGCTTCGCCCAATCGTATTCCGGGAAAACGGTGGCGACCACTTTTAACTTTTTACCGCCGGCTGTGCTTTTTTTCGATTCGTTTGCTTTGCCGCAGCCCGTTGCCAGCAGCGGCAAGCAAAGCGCCGCCATCAGCACGAGCACGATCAGGGCTCTGATGCCCCGTTTTTGTTTCGCTGTTGTCATTTGTTAAACCTCCGAAATTGAAAATGAATGGTGTCTGCTGCTCTCGATTTGATTTTTTCGTTTGAACCTCCGAAGCTCAATCGTCCAGGCGCACCTTGGCCGTCACCAGGGTCTGACCTGCGGCGGGGCGCCCCGCCGCCCGCATCGCCAGCACGAGCAAAAGCCAAAGGCCACAGGGCGTCACCGCAGCCGCGATGCTGCCGCCGGCACCCAAAAGGGCCAGCTGATGCTCACACTGGGCCACACAGGCGCAAATCGGGCAATGATCGCCGCTGCAGTCGTGCCCCGCTTCCGCGATGACAAAAAACAAAAAGGCAGCGACCGTCGCCGCGATCAGCAGGCTGACGATGCGGCGCGCGCTTAAAACGGTTCTTTCGGACGCTTTTGCTGTCATCGTGTGCTCCTTTCCTGTGAAATCCCAAATCCGGCGCCCGGACTACGGCGCGCCGTTTTCTTTTTGACTCCGACACGCCTCGCACAACCCGTAAAAAACCGTGCGCTTCGGATCCAGCGCGAAGCCGTGCTCCGCAGAGAGATGGTCGCAGATCACCTCCAGCGCGTCACAGTTCAAATGAATCAGCTTACCGCAGCGCTCGCATTTTAAATGATAACAGGTGCCGCCGGCCGCGTGGGCTCCCTCGCCAACGTATTCAAAGCAGGCCGAATGCCGGCCCCCACCGCTGTATTTTTCCACCGCGCCTTCGTCCACCAGACGCTCCAGCTGGCGGTAAACCGTCGTGCGCCCGATCGGCCGACCCGCCGCACAAAGATAGGCATAAACATCGCCGGCCGTCACATGACCGGTCCCCAAACTTTTCAGCGCTGCGAGAATCTCATCCCGCTGTCTGGTTTTGTATTGTCCTCTGCTCCCCATATCGGCCCTCAAGCTTCCAATCCGTCTCAATTTGAATTTGAAAATATGTTTCATTTTAAGCGCTGCGCCGTCATTTGTCAATATGAAATTTAATTTCAAATTGATTTTTGCACATTTAAAATCTTAACGCATATGCACCGCTTTTAAAGCTTACAAATCAATCCGCAATGAAATTTTAGATCGATTTAACATTTAATGCTGTCATTTTATTTGTAAAATCTTATAATCATAGGGCAAATATTTACTCATATTGTGGCCGCCATCATCAAATGGAGAAGGGAAAGCGTATTTGTAGAGCATCTTTTAAAAAAAATCGACGATGACACATTGCAAGGCATCGCAGAAATAGAAATATCTGGCGAAAATACAAAAAAATGGCAAAAAATTATTGTAAAGAATTTTTATGGGTGGAGTAAGGAAATAAAGTATGAATAATTATAAACTCTTGACTGAAAAGAATTAGGTTAAGTATCAGGCGACGGGCGAATGGCTTGGCTCTGGAATAAGCATGTAAATGAGATTCCCGATTTTATTATTAACGAAGAAATCCATCAAAAAATATCCTGCGGATTATTTGGGGGTTCATTGTTTTTGAGGGATATCGTTTCGCGGTCGGTATTCCTAACGCAATGCGATTAACTTCAAAAATGCCCTGGACCGCAAATTGTTGTACCGATTTTGAAGGAAATTGTTTTTCACGACATTATACAGATCCTTGTGCAAGCTGCATAAGATTCTTATATTCACCAATTAGCAATATAATTGTAATTAAAATGATAATGATATCATTCAAAGGTAAGGCTAACCATACTCCGAGGACATTACCCTTTAGTAAACGAGGCAATACCAACACTAAAGGAACTACAAGTGCAAATTGTCTCAACATGACTACTATTCCCGCCTGTTTTGCTTTTCCGATAGCCTGAAAATAAGTAACTGTCATTATGAGCACTCCATAAGTAGGAAATAGGCAATACATAAGTCGAAAGTTAGATAATCCTACATTTACAATGGATATATTTGTAATGAACGCAGATAGTATTTGTGCTGAAAAAATTTCGATTATAACAAAGAAAAACCCCGCAAGACAAGTAGAACCTATAATAAATACATTCGTAAGCTTTTTAACTCGTATAAATTCTTTTGCTCCGAAATTCGTTCCAACAGCAGGCTGCATTCCTTGACTCATTCCCCATATCGGAACAAAAGCAAGCTGCATCACTCTTTGAGCTGCTCCCATAAGTGCTATTTGCTTTTCTCCACCAAATTGCACCGCCGTATTATATACAACTGTCATTTGAACAAGCATCATAATTTGCATGAGCATAGCACTCATCCCTACAGAAAATATTTCAGGTACTAAGTCTTTTGCAGGCTTTATTCCATGAAAACGAACCACCGGGCTTTTTTTCAAGAAGTATATTAAGGTTACCAAAGCTTGAATTAATTGAGAAAACACAGTTGCGACCGCAACAGCTTGTGGTCCCCGAGAAGGCATAAGAAGAATGAATATAGGATCTAATATAATATTGATAATAGCGCCGGCTGCCATAATTCCCATCGCAACTTTCATACGCCCCTCTGCCCGAATTACCATATTTGCACCTTGCATAAAATTTACAAATATTGAGCCGAGATATACTGTTCTTAAATAGGAAACCCCCATTTGCAACACATCACCATCGGCACCAGATAATCGCAAAAATTCAGGAGCGAATGTAATGCCTATGATCATGACTGCTGATGACAACACAATTACCAAAAAAGTAAGATTTCCTATAATCTTATCAACGATTTCTTGATCTTTTTTCCCGATTGCTCGTGAAAGTACAGAGCCTGAGCCTATTCCCAACAGTACTGCAATCGCGTTATTGATAAGCACAAACGGTGATGCCGCCGAAACTGCACTCATAGCATCAGTTCCCACCATTTGCCCAACATAGATTGAATCAACAAAGGCGTATAGCCCTACAATTAGTTGACCTAAAATTGCCGGTAAACTAAGATGAATCATCAATTTCCAAGGATTTTCCGTAAGTAATTTATCACGAACATCCATTCTAAAACCCTCCTTAATTTTTTAATATTTTGTCCATATTTATTCTGTACTCACAGCAGGCAGCTATAAATTCCTCATCGTGAGTAATGACCAAAATTGTTTTTCCCTGTTTTACTGCTGTTTTTAATGCCTCTGTTATTAAACACATATTTTCCGCATCCAAACCACTGGTAGGTTCATCAAGTATCAAGATTTTTTCACCTGACAGCAGTGCGCAGCATACTGCAAGTCGTTGCTTTTGTCCTCCCGATAATGAGGTCGGATGGGAATCTTTATAGTCGTACAGATGCATATTTTTAAGCAGTTTTTTTGCCGCTTCCAAGTTCTCCGCACTGTGTTTCGAGCCAAGCAACAGCTCCTTTGAAACGCTTTCAGTGAAAAATTGTGTTCCTGTATCATTTGAACAATAATAAATATTTGTACGAAGCTTTCGGTATCTTGCTTTTTCTCCATAAAGGTAAATGCTACCCTCTTTTAATTTTTCCAATCCGCTCAAAATTAAAGCTAAACTTGTTTTTCCAGCACCATTACTTCCTGTAATGGCAGTGATTCTTTTTTCATTAACAAAAATGTTTACATTTTTCAATATCTGTTTTTTGCTTTTTTTGAGAGATATATTTTCTGCTCTTATTGCAATATTATCTGTTCGAGACGGGGCGGGTATTTTTGCAAAAGGTGTATTTGAAAAACACCGGAGACCCTTTGCAATGCGTTCACGTTCATTCATTGTACTAAGTTCCAAGGATGAATACTGCCCTTGTATCTGCCCGTCCTCCATATATAAATATCTGTCTGCAAGTTCTCCTATCCAATTTATGCGGTGTTCTGCAATTAGCAATGTATGTCCGGCTTGCTTTAACTCCACAAGAATATTTTTCATTTGAGCGATACCACCTTTATCCAGATTCGCTGTTGATTCATCAAATACAAAAATCTGTGGATGCAAAGCATATACAGAGGCTATGGCTGTTCGTTGTTTTTCACCGCTTGAAAGTAAATCTAGAGATATATTTCCTATACTTTCTAATCTCATCTTATGAATGGCCTCTTTGGTTCTTTCTTGAATGTCGGATTTTAAGAAACCATAATTTTCACAACCAAATGCAATTTCTCCTTCAAGCTCTGACGAAAAGAATTGTCTTTGCGGGTCTTGAAATATGCTGCCGACAGCTCTGCCGATATCATAGACCGGTATCATTTCAATATTTTTGCCTGCAATTTGTATATTACCTGTTTTTGTTCCCTTGTAATATTTTGGAGCAAGACCGTTGACAAGCCGTGTCATTGTCGTTTTTCCACAGCCGGATTTCCCTGTAATAACCACGCATTCACCAGCTTTTATCGTTAAATTTATATTTGTAACACCATAATTACTATCAGAATACCGAAAGGAAACATTCTTTAAATCGATCATATTTTAATGCCTCCAATCCACAAATAACACGATACCGAAACTCCCCATAAAATCATTAAGAATATATCTGCTATTCCGACCCTATTCTCATAATAGCTACTTCGTATTCCCGGAGATTCGCAACCTCTTGCAATGGCAGAGACAGAAAGCTGATCTGCTATCATTAAAATTCTGACGAGAAGAGGAATCAGCACATATTCGCATGTCTTTGCAGGTGTTTTAATTATTTGTTTGATATTTGTTAAATTCCTGTTTTTCATGGACAAAAACACACTCCTCAGCTCCGATTTTATGGTTGGGAGAAATCTGAATACCACAAGTACCCCCAGAATAACAGAGGTAGGAATGTGAATGCTGCTTAGGAATGCTGAAATCTTTCCAGGGGGTGTTGTAACCAAGTCCCACGATATCAAAATAACAGGTGAAAGATTCCAGAGCATCAGTACATAAAATTCAGAAAAAATAAATAAATGAAAGCCATAGTACTTTATAGTGTAAAGTAAAGCCCCAAGTATCATATAAAATACGCCATAGTTAAATATGATTTTCAGTTTTCCCTGTACAGCAAGATACAAACAAGCGATAATTGTAAGCATACAACTAAGGATGACATTTTTCCCCAGGGAAACAGCAATCATCACGCAAAGGAACCCCCATATTTTTGTTATGACAGATAATGAAATTCCGTTCATTACAAGATTCCTGTTTTTTCAAAATGCTTTCCAATAATTTTTTTACCTATCAGGCTTCCGATTAACCCACATATTGTAGTGAAAATCGCAATGAATATAATCCATCCCGGCTCTTTATAGTAGTGGACATATGAGTTTATATAGCTTTGATCCATTCCGCTGCTTTTTGCAAAGCTGTAATAGGTTTCCCAAAAGAACCAAATAGGAAGTAAATTGACGCCATTATACAAAAGACTCGCTACAGTCCATGCCGCCATAACTTGTTTTGGATTTCTTTTCGAGCAATTTTTCCACAGGATAATCTCACATATAACGCCGACTGCAACAAAATACGGAAAAAGATACCAGTTTCCCATCAGAATATATATAATGCCTATGATACTCATATAAATAATGGTAACAAAGTGCTTTTTTACCCGACACAAAAGCAAATAATACACCGGTGCACACAAAAGCATCGTAATGCCGATTGATAAAACCATACTGACGAAATGATTCGCCATGCATACCATATTTACAAGAAATTGAATAAAAATAAGAAAGAGACTCAAAAGAACCACAGTAATCACATCTTTAATTTCCCATTTTAATACTTGTTTTTTTTCATTTGTCATTTGTTTTTCCTCCATAAATGTTACTTTTTTGCTTTAATCAAAAATGTCGGCATAGTACGATATCTGAGTGCCATAAAGGGATTACAGTACTTTTCTTGAGAAAGAATTTCCATTTTGATGTCTTTAAATCCTATCTGCTTACATATTTTCAAATCCCATTCAGGACGTTTCGTATAACTCAAAGGTAATTTTTTCAATTCCTCCATCATATCTGTATCATGATAATAATCCTGAAATTCGCCATAGCGTTCCTTTAAAATGTTTTCATCTGACCGGAAGAGTTTTGCCTGTTCCTCTCCCCAAAATGGAAAAAGCCAATTAGCATCTAAGTTCAACATACAACCTCCTGATTTCAAAATTCTGTACCATTCCGCATAAACCTTTTTCGGATTATTAAACAGCCAAAAAGCATGTCTTGAAATCACTGCATCAAAAGTATTAACGGTAAAATCATCCATTGACGCTGCGTCTTTAAGCATAAAAGTGATTTTATTTGAAAATCCCAACTCCTCAGATGTTTTTTCAGCCTCCTTGAGCATTGCGGCATTATTGTCTATTGCGATGACCTCAAAACCTATTTGTGCAAGAAGCAATGAGATAAATCCGGTTTCACAGCCGACATCTAAAATTTTTCCATTTTGATAATCTTCAAGGTACTGCTCTATCAAAGTTTTCCATGCCAATCCTGTTTCTTTTATTTCTTGCAGAAGAAATGCTTTCATTTTTGGGGCGTCCTTAGACCATATTTTTTCAGCTTTTTTCATCTAATTGTTCCTTTTCTTGTTTATAAAACAAAAGTCGCATTTTTCACCGTTCATACCTAAAGTCTGACTTCGTTCAAATGCAAATCCCTTTATATTTCCGAATACAATATGATCACATAAACAGAAAATCTCACATAGTTCCGGACATTCAAAAAACTTGCAAGTATCTGCCCAAAGGCATTTAAGCACATCCACGCGATAGTACTTGTTGTCATTCGATAAAATTCTACTTTCCCATATTTCATCACCAGACATTCCTTTTTTCATAAAAAAGCGAAATAATCCAAAAAAACCCGGCATACAAAAAAACGTTTCCAAAAGCTTATGGGCCTTTCGGGCAATATGAAATGAATATTCTTTTACCAATTCCTTTGCTTTGCTTTTTGATACTCCATTATCTATAAAGCATCTGTATAAAGCTATATTTGAAATTATGCTGTTTTGTTGCCTCTTTTTTTGTTTTTTTGTCCATGTTCCTCGGTTGATTTCTTCCATAAGAAGCTTCATTTTTGCTTTGTGTTCGGCATCGATATTCTCCAAAATATGTGAGTCCAATTTTTCTGAATAAAACCTTTTGTATGTCATGCCCGGCCTCCTAATTCCCATCCGATTGCATTTTCCCTGATCTCCACAAAGTTTCGGTAAAGCCCTTCTTGCTGCATAAGTTCATGATGTTTCCCTTTTTGGACAATCCTTCCATCCTCAAGAACAAGAATCTGATCTGCTCCTCGTACTGTATTCAACCTGTGAGCAATCATAAGAAGCGTTTTGTTTTTTGTCAGTTCCGAAATAGCTTGCTGCAATTCTCGTTCATTTTCAGGATCTACACTCGCCGTGGCTTCATCCAAAATCACAATAGGGGCGTCCTTCAAAATTGCTCGCGCAATAGATATCCGTTGTTTTTCACCGCCGGAAAGTGTCGAACCTCCTTCTCCAATCTTTGTTTGATAACCGTCAGGAAGTGCAGAGATGAAATCATGACAACACGCCTTTTTTGCCGCTGAAATCATTTCGGCTTTTGTTGCTTGCGGCTTTCCAAAAAGAATGTTATTTTCGATTGTATCCTCAAAAAGATACACTCTTTGGAATACAATAGAGAAATTCTTAAGAAGGCTGTCGCAAGTATAGTCTTTGACATTAACGCCGCCCAAAAGAATTTCACCTTCTTTTACATCCCAAAAACGTGCAATTAAACTGCAAAGAGTTGTCTTTCCTGAGCCTGAAGGACCCACTACTGCACAGCTTGTCCCCTGAGGGATATAAAAACTCACGTCATGTATAACTTCCTTTTCGTCATATGCAAAAGAGATGTTCGAAATGGAAATATCGTAAGTTTTCGGCGTAAGATCTGTTCCATGTTCATCAATAAACGGCATTCTTGATACAGTTTCCAATCTATCTAAAGAGGCGTCTACAACTCTTGCAACAGCAGAGGTGCTTCCGGCAAGCTCTACGGTCGTATATATCATAAAACTTGCGATAATAAGAAGAAGGCACTTTTCAGGTGTCGTTTCTCCTTTCATAAGTAAGTACGGAGCAGCAACGAGAATCGCAAATCTGGCAAATTTGAATATCATTTGAAAGACGGCAGCCAAGCTGGAGAAAACTTTTTCCAATGCAATGTTTGCCTCTGCACTTTCATTGATTGTAGCGTCCACGGATTTGTCCGAACGATCGGCAAGTCCGAACGCCTTCACCACAGTCATTCCCTGTATATACTCTAAAATACCTGTCACCAGTCCTGCCTGTGCCGCTTGCCTGCGCGGAGAATATTTCACACCGGCTTTTTGTGTTTCTGCATATATCAAAAGGGAAACAATAAGTCCAATAAACATTAGGACGCCAATTTCCCATTCATAAAACAAAAGCCATATTCCTATCACTACAGCATGAATAAATCCTCCCGCTACCGCCTCCATAACGGTAACTGCGCTGGTTTCAAGATCTCCAAGTGTTGTAGTAACTGCTGCCGTGATATCTCCAAGTCTATGCTCATTGAAATACCCCATAGGGACTCGTTTTAATTTTTCACCAAGCTCCATGCGCCATCCGGAACACATAGAAAAGCTTCCGAGAGTTCTTTTTACCGAGGAAAGATTTGTAAAGAAAATGCGTCCTAAAATACTTAAAAGCATAATCGAAAAGGAAATCCATATCGTTTTAACCGGCATGATGCCATTTGAAAGCGACAACAGTATTCCATTCAAAACCGTAAGTACAGCCATGATAGGAAGCATCTCAAATAAAGAATTAAACATATGAAAAACAAATGACAGGATCAAATTTCTTCTTTCCGTACCGGAAAAAGCTAAGAGTTGTTTGAACATATTAATCATGCTGACACCTCCTTAGTATCAAGGGTAGTTATATGTGCATTCCAAAGCTCTCTATAGAGATCACAATTTTCAATAAGCTCATGATGTTTTCCATCAGCTTCAATATTTCCTTCGTTCATAACGATGATTTTATCCGCCGCTGTAATAGTGGAAAGACGATGCGCAATAACAATCAGTGTTTTTCCGGCTACAAGCTGGCTTATAGAATGCTGGATAATCGATTCGTTTTCAGGATCTGTAAATGCTGTAGCTTCATCTAAAATTACTATAGGACTATCCTTTAATATGGCTCTTGCAATAGCTATGCGCTGTCTTTCTCCTCCCGAAAGGCTGCTTCCGCTGTCTCCCACGACAGTGTTATAACCATTTGGAAGAGATGTAATAAAATTATGGCAGGCTGCTTTTTTCGCTGCATTCTCTATTTCTTTATCTGTAGCATCAGGCTTTCCAATCCTTATATTTTCCCGTATGGAAAGATGAAACAAGTAATTGTCCTGAGAGACATATGCAATATGTTCCATGATCTGTGAAAGCGGTATATTTTGTACATCAATACCACCTATTTTTACAATTCCCCTGCCTGCATTCCAAAAAGATGCAATCAATCGTGCGACGGTTGATTTACCTGATCCTGACGGTCCTACAAGAGCTGTCATTTCATTTTCACTTGCTGAAAATGAAATGTTGTGCAAAACCTCCTTATCGTTATAAGAAAAGGAGACATTTGAGAATTCTATTTTCTCTCCATCAAGCTGTACTCGTTTTTCCGGTCGATTCATTTCTTCCGTATCTAAAAGATTGCCGATTTCTTTAACTGTGGCATCTACCATAGCGAAGCTGTCTGTATATCGTAATGCCTGAATAAGCGGAGAAATTAGCCCCATGGACAAAATAATACAAGAAATAAAACTTCCCGCACTTATACTTCCATTTATATAAAATAAGCTTCCGACAGGGAGAACTCCAATCAAACTTGAAGGCGCTATTGCAATACCTGCAGCATAGTATGGATTTGTCTTTTTGAACCATTCCGATTTGGATTTTTCATTTTCTTTTACCGCTTCAGCATATTTGCGATAAGAAGCACTGCTTTGATTAAAAACTTTAACAACCTCTATCCCTCCTATATATTCAACGGTAGCGGCATCCATGGCTTTGGCTGCTGCAAGAACTCTCGAATAACGCATTTCATAGTCCTTCATCATACCCATATAGCAAAGCATTCCGATTGGAAATGTTGCCACGGCAATAAGTGCCAGTCTCCAATCAAGTACCATATAATAGATAAACATCAAAACAGGAATCATGATATTAGCAGTCAATTCCGGTATCATGTGTGCAAGAGGCAATTCCAATTTTTCAACAGTATCAACAATCATAGTTTTGAATTTTCCGGAAGGCGTATCTAAAACAAATCCCATAGGTACTCGTGACAGTTTTTTCGTAAGTGCAGAACGAATGTTTTTCAATACAGTAAACGCTGCTCTGTGAGATCGTATTGTAGAAATGGTTGATAAACAGAGTTGTAAGAGATAACCCAAAAGTGCAATTACCGCCATCAATATGATTGCCTTCAAACTATAATCACCAGCACATATTTGAATAATAATTCGTGAAACCGCAATGTACGGAATGATACCAAAACCTGCTCCAAGGACAGCAAAAACAACTGAGCCAGTAAGTAATCCTTTGCAAGATTCGGCAAACTCAAACAAGCGATGTAATGTGTTTTTTTGATTCATTCCGATATCCTCCTGTTAAAAAATAATTTTCTATATTTTCCTTTTCTTTTCCCTTTAAATCAGCAATCATTTGACCACCTGACAAAACCAGAACTCTTGAACATATTGTTTTTATAAATTCAATATCATGTGTAATAACGAGCAAAATTTTTCCCTGTTCGGAAAGTCGCTCAACCATAGCTCCTACTTCTTGCATACTTTTTAAGTCGAGACCGCTGGTCGGTTCATCGAAAACAAGAACTTCTTTATCACAGAGTAAACTGATGGCTACTGCGAGCCGCTGCTTTTGCCCTCCTGAGAGTGACAAGGGATGTCTGTCTTTCAATTCTGAAAGAGATAACATCGATAACGTTTCATCAACGTAAGCATCATCTATGGTTTTAGTTCCAAGTGTGCATTCAGTTTTTACACTATCTGTAAACAGTTGATGCCCGACATCTTGCATAACCATGTAAGATTTTTTTGTGCGTACTTTTGCAGGCAACTTATTGCTGTTTATAAATATATTTCCTGAATTTTGTTTTATCAGTCCGCATATAGTACGTGCCAGCGTGGTTTTTCCCGCTCCGTTTGCACCGGTAATTGCGATGATTTCTCCGCCATTTACAGCAAAGGAAATATTTTGCAGGATTATACGATCTCTATATTTAACACTGATATCTTTCAGTTCTAAAATGCGTTCGGAACTTTTTTCAGCACTGATATTTGTTTTTATTTCAGAAAAATTCCGACACCGAAGCCCCATATTTTGTATCTGTTCAGAAGAAAGTTTTCTAAAATCTTGCATACTCATGTCCTTGAAAATTTGACCGTCCTTCATTAAAATAACTCTGTCTGCAATATCTATTAGGTACCACAAGCGATGTTCGGCAATAATAATCGTTTTCTCCTGTTTCTTTATTTTTTCAATCAGCTTTCTTAATTCAATCACTGAATGAAAATCTAAATTAGAAGAAGGCTCATCTAATACAAAAATATCCGGGTTTGTAGCATATACAGATGCAAATGCAATTTTTTGTTTTTCTCCGCCGGAAAGTTCAAAAATACTGCGTCCTCTTAATTTTTCTATATGCAAATCCTTGACAACTTTTTCAAAGTGCTGTTTTAATTCTTTAGAATCAAGAGTTCTGTTCTCCAGTCCGAAAACAATTTCACTGTCTGTATCTGTATTGAAAAATTGTGTTCGCGGATTTTGAAAAACGGTACCTACGACATCAGAAATAGTTGAAATTTCAGTTTCAGCAATATCCATTTCGTTTATAGTTACTTTTCCTGAAAGTCTGCCTTCAAAAAAATGGGGAATCAGTCCATTTACCAACCTTGTAAGAGTTGTCTTTCCACATCCTGATGCACCGCATAAAAGAACACACTGACCTTTTGGAATGTTTAAGTGTAATTCCCGTAAAGAGCTTTTTTCCAAATCCTTGTAGGAAAAAGAGCTTTTTATAAATTCAATCAAAGAAATACACCTCCTCGTAAAAAATCAAAAAACATCATGCAAATAATTCCTATATATATCGTTACAATCAGAGCGTCCCAAATTGAAAAATAAACTTTTTCCATACAACTACGTCTTCCTGCATGGTCAATGCCTCTTGTAATCGCTGCCTGTGTGATTTCATCAGAAATTTTGGAGGCAGATACCAGCATTGGTACATACACATACTCCATTACTCTGATAGGATGACGCATAAATCCTATTAATGAGGCAGTTATACCTCGAAGAGCCATCGCATCCTTGATGTAGTTCCACTCCTCAGCCATGGTCGGAAAATATCGCAATGTAACAGAAAGCGAAATCGTAAAACCCTTAGATAAATGCAATCGACTGAGTGCGGCAAGAAAAGTGCTTACCTTTGTCGTGTGTATTAAAAACGCACCAAGCATAAAACAAGGAATCAGTTTTCTTATATAGACATCAAACATATATATGATGCCTCCTACTGTAACAGGCAATTTGAATATCACAAATAACTGTATCATCAATAACGCGACAAAAAATAAGCCGTACTTTGAAGCAGTCCGAAACTCTTTTGCCTGTAAGAGTAACAATATTGGTATTGCTGTAAAAAGGCATTCTATGACCATACTTTCATTCAGAAAAACGGAAATACTTGTTATTGCTAAAATTAGAAGCTTTGTTCTGGGATCCAAAACCATTTATATGATCCCCACTTTTTCAAAATGCTTTTTTAATAATTTTTTACCGATAAAGCCTCCAATTACGGCACAAATAATGGTTCCTAAAATCATCAAAGGAATAATCCACCAATTTCCCCTAATAGCGTTGATGATTCCTTCAAAAGAAGAAACATCTCCTTTTCTCCGCATAAATTCATCAAATTGTGCAGGCATTATAACCATAGGGATATAGGCACCCATTGGAGATAGCGCAAATATACAATATGCAAGTAAATTCTTTCGGAATGATTTGAAATTTCCTGTAGAGCAAATAAAATCCGCGATAAATCCGAATATAACGAAGAAGACAGACATCATCCAAAACATACCGGTAACAAATAACAAGATGCCGGCAAGTATACCAAGGATAGAGAGCGAACCTCGTTTTGGAATCTTAGCGGTATAAAGCATAAAAACGCTGCCTGCAAATAAAGCAACTATCATAGGCATAAACGGAAAAGTTACAGGCGTCATCTGTGCAATTCCACCTATAACAAATGCAATTACAAAATAGATAAGTGAAAAAATGCCTATTGAAATATAATCTCTTGTTAATAGTATATTTTCATTTTTCTTCATAATTAACTACATCCTTTCAAATAATAATATTAGTATCAACTAACTAAAGTGTAAAAATTTTTAAGGCTTATGTAAGCCTTAAAAGTCCTTCCCATCCGGAATTAAAAAAACAGCAAGTTCTTTAACATATTTAATTGCCTGTTCTCTTGTCATGTCATGAACAACTGTTTCAAATGCAGCTGTAAAATATGCACTGGTAATCATGTGATGAAGCTCATGACTAACACTTCCTGTCATCTTGCCTTTCTCTTTAAGCAGAGCGTGATATTTTTCTGTGCGAGATACGTCCAGTTCTACAAGTTCATGAATATAATCTGCGTATTTTGTACCTTCGGAGCAACAAATGACAAGTTTAAATTCTTCAAAATGATCATAGATGTAATTCACAAAATGCAGAAGATATTTTGTAGATAATTCCATGCTCTTATCAGTTTTATTTTCAGGAATTAAATCAAAATGAGCATCCTGTGCGGCTTTGAATTGCTCTATTAAACCATCTGCTGCATCGGAAACAAGTGCTTCAAATAAAGCTGCTTTGTCCGGATAATATCCATAAAAGGCTCCTTTTGTAAATCCTGCTTCTGCTACAATCTTTCTAAGAGATGCATCCTTAAAGCCCTTTTCCAAGAACTCACGCTTGCCGACCTTCAATATATTTTGTTGTGTTTCTGATATTTTCATTGAATACCTCCATGTTAATATACCAGTGGTATATACCACTGGTATATTAACATGTTTTTTATTTTTGGTCAATATAGTTCGGACTATATGAGTCTATTTTATTATCTTTTTTCTTTAAAAATGCAAAAGAAAAAAGCGCCGCAATTTTATAACTGTGACGCTTTTTCATAAGCCCTGCTCAATTAGTATCCGACGCTTTATACGCTTATTTCCTCGGTTTCCTTTATATTTTTCACTGTAACGATATCTGTCCATTCTCCTTAATGGCGCATGTCGTGACATAACCTGATCAATCACCTATTATCATTTGCATTTTTTCTCTGTATTCGGTAGGTTTCATGCCTGTATGCCGTTTGAACATATCGGACAGGCTGCTTATATATTTGTAACCGGCCATTTCAGCAATTTGAGATATCGGAAGCACCGTATCTCTAAGGAGATGTTCAGCATATGTAATACGGCGTGTAACAATATATTGTTGAATACTCATATGATATACATCCTTGAATATGTATTTTAGCTTAGCTTTACTCATGCATGCAATTTGTGCAAGAAAATCGATCCTAATATCCGCAGCGTAATGGTCGTTAATATAATTAGCCACAGATACGACGGCATCCAAATCATCATTGAGTATTAAAAATCTATGTCTAATACGTTCCCTATTCCGGTTCTTTGCTTTTTCGAAAATTATGGAAAGTGCTTCATTCACTTTGCTTTCATAAAACAGTTTTGCAGATATACCGTCTCCCACATAGCTTTTGATTTGATTAAAAACCATGACCAGTTCGGGAAAATCAGGACAGCCGTCTATCTGCATGAATGCTTCTGAAGGATTTTCATAAATGTCAGGATATTGTTCACTTAAATGTTTCTTGTAATATTCGGGCATAAAGGTAATGCTTACACTATTGATAGGAATTTGTTTGTGAAGTATCATACGATATTCACTTTTTTTCCCTACATACGCCTGAATTGCTCCGGATGTCAAACGACGGTAAGGCGTCAGTATTTCACCGGAAACGGAGTAGAAATAACCGACACAAATATATTCCGGTTGATTAAAAGCACAACAGGTATCTTCATAGTGAATCTGATTCATAATGGTGATAGTCACGTATGGGTTGCATTGATATACCCAGCAGTGTCCTTTACCAAGTTCCGGATTCATTTTATAAAATTCGCCGTTCGGATTAAATCCCGGTACGGGTTCACATGGAATAACACCCCTGCCTGCAAAAATATCTCTGTACATTTTTTCTAATTGCTTGCTCATAAAATTATATTTTCTCCATTCGGCAAATCCTTTAGGCTGATAGCTAACCGTTACATTCTTTTGTTGACACTGAGGACACGGATGCGTAACATAAAGCAAAATTAGACATGGCTAATCAAATTATATATTAAAAATAAGACATTTCAAGCTTTTGTGTGAAAGGAGATCAACTATGGAAATCGAAAAATATCTTTCCGCCATGGAAAAAAGATGTTCCCGCAGAAAATACGAAGATGTTCCTATTAACTTTAAGTATGTGAAACAGCTTGAAAATAGCATTGCTTTGTACAATAGAAAATCCGGACTGAATATGAAATTGGTCATTGGAAACGGAGGAGAACTATTTAACGGATTTCGTAAAAGCTATGGTCTATTTGTGGGGGTTCAAAACTACATTGCCATGATTGGAAGTGACGATCTTCCAGATCGTATGGAAAAAGCAGGTCGTTTCGGCGAAAAAATAATTCTTGAAGCAACCGCAATGGGACTATCTACCTGCTGGGTGGGAACCAGTTATGACAAAAAAGCCGCGATGACATTATGCAAGGGAAACGACACATTAGATTGTGTGATAGCAATCGGATATTCGGATAAAAAGCATTCACTGAAAGAACGAATGATGGAATATGGGATGAACAAGCAGCATAAAACAAAGCAGGCATTAATAGAAGCGGAGGAGCCTGTGCCGGAGTGGTTTTTGCGAGGTATGGATGCCGTTTATCTTGCACCGACAGCAAGAAATTTACGCCCATTTGTATTCAAATATAAGGATGGACAGGTAACTGCTTCCATTACAATGCCGACGGAAACCGCGATGATTGATCTTGGAATTGCTAAATTGCATTTTGAATTAGGAGCAGGAGGTGGAAGCTGGGAGTATGGCAATGAGGGTCATTATTATTTTGATGATAAACGGAAGGAAAGTGATAAGCAACACAATACAAATGGTGCGTAATCCTAAGAATTATATTTTATGTGCCGAGTGTTATCATCACTGTCCTGCAAAAGCCATTGTACATCCATATATTGAAGTTGCAAGAAAGAGACTTTCGGACGGTTTTGCAGAGCTTGAAACCCCACAATCTGCCATCTACTGATAAACCGGTATTTGCCAAATAATATAGAATGAAAAAGTTATGTCATAAAAAATTATAAATAAAGAAAGAGGTAAATTACTATGATTAACAAAACAAATATTTATGAACAGCTTACAGCGTTACCGTATCTCTCAGCTTATCAGCAACTGATACAGGGTGCTATCGAATTAGATGTCTTTTCTAATTTAGAGAAGCCTATCACTGCAAAAGAGTTGTCTGAAAAAATGAATTGGGATGAAGGCAACACCTTCAATCTTTTGAAAGGCTTGTACAGCCTTGGTTATATTGAACGAAAGGGAGATACATTTTGTAATATGCCGGAGACTGCAAAATATCTTATCAAGGGAAAGCCTGCCTATATGGGAAGCGTGCTGATGTTTTTCTGCAATAATCAAGGAATGAGCCTTGGAAATGTGGCACAGCAGGTGAAGGAAGGTCCCAAACCGCAGGAAAAGACACAACAATCTATGGATTTTGCAGCTTATGGCAATGCGATGCGTGATGCTCAATCGGGGGTACGTCAATATGAACTGTTAGAAATTCTTCGATCCCTTCCCGAGTATAAATCTATTCACAAAATATTGGATTTGGGCTGTGGTGCAGGTTGTCTTGGAATTGCAGTTATACAGGATGAAAGTAATCGTACCGGCGTTCTTTTTGATAGACCGGATATGCAGCCGCTTATCGAAGAAAGTGTAAAGCTTTCCAATCTGCAAGATAGCATTTCCGTTAAAACCGGGGACTTTATAAACGATGATATCGGCAACGGGTATGATCTGATAATTTGCTCCGCCGTTATGCTGTTTGCCATTGCAGGCGGTGCGGATTTCTTCGCAAAGTTAAAAAAGGCATTAAATCCCGGAGGCGTTGTTGTGTGTTTAAATGAGGGAATTGAACCGGATTATTCCGAACCATGGGATATGATTTTAGGTTATATGGCATTTAATTTACAGGGAATGCCGATAGGTGTCATAAAAGGTCAAGTTGCCGATGCAGCAAAAATTGGCGGGTTTCATTCTGTGGAAAATCGCAGCGCACTTCTTAGTACCGGAATGCACGATATCCATATTTTGAGAAATGAATAGCAGATTAAATTTGCCATTTTTATGAAGAGATTTATCAATTTAAGATAAAAAATACCACACATGGATTTTTGGTGCCGACAACCTGGACGGAACAAAGCAAGATGAAATTAAAAAACGATCCATACCGAATCCATCAAAACTCACAAACAACCAAAGTATTTTGATGCCGGTCTGAATTCTTTGTGCTGCGCGACTGCATCAGGGATGAAATCAAAGCGCTGCCCCAACACAAAACAAACCCCCTTTCAGGCCTGACGATTGGCAAAAGACCTGAAAAGGCGGCTTTAAAACTTGCATCGGTTAAAAATTATTTGGCTTCGGCAACGGCTCTCGCCGCCTGCACCATGTAGGTGATGGACGTCGCGCCCGGATCCTGATGGCCGATGGAGCGTTCGCCCAAATAGCTCGCGCGGCCCTTGGTCGCGATGATGGTCTTGGTGTAGGCCACACCCTTCCAGGCGGCATCTTCTGCGTCGGCCAGGGCCTCGGCGATGCTCTTGCCCGCGGCGATCCCCGCGTCATAAGCTTCCTTGGCCGGCATCACGGCGTCGAGCATGGTTTTTTCGCCGGCGACGGCCTTGCCGCGCTGCTGAATCCCGCCGATGGCCGCTTCAAACATCGCGGAAATATCTTCCGCCGCGAGGGTTTCCTTGCCCTTCATCGCCATGCCGGCGCGCATATAGGCGGTGCCGTAAAGCGGGCCGGAAGCCCCGCCGACGGTGGACACCAACGTCATGCCGACCTGCTTTAAAATCGCATCGATGGCTTTATCTTCAACACCGGGCAGCTTTTCCATCACGGCTTTGAAGCCGCGGTTCATGTTGATGCCATGGTCGCCGTCGCCAATCGCCTGGTCGAGATCGGTCAGCTCCTGATGATGGGTTTCAATGCGTTCGTCCGCCGCTTTGATAAATGCTAAAATATCTGCTTTTGTCACTGCCATGTGATTACCTCTTTTCTTGAGTATTGACCCCATTATAAACCATCGGCGAAAGATTGCAACGCCGCCGGCCCACAATGCGCCAAAAAAGAATGACAGACCCGAGGCCTGCCATTCGTCATGTTTTTGATTGGGCGATTAGTCCTGGGTGAAGGCGACCGTATCCGCCGGCGCCAGAAGCAATGCTTTCATTTCGTCGTCCAGTTTGCACAGCGAAATGGAGGCGCCCGCCATATCCAAAGATGTCATGATATTGCCGACATAGGTCTTGGCGATCTTGACGCCCTTGCCGGCCAGCACATCGTGGACGCGTTTATTCAGGATGTACAGTTCCATCAGCGGGGTGCCGCCGGAGCCATTGATGATGACCGCCACTTCGGAGCCGTCGGTGTAGTCAACATCGTCGTTCATGATTTTGTCGAGCAGATGATCGACAATGGCGTCGGCCGGCTGGAGTTTTTCTCGGGAGGTCCCCGGTTCGCCGTGGATGCCGATGCCCAGTTCCATTTCGTCTTCGCCGAGTTCAAAGCCCGGTTTACCGGCGGCCGGAACGGTGGACGGCTTCAGGGCGACGCCCATGGAGCGGGTGTTGGCGACCACTTTGTCGGCCACGGCTTTAACTTCCGCCAGGCTCTTGCCGGCTTCAGCCGCAGCCCCGGCGATTTTGTGAACGAAGATCGTCCCGGCGACGCCGCGGCGGCCGGTGGTGTAAAGCGAATCTTCCACAGCCACATCGTCGTTGGTGACGACCTGGGCGATTTCGACCCCGTCGGCCATTTCGCCGGCCATTTCGAAGTTCATCACGTCGCCGGTATAGTTTTTGATCACCATGAAAACGCCTTTGCCGGCGTCAACCGCTTCAATGGCTTTCAGGATTTCGTCCGGGGTCGGCGAGGTATAGACCGGGCCGGGCACGGCGGCGTCAAGCATCCCGGTGCCGACGAAACCGCCATGGGCCGGTTCGTGGCCGGAGCCGCCGCCGGAAATCACAGCGACCTTGCCTTCCTTTTTCTTGGCGCGAACGATGACGTTGGAATCTTCCAGGCGTCTGACCTTATCCGGCTCTGCCAGACACATCCCGTCGAGCATTTCGCTTTCGACATTTTCGACGTCGTTGATAAATTTCTTCATCTCGTAAAAATCCTCCTTGGAGATTTTAATTTGATTTCATTATAACACGTAATCATTTTCTTAGCAGATTTCTTTTCAAAATCCCGCGAATTTTTTCGCCGCCGCTCCTCTCGCTGCGCGCCCCAAAAATCATCCGTATTTATCGGCGGTGCATTTGGCTTTTTCCGGCCGCTGATTTTAATCGCATCGGCCAAAAGATGAATGCTCCTTCGGCGTCAAAACGCACCTCGAAGGCCTGCCACGCGCATCAAAACGCAGATGGCGCCGACGGGTTATTTAGAAACATTATTAGAAATAATTTTTTTGAGGTGTAAACCCTTTACACACTTTTTTAAATGTGATATGATGGGAATACAAAAAAGACGGAGGATGTCTTTCATAATCTGGCAGGAGGAAATGGAGTAGGGCCGTACCAACAACGACGCGTTGTATTATTTGAGTACTGTCCTTTTTTTATGAACGCTTTTCACCATTCGGACGCGGACATTTCGACCCATTTCTCCATCGCCGCAAGGCTTCCGATGCGTCTTCCGTCACCGTGATTTAACCGCGCATGCGCGTTAAATAAATTCATATATTATAAACATAGGGGGTTTATATTATGGCAAAATATGTAATGGCGTGCGACGCCGGGACGACCAGCTCGCGAGCAATCTTATTCGATCACGACGGTCAGATTGTCAGTGTCGCACAGCACGAATTCCCGCAGATCTACCCGCATCCGGGTTGGGTCGAACACGATCCGATGCAGATCTGGGCCACCCAGAACGCCGTCTGTGCCGAAGCGATGGCCAAAATCAACGCCACTGCCGAAGATGTTGCCGCCATCGGGATCACCAACCAGCGTGAAACCACCATCGTGTGGGACCGCAAGACCGGTGAACCGGTTTACAACGCCATCGTTTGGCAGTGCCGCCGGACCGCGTCCTATGCCGATCGCTTCCAGGCCATTCCGGGCTTTGCAGATTACGTGCAAGACAATACCGGGCTGATTCTCGACCCGTATTTCTCCTCCACCAAGCTGCTGTGGATTCTCGACCACGTCGAAGGCGTCCGCGAAAGAGCCGAACGCGGCGAACTGGCCTTCGGGACCGTCGACTGCTGGCTGCTCTGGAAACTGACGGAAGGCCGTGTCCACGCGACCGACTACTCCAACGCGTCCAGAACGATGCTCTTCAACATCAAGACCCTCAAATGGGACGAAAAGCTCTGCGAAACCTTCGAATGCCCGATGTCCCTGCTGCCGGATGTCCAGCCCTCGTCGAGCATGTTCGGGACCACCACCCTCTTCGGCGGCGGCGAAATCCCGATCACTGGGATCGCAGGCGACCAGCAGGCGGCGCTCTTCGGTCAGGCCTGCTTCGAAGCCGGCATGGCCAAAAACACCTACGGCACCGGCTGCTTCCTGCTGATGAACACCGGCGAAGAACCGGTTAAATCCGAAAACGGTCTGCTGACCACCATCGCCTGGGGACTCGGCGGCAAAGTCAACTACGCCCTTGAAGGTTCCATCTTCGTCGCCGGCGCCGCCATTCAGTGGCTGCGTGACGAGCTGCGCCTGGTCGATACCTCGCCCGACTCCGAACACTTCGCGAAGAAAGTGGCCGACACCAACGGGGTCTATGTCGTTCCCGCCTTCACCGGCCTGGGCGCTCCCCACTGGGATGCTTATGCCCGCGGCGCGATCGTCGGCCTGACCCGCGGCGCCAACAAGAACCACATCATCCGCGCGACCCTCGAATCCCTCGCCTATCAGACCCGCGACATTCTGGACGCGATGGAAAAAGACTCCGGGACACCGCTTCAGACGCTGAAAGTCGACGGCGGCGCTTGCAACAACAACTTCTTGATGCAATTCCAGGCGGATATCCTCGGCGTGCCGGTCGACCGTCCGTCCATCGTCGAAACCACAGCCGAAGGCGCTTCCTATCTCGCCGGTCTCGAAGTCGGCTTCTGGGACAACCAGCAGGACGTCATCGATCACTGGAATATCGACAGAACCTTCGAACCGATGATGGATGCCGACACCAGAGCCAAACTCTATAAGGGCTGGACCAAGGCCGTCGGTCGCTCCATGCACTGGATCGATCCGGACGACGTCGAAGAATAAAAGCGATTCATTTCAATTATCATTCTGGTCGTATTCAATAAAACGACAGACATCACTCTCCGACGGGGCTTCCTGTCGGAGAGTTTGTGCGTGAAACGGGAGGGTTAGCCCAGGCTATCTCGCAGCCATCACTCAGACGCAGGACGGATTGAGCTAACCTCCCCGCCTTCACACGGTTTTATATTCAAATCACTATCTGATAGCTTACGGGAGGTCCGAGGTGGCGACTTTAAAATGTCAGCATCTGCTTGAAGCAAATCCGGTGATCGCCGCGATTCGCAATCCGCGAGATATTCACGCCGCGGTGGATTCTCCCTGCCAGGTCGTCTTTCTACTCACCGGCAATATTTACAACTTGAAACCCATGGTGGACCTCGTGAATGCAGCCGGCAAATACGCCTTTGTGCATCTTGATCTGCTCAAGGGCTATGCGGAGGACCATTACTTCATCCGCTACCTGCGGGAAAAGATTCGCCCCACCGGCGTGATCTCCACCCGCAACGCACTGATCACCCAGGCGCGCAAAGAGGGCCTGATGACCATTCAGCGGCTTTTCCTTCTGGATTCGTCCGCGATGGATGTCACCCTTAACTCGGCGCGCAAGATCAAACCCGATGCCGTCGAGATTCTGCCCGGGCTCGTTCCCAAGGTGATTGAACGGGTCCACAAAGAACTGTCCCTGCCGATTATCACCGGCGGCTTTATCGAAACCGAAGACGAAGTCAGAACCTGCCTGGAAGCGGGCAGCCTGTCGTCCTCTACGTCGCATAAGCCTTTGTGGGACGCTTTCAATTCCCTCTTAGCATACGCGAAAGACCTGCGGTCTTGACCCCATCGACGCACGACCTCAACAACTAAATCAATCAACGGGCAATGGAGAGCCGCACTTTTTTCACGGATGATTAAATGCGTGAAGTCTTGTGCGGTTTTTTATTTATAAATTTATTTATCATCAAGGAGGATTTTATTATGTATGATATCGCTATAATAGGTGCCGGTATTGCCGGGTCCTACGTAGCACGGGAGCTCTCCCGTTATCAGCTGAACGTCGTCTTGCTGGATGGCGAAAATGATGTGGCCAACCAGATCACCAAAGCCAACTCAGCGATTGTCCACGCTGGCTTCGACGCGGTGCCCCACAAATTAAAGGGCCGCTTCAACGCGCCGGGCAACATCATGTACGAAAAGGTCTGCCGGGATCTTTGCGTTCCCTTCAGGCGTACCGGCTCCCTGGTCGTCGCCCACACGGAACACGAAATGTACACCCTGCAGGAGCTGTACAAACGCGGCCTGGAAAACGGCGTGCCGAACATGCGCATCCTGTTTGAAGACGAAGTCCACGAAATGGAAGAAAACCTGGCCCCGGACATCTGTGGCGCACTTTACGCAGGCACGGCCGGTTTGGTCTCCCCCTACGAGCTGGGTGTTCGCGTGGCGGAAAACGCCATTGACAACGGGGTTGAACTCAAGCTCAACCACCTGGTGACGAATATCGCCAAAAAAGACGACGGCACCTTCAAAATCGAAACCACAGCCGAAGACGTCGAAGCGAGATTTGTGGTCAATGCGGCCGGGGTCTACGCCGACGATATTTACAACATGATCGGCGATCCCTACTTCAAGCTGCTGGCCCGCCGCGGGGTGTACTTCATCTTCGACAAGGAAATCGGCGATCTGGTGCACAACGTCATCTTCCCCTGCCCGACCAAAGTCGGGAAAGGGATCCTTGTCTCGCCGACCGTCCACGGCAACCTGCTCATCGGGCCGGATGCCATGCCGGTGGAAAAGGGCGACATCAACACCACCCGGGACCGCCTCGACTACATCAAGGAAAACGCGCTGAAGAACTGCCCGGCCCTCGGCCAATACTTCAACAAAATCATCCGCTCCTACGCCGGAACGCGCAATACTCCGGTGGCCGACACCTACACCACCACCGACGGCGACTTCATCATCGAAGAATCCCCGGTTAAGAACTTCGTCAACTTCGCCGGCTACGAATCCCCCGGCCTGACCTCCGCCCCGGCTGCCGCCTATTACTGTGTGGAAGACATCATTCTGCCGATGCTCGAACGGGAAGGCGTCACCCCGGCGATCAACGAAAGCTTTAACCCGAAGGCCCGGCCGCATCTCATCTTCAACGAATTGTCCGACGAAGATAAGAAAAAAGCCATCGAAGCCGATCCGCGCTACGGCAAGATCATCTGCCGCTGCGAATCCATCACCGAAGCGGAAATCGTCGATGTGATCCACCGCAACGCCGGCGCCACCACCGTCAACGGCGTGAAGAAACGCTGCCGTCCGGGGGCCGGCCGCTGCCAGGGCGGCTTCTGCTCGCCCCGCGTGGTCGAAATTCTCGCCCGCGAGCTCGGCTGCGACATGGAAGACATTATGTACGACGCCAAGGATACGAGCTATATCCTCAATGGCAAAACGAAAAATAATCAATAACGGGGAGGAAGTCTTACTATGTACGATATTATAGTCATCGGCGGAGGCCCCGCCGGTCTTGCTGCTGCTGTTGAAGCCCAAAAAGAAGGCGTCGACAATATTCTGATTCTCGAACGCGACCGCGAACTCGGCGGCATTTTGAATCAATGCATCCACAACGGCTTCGGCCTGCACACCTTTAAAGAACAGCTCACCGGCCCGGAATATGCCGAACGCTACATCGACATGGCCGCGGAAGCCGGCATTCCCTACAAGCTCAACACCATGGTGCTCGACCTGACGGCGGACGGCGACGTGAAAACCGTGCACGCCATCAACGAAGAAGACGGTTATATGGCGCTTCAGGCCAAGTCCGTGATCCTCACCATGGGCTGCCGCGAAAGAACCGCCGGCGCCATCGGCATTCCCGGGTTCAGACCTTCCGGCGTCT
This sequence comes from Pseudoramibacter alactolyticus ATCC 23263, assembly GCF_000185505.1. Classification (GTDB taxonomy): domain Bacteria; phylum Bacillota; class Clostridia; order Eubacteriales; family Eubacteriaceae; genus Pseudoramibacter; species Pseudoramibacter alactolyticus. The sequence goes on along the minus strand of NZ_GL622359.1, from coordinate 2,178,656 downwards.
TCACCGCCGGCACCGCCCAGCGCTTCATCAACATGGAAGGCTATATGACGGGCAAGGAAGTCGTGATCTTGGGCTCCGGGGACATCGGCCTGATCATGGCCCGCCGCATGACCTTAGAAGGCGCCCATGTCAAGGCGGTCTGCGAAATCATGCCCTATTCCAACGGCCTGACCCGCAACATCGTTCAGTGCCTGGACGACTACGACATTCCGCTCAAGCTGTCCCACACCATCACCTTCATCCACGGCAAAGACCGGGTGGAAGCGGTGGACATCACCCAAGTGGACGAACACCTGAAGCCCATCCCGGGCACGACGGAAACCGTTCCCTGCGACACCTTGTTGCTTTCGGTGGGGCTGATTCCGGAAAATGAAATTTCCCGGGGCGCCGGCGTCGAAATCGACCGCCGCACCAGCGGGCCGTCCATCTCCGAGCTGTGCGAAACCAATCTGCCCGGCGTCTTTGCCGCGGGCAACGTCGTCCACGTGCACGATCTGGTCGACTTCGTATCCCAGGAAGCGGCCCTTGCCGGCAAAGGCGCGGCCCGCTACGTGAAGGGTCATCTGGAAGAAGACGTTAATTTCGAAACGGTCAACGGCGACGGCATCGGCAACGTGGTGCCGGAAAAAATCACCGTGGCCAACCTCGATGACGACGTCAACTGCTATATGCGTGTTCGGAATGTCTGCACCGACTCGGTGATCAACGCCTATATCGGCGGCGAAAAGATTGCCACCAAGCGTGCCCAGAAGTTTGTGCCGGCGGAAATGGTCAACTTCAAAATCAAGAAGAGTGTTTTGGAACAATATCCCGACGGCGAACTCAAATTCGTCGTGGAACCGAAGGAGGCTAAATAAATGAAAAAAGAAATGACTTGCATTGCCTGTCCGATGGGCTGCCACCTGACCGTTGAGGGGGAAGGCGACAACTGGACGGTCACGGGCAACTCCTGCAAGAACGGCGAACGCTACGGCATCCAGGAAATGACCGACCCAAGACGCATTGTGCCGTCGACGGTGGTCATCAAAGGGGCCATGCTTCACCGCCTGCCGGTGAAAACCGCCCGGGAAATTCCGAAGGGCAAGATCTTCGACTGCATGACGGAACTCGCCAAGGTTGTCGTGAAGGCCCCGGTAAAAATGGGCGACGTGGTGCTCAAAGACGTGTGCGGCACCGGTATCGACATCGTGGCCACTAAGACCATGCCCGCGGTTTAGGTCAAAGGTGAATCCTTAAGGCTGTCACAGATAATCTGTGACGGCCTTTTTAAGTTTTTTGGGCGGCCGCCGATCTATGCAATCACCTCAATTTAAAACGTCAGCAGCGCGCCGTCATCGCCCGGGCCCTTTCCTATGAGTCCGAGATCATCCTGACATACGAGCCCACCGGCAGCCTGGACGCACACACCCAGGCCGCTATCAGCGACGTTTTAACGGACCTGGTCCGGCAAGGCAAATGTGTGAGTGTTGTAATCCACTCACCTGCGGTGGCCGGCCGCGCAGATAAACCCGTCCAGATGGAGGCCATTAATCGCGTGTCGTAAAGATAAATTGCAGATTTCAACCTGACGTCTCTGCCATTATTGGCAAAGGTGTTTTTTAATGGCAATTCGTAGTCCTCTCTAAAATTTTTAAGCCTGAAAATATTGACATCCCTCCGTCAAGCTGTTAATATAATTTTAAGTTTTGTTAGCCATGGCTTATTTTTCTGCTAAATCTTTTTGAAGGAAGGTCCATGATGAAAATATTAAAACACAACCGAATCGGCATCTTCACCTTGATTCTCTGTCTGGCGATGCTCCAGATATTTGTGCCCACAGCAAAGGCCGACAGCGATTTTGCCATCGACAGTAGCGGCACACTCACCCAATACACCGGATCGGGCACCGTCGCCGTCATTCCAGACGGCGTTAAAACCATCGGCGCTTCAGCTTTTGCTGGCAAACCCATCACCGAGGTTAAAATCCCGGACAGCGTCACAACCATCGACAGTAGCGCCTTTTATCATTGCTCCGCGCTAAGAACGGTTACGATGAGAAAGGGGCTTAAAACAATCGGCAGCAATGCTTTTAATGGCTGTTCAGCCCTTCAATATGTCGCGCTGCCTGAAGGAATCACAAGCATCGGCGACAAAGCCTTTTATTCCAGCGGCATCGAATTTGCCAAAATGCCCGCCAGTCTTCAAACATTGGGCAACAGCGCTTATTACAATAGTAAGCTTTATGCCGTTCACCTCAACGATGGCCTGAAGACCATCGGCAAGACTCCGTTTTCTTCCTGCTATAATCTGCGCGGGGTAAATGTGCCGGCCAGCGTTACCGCGATCGGCGATTGCCTGACCGACGATATGGGTTCCGCTTTTACTTGGGTGCGTTTTGAAAATGACGCGACGGTAATTCCCGCCAATCCCACCGAAACCTGGACGGCCACCACCTATTATGGCGGCGATCCCTCCACGCTCAAAACCAAATACGATGCCATTTATGCCCAAAATAACCAAACGAAGATCAACTTTAAAAATAAATCCGCTTTTCGATTTTTGAATACCTTCGCCTTTGACACCTCCAGTCTCACGCTCCAGGCAGGCGACAGCCACACCCTGACCCTAAAAAAAGCACCGGCTGATGCCACTGATACGCGGGTGCACTACATCTCGAGCAATCCCGACATTGCCAGCGTCGACGATACCGGCCGCATCCAAACCAAAAAAACCGGCAGTCTCACCATCATGGCCGCTGCAGCCGACGGCCATCTCGCCACGGTCAACGTGACGGTCAAAGCTGCTGAAGGTGAGCTGTTCAAAATCGATAAAAACGGCGTTCTCCTCGATTACTACGGCCACGATACAAAGATCACCATCCCGGACAACGTCAAAAAAATAGCCGCCTCCGCCTTCCAGGGTAAAGCCATCACCCAGATCACCTTAGGGAAAAAAGTAACCGCTATTGAAGACGGCGCCTTTAAGGGCTGCACCGCCCTCGTATCGGTGGATACTTCTAATGCCGCGGAACTCGACCATATCGGCCGCAGCGCTTTTGAAAACTGCACGGCCTTAACCAGTCTGAGCGTTCCGGCCTCAGTCACCGCGATTGGCGACAGCGCTTTCAAAGGGTGCAAGGCACTCAAGCGCGTAACAATTCCCGCGGATAGCCCCGTCACCCGCATTGAACCGGCCACCTTCTCGGGCTGCAGCCAGCTGCAAAGCTTCACCCTGCCAAAAAAATGCCGGACCATTGGCGACTACGCCTTTGCCTTTACCACTGCTCTATCTAAATTTACCTTCGCCAAGGGCAGCGCGCTCACCACCATTGGGCGATCGGCCTTTGCCAGCGCCGGTCTCCACTCCCTCGAGCTTCCCGAGGGGCTTCAAAGCGTCGACACCCAAGCGTTTACCAGCACCGATGCTTTGACGCGCATCGCCTTTCCGGCAAGCTTTAAAGGGCCGGCCAACGGCAGCTTCCCCAAGCTTTTCGATATAAACGATGCACACAACACGTCCATTTTAAAACAGATCGTCTTTGCCAAGGGCAACGCCCGATACCACGACTTTGAAGGAAGCGTCTACGAAGGCACCACCCTTGTCTATGCCGCGCCGGGCATTAAAGACCTGCGCCTCGAAAAAGGGACCACTGCTATCGGTCCCGGCGTCGCCAGCGTCCATGACCACCTGAAATCCGTAACCATGAGCGAAGGGGTTCAACGCATCGGCAGCGCCGCCTTTGCCAACTGCTTTGAAGTTGAAAAAATTCACCTGTCCGACAGCATTGAAACCATCGATGACGCCGCTTTTCTCGGCTGCGAATCCCTCAAAGAAATCAATGTCCCCAAGCGGCTCAAAAAGATCGGCGGTCTGGCCTTCTATGAACTCGAAAACCTCAAATCTATCGAAATCCCGGACGGCGTCACCCAAATTAACAGCTACGCGGTTTCCGGTCTGGATAATGCCAAGCATGTGATTTATTCGCGCCACATCACCGATGTCGCCCGTTGCGGTTCTGCCTTTTTCCCCAATGCTGAAGAGCTTTATCTGCCCGAAACCCTCAAAAGCGTCGGCATGCAGGGCTTCGCCGCCTGGTCGAAGATCACCCATCTGGAACTGCCCGTTTCGCTGAAATCCGTCGGCGATGAGGCCTTTAAATCAGCCAACCAGCTTCGCTCCATTTATATCCCCGGCGGCACAAACCTCGGTCGAGATGTGTTTTCCCTGAATATCGGGCACCGAATCACCGTCTTCACCCACCATCCCAACGCAAGCATCACGGCTCTCGCCAAGAACAACAACGTTCAGCTTGTCGACCTGGATTATCAGAAAACCACCCAAAATAACCGCAAAATTGAAATTCAGCAGTTGGAAAATCTGCTGACCGCAGGCAATCAAAATCACCATTTCGTCCTCACAGTAAAAGAAAAAAACCGGATGCCGGCGAAAGCCTCCATTTGCGCGTGAGCGCCACTGACAACGGCCAGACCCTCGACAAGCCCGACGCTCCCTTAAAAGCCGTTATCGAATTGACCCCCGAACAAGAAAAATACGCCTACGACGTTTATCTCAAAAACGGCAACCATTACACCAATCTGACTGCCAATCGCCTCGCGCGCTTTATCCGTGCCGAGCTGCCCGCTTTCGGCGATATCGTCCTGGTGCCGGCTGGCCACGATCCAAGGGAACCGCTGACCTTGCTTGAAAGTCCCAATAACGCCTGGACACGCCAAAACCCGGTCGGACTGCGCTTTCGGGTCAACAGCAATCTTCGCAACTTCACCTCGGCCTATCTGAATGGGACGGATGCCGCTCATCGCATAGATCCAAAACATTACGCCTTAAAATCCGGATCGACCATCCTCACGTTAGACCCCAAATATCTCAGGACTCTAAAACCCGGCCGGCACACCCTGTTTTTGGCATTCAAATCGGATGATGCCTATCAAGGCGGTGTGATTACCACCAATTTTAACATCTCCCTGACACCGGCTCACACATCAATACCATTTCAGCGGCCGACCGCAACTTCGGTTCACTTCCCAAAAGCTCGATCTCCCCATACTGGGGATGCTAACGATGCTGCGCCCTGGCTGTTTTTACTGGCAGCCAGCGCTCTATTGGGTGGCTTTGGCTGCAAAAATCTCCGGCCGAAAAATCCGAAGCCCGATGCCTCACATAAAAAATAAAAACG
>NZ_GL622359.1:2151556-2172034 GCF_000185505.1 Pseudoramibacter alactolyticus ATCC 23263 | reverse complement strand
GCATGGACACCACCGAGCCAATGGCTCCGATCACAATGCCGTAAATCAAACAGAAAATGATTAGCGGGCCCATGATACTGCCCGGCGATACCAGCGAAGAATGCATCGGCAGGTAAACCGAGCGCGCCACATAGGCGATGGCCGCACGGTATCCCCCCCAGACGATGGCCAGCGCTACAATCGCGCCAATCGCCCCAAGCACCGTGCCCTCAAGCACAAAGGGCGAACGGATAAACCAGTCCGTCGCGCCGACGTAACGCATTACCCGAATTTCTTTGCGCCGGGCAAAACAGGTCAGTTTAATCGTGTTATAGATAATAAAGACCGACACGACGGAAAGCACCACGATGAGCACCGTCGAAAAAATATTGCTGAAATGGCTGAAAGAAACCAGCGCATCCACATATTCTTCGCCGTATTTCACCTCGGTAACGCCGTCGGCCTTCAACGATTCGGCATACTTTTTCACCGTGTTGATTTTATCCGCACTGGAAATTTTGAGATTAAAGGAAGCCGGCATCGGGTTGTTGCTGCTGTTGTATCCCGAAAGCAAGCCGGAATAATCCCCCAGGCTTTTTGAAAAATCCTGCAGCGCCTGTTCTGCCGAGACATACGTCACTTTGGTCACGTTTTGATGATTGCTGAGTTTTTCATTCAGCCGATTGACCTGATCATGGGACAGATTCGACCGTACATAAACTTTCAGTTCCAGCGCCGATTCCACATTTTGGGTGATATGGCTCAAATTGGACGAAAAAATGACAAAGATGCCCAGAATGATCAGTGCTGCGCCGATGGAAAGCACCGAAGCGACACTCATCAACTTGTTGCGCCGAATGCTGCGGCTCGTATCCCTGAAGATACTCTTTAAATACGCCCCGAAATGACCGGTGTGTTGATTTTCCTTCAAAATATTCATCCCCTAAAATCTGCGCCTCCGTCAATAGGGCGCGTGTTATAAACCGCTGTAATGCGGCGACAATGCTTTTTTATCGGATTCCCTTTGCAGAACCGTCCGAAAAATATAGCTAAATTGTAACACAATCCCCCGCGCATTTCAACACGGCATGCCCAGGCTTAAATTTCTCCGCAATCAAGTTCCAAAAAAGCCGCGCCATCGACCGGCTGCCCCGGCGGCACCACCAAGTAATGCGCATCCCAGGGCCCGGTCATCAGCTGTGAGAGCATCGCGACGCTGCCCGCCATTCGCTCGGGGCGATTGCCCAGTCGCTTCGCCAGCGCCCGAACCCGCCGCCAGGACCGATCCGGCGGGTAAGCCCCGGTATCGATCAGCGTGAGCGTTTCAAACTGACCGTAAAGCCGCCGCATCAGCGCGTCCGCCCGCACTTTACCGAAGCGTGCTTCCCAGCGCTGCCACTGCCTGTCGATGCTGTCCTCGCCGTCGAGCCAGCCCCGGGTGAAAAAATAACGATGCGCCCGCCAGGCATCAAAATCCGAATCAAAATCCGGCCGGGCGCCGGCCAAAATGCCGATACAGTCCGGCTGACGGGGGATCACCAGCTCGGCACGCCGGCTCACAAGTCCCGCCGTGCCCCCGCCGCAATAGCCATAGGCCAGCAGGATGCGCTGCACGCCGCCCGCCGCGTCCGCTTCGTCGATCACCGCCTGCAGCGCCTCCCGCATCTGCGCTGGCCTGTCGTGCATTACGGCCACCCAGCGCGTCAGCGGCGCCGCCCCCGTTTGGCGCAGCGCCAGCATCACTTCGTCTTTGAGCATGCTGCATGCCACGAACAGCGTCTTTTGATCCGACATCCCCCGCACCTCCTGCCGTTTGAATCCCTGTCGCTCTATTTTACGCTTTTTGGCCGGGCTGCGCCACGTCTTTTGACGTCGGCACCAAATTATTTTCAGCATTCGCCTTCGCCCATGATATAATTAAGCACAAATTTCACCTCCAAAGGAGACCCCATGCCCATTTCAAATCCCGCCGCACAAAAAAAACACCTTCGTCAAAAGTGGCGCGCCCATCGCGACGCGACCCACAACCCGGCCGTCGACGCGGCTGTCGGCCGGGCTTTTCTCGCGTCATCATTTTACCGCGAAGCCCGAAACCTTTTTATCTCGGTAAGCTTCGGCTCCGAACTCGATACCCACGCTTTGATCGCCCGGGCGCTGGCCGACGGCAAATGCGTGGCCGTACCCTATTGCGACACCCAAACCCATCGCATGCTGCCACTCTGGATTGAGCGTTTTCCAGACGATCTTACCCCGGGCACCATGGGCATTCTCGAGCCGGATCCCGCCTTGTGTGCTCCCGCTCTGCCAGAGACGCTTGATCTGGTGATTGTGCCGGGAATCGCCTTCACCCGCCGGGGCGTGCGCCTTGGCTACGGCGGCGGCTATTACGACCGCTTTCTCGCCCTGCTGCCGGCTCACGTCCCGACCCTTGCCCTGGCGCCGGCCTCCCAGATCACCGATGTCCTGCCCGCCGAGCCCCACGACCGGCGTTTCGGCTGGCTGCTCACCGAGGCCGGACTCACCGATTGCCGAAGGGCGGCCGCCCATGACTGAACGCGAAGCCATCGCCTACATCGAATCCCGCAGCCTTTTCGGTTCGGTGCTCGGCCTGCGCACCATCGGCGCACTCCTTGCCGAGCTGGGCCACCCGGAGCGCCGTCTGCGCGTGGTCCACGTGGCGGGCACCAACGGCAAAGGCTCCACGGCCCACCTCATCGCCGAAACCCTCACCGCCGCCGGCTACACCACCGGCCTTTACACCTCGCCGGCACTGGAATATTTTAATGAACGCATCCGCCTCGACGGAGCGCCCATCCCCGGCCCTGTGCTGGCCGCCGTCACCGAACGCGTCCGCAGTGCGGCGGAGGCCATCGTTGCCGCGGGAGACGCCGAACCCACGATCTTCGAGATCGAAACGGCCATTGCTCTTTGCTATTTTAAAGCCGCCGCGGTGGATTTCGCCGTGCTGGAGGTGGGACTCGGCGGCCGTCTCGACGCGACCAATATCATTCCCGCGCCGATCCTCGCCGTCATCACCCGCATCGGCCTCGACCACACGGAATACCTTGGCACCACGCTGACCGCCATCGCCGGAGAAAAGGCCGCCATCATCAAGCCGGGCTGCGGCGCCGTCGTGACGGCCCCCCAGCCGACCGAAGCCGCCGAAGTGATCTGTAAACGCGCACGCATTGTCGGCGCACCGCTCTACGATGCGGTCCAATTCCCGCTGACGGCCATCCGCCGCGATGTCTCGGGCCAGCGCGTGCACTGCAGCGCACCGCCTTTCGACGCTTTCGGCCCGTTCAAACTGAATTTAAAGGGCGATCACCAGCTCGAAAACGCCGCCTCGCTGCTCGCCGCCGTGCAGGCCCTTCGGGACCGAGGGGTTGCCATTCCGGACAAAGCTTTGTTAAAAACCTGCGCGCGGATCGTGTTTCCCGGGCGCTTTGAGGTGCTTTCCCCAAAACCGCTGACGCTCATTGACGGGGCTCACAACCTTGACGGCGTCACGGCTTTCGTTCAGAACGTGCGCGCCTATTTCCCGGGAAATACCGTCAATCTCTACCTCGGCATGCTCGCCGACAAGGACGTCGACCACTGCCTGGCGAAGCTCGTGCCGCTGGCCGACCGCATCACCGCCCTCACGCCGGACAGCGACCGCGCCCTGCCCGCTCGGGCCATGGCCGCGCGCATCCGGGCGCAGTATGGCCGGCCGGCCGCCGCCCTGCCGACCATCGATGCCGCGCTGGCCACCCTCGATGCGACGCCCGGCGTGCTCAATGCCTTTGTGGGCTCTCTCTATCTGATCGGGAAGGTCCGAACGGCGTTTTGTCATTCCCGCCGTTTTCATTAAATTTATTTGGAGGAATTTGGTCTATGTTTCATCTCTTTCCCAACCCGCACCGTGATCCAGTGGATTCCATGCGGCCCGGTCTAAACTTAAAATATTTAATCATGCTGCCCTGTTTTTTTATGGGTTTTACGCTTCTTTTTCTGAAATTTGCGAATACGGATTATAAATCGCCCATTTTTTATTTTGGTCTTTGCATTCTTCTTATTAATGCTTTCTCACACGGAAAGTTTCATTATAAAATTTCCCATCGCTTATTCATCTTGTTTTTTTCTATCGCGTTTTCCGCCCTGCTTATTTTAAAATCTCACATCGTATTCACGGGAAATCTACACGATCCTTTAACCCGGAATTACTTCTCCTCCCTCGGCGCAGGCGATATCTTCTATTTTTTATTGTGTTCTGTCGTCGTTTTTCTAACATTAATATACGCCATTCCCCTGTTATTTGCTGCGGCGAAAAAAATTCCGCTGTCTGAAGCAAAAGCCCCGGCTTCGAATTGGCGACACATCGCTGTCTTTGCGGCTTCACTGTTGATCCCCTGGTTCGTCGTTTATTTAGCTTTTTGGCCCGGATCAACGATGTGGAACGACATTTGGGCCATTTTGCGTCACGGACCCGTTACGGAATCCTATCGTTCTCCCTTATTTTTTAATTATGCGGTCTATTTTTTTCTTGTAAAGGTGGGGGATTTTATCGGCAATCGCAACTTCGGCTTTGCCCTTTTTACCTTTCTGCAAATGTTCTTCATGGCCTTGGCCATCGCCACTGTCTTATACTGGATGGAACGCAGAAAAATCCACAAAAAGCTGATCATCTGCGCATGGCTTTTTTATTTATGCTTTCCGGCCTTCTCCTTATTTTCGTTCACCATCGTCAAAGACGTTTGGTACAGTATTTGTTTATTCCTATGGATTCCTTTGCTCTATGATCTGGTTCAGGGGCATTCCCTTTCTTTAAAATATAAAATCGCCTATATCGCATTGATCATCGGGACGCTTATTTCCCGCAACAACGGGCCGATTATCATCCCCTTCGTCATCTTTCTCACAATTCTTATCGTTAAGAATCATCGCAGATTCTTATTGCTGGCCGCCTTAATCAGCTTTTTGGTTGTCGTTGGAACAACGGCTTTGTTATCCCGGAATACGCCCCGCCGTTTTGCCGAAAGCGTCGGCATTCCCCTTCAGCAGACAGCGATGGTGCTCTCGTGTGACGGCCAGGTTTCGTCCGCTGATAAAAAATTTCTGTATCAGATCATTGATCCGTCCGACTGGACAGGCCGATATGCCCCTTTCATCGTCGACCCGCTAAAAATGACGGAAGACGATCCCACCGCGATCAATACGGTTTTAAATGACGATTTTTTAAATCACTATCGAAAACAATTTCTGCAAGTCTATTTTCGGATTTTCAAAAACAATCCAAAATTATGCATCAAAGCCTACCTTCTTGAATCCTATGGCTTTTGGGCTTTTCATTCTGTCCACAGCAATCAGTCCTATTTAACCGTCCTGCAGGAAAACGAATTTGGTTTTTACCGCTCACCGAAATTACCCCGCCCACTGGTTCGCCCGGCAACCCATTATTATAAATATATCGGCAATTCCATCGGAAGCGCCGGAACTTTTGCATGGCTTCTTTTATCATTTTGTTTATTGCTGTTGATTTTGCCCAAGGGCAAAAAATATATCCTCATCGTTTCTCCGATGCTCTTAAACGGGCTTACCATCATGATTTCTGTCCCTATTGCCTTTGCTTTCCGATACGTGCTGTATTATTTATTTGCCTTGCCGATGTTGCTGGTTCTTTTTCCGCTCATTGTGCAAACCGCCGATAAACCTTGCCGCGGCGCGCAATAGGCCGGCTTTAACCGGCACCGCCCCTTTGGCGTTCCAATCGCGGATCCTCCCGGGCACGCGCATCGCAATAAAAACAAGCCACCCCCGGCGAAATGTCGGAAGTGGCTTTTGATTTCAGGATTGCGCATCGCCTCAGCCCCTTTCCGGATGGGGAATCCGTCCTCGGGCGATCTTGCGCTTTTCCACCAGGGTGTATAGCTTGATCTCATCCGGGGTCATCGGGGTGTAGGGGCGTACCGGCTTCGGCTTGCCGTCCCGCCCCAGGCAGACCAGCGTGAAGAACGCTGACAACGCGTGCCGCGGCCCCGCCGCCGATTTCATATCCTCGGTATCCACCGTCACATAAACTTCCAGCGAACTCTGCCCGATATAAACCAGCGACGCGGTGCACGTCACCAAATCCCCCACCATGATCGGCAGGTGAAAATCGATCTCGTCCACCCGGGCCGTCACGCAGTTCGCCTTGGCATAACGGATGCACACGGCCGCTGCCGAAGAGTCCATGAGCTTCATGATTTCGCCGCCGTGCACATTGCCCATCGCGTTGGCCTGGCTGGGCTCCATGATCTGACTGAGCACCAATTGATTCGTTATTTCCATCGCATCTTTCCTTTCTGACCGTCGCACTATCGTTCCTGTTCTTTATTGTACCCCATCCGGCGGCAAAAGGCTGCACTCTTTCGCGCCGATGGCCCGTAAAATGGCCGGCATTAAAAAAGGACCGGCAAATGGTCCTTTTATGATGCTTCAAAGCATCAGATCTCGGTGATGTCCACCAGCGAAATTTCGGCCAGTGTGCGCCCGCTTTCCAGACAGTCGAGAATCGCCCGGGCCGTGTCCAGCGCCGTGATCAGGCCGATGGAGCTTTCCACCGCCTTGCGGCGCATCTTCACCTCGTCCATGCCCGGCTGACGCCCTTTGGTCGAGGTGGAAATGACGTAGTTCACCTCGCGGCCGTCCAACAGGTCGCCGATGTTCGGACGCGCTTCCGAAAGGCGGCGCACCACGTGCACCGGAATGCCGTGTTCGCGCAGGGCCATCGCCGTGCCCACCGTCGCGTGAATCTTAAAGCCCAGATCGTGGAAGCGGCGGCCAATGCCGATGATCTCCGGCTTGTCGAGATCCCGCACGGTCAAAAGCGCCGCCCCTTCCCGGGCCATTTCCGAGCCGCTGGCCACCAGCCCTTTATAAATCGCGTCGCCGAAATGCTTCGCCACGCCAAGGACCTCTCCGGTGGATTTCATCTCCGGCCCGAGCTGCGTGTCCACATCCTCAAGCTTCGAGAAGGAGAACACCGGCACCTTCACCGCCACGTAATCCTTCGCCGGGTTGAGCCCCGGGGCGTAGCCCATGTCGGCGAGGCTTTCGCCCATCATGATGCGCGTCGCCATATCAACCATCGGAATATCCGTGACCTTGGAGATATAGGGCACCGTCCGGGACGACCGCGGGTTCACCTCGATCACGTAGACCGTTTCGTCCATCACCACGTATTGGATGTTCACCAGGCCGATGACGTGCAGCGCGCGGGCGAGCTTGCCGGTGTAGTCCACGATCGTATCCCGCACCTTCTGAGAGAGCGTCTGCGGCGGATACACCGAGATGGAATCGCCGGAGTGCACCCCGGCCTTTTCGACATGCTCCATGATGCCGGGGATCAGATAATCCGTGCCGTCGCAGATCGCGTCGACCTCCACCTCCTTGCCCATCAGATATTTATCGACGAGCACCGGATTGGTGATTTCGTGGGCAGTGATGATGCCCATGTATTCCTCCACGTCGGCGTCAGAGTGGGCAATGATCATGTTCTGGCCGCCGAGCACATAGGACGGGCGCAAAAGCACCGGATAGCCCAGACGGCGCGCCACGGCCACCGCCTCCTCGGTCTTGAACACCGTATCGCCCTTCGGCCGGGGGATGCCGCAGCTTTCGACCAGCTCGTCAAAGCGCTCGCGGTCTTCCGCCGCATCGATATATCGGGGATCCGTCCCCAGAATCGGTACGGCGATTGCGTCCAGATGCTGGGTCAGCTTGATGGCCGTCTGCCCGCCGAACTGCACGATGGCGCCGTCGGGCTTCTCCGTTTCGACGATAGCCCGCACGTCCTCCGCGGTTAACGGTTCAAAATAAAGCCGGTCGGACGTATCGAAGTCCGTCGAGACGGTTTCGGGGTTGTTGTTCACGATGATCGCCTCGTAGCCCAGCTCCCGCAAAGCCCAGGCGCAGTGCACCGAGCAATAATCGAACTCGATGCCCTGGCCGATGCGGATCGGGCCGGAGCCGAAGACCATGATGCGCTTTTTGCCTGTGGGATGGTCGGCGAGAAATTCCGCCGCTTCGTTTTCGTCGTCCCGGGTCGAATAGAAATAAGGCGTTTCGGCCGAGAATTCGCCGGCGCAGGTATCGACCATTTTAAAGGACGCATAGGGCCGCATGGCGACCTTTTCGGCCGGCAGCTCGAGCCGGCAGGCTTTTTCGTCAAAGGGCACGCCGGCCAGACGGGCGATCGTGCCGTCCTGAAAGCCCAGCTCCCGGGCGACCGTCAGCCGTTCGGCGCCGCGTTCGCCGCCGAGCCCCTTCTCGCTCAGATCCCGCTCCATCGTGGCCAGATGGCGCAGCTTGTCGAGGAACCACATATCGATGCGGGTAATATCGTGCACCTGGGCGGCCGGCATGCCGCGATACAGCGCTTCGTAAACCACGAAGCAGCGCTCGTCATCCTTGCGGCCCAGCGCTTCAAGAATTTCCGCATCGGTGGCTTTCCGGTATTTTTCCACTGAAAGGGTGTCGAAACCCAGCTCGATGGAGCGCACAGCCTTCATCATCGCGTGCTCGAAGCTGTTCCCGATGGCCATGATTTCCCCGGTGGCCTTCATCTGGGTGCCCAGCGTCCGGCGAGCATAAACAAATTTGTCGAAGGGCCAGCGCGGAAACTTCACGACGATATAATCGAGCACCGGCTCGAAGCAGGCCGGCGTCTTGCCGGTGATGTCGTTGACGATCTCGTCGAGGCTGAAGCCCACGGCGATCAGCGCCGCGATCTTGGCGATGGGATAGCCCGTCGCCTTGGAAGCCAGCGCCGAGGAGCGCGACACCCGGGGGTTGACTTCGATCACCGCGTAATTAAAATTATCGGGGTTCAGGGCGAACTGGCAGTTGCATCCCCCTTCGACCTTCAGGGTCGAGATGATCTTCAGCGCCGACGTACGCAGCATCTGATATTCCTTGTCGGAGAGGGTCTGACAGGGGGCGACGACGATGGAATCGCCGGTGTGAATGCCCACCGGGTCGAAGTTTTCCATCGAGCACACGGTGATGACATTGCCCTTGCCGTCGCGCATCACCTCAAACTCGATCTCCTTCCAACCGGAGATATCCCGCTCGATGAGCACCTGATGAATCGGCGAGAGGCGCAGGCCCCGGGTCGCGATGTGGTCGAGCGCTTCCGGCGCGGCCGCAATACCGCCGCCGGTGCCCCCGAGGGTAAAGGCCGGCCGCACGATCACCGGATAGCCGATCTGCCCCGCAAAATCCAGGGCATCCTCCAGGGATTCCACCACCTTGGATGGGATGGTCGGCTCGCCGATTTCCCGCATCGTGTCTTTAAAAGCCTGACGGTCCTCCGCCTTGTCGATGGTCGTCACGTCGGCGCCGAGCAGCGCCACGCCGTTGGCTTCCAGAAACCCTTCCTTCGCCAGCTGCATCGAGAGATTCAGCCCCGTCTGACCGCCGAGGGTTGAAAGCAGACCGTCGGGTTTTTCCTTTTGAATCACCCGCTTGACCACGTCCAAAGTCAGCGGCTCGATATAAATTTCGTCGGCCATGGCCTTGTCGGTCATGATCGTCGCCGGATTGGAATTGATCAGCACCACCTCGAGCCCGGCCTGGCGCAGCGCCTTGCAGGCCTGGGTGCCGGCGTAGTCAAATTCCGCGGCCTGGCCGATGACAATGGGCCCCGAGCCGATGACGAGTACTTTTTTGAGATTCTGTTTTAAAGGCATCCCTGCTGTCCCCTTTCCATCATGTCGGTAAATTTTTCAAACAAATAACCGGTGTCGTTGGGCCCGGCCGACGCTTCCGGATGGAATTGCACCGTGAACGCGTGCGCATCCGGATAGTCGATGCCCTCGCAGGTGCCGTCATTCATGTTGATATGGGTCACCCGGCCGGCGCCCTGCGGCAGGCTGTCGCCGATCACGGCGTATCCGTGGTTTTGGGAGGTGATATACACCCGGTCCTTGTCGAGATCCTTCACCGGCTGATTAAGCCCGCGATGGCCGAAAGGCATTTTTTCGGTCTTCGCGCCGTTGGCCAGCGCCATCAGCTGATGGCCGAGGCAGATGCCGAAAATCGGTTTGCCGTAGTCGATAAAGCGTTTGATGTTGTCGATGATTGCGCCGTTGTCCGTCGGATCGCCGGGGCCGTTGGAGAGCATGATCCCGTCCGGATTGAGCTCGCGGATCTCAGCCATCGTCGTGCCCGCCGGCATCACTGTCACGTTGCAGCCGTATTGCAGCAGCTTGTTCAGAATATTGTGCTTGTAGCCGTAATCCATCAGCGCAACGTGATTGGCCCGGTTTTCCCGGTTATAATACCAATCCATTTTCGGCACCGTCACCTGCTGCACCGGGTTGACGATTTTGTAGGCGCGGATCTGCGCCAAAAGCACATCTTCCCTGTCTTTGATGTCTTCCGTGGTGATGCAGCCGTTCATCGTGCCGTTATCCCGGATTTTTCGGGTCAATCTCCGGGTATCCACGTTCCAGATGCCCACCTTGCCCTGGGACTTGAGGAAGGCGTCGATGTTGCCCGCCTCCCGGAAATTGGATGGCTCCTCGCACCATTCCCGGACGATATAGCCGGCGACCCAGCTCTTTTCGCTTTCCATATCGCTCTTGTTCACCCCGTAGTTGCCGATCAGCGGATAGGTCTGCATCACGATCTGCCCGTAATAAGACGGATCGGTCAGAACTTCCTGATAGCCGGTCATCCCCGTGGTAAAAACCATTTCACCAATGGTCGTCCCCTCACAGCCGAAATGATACCCTTCAAAAAGCGTGCCGTCCTCCAGGAGGATATAGGCACGCTTGTCTTTTTTGAAATACGACATCTTACCACCTTTCCATTGTCTTTCGCCCAAAGGCGCCTGTGTTCAATGCGTTGTTTCGTTTGATTGCTTTCTATGATGTTTTTAATGCCGCTGCCGATCAACGTGTCGCCAGGGCTTCACGGTCTGCCCCGACTCCGACGTAATGAATCGGCGCGCCGATGCGTTCTTCAATAAAGCGGATATAGTTTCGGGCGTTTTCCGGCAGATCGGCAATTTTGCGGATCCCGGTGGTCGGCGTTCTCCAGCCCGGCAGTGTTTCGTAAATCGGTTCGACTCGTTCCAGCTCGTCGGTATTCGGGAAATGATCGATCTTCCGGCCGTCCAATTGATAACCGGTGCACACCTTGATACTGTCGAGATCGTCAAGCTTGTCAATTTTGCACAGGGCCACTTCGTCAAAGCCGTTAATCATCGTGGTATAGCGCAGCACGGGAAGATCCAGCCAGCCGAGCCGGCGGGAACGGCCGGTGCGGGCGCCGAATTCATCGTCGGCCTTGGAGCCGTCTCCGCGGATAATGGCAATCTGGGGATCGTCGGCATCCTCTGTCGGGAAGGGGCCGGCCCCTACCGCCGATGAAAAGGCCTTGGCCACGCCGATGACCTTATCGATTTTTTTCGCCGGAAAACCGCCAGTCACGGCGGCATAAGCCGCCGACGGACAGGATGAGGTCACGTAGGGATAAATCCCCTGATCGATGTCCTTCATCGCGGCCAGCTGTCCTTCGAAAAGGATGTTTTTGCCCGCGTCGATGTAACGGTGCAGATAGCTGATGGGGTCAACGATGCGGTCGGCAAAGCGGTCCGCCCAGCTCCCGAGCTTTTCATCCAGCTCGGCCAGCGCCACGGCTTCGCCGCCGTAGGCCGCCAGCATATTGTTGACCACGTCGAGATAGACCGTCAGCTTTTCGTGGGCGCGGGACAAATCGAGCAAGTCTTCCATACGCAGATTCTTGCGCAGCATCTTATAGGCATAGCACACGCCGATGCCCCGCTTGGTGGTGCCGATGCCGCCCTTAGCCTCCATCAGCTCGTCGAGCTTCTGGTGATAGGGCATCAGAATATGCGCCTTACCGGAAATGCGCAGATTATCGGTGGTGACGCCCGCCGCTTCGATCTGGGCCATCTCCTCGGCGAGCACATCGGGATTGACCACGGTGCCGGTGCCGATGAGGCTTTCACCGTTTTTATTGAAAATGCCGCTGGGAATCAGGTGGAGCTTGAACACCCCGGCATCGTTGATCACGGTGTGCCCGGCGTTGTCCCCGCCCTGAAAGCGGACGATCAGATCCTGCTTGTCCGCAAGGTAGTCGATGATCTTGCCCTTGCCTTCGTCGCCCCACTGAGCGCCGACGAGTACTGTAATTGCCATTTTTAAATCCTTTCGCAGCGAAAAACATCGCCAAATTATTTTCAAGATGAAATGAACCGCAATAACTCATTTTTATTATAGCATAAGCCTTCGCCGCGATAAAGCAAAAGAACAATGATTCCCTTATCAAAAATGGTGCAGGATCGACAAATTTTCGCTTTGTCATTCGTCAAGCAGTCCTCTATAATAAAGGAAACCACCGCGGTTTGCCGATGGTGATTTTAATCCTCACAATTCCTTGGAGAAAACACATGCTCAATCCCTATGTCTGGCAGCTTTATCTGAACGGTCCCGGTCGAAAGACCGTTGCCTTTTTTAAAAAGAATCTCTCGATCACTTTCACCAAAGACTACGCTGACGACATTTACCGATTTCACCGGCTTTATTGTCCAAGCGAAAATATTTTGAAAGAGCATCATCGTCAACTTGTGGATCTGCATAAAACGCACCCCAATATCAAACGTTTCGTCTCCAGTGTGCGTAATGCACTATCCTCAACGCGCGATTGCTATTCTCTTCTCAACGATCTTTATGAAGTCCTTGAAGAAGATCTGGAAAAGCCCAATGCTATTTTTTCAGAATTTTCCACGGGCATCGCCTATTACACAACGCTGATGGCTATCGAATCGCCGGAGTGGTGCGTCCCCTATTATTTTCAGTACACTTTTAACGTGCTCACGCGCATTGCGGAGACCTTTGGCATCGACCTGCCCGAGATTCCTCCCAAAAAAGATTACCGCGGCCGCTTTTTCTATTACGCCAAAATCTGCGAAACGCTTAAAGCCTTTCGTGAAATCCATCACCTGTCGCCATATGAGCTTTGCGCGTTTCTCTACGATTTTGCCCCGCGCTATATCGGCGGCACCAAAAGCTTTATCATTCCCGTTGAAAAGCTCCCTGAACCGAAAAGCGTCTATTTCATCGGCGGCGCCAAAGACGACGCCTTTCTTTCCAAGCACACCCATACCATCACGCCGTGGCAATGCAGTCCTGACACCTTGGCCGGCGACGTCATCGTCATGTACCTGCGTTCGCCGATCAGTGCCATCGACAGCATTTGGCGCAGCGTCTCCACGGGCTTTAACGATCCCTTTTTCTATTATTATCGCTGCACCTATATCGCCCAGCCAAAGAGCATATCGCGATTTTCCCTTCAGGCGATGCGGCAGGATCCAATCTTCTCGAAACTGTCGACTGTTCGCAAAAATATGCAAGGGATTAACGGCGTTGAATTGCAGCCTTCGGTCTACAACCACCTGCTCGATCTTACCCACGCATCGCTGCCCAAATTGGCCGCCCCATCCGCCGGAGACGACAGCGTCCATCCCATCGCGCGGGAAAAAGATGTAGAAGATCAGCTTATCAAACCCTTTTTAAAACGTTTGGGGTATTCAGAACAGGATTATGAGCAACAGCTTTATATTCCCATCGGCAACCACAACGGCACACTGATCCCCGATTTTGTGATCCGTCCGCGGATTCAAAACGAAAACCCCACCGCCTTTTTTCTCATTGAAGCGAAAAAATCCATCGCCGCCGCCCGCGATCTCGAAGATGCAAAACGACAGGCACGAAGCTACGCCAGGCAGTTAAACGCCGCCTTTACCGTGGTCGCTTCTCAGGAGGGTCTCTGGATCGCCTCGGTCGCAGACGACTACACACAGGACATCCTTATCCATACCTGGGATGAGCTTAAAAACGTCGATTGTTTTCACGCCGTGGCCGCACGCCTCGGCAAAGCGCGATAACCATGCACCATCTCTCTTTTTCCGACGAACTCAAAGCCCGCTTCGGCACCAAAGTCTATAAACTCTCCCTGACCAGTGGCTGCACCTGTCCCAATCGGGACGGCACTCTGGGCACCGGCGGATGCACTTTTTGCTCCGCCGGAGGCTCCGGCGAATTTGCCGCGCCCTTTACGCCCATCGCCGATCAGATCCGCGCCGCCAAAAAACGCGTCGATCCCAAATTTCCCAAAAGCATCCCGCCGGCCGACCGGCGCTACCTCGCCTATTTTCAAAGCTACACCAACACGTACGGCGATCCCGAAAGACTCGGCGCCCTTTGGGAGGCCGCCGCCGCTCCCGGCGACATCGTCGGACTTTCGGTGGGCACCCGGCCGGACTGCCTGCCCCCGCCCATCCTAAACGCGCTTTCCGCCGTTAACCGCACAAAGCCCGTCTGGGTGGAACTCGGCCTGCAGACCATCCACCCCCGCACCGCGCGGGCCATTCACCGCGGCTACGATCTGCCGGTTTTCGAGCGGGCCTATCGCGATTTGACCGACCGGGGCATCGCCGTCGTCGTCCATGTGATTTTGGGGCTGCCCGGCGAAAGCCGGGACGATATGCTCGCCACGGTGCGCTATCTCGCGCATCTCGCACCCGCTCTCGCCGGCATCAAGCTTCAGTTGCTGCACATTTTAAAGGGCACCGCTCTGGCCGAACAATACGCGGCCGATCCCTTTCCGCTGTTTTCCCTCGACGACTATTGCGCGCTCGTCGTCGACTGCCTGAAACTTTTGCCCGAGCAAACGGCCATCCACCGGCTAACCGGAGACGGCCCGAAGCGCCTGCTGATTGCGCCGATGTGGTCCGCCGACAAGCGCCGGGTGATGAACACCCTGCGCGCCGCCATCGCCCGCGCTTGATTTTTAATTATAGGAGTTTTTTTATGATCCGTTCAACAAACCCGCAAAATCTGACGGCGCTGGTCACCGGAGCCTCCCGGGGCATCGGCGCCGCCATCGCCGAAACCCTCGCCGCCCAGGGCTGCGATCTCGTCCTCACCTGCCGCGACGCCATGGCCGAGCTGGATGCCTTGACTGCGCGCCTGTGCGAAACCCACGACGTCCGGGTGTGCGCCGCGCGCTGCGACGCCGGCGACCCCGAAGCGGTGGCCGCCCTTTTTGCCGGCATCGACCGGCTGGACATCCTCGTGAACAACGCCGGCACCGATCACATCGGCCTGCTGCAGGACATGGCTCTGGATGAATGGGACCGCCTTGTCGCCACCAATCTCTCGGCCTGTTTTTACTCCTGCCGGCTGGCCATTCCGCTGTTCCTGCGTCATGACACCGGCGCCATCGTGAACATCTCCTCGGTATGGGGGAAGGTCGGCGCGTCTGCCGAGGCCGCGTATTCGGCCACCAAGGGCGGCGTCAACGCCCTGACCCGCGCCCTGGCCAAGGAACTCGCGCCCAGCCGCATCCCCGTCAACGCCGTCGCCTGCGGTTTTATCGACACGGCGATGAACGCCGGCTTCTCCAAAGCGGAGCGCGCGGCCATCCGCGCCGAGATCCCCGCCGACCGCTTCGCCGCCCCTGCCGAAGTGGCCGCGGCGGTGTGGCGTCTGCTCGCCATGCCGGACTATCTCACCGGACAGATCATCGCCTTCGACGGCGGCTGGATTTGAACAGCCGGCGCCGCGTTTTTTCTTCGCGGCCTTTCTTGCTTTTTCCCGCCGTCCATGGTTATAATGGGCTGAAGTAATTCAGAAGTGATTTCTAAAAACGATATAGCGATGCATCGTTTCGATTCAAAAGGAGAACCCATGCCAGACGAAATGATCAAAGACCAGAAGGACGACATCATCGAATTGTTCGGTTCGAAAGTCTTTAATATTACCGTGATGCGCAAGCGCCTGCCGGGACATATCTATAAGAGCATGATGCGCACGATCAAAGACGACCTGCCGCTGGAAAGCGAAGTGGCCGAAGTCGTCGCCAACGCCATGAAGGACTGGGCCATGGAGCTGGGCGCCACCCATTTCACCCATTGGTTCCAGCCGATGACGGGCATCACCGCTGAAAAGCACGATGCCTTTATCAGCCCCACCGACGAGGGCAAGGTCATCATGGAATTTTCCGGCAAGGAGCTCATCAAAGGCGAACCGGATGCCTCTTCCTTCCCTTCCGGCGGGCTGCGGGCGACCTTTGAAGCCCGGGGTTACACCGCCTGGGACCCGACCTCCTTCGCCTTCGTGAAGGGCACAACCCTCTACATCCCCACGACCTTCGTTTCTTATTCCGGCGAAGTGCTCGACAAAAAGACGCCGCTGCTCCGCTCGATGAAGGCCGTCTCTGACGAGGCCGTCCGCATTTTAAAGCTCTTCGGCAAAACCGACGTGAAAAAGGTGACCACTACCGTCGGCGCCGAGCAGGAATATTTCCTCATCGACCGCGACATGTATAAACAGCGCCAGGATCTCATCATGACCGGGCGCACCCTCTTTGGCTCCAATGCGCCCAAGGGCCAGGATATGAGCAATCACTATTTCGGCCGGCTGCGCACCCGGGTTTACAACTTTATGTGCGATGTGGATCACGAATTGTGGTCTCTCGGCATCCCCAGCAAGACCCGCCACAACGAAGTGGCCCCCGCCCAACACGAACTCGCCCCGGTATTCTCCACCACCAATTTGGCAACGGACAATAACCAGGTCATCATGGAAACGCTGATCCGCGTGGCCAAACGCCACCATCTGGCCTGCCTGCTCCACGCCAAGCCCTTCAAGGGTGTCAACGGCTCTGGCAAGCACGACAACTGGGCCATGTCCACCGACACCGGCGAGAACCTCTTCGACCCGGGAAAGGATCCGGCAAATAATCTGCAATTTCTGACCTTCCTCATCGCGGTGATCGAAGGGATCGACCGCTATCCGGAAATCCTGCGCTCCACCGTGGCCTCGGCGGGCAACGACCACCGTCTCGGCGGTGACGAAGCGCCCCCGGCCATCATCTCGATCTTCCTCGGTGATCAGCTCGACAGCGCGCTCAAGCAGCTGGCCGGCGAAGACGTCAAAAGCCCCCACAACCACATTATGGACACCGGGATCGAATCTGTCCCGAACTTCGTTTCCGACGCCACCGACCGCAACCGCACCTCGCCCTTCGCCTTCACCGGCAACCGCTTTGAGTTCCGCATGGTCGGCTCCCAGCAATCCATCGCCGGGCCGAACATCGCCCTCAATACCATCGCGGCCCAGGTGCTCGGCGAATACGCGGACATTCTTGAATCATCCGACGATTTCGAAGGGGAGCTGAAGGCCCTGCTCCGGGATCGGCTGGCCAAGCACCGCCGCATCATTTTTAACGGCAACAACTATTCCGAAGAATGGGTGGCCGAGGCAGCCCGCCGCGGTCTGCCCAACCTGGCCGACACGCCGGCGGCCTTCGCCGACTACTGCCTGCCCAAAAACCTCGACCTGATGGAAAAGCACGATATTTATTCCCGCAAGGAAATGCAGGCCCGCCAGGAAATTCACCTGGAGGAATACGCCCACACCATCAGCATCGAGGCGCGCACCATGCTCTCCATCGCCAAACGGGAAATCGTCCCCGCCTGTCTGGACTATATGCGCGATCTTTCCACCGGCCTGACCCAGAAAAAAGCGCTGGGGCTGCCCGTGGATCACGCTGCCGAAATGACCATTCTCACCAAGGCCTCAAATCTGACGGACCAAATGATCGCGAAAATCGACACGCTGGAGACGCTGAATTATGAGGCCGACGCCCTCAGCGACGAGCAGGCCGCCGCCGATTTTTACGGCACTAAGGTGCTCGGCGCGATGAATACGCTGCGGGAAACCGCCGATCAGCTCGAAATCATCGTCGGCAAAAAATACTGGCCCTACCCGATCTATCAGGATCTGCTTTTCTACGTTTAAAAAACTGACCATCAAGCGCCGCTTCGGCGGCGCTTTTTTAATGCGCGGTTTTGGGCGTCGGGCATCCAAAAGCTTTCGCACTGGCCAAATCTTTCTGTAAAAGAAATTAATGGGTCTGAATTTTCCATCCGGCGAACACCGGATTGCTTGCAACGCGTTGTCATCCGTTGTAGAATATAAAGGGAGCGTAATGTTCCCGCTTGTTTTCTCGCCCCTTGACGGGGACTATTCAGGAGGTAATTTATGACAGACGATCAATTAAAACGCATGGCAACGGCCAAGGGATTCATTGCCGCCTTGGATCAAAGCGGCGGCAGCACGCCCAAAGCCCTCAAGGCCTATGGTGTTCCCAAGGACTACTACCGCACCGACGAGGAAATGTTCAACCTGATTCACGAAATGCGCACCCGCATCATCACCAGTCCCTCGTTTACCCGTGAGCACATCATCGCCGCCATTCTGTTTGAAAATACGATGGACCGCCAGATCGAAGGCCAATACACCGCCGATTATCTATGGGACAAAAAGGGTATTTTGCCCATTTTAAAAGTCGATAAGGGGCTGGCCGCCGAAGCCGACGGCGTCCAGCTGATGAAGCCCATGCCGCAGCTTGACGATCTGCTGGCGCGCGCCAAGACGCGCCACATTTTCGGCACCAAAATGCGCTCGGTCATCAAATCGGCCAACACGAAGGGCATCGCAGCCATCGTCGATCAGCAATTTGAAATTGGCCGCCGCATCGCCGCTGCCGGATTCGTGCCGATTCTCGAGCCGGAAGTCGATATCCACGCGGCGGATAAAGCCGACTGCGAAGCCATGCTCCTCGCAGAAATCAACAAACACCTGGCCGATCTGAACGATGACGAAAAGATCATGTTCAAAGTGAGCATTCCCAGCGTCGACGGGCTATACAGCAAGATCATGGCCGACGCCCATGTCGTGCGCGTCGTGGCACTTTCCGGCGGCTATTCCCGGAACGATGCCTGCGAACGCCTGGCGAGAAATCCCGGCCTCATCGCGAGCTTCTCCCGCGCGCTTACCGAGGGCCTCACCCGTCGGATGAACGGCCCCGATTTCAATTACATGCTGGGGCAGGCCATCGACCAAATTTACCGGGCCTCACTCTGAATATCCGCGTTTAATCAACCGCTGCTTTCGCAGCGGTTTTTTATTGGCTGTCAGGCGGTTTCGCCGGTATTCTTTATTCAACGGCGCCAAAGCGCTTTGTGCGGTTGTCTTAATTCTTAAGTTCCCATTGGCGCCAGGCCAACTATTTCATGACATTCCCCGATGCCTGCGTTATAATAATTAAATATTTTAATTCTGATCTTATTTTTTCAGCTTGCAAAGCATTGAGAGGTGAACCATGACGCTTCCAAAAATCGTTTATCGTCTTCCCCAATATACCGCCCGAGTCGCGCTGCCCCTGATGAAATTTCCCGAACCACCGACGTTAAAGGGAGCGGGCATGGTCACCCGCTTCCCCGAAGTCATAGCGACCACCGGCATCCGCCGGGTGCTTGTCGTCTGCGGACCCACCGTCTATGCTTCGGGCATGCTCTCCCCCTTCCTGGATGCCCTGGAGGCAAACGGCATCGTCCCGGTCGTCTTCCATGGGGTCAGTCCCAATCCGACCTTTAAAAACGTGTACGCCGCCATCGAAATGTATCAGTCCCATTTCTGTGACAGCGTCGTGGCCTTCGGCGGCGGCTCCGCCATCGACTGCGCCAAGATCACTGCGGCCAAAATCACCAACGACAAACCCATCGAGCGCATGGCCGGCCTCTTTCGGCTGGCGCACCGCCTGCCACCCTTTTTTGCTGTGCCTACCACCGCCGGCAGCGGCAGTGAAGCCAGCATCGCCGCCGTCGTCACCAACGAGGAACGGCACAAAAAACTCAAAATGGCCGACGCCAAGCTCTGTCCGCTGGCCGTCGTGCTCGACCCGGAGCTCACCCGCTCGATGCCGGCAGACGTCACGGCCTATGCCGGCATGGACGCCCTGACGCACGCCGTCGAGGCCTATATCGGTCTGTTCGACACGCCCTATGTCCGCGAAAAATCCCTGGATGCCAGCCGGCGCATCCTCGCCGCCCTGCCAAAAGCCTTCGACGACCCCGACGATCTCGATGCGCGCCTGACCATGCAGGAAGCCGCGATGGATGCCGGCAAGGCCTTCACCCGGGCCATGGTAGGCTATGTCCACGCCATCGCTCACGCCGTCGGCGGACTTTACAACCTGTCCCACGGCCTGGCCTGTGCGGCGATCCTGCCCCGGGTGCTCGCCTTTTCCAAACCGGTGGCGACCCAGAAGCTGGCCGAACTGGCCTATAATGCCGAACTCGGCGGTCCGGAGTGCAGCGATGAGGAGCTTGCCGACGCTCTCATCGCAGAAATCGAAGCAATGAACCGCCGCTTTGGCATTCCCCAAACGCTTGATGCACTGCGCGTCGAGGACATCCCCGAACTCGCCCGTCTCGCCCTGGCCGAGGCCAACCCGGTCTATCCCGTGCCACGCATCATGGATTACAACGACTGCATCGAGCTTCTGGGAAAACTCCTTCCCGAAGACAAAACGCCCCGCTACTAAAACAAAAAACAACCGAACGCCAAAAACGGCGGCAGGCCTAAAATGTACCGA
>NZ_GL622359.1:2143982-2150428 GCF_000185505.1 Pseudoramibacter alactolyticus ATCC 23263 | reverse complement strand
GCCGTTTTTATTATAAATATGCATAAAATAAGAGAAAGCCGGCAAATAATTAAATAATTTATATTAACATTTGATGTATTACATATATATCTACTTCTCGATTCATAATTATTTCACTCTATTACATTTTCTGCTTACGTTTATTTAGTAGAATAAGATTACGCATATCATATAGATGCCAATAAGTATTGTATCAACAGCACTTTAGGTGACGAACAATTTTATTATTATGAAAACCCATAACGATTAAATTGTTATAATATCGTTCTTCTATATTTGCTTGGTGTAATACCATAAGTTGATTTGAAAATTTTAGCAAAATGTCCCGTATGTGAGTAGCCAACTTTTTCGGATATTTCAGATATGCTATGTTCCGAATTTTTCAGAAGCAATAATGCCTTATTTAATCTCAATTCTTTTAAATATTCATACGGAGGTACACCATAGTACTTGCGGAAAGCTAATTGAAATCGTGCAGGACTCATTAAAGCGATTTTAGAAAGTTCAATACCGTCAATATGGACGGACAAGTCTTTTTTCATTGCCGATACTACCTTTTTAAGATTTTGCTTGTCTTTTTTAGTTAGAACAACAGAAATATTTTTCTCTTTTTTTCCCAAGTTTGAAATGATGATGGACAGTAATTCCATAACTTTACTTTCTAAGTACAGAGGGAGAACTTTTCCTTCGGCTTGAGATTCTCTTATTTGTTGAAATATAAAATTTAGCTGAGGAGAATTTTGAGTTTTTAATAAATTAGAACTAAGAGTTTTGTTTTTTTCATAATCAAAATCATCATACTTTAATTTTAGAAAAGTATCAAAATATTTTTTGGTTAGGATTATTTTTGTAAATTTTACAGGCTTATTTGCTTCACAATAGGTGTAAGTTTTCTTTTCGGTATTCAAATAGCAGTATATGCCTTTTTCTACACTGTTTAACTTTCTACCGCCAATTCTAAACGAGCTGCTTTCTGTTTCAAACTGACTTATTTCTAAGTATTTTTCAGATACTTCGGTTATTTTTTCTATGGTTTTATTTGGTGTAAAATTAGCAACTAAAATTAGAATTAGGCTACTGTCAAATTTAAGAATTCGAAAAGTTCCCTTCCCATAACGGGGATCTATTTGAAAAAATTGGTTATGTTTACTTGATAGTTCTGGAATAAGTGTAAAAGGGGAATTATTTACTAAATGCGTCAAATATTCAATGACGGTTCTTTCCATTATTTATCCACCTCCTATATATCTCAATTTTATTTAATTATATCACAAATTTATAAAAAAGCAAATCATAAAATAAAGAAAATCATTGTAAATACAATGGTTGTTTTAAAAAATGAAATTTATATGCTTAATTTGAATTATAAAAAGATAGCTTTATAATAAAATCAGTTAGTAAAGGCTAATAGATCAGAAAGGAGATTGAAGAAATCGATGGAAAAAAAGAAAACAGGAATATCCTATGTATTTCAATTAGCAAAAGATGAGAGAAAAAAACTTCATTTAGGAATGCTTTTATCTGTCATTTCTGCGGCTTTATCATTAGTGCCATATTTTGTAGTATATAAGATCTTGCTAATGATATTTCAAAACAACATTTCGTATAAAGAAATTTTAATTTGGGCAGGTATAGGAATCGTGAGTGCAATTTTGCAAGCGATACTAATGTCTTCTGCGGGTATTTTATCTCATACCGCAGCATTTAATACGATACACAAGATTAAGTTAAAAGTCGTAAATCATATTTCAAAATTTAATTTAGGCTTTTTCCAAGAACATGCACCCGGAGAGATTAAAACATTATTATTTGATGATGTAGATAGAGTTGAAAACTTTTTAGCTCATAGCACTTTAGAATTAGCACAGGTTGCAGTAGTTCCGGTTATCATGTTTATTTTTATGTTGAAATTAAATTGGATGATGGCGCTTGTTATGTTAATCCCTATGGTTTTGGGATTGGGGATTCCGATGATGTTGATGAAAAAGTATCCTGATATGTCAGTGGAACTATCAAAAGATATTGCCGACTTAAATGCTTCATCAAATGAATTTATAAAAGCAATGCCGGTGATTAAAATGTATCATTTAACCGCAGAAAAATTTGAGCAATACAAAAATTCGTTGAATGCTTATATTTCTTGTTGGAAAAAAATGTGCATGAGTTCTTGTTATCCTCTGTCAATAACTTTAGTAGTGTTAGATTCAGCAATCTTATTTACGTTGCCATTTGGAGGATATTTCTTCTTAAAAAATTCATTATCAGCAACTTCATATCTGTTATTTATAATGCTTACGATGTGTTTTTATGTTTCGTTCTTGAATATGGTAACCATTTTTATGCAATCTATGGAGCTTGGAAGCGGATTGGATAACATAAAAAAAATAATGGATATGAATGAATTGAAAGAAGGAACAAAAGTAATAAATAGAAATGTTCCTCTTGAGATAGATTTTGAAGATGTTACTTTCAGTTATGACGGTGAAGAAACAAAAAACAAGGCATTGGCACATATTAACTTGTTGTTAAAGCCGAATACTATAAATGCTTTTGTCGGTTCTTCGGGAGCTGGTAAAACAACAGCAGCACAATTGATTGGAAGGTATTGGGATGTAACAAGTGGTGTGATTAAAATCAATAATACGCCTATCAATGAATTGAAAATAGAAAATTTGATGGATATTACATCTTTTGTTTTTCAAGATGTATTTCTTTTAGAAGATACTCTTTATGAAAATATACGCATGGGTGTCAAGGCAGATGAAAATAAGATTATTGAAGCCGCAAAAGCAGCACAAATTCATGAGTTTATTATGAGTTTGCCAAATGGTTATCATACAAGAATCGGAGATCAGGGCGTGAAATTGTCTGGCGGTCAGCAACAAAGAATATCAATTGCCAGAGCAATACTTAAAGATTCTCCAATTATTATTTTCGATGAAGCTACTTCATATTCAGACATAGAAAACGAGTATCATATCCAGTTGGCACTACAAAATTTATTGAAAAATAAAACGATTATTATGATTGCTCATCGTTTGCATACCATTAAAAATGCAGATCAAATTGTGGTGTTTAATGATGGAAAAATCGTAGAGATTGGAACTCATAAAACTCTTTTAGAAAGAAAGGGTGTTTATGAAAATATGTGGAACACATATACAAAAGATTATTTTGGAAAGGAGGCTTGTGCAGATGCTTAAAATCATTCGTACACTTCTAAAGGATAAAAAGAAAAAGTTATATTTACCGATTTTTCTTATGGTCATTGATTCGATAGGAAGTATTGTTTTGTATCTAATGCTTTATTTTACTGTTGTAAATATACTGCAAAATACTTTAACTAAAAATTTAATTGTAGAATACACTGCAATATGTTTTATAAGCATGATTGTAAGAATACTGATTTATAGACACGCATACTATTTGAGCTTTTCAAGAGGCGCTGAAATGTGTGGGGATATGCGTTTGGACTTAGCAAATCATTATAGAAGTTTAAGCCTTGGTCATTTTCAAAAAAACAGTAGTGGTTATTTATTATCTACACTTACAAAAGATTTAAGTAGTTTTGAGTTGATTATAACGCACACTTTGCCATCGGTTATTAAAACGGCAGTTACGGCGTTAATGATTTTATTAGGCACATTTTTTATCAATTGGAAACTTGCGTTATTAGAGTGTGCGATCTTACTGATTGCATATCCTATGTTGGTGTGGGGCAATATGCTGATAGAAAAATATGGAGCAAGAAAAAGAGCCTTAAATTCCAAGATGATTTCTATTATTTTAGAGTACATCCAAGGAATGAAAGCATTTAAGTCAGCTAATATGACAAGTAGCCATTTTGAAAGAATGATGGATACTCTCGAAAATGTTAGAAAGACAAGTGTAAAGGCAGAAAAGAAAATGGCTTTGCCTACAAGCATGTACTTTATTACGGCAAATTTTTTACTTCCTGTTGTTTTAATGATTGGGGGATATTTGCTCATAGGTGGTCAAGTAGAATCTAAACAATTTGTGGCATTCATGTTGATGAGTTTAGCATTATCTGCACTTTTAATTGCATTTGAACACTCGTATGGATTGTTAAAGGATTTGAAATTGGCTGCGAACAATCTTGAAAAAGCTTATGATACAAAACCATTGCCTTATGCTGAAAATGAAGTTGAATTAAAAAAATTTGATGTTCAATTTAAGAATGTAAATTTCTCTTATGATGGAAATAAAACGATTTTGAACAATATTTCTTTTGAAGCAAAAGAAGGGACTTCAACGGCATTGATTGGTCCTTCCGGTGGAGGAAAAACTACAATTGCTAATCTAATTGCAAGATTTTGGGATGTTAATAGTGGAGAAATTTTAATAGGTGATAAAAACATAAAATCTATTAAACCGGATGTTCTTCTTAAATATGTTAGTCAAGTTTTTCAAGATAATGTACTGCTCACGGATAGTGTCTATAACAATATTAAGGTTGGAAAACCTGATGCAACAAAAGAAGAAGTTTATAAAGCCGCAAAATTAGCTTGTTGCCACGAATTTATTTTGAAGATGAAAGATGGATATGAAACAGAAATAAAAGATGGTGGAAATACATTGTCTGGCGGTGAACGACAAAGAATTGCTATTGCAAGGGCTATTTTAAAAGATGCACCGGTTCTTTTGTTAGATGAATCTACTGCTTCTCTTGATCCTGATAATGAAGCAAAAATCAACCGTGCTTTAGAAAATCTGATGAAAGAAAAGACAGTTTTTGTCATCGCACATAGGTTAAATACCATTAAAAATGCCAGCCAAATTATTCTTATAAATGATGGAAAAATTGAAGAGAAAGGTAAACATAATGAACTTTATGCAAAAAAAGGACATTATTACGAAATGGTTAATACTCAGGAAAGAGCAAAAAAGTGGATGGTAAAGGAGAATGGTTATGGAAAAGCTTAGTGGTTTTTCATTGAATGATAAATAAAAAGAAAGAAGAAATAAAAAACCGCAATATATGATTTAGGAGGATTGCAATCCGTTCGCCCCTTTTATAAACTTATCGGTTGAAAGCAAAACGATTGGACGAACGGCTGACAATTCCGGGGGCCAGTCCATTCAGTCCATTCAGAAGTAAAAAACAGCAGGACAGGCAAAGCGGCCGACAAATTGTGATTGCACGTTTGGCTGCCTGCTGAGATCAGAGGGCTTTGCCCATCAAAAAACAACCACGCATCAAACGCGCGGTTGTTTTTTGGCGATTTAACGTCGCCGCTTGGCAATTTCTGCGATCGCCCCGTAGGTCACGCCCGCCACCGGCCAGATGATCCAGGTCATATCCCAGCGGCCGCTCACAAAGCTGACGAGCAGATACGCCGCGGTGATGATTCCCCAGTAAACGCCGCCGATTCTCTGGGTGAAGGCCTTCGCCTGGCGCGTATAATCCCGCTCCTCCAGCAACACCTGATAGCTCTCCCAGATGGTCGAAGTTTCGACGATCAAATACACCCCAATCGCCACGATAACAAGCAAAAATCCCACGCCCAGCGCGTTCAGGAACGCATCGTCCGGATTCATCAGCCCGAGTGCAAAAAGCGGCACACAGGCCAACACACACAGGCTCACCCCCGTCATCATGCGGCGGGTATGGGTGCTTTCGTAGGCCCCGCGCCGCTCGCGCACCATACCGATCACACCGTAAACCGTTTCGATCGGGTTGTGCCTGAGCTGATGATACCGCTCGTCGTGCATGCCTATCTTAATAAAAATGGCCACCGCTGCGGCAACTAAAAGCATCAAAACGACCAGCCCCGCAGCCGTCGCCCGCGCGCCGCTCAGCGAAAGGCTTCCGGCTTCGCTGGCCGCCTCCAGTACGACCAGCGCCACCGGCGATAAAATGCAAAGCATCACCCCGAGCGCCCTTTTCGGCGCCACGCGCTCCCGCGCATCCAAATAGGCCCCGGCGGTCTCAAGGTCCACCGTGACCGTGCCCTCCGGCGCATCGGTTTCCACCGACGGGGTCAGCTGTTCCGGTCCCAGCTCATCCTTTAATAAGAAGTCGGTGCTGACGCCGAAAATCTGAGACAATTTTAACAAACGGTTCATGTCCGGGATGGACTGAGCGCCCTCCCATTTCGAGATGGACTGCCGGCTGACGCCCATCTGCTCGGCCAATTCCTCCTGGGACCATTCGGCCCGCTTCCGCAAATAAATAATTTTATCGGCTAAGATCATTTTGATTTCTCCTGTTCTTATTATTTGGCGGCCGCCATTTGATTTGCTCTTAGCATAGCATTTTCAGCCGTTGCAGACCATCAATTTTCACCGACAATTACCGCAACCGCCGATTGCATTCGGTTTGCAAAGACCGCAGAAACGCCGCAAACTTCCGAAAATCACGGTTACGGTCAGGCATCTGCCAAAAACGCCTGCGCCGCAGGGCACAAAAACCCATCCACGCGTCC
>NZ_GL622359.1:2122728-2143322 GCF_000185505.1 Pseudoramibacter alactolyticus ATCC 23263 | reverse complement strand
TTTTCTTTTATACAAAAAAGGCAGCGACCGGAAGCCGCTGCCGTCATCGTTTCAAAACGCCTCAGTCCACCCGCACCGGCACTGTCAGCACCACGTAGCGCGCCTCCTCGTATTCATAGGCACAGGTCGACAGGGTCACGATGCGCGTGACCTGCGAGGTGTCCACCGTCGACGCAAAGGTGGATTTTTTTTTGGCCTGATAAATCGCCGCCTGCACCTGACCGCTGTCCATCGCCGAATAAATCATATTATCCGACGCGGTGCTGAACCCTGCGATCAGATCCAGCCGATAGTTGCCATTCGGCGTGAGCAGCCACATAAAAGGATGCGCCTTGTAATAATCGCCTTTTTTATAGTGGGCGAGCATCCCAAACATCGAGCCGTTTTTCATCGCGTGGCCGTAAATGATGGTGTTGGGATCGCTAAAGTCTCCCTTGCTGCGATAATCCGCAAAAAGGGTGCCCGCCGCGTTGTGGGTGCCGTCAAAAAGCTTGTGCAGGTATTCACTGTTGTCGGCGCCTTTGACCACCGGGTAATTGATCGGCGTGTCCTTGCAGTACAGCCAGCCGATCACGTCGGGGTTCTGCTTTTTCAGCGCGTCAAAATCCACCGAGATGGGCACCTTGGTATTGTCTGATTTTTTGGTATAAGTTGACGCCGTCTTCTGATAGGCGGTCGTCCCCTGGTGATAGCTGCGGTAAATTTTAAACAGCTGATAACCGGAGTAAATCATCACCCCGATGCAAATGAGCATCACCAGCCGATAGAGCCACTTTTTCATCGCGGCCTCCCTTCTGATGTTTCGCGCGCGGCCTCCGCTTCCTTATTCGGCAAAGAGCACACGCAGATAATCCTTCATATAGGCCGGCAGATCCGGCGGACGCCTTGCGGAAATAATATTGCCGTCCACCACGGAAGGCGTATTCACCCAGGTGGCGCCGGCATTGGCCATATCGTCTTTAATGCCCGGCGTGCTGGTGACGGTTTTGCCTTCGAGAATCCCCGCGGAAATAAGCACCCATCCGGCGTGGCAGATTTCACCGACGGGCTTGCCCGCAGCAAAGATCGCCCGCACCATCTCGAGCACTTCGGGAAAACGGCGCAGCTTGTCCGGCGCCCAGCCCCCCGGCACCAAAATGCCGTCATAATCCGCCGGATCCACTTCGTCAAAGCTTAGATCCGAGATGAAGGGCACTCCGTATTTGCCGTGATACTCGCGGTTTTTTTCTTCGCCGACCACATCCACGAGACAGCCGGCCTCCCGCAGCCGCAGCACCGGATAAGACAGTTCCAGATCTTCAAAATCTTCTGAAATCAACGCAATAATTTTTTTCATGGTTCTCTCCGTTATCGATTTAAAATGCCGCGAACCTCCGCGATATTATCAAGCCCTTCGGCCTCGCAATATGCTTCCAGCCCGTCGACGATATCCACTGCCGTGGTGGGCGTCACGAAATTCATCGTGCCCACCTGCACACAGGTCGCCCCGACCATGATGAATTCCAGCGCGTCGCGCCAGTCGGCGATGCCGCCCATGGCCATCACCGGAATGCGCACCGCGTTCACCACCTGGTGGGTTATGCGCAGGGCGATGGGTTTGACCGCCGGCCCCGACAGCCCGGCATAAATATTATCGAAGACAATTTTCTTCGCATCGACGTCCACCGCCATGGCCTGAATCGTGTTGATCAGGCTGAGCCCCGCGGCGCCGGCCGCTTCACAGGCCCGGGCCACAGCCACGATGTCCGGAGCGTTGGGCGTGAGCTTGACCATGATCGGATGGGTGCTCGCCGCCGCCGCCTTTTCGGTGATGCGCCCGGCCTGATCCGGATCCATGCCGAAGGCCATCCCCCCGCATTTCACGTTGGGGCAGGAAATATTAAGCTCGATCAGCGCGACCGGCAGATCGTTGAGCTTTTCGATGGCGGCGAGGTAGCTCGCTTCGTCCGAACCGCCGACGTTGACCACCGTCACCGTGTCCAGTGCCGAAAGATGCGGCCATTCATTGACGATAAACGCATCCACGCCGGGGTTTTCCAGCCCGATGGAATTGATGATGCCGGCCGGCGTCTCCCAGATGCGGGTGCCGGTGTTGCCCGGTTTAGGCGCGATGGTCAGTCCTTTGGTACACAGCCCGCCGAGGCGCTCAAGATCGTAAACCTGCTCGAATTCCCGACCGAAGCCAAAGGTGCCAGAGGCCGGCACTACCGGATTTTTGAACGTGATGCCGGCAAAATCGGTCGTTAACCGCGCACTCATGCCATGCCCTCCCAAATGATTTCGCTGCGTTCAAACACCGGCCCGTCATGGCAAACCCTGCGGTTACCCGAGGCGGTCGGGATGCTGCACCCGAGGCAGACACCCATGCCGCAGGCCATCCGTTCCTCCAGGGAGAAGTGCACCGGGAACTTCTCCGGCACCACCCCGCAAAGCGCCCGCATCATCACATTGGGGCCGCAGGCGATCACGGTTTCCCCCCGCTTGGCCGTCACATTGTCGGTGATGATCCCCCCGATATTCACCACGACCTCGTCGGCCACCGCGTCGAAAGCTTCCACCCGGTAGGACTCCCGGGAATAGCCCAGATAAACCCGGGCCTTTTTGTGCTTATGGGCCGCCTTGAACTGCCGAACGGCGCAGAGCAGCGGCGCAATGCCGATGCCGCCGCCCACCGCCAAGAGATTCCCCCTGATTCTCGGAAAGCCGTTGCCGAAGGGCCCTTCCAGCATGATGGAAGCCATCGGGTCCAGCCGGCTCAGAATCTGGGTGCCGCGCCCTTTCACCTGATAGAGAAAGGTCACGACGCCGGCGGCGTAGTCGTGGACGGAGATCGGCCTTGACAGCAGCGGATCCCGATCCCAGGCCCGCACCATGAAAAACTGCCCCGGGAGAATCGTCCCCTCCCAGGCCACCTCCATCAAATAGATCCCTTCCGCCACGGCGTAATTGCTCTTGATCACAGCCATTGCAGGATATCCTCCTTCATCGCGGCGGTCTTCCCGCGGATGTAGTCCACAAAATCCTCGCCTTCGGTTTTCCCCTGATGCCCGCAGATAATCCCCCGGGAAGAATTGATCACCGCACAACGGGAACGCCTGAAGATATTCGCAATGTCCCTGCCGGTGCCGCCCTGGGCGCCATAGCCCGGCACCAGAAAGAAAGTGGCGGGGCAGCGCTCTTGCAGCGCTTCAAAGGCTTCGGGATAGGTCAGGCCCACCACAGCCCCCACCGCCGAATAGCCGGATGCGCCGATGGTGCTCTGACCCCAGGCGGCGATGGCGTCGGCCACCTGTTCGTAAAGCAGATCGCCGCCGGCCATGGGCTGCTCCTGGAAGTCTCTGGCCGAAGGATTGGATGTGTGCAGCAGCACGAAGAGTCCCTTGTCCCTTTCCTTTAAATATGGATAATAAGGCGAAGCGGCATCCTCGCCCATATAGGCATTAACCGTCAAAATGTCCACTTCAAAATCGCCGGTAAAATGCCCGGCCGCGTATTGCTCCGCCGTAGAGGAAATATCCCCGCGCTTGCAGTCCCCAATGACAATCTTCCCCTGATCCCGCACGTATTTCACCGTGTCGGCGTAGGCGCACATCCCGTCGAGACCCATCGCCTCATAGCAGGCCACCTGCACCTTGTAGCATCCGGCGAGATCCGCCGTCGCGTCGATCACCCGGCGGTTAAACTCGGCGATTTTTTCGCCCATGCTCCAGTCCTTAGCCGCCAGGCAACCCGGCAAAAAGCCCGGCTTGGTGTCCAGCCCGACGCAGACGGGGCTGACCTTCGCGGCCTCATACAAACGATCCATGATCATAAACGACGCGACCTCCCTTCATCGTCAGAAGCACTTTGCCCCGCAGCCACTTGCCGTCGAAGGGGGTGTTGTGCGATTTAGAAATAAACTGCGCGCTGTTGACCTGCCATTCGGCATCGGGATCGACGAGCACCAGATCCGCCGGGTATTTATCCGCGATGCGCCCGGCCTTTAAGCCCAGCCGATTCGCCGGGCCCGCGCTAAGCATTCGGGAGAGGCCGGGCAGTGCCATCCCCGCCGCAGACAGCGCGGTGTGGTACATGGCAAAGCCGGTCTCGAAATTGTTGATGCCCGGCGCCCCGGCCCGTTTATCGGCGTCGGTGTGGGGCGCGTGATCCGTCCCGCAGATATCGATGTCGCCGGCCACCGCTCCCTTGAGCAGCGCCTTGCGGTCCGCCCAGCTGCGAAACGGCGGGTGCACCTTGTAGCTCATGCCCGACGCATACACATGGTGGGGCGTCACCTCGCAGGTGATGTCGAGCCCGCGCTGTTTGGCCGCGACAATCGCGTCGAGGGTATCCTTCCTGCTGATATGGCAGATGTGCAGATGCGCGCCGGGCGTTTTTTCCAGAAGCGCGATATCCCGCACCACCGTTGCCGTCTCCGGTTCGTTGTGGGTGGCCAGTACGAAGTCGTATTTCGCCGAGGCTTCAAGCGCCACCCGCATGGTGTCGGCGTTGTCAATATTATGGCCGTCGTTGGAGAATATCGGCGTCAGCGGCCGCAGGGTTTCAAAATCCACCAGATCCGCGTCGGAGAAGTCCCGAGTCACCGCCGCCACCTGAATCAGCGTTGCCAGGCCCAGGGCCTGGGCCCGGTCGAGATTTTTGGCGAGCAACTCGGAATCATCCATCACCGGCTTGGTGTTGGCCATGGCGCAAACGGTGGTAAATCCGCCTTTGACGGCCGCGTGAAGCCCGGTGTCAAGATCTTCCTTCTGGGTCAGGCCGGGATCGCGCAAATGGCAGTGCAGATCGATAAAGCCCGGCATCAGCACCTTACCCCGACCATCGATCTTCTCGTCGTACTGGGCCTGCACCCGCCCCCTGGCTTTATACACTTTACGGATCAGGCCGTCTTCGGTCATCACCTTGCCCGGCCGGCTGCCGGTGCTGTCGACCAGGGTGACGTTTTCTATCAGCGTTCTCATCTTGCGTGGCTTTCCTTTCGTTGTATTCATTCCGGCTTGAACCGGGTATAGGCGTCGCAGTATTCACAGCGGTAAATCTTCTTCTCTTCGTCCACCAGATAAAAATGCACCGCGTCCACCTTTTCGTAATTGGTAATGCAGCGGGGATTTTTGCACTGCATGATGCCCGTCACTTCCCGGGGCAGGGTCAGACTCTGTTTAGCCACCACCTGGCCGTCCCGCACGAAGTTAACGGTGACATAAGGATCGATCAGGCCGAGCACATCCATGTTGAGCTCGAAATCCGTCTCAATTTTGATCATGTCCTTCACACCCATTTTCTTGCTGGGGATATTGGTGAGCAGCACCACCGGATCCGAAAGCGCATCCAGGTGCAGCGCTTTATAAATGTGGAAGCCGTGACCGGCCTCCGCATGGTCGATCACAATGCCTTTTTTAATCTGCGATACGTTAATCATGCGGCCACCCCCAATAATTTGGCAATCAGCGCCATGCGCACATACATGCCGAACTTCGCCTGCCTGAAATACACCGCCCGGGGATCGGCGTCCACCTCCCGGGCGATTTCGTTCACCCGCGGCAGCGGATGCATCACGATCATATCCTCCCGGGCGCGGCGCATTTTGCGGCGGTCCAACACATACACATCCTTGAGGCGCAGGTACTCTTCCTCGTTGACAAAGCGTTCCCGCTGGACCCGGCTCATATAGAGAATATCCACCTGGCCGATGGCATCGTCGAGACTGTCGGTCTGGGCATAGGAGCCTGCCGGCAGCATCGAAAGGAAAAAATCCGGCATGCGCAGCTCTTTGGGCGAAATAAAGATGAAGCGGTTGTCCGAATAACGGTTGAGGGTTTTGACCAGCGAATGAATCGTCCGGCCGAAGAGCAAATCCCCACAGACGCCGATGGTCTTGCCCGAGCAGCTGCCGAGCAGGTGGCGGATGGTGAGCAGATCGGTAAGGGTTTGGGTCGGGTGCTCGTGGCCGCCGTCCCCGGCGTTAATCACCGGCAGTTCCGGTGCCGACTGGGCGAAGAGCTTGGCCGTGCCCTCCCTGGGATGGCGGATCACGGCGATATCGGCGTAGCCATTCACAATCTGTGCCGTATCCATCAGCGTTTCGCCCTTGGATACCGAGGAGTTGTTTGGATTGTCGAAACCGAATACCCGGCCGCCCAGCCGCAGCATCGCCGACTCGAAGCTGAAACGCGTTCGGGTCGAGGGCTCATAAAAAAGACTGGCCAACAATTTCCCCTTGCAAAGGTCCACATAGGCGTCTTGATTTGCAATGATACGGTCAGCCAGTTCGAATACGGATTCCAATTCTTCGATTGTAAAGTCACCGGGTTCAATGAGTTGTCTGCCCTTTAAAAGTCCTTCCGACATGTCAGCCTCCTTCGTCCTCATCCATCGCGCCGCAAAATGCTGCGCCGCCATTTGTTCACAACACGTCGATTTTATTTTAGGTCATTCTCCCCGTGAAGTCAACTTCATTGCCCGCCCGTTTAAACTTTTTCTCGCCGGCTTCGGCAGGGCGGCCGGCCGATGCGTGCCCGCTTGAAAAACGACGCATAAAAATGCACCAAGTCGACAATAATCTTCAATCGCTGCCGCTTTCCCTGCCCATCCAAAAGTGTTAAGATAAAAGCAATAGCTTAATGCGAGCCCGAGTGCTCGTCAGGGGAGGATACGATGGCTTATTATCAGAAGACCAATCAAGCAGACAGTCATGAAGCGGCACCCCGACCGTTCGACGCGCCGACCGTCGACGACTTTAACCGGATGGCCGCTTCCCAGGATAAAAAATTATGGGAGCGCTTCCTAAAAGATTACGCCGAACATTTTCAGCGAAGCATGATGGCGGGGATGGATCATTTTCTCTTTCTCTGCCCGTCGGCAAGCCTCGTCGTCGAGCTGGTGAAGTTCCGCCATTTCTCTGACGCGGCGGGCGCGGGCTCCGGCAAGATCGGCGACGCCCTGCGGAACATGGGCCTCAAGCGGCTGACCTTCACCTATCGCGAGGTGGACAGCGACTTTGACGGCGTGTGCTTTGCCATCGACAAGGCCGTCGAGCGGGAACTCTCCCACAAAAGCCTTGTCGATATTCCAAAGCGCAGGCGTCTGCCCCTCGAGGATGACGAGACCGTCCGCGTGGGCAAGGGTTATAAGGTCACCGTCTCCGGCGACTACAAGCTCGAGGAAAACAACCGCCCGGCGCCGGCGGAAGAAGACGCGGGCGGCTACACCGGCAATGCCGGACTTTTAAATGCCATCGCCGACGATATCGGCGGCACCTATGGCGGCAACGCGGCCATCGTCGGTACCCTGGGCCAGGACAAGCTCACCACCTACGGCGGCAATGCGAACATCACCGATTCCCTAAGCGAACAGGTTTCCACCTACGGCGGCAATGCCGGCATTCTGAAAAACGACGACGACAAAGCCGCCGATGCTTATTCCTACACGCGGTTTAACAAAAAAACGATCGACGACATTCCGCTCAGAGGCAATTGGCAGGCCCTCAAGGCGGCCAAAGCGGAGGAGCCCGAGGGGGAGCCTCTCGCTGAAGCACCGGGGAATGTCCCACCGTCCCCCGCCGCTTCAGCCCCTGCCCCCGCTGACACTGACACGGCGCCCGCCGAAAACGGCACAACCATCGTGCACACGGCAGCAGCCAGGGCGGCCCTCGCTGCCGCCACCGAGCCGGAACAGCAAAGGCCGGCTAACGTTATGACACCATCCAAACTTCAAAACCATCACGGCAAACACATCTTTATCGCCAAAACGGCCGCCGTCGTCGGCGATGTGCGCATCGGCGAGGGCAGCTCCATCTGGTATTCAGCCGTCGTCCGGGGGGATCAGGCCCCGGTGACCATCGGCGAGGGCACCAACGTCCAGGACGGCAGCGTCGTCCACGTCGATGTCAAAACGCCCACCATCATCGGCGACGGCGTGAGCGTCGGCCACAACTGCACAATCCACGGCTGCGACATCGGCGACAATGTGCTCATCGGCATGGGATCGACCATTCTCAACCGGGCCAATGTGCCCGACAACTGCATCGTCGGCGCGGGTTCGCTGATCACCCAGGGCAAGACCTTCCCCGAAGGCTCACTGATTCTCGGCTCGCCGGCCAAGGCCGTACGCGCGCTCACTGAAGAGGAAATCCAGGGCATCCGCGACAACGCTGCGGAATACATGCAGCTGATGGACAATGAAGCCGGCCAGGATTACGAAGAAATCCCCGGCGGCTTTGTGACCGTTCGAGACGACGCCGAATAATCCGCCCGACACGCTGCGGTATCCGCCGATGCCGCAGTTTTTTTGCGTCCGGATTTTTTCGCGATCGGCCCCGCGGTCGCCGCCATTTGTGTTAAAATGACAGCATCACCAGGCGCGCAGGCCTTTTACCCGCCGTGTGCCCCAACAAGGAGAATGCCCATGCTCATCGATTCCCATTCCCATCTCGACGATGAAGCCTTTGCCGAAGACCGCGGCGCCGTGGTCGCCCGGGCCGAGGCCGCCGACATCGGCGCCATCATCGACCCGGGCTGCGATCTGGCCTCGAGCCGCCTCGCCGTGGATTTAAGCCGACAATACCCCATCGTGCACGCGGCGGTGGGATTTCATCCGGAAAACTGTGCCGACACCACCGCCGCCGATCTCGACGCCGTTCGCGCGCTCGCCGCCGCACCGAAGGTCGTCGCCATCGGCGAGATCGGCCTAGACTATCATTGGGACGACAACCCCTCCCGGGCCAAACAGCAAGAGGTATTCGTCGCCCAGCTCGAACTAGCCGGCGAAATCGGCCTGCCGGTCATCATCCACGACCGGGATGCCCACGGCGACGCCCTTGCACTGGTGCGCAGTCATTTCAGCCGGGAGGCCGGCGGGGTTTTTCACTGCTACTCCGGCTCGGTGGAGACGGCACGTGCCCTGCTCGATCTCGGTTTCTATCTCGGCTTCGACGGGCCCATCACCTTCAAGAACAACAAAAAATCCCCGGCGGTCGTAGCCTACGCGCCCATGGACCGCCTGCTGATCGAAACCGACGCGCCCTATATGGCGCCGGTGCCCCTGCGGGGCCGGCGCAACGAGCCGGCTTTCGTCACCCATGTGGCCGCAAAAATGGCCGCCATCAAGGCTTTGCCCCTCGAAGCGGTGGCCGAAGCCACCACGGCCAATGCCAAACGGCTTTTTCATCTCTGACCCCGTTTATTCATGAAAGGAGCGGCCCTTGCCCGTCCCATCGTTATCTTCCAAACAAGCTTTTATCACCGGCCTGAAAGACGGTCTGCCCATCGGACTGGGCTATATCTCTGTCTCCTTCACCTTCGGCATGATGGCCGTGACCCGGGGGCTGCCGGCCTGGTCGGCCATTCTGATTTCCTTCACCAATCTAACCTCCGCCGGACAATTCGCCGGTCTCGATACCATCGCCGCGGGCGGCCCCTTTGTCGAGATCGCCTTAGTGCAGCTGGTGATCAATCTGCGCTACGCGCTGATGTCGCTGTCCTGGTCGCAGAAGCTCCCTTCGGATTTTAAATTCTGGCAGCGCTTCGTCATCGCCTTCGGCGACACGGACGAAATCTTCGCGGTGAGTGCCCGCCGCCACGACACCGGCCTGCCGCTGACCTTCTTTTATATGCTCGGACTCATGGCGCTGCCCATTCTCTGCTGGACCGGCGGCACCGTCGGCGGGGCCTTTGCCTCGGCCGTGCTGCCCGCTGCCGTGCGATCGGCCCTGGGGCTGGCCATCTACGGCATGTTCATCGCCATCGTCGTGCCGCCGGCCCGGGAGGATAAGGCCGTGCGCACCGTCGCTCTTGCCGCGGTGGCCCTCAGCTGCGCCCTGCACTTTCTGCCGGGGCTGCGCCGTCTATCCAGCGGCTTTGCCATCATCATCTGCGGGGTCGCGGCCTCGGCTCTGGGCGCCGCCTGCTTTCCCACCGCGGACACAGCCGCGCCCGATGAGGAGGTCTTGTTATGAGCACCACCCGCCTGCTGCTGTACATCCTCATCATGGCCGCAGTGACCTACGCCATCCGCGTGCTGCCGCTGATCTTGTTTCGCAAGCCCATCCGCTCGCCCTTTATCCGCAGTTTTTTGCATTACATCCCCTACGCGGTGCTCGGCGCTATGACGATCCCGGCCATTTTCTTTGCCACGGATGCGCTGCTTTCTGCCACTGTGGGGCTTGTCGTCGCGGTGATTGTCGCCTGGCATAAAAAGGGCCTGCTCACCGTCGCCGTCGCCGCCTGTCTCGCCGTCTACATCACGCAGTGGCTGATGGCCGGCTTTTAAAGGAATAGCCATGCCATATCCACATCAAATTTTATTCCTGCGCCGCCTGGGCCTGCTCATCGTCTGCTGTTTGGGTCTGGGCCTGTGCCCATCCCCGGCCCGGGCGCAGACCGCCCTGCCCCCGAAACTCGCCGGGCACTGGCAGCCGGCAGCCCGCACGGCCAAAATCAACCAGGCACTGCCGGCTTCGGCGCTGCGCGCGAAGCCCCGGATCACCGTCACGCCGGCCGGCCGCGTCACCCTGCGCATCCGGCGCAAGGGCCGAAAAACGCAAACATATACCGCCCAGGTACGCAAGGCCAAGGGGTATACCCTCGTTATCACCGTCCGCAAGCGCCGGATAAAGGTGCATTACCGCCTGCGGCACCGCCGCCTGATACTAACCCTTAACCGCCAGACCATCATCCTGCAAAAAATTCAAGGAGGCCCCCATGGCTCATAAAAAATACTTCTTCTTCGATATCGACGGCACCCTCACGGACCGTGCCACCGGGCAGATCGTGCCCAGCGCCAAAACCGCTCTCAAAAAGCTTTCCGATGCCGGGCATTTCGTCGCCATCAACACCGGCCGCGCCCACTACAAAGCCCGCCCCTTTTTCGAGGCCAACGGCTTCACCAATATGGTGTGCAGCGGCGGCCACGGCCTGGTGATCGACGGCGTGCTGGTGGCTAATCCGCCCCTCGATTACGGCGCGGCCAAAGCCCTCTATAACGAAACAATTGCCGCAGGATACGGCGTGCTGGTCGCCGAGGATGACTCCATTGACGTTTACGCCAAGGATTTCACTTTTATCAAACAGATGGGCCAGCGCCTCGAGCCCACCCGCTACATCATCGAGGCGCACTACGAACCCATCCGCGATATTTACAAAATGTATCTCGCCCTGCCCCGAGGCGAGGAACACCGTCTCCCCCATCTCAATCATCCTGCTTTGGGGCATCTGCGCTTTGAAGGCGATTATATGGTGATTCAGCCGGACGAAAAACGCGATGGTCTGC
Source organism: Pseudoramibacter alactolyticus ATCC 23263 (assembly GCF_000185505.1). GTDB lineage: Bacteria > Bacillota > Clostridia > Eubacteriales > Eubacteriaceae > Pseudoramibacter > Pseudoramibacter alactolyticus. The sequence continues at coordinate 2,132,057 of NZ_GL622359.1, read as the reverse complement.
TGCGGATGCTCGACCGCGTCGGCGGAGCGCCGGAGGACGTGGTGGTCTTCGGCGACGACATCAACGACTTCGACATGTTCACGCCGCCCTTCACCCGGGTCGCCATGGGCAACGCCCATCCCCGGCTTAAGGCCATGGCCGATATCATCGCCCCCGCCAATGTGGACGACGGCATTTACCGCATCTGTGAGGCGCAGGGCTGGTTTTAAAAGCGGGCACACAAAAAGGCGCTGCCTCTGGTTTTACCAAAGACAGCGCCTTTTGCTTACCCTTATAATTCTTCGGCCTTGATCATCGCCGCATCAATCAGATAATCGTTGAGCGCGGCGCAGACATCCTCGCCGTCGAGTCCGTGCACCATGGCCGCCTGAGCCAGGGTTTCCATCTGGGAAGAGGGGCAGTAGATGCAGCCCATACCGCAGTCCTGAATCAAAAAATCCGCCGCGGCGGGATGCGCCGCAATAATCTGACTGACCAGCATGTCCGAGGTGACCGGCGCATCATCCGGTGCCGGCGCTGTCGCCGCTGACTTTTGGGCCTTGCCGAAAAGTTTCGATAAATTCAAATCATTTAAGCTCATTGTGAAGCCTTCTTTCTCAGTGCTGTTTTGATCCCGCTGCGGGGCAAGCCTGTGTTTCGCAGCCGCTTTGCGGCCGTCAATTCCAAGTATTCCTCTTGGAATTATCGCAGTGTACCACCGCCGACTTAATGCTTTCTGAAATCGCCCGGCCTTCACTCACTCCGGGAAAATCGGCTGATTGGATGCCTCGATGGCTTCTGCCTTTTCTTTGGGCGGCAGCAGCAGCGCGATAGCCTGTTTCTCCACACGGATATCCGTTTCCCGCATGGTGCCGCCGTATTCGCCGTCCCAGGTCCAAGCCGTGTTTTCCGACGCTTTGATGTGCACATGATCCGTTTGGAACACCTTGATATAAGGGCTGTCGGTCTTGCCGGCGAGCAGTGTCGCCAAAATGGCCTGCACTTCGATAAACAGCGGCGGCGCCTTGATGAGCATCACTTCAAAAAGGCCGTCGCTCAAATCCACCGAGCTGGAAAAGGGCATGGCAAAACCCGCCATGCTCCGCGCGTTCGAGATGGAGCCGAACAGATATTCGTCGTCCTCAGTTTCGCCGTCATGTTCGATGTGCATCCGACAGCGGTAGGAAACGTTTTGGGGCAGGGTCAAAAGCGCCTTGAGCATATAGGCCGCGTGACCGATGGCATTTTTAAAAATCTGACTGGTATCGTAGCTGATCGAGGTGAAAGCCCCGAAGGCCGCGATATAATTAAAATAATAGGTGTCATTAAAACAGCCGATGTCATAGGCAAAGACATGGTCCCGGCTGATGGTTTCGCACTGGGCCAGAATACCCCTGGGAATGCCGATGCTCTTGGCAAAATCGTTGGTGCTGCCGCTGGGAATATAGCCCAGGGGCGGACGGTGATCCATCATCATCATCCCGTTGATCACGTGATTGAGGGTGCCGTCGCCGCCGCAGCAGGCCACCACATCAAAACGGCCGTCACAGGCCACCAGAATGGTCTCCGCCGTCAGCTCCGCCGCGGGAATGATCGGGTACACCGTCACTTCGCAGTTTCTCTGCGTCAGCTCCTTGACAATCTGAAAGGCATTTTGATCGGCCATGCCTGTGCCGGCAGAACCGTTCATCAGCATCAAAACTTTTTTTCTCATTTTTCCACCTATCATCAGGCGCAGGCCCGACTTTCTGTCGCTTGCTTATTGCCTCAATGATACCACAACTTGGCAGTGCTACCCTTTAATCCAACCAAATTTTTTCATATTGAACGCCTCGGACCGCCGCGCAGTAAAAAGGCACGCAAAAAAGCCCGGCCGTCCAAAGACGGCCGGACTTAAAATGCCAGGCAATCGTTTCGCAGTCAGGCGTCGTTCTGATTTAAAGCATCCGGGCGCGCAACGTCTGCGGATCGAGCGGACTCAAATAAGCCGGCGGCACATCCAACATGGACTTGCAGCCGACGCTGCCGTCCTGCGCAAAGCGATGCACCGCCCGGGCACAGGCGGCCAGAACCCCGGCGGTAAATTCCGGGTTGGAATCCAGCGTCAGGCCGTATTCCACCACTGCCGTGTTTTCGGCCTCCCATCCGGTCTTGCCGGATCGGATCACAAAGCCGCCGTGGGGAATCCCGCTGTGATCCCGCTGCAGTTCTTCTTCCGTGATGAAATGCACCGTGGTGTCGTAGTCGGCGAAATAATTGGGCATGGTGACGATGGCATCTTCAATCGCCTGACGGCCCGCTTCGTCCACGCCGTCTTCCGCGACGACAAAGCATTCCCGGGTATGCATCTGGCGGGTGGTGAGTTCGGGATTGTCACCGGAGCGGGCCGCTGCCAGTGCCGCCTCCACCGGGATGGTGTATTGTCTGGCGTCCTTGACGCCGTCGATGCGGCGGATCGCGTCGGAATGTCCCTGACTGACGCCCTTGCCCCAGAAGGTGTAATGCTTGCCCTCGGGCAGGATCGACGAGGCATAGACCCGGTTGAGTGAGAACAGTCCCGGATCCCAGCCGGCGGAAATCAGCGCCACATGGCTGCCCGCCCTCGCCGCAGCATCCACCGCTGCAAAATGTTCGGGGATTTTAGCGTGGGTATCGAAGCTGTCCACCACGTTAAAATGGGCGGCAAAGGCCGGCGTCATCGTCGGCAGATCCGTCGCCGATCCGCCGCAGAGGATCATCACGTCGATGGCGTCGGCGTAATCGGCCCAATCGTCCTGACGGACGACCGGCACCCCCTCGGTTAAAATCGTCATCTGCTTCGGATCGCGCCGGGTCAGCACGGCAGCCAGGGTCATGTCAGCATTCTGCCGGACAGCGCATTCGACCCCCCTGCCCAGGTTGCCGTAACCCACAATACCAATACGAATGGCCATAATAGCCTCCTTTATTTCTTTAACGCTTGTTGCTCTGGCGCCAGACGCCCATCTTTTCGGCACCGGCAATGAGCTCTTCTCTGAAATCCGGATCGGCAATATTGATCAGCGCTTCCGCCCTTTCCCAGGCAGTCGCGCCTTTCAGATAGGCCATGCCGTATTCCGTCACAATATACATCGGGTTGGAGCGGGTGTCCGTCACGATGGAACCTTCCGTCAGCGTCGGCTTGATGCGCGAATGCTTCACGCCCTTTTTGTCGGTAAAGGAAGAAGACATGCAGATAAAGCTCTTCCCTCCTTTGGATTTATAGGCCCCGAGCACGAAATCCAGCTGCCCGCCGGAGCCGGAAATCTGACGCAGGCCGGCGGATTCGGCATTGATCTGGCCAAAAAGATCCATATCCACTGCGTTGTTGATGGACATGAAGTCATCAAACTGGCCGATAACACTCGGATCATTCACATAATTCACCGGAGCCGCCATGCAGGCCGGGTTATCGTCCAGAAAATCGTAGAGCTTCTTCGTGCCGGAAGCGAAGGCATAGGTCTGTTTGTAGCGGTCGATGGGCTTGCGGGCGCCGGTGATCTTGCCGGCCCGGGTCAGATCCACAAAGGAATCGACGTACATTTCCGTGTGAACGCCCAGATCCTTCAGATCGCTTTCGGCGATGAGCTGGCCGACGGTGTTGGGCATGCCGCCGATCCCCAACTGCAGAGTTGCGCCGTCGGGAATCTCCGCCACGATCTGCTTGGCCACGGCCAGATCCACTTCGGTAGGTTCCGTCGCGCCGCCGCTTTCGGGCATCGCCGGGTTGTCCCCTTCGACGACCATATCGACCTCGGAAATGTGCACCGCTTCTTCAACCCCCAAACAGCGTGGCACGGAAGTATTCACCTCAACAATGACCACATCGGCCTTGTTTACCACTTCCCGGTAATGGGAGGCGTTCGGCCCGAAGTTGAACCAGCCGTGCTTGTCCATCGGAGCCACCTGGAACATCGCCACATTCAAGGCGTGGGGCATATCCCGGTAATACCGCGGCACTTCCGAATAGCGCACCGGCCCGTGAAACACGAAGCCGTCTTTCACCGCCTTGCGGTCGACCCCGGAATAAAACCAGGAGTTCCAGGTGAAATGCTCTTTGGCGTTGGGCACATCAAAAATCTTTGGCCGAAAAGGCACAATCCCGTTGTAAATTTTCACGTCGGTCAGCTCCGGCATGCGGCGGGCCAGAGCCTCATCCAGCGCCCGGACGGTGCAGGTCACCCAGCCGTAATCCACATAATCCCCCGATTTAATCACCTTGACCGCTTCGTCCGCCGTCGTCAGTTTATCGGCATATTCCTTTAAATAGCTCATAATTCCTCCCGATTATTATTTTTTTAACACACTTATTCTATCATCTTGCCTGATTGAGGTCAATTAACTTAAAATATCCGACGCTATAAAAAAGCCGCCTCGCAGGGAAGTGGCTTTTTTGACGTCGGCGCTTAGATAAAAATGTACTTCAAAATGAAAAGCAGTGAAATGATGATCATCAGCGGCGAAACCTTTTCCTTCTTGCCGGCCAGCAGGTTCATCAGGGTGTAGGAGATGAAGCCCACACCGATCCCTTCGGAGATGCTGTAGGTGAAGGGCATAAACGCCAGGCACAGGAAAGCCGGAATGCCCTCGGTCGGATCGGTGAAGTCGATCTGGGTGACGTTTTGAATCATCAGAAAGCCGACGATGATCAGCGCCGGCGCCGTCGCGAAGGACGGAATCGCCAAAAAGATCGGTGAAAAGAACAGCGCCAGGATAAACAAAATCACCATGACGATGCCGGCGAGACCGGTGCGTCCCCCTTCGGAAATGCCGAGGGAGCTTTCGACAAAGGTCGTCGTGGTGGACGTCCCGAGGCAGGCCCCGACGGTGGTAGCAACGGCGTCAGCCATCAGCGCCCCCTTGATCCGCGGCAGATTGCCGTCTTCATCAATATAGCCCGCCTTCACGGCGCAGCCGGTGAGCGTGCCCAGCGTATCGAAGATATCGACAAAAAGAAAGGCGAAGACCACCGTCGCGAAGTCAAAGCTTAAGCCCTTGGAGAAATCAAACTTCATAAAGGTCGGCGCCAGCGATGCGACGTGAATCCCGTGGGAAAAATCCGGAATCAGCGAATAAAGTCCCAGCTTCGGCACCGGCACATAAAACCCGGCCACCTCGCAGAGGATCCCCACGAACCAAGTCGCCAGAATCCCGATGAGCACGCCGCCCTTGACCCCGCGGATCAAAAGGAAGCCGGTGAGCACCGTTCCGAGCAGAGCCAGGGCCACCGTCAGGCCCAATGTGGCGTTGCCCGCCGTGCTCCATTTGAACATGGTGACCAAGGTCGAGTCGTCATTGACCACGATCTTCGCCCCCTGCAGGCCGACCATCGCAATAAACAGGCCGATCCCGGAAGAAATCGCCAGACGCAGCGTTTCGGGAATCGCGTTGAAAATGGCTTCGCGGATATTGGTCAGACTTAAAACGATAAAGATAATACCTTCAATAAAGACCGCAGCCAGCGCCATTTCCCAGGAGTAGCCCATTTTGATGACAACCGAATACGCGAAATAGGCGTTGAGGCCCATCCCCGGCGCGAGCACAAAGGGATAATTGGTGAGCAGTGCCATCACCAGGGTCCCGATGGCAGAAGCCAGAGCCGTCGCCGTGAACACCGCGCCTTTGTCCATCCCGGCCGCCGCCAGCATGTTTGGGTTGACCGCCAGAATATAAGCCACGCCCATGAAAGTCGTCAGCCCGGCCATCACTTCGGTTCTCAGGTTTGTGCCGTTTTCGCCAAACTTGAAAATCTTTGCCAGTTTTTCTTGCATGAAACATCCTTTCCGCAGCGCCCGCTGCCGCAGTGGCCGCCGCAACCGTTGCTGCTAATCCAAATGAATATTAAGTATGCATTAAGGTTATCAGAGAGCGATCATAAAAGCAAGCGCTCCGAGCGTTTTGAAAACCGTTAATTCTTTAGGCTTTTCGGACGACGCAAAGCCCACATCAAAAAAGCACCCGGAAAGTTTTTACTTTCCAGGTGCTTTTTTAGTCAGTTTCATTTTTTTGCCGGCGCCAGGCTACACCGCCGATCAGCAGGCAGCCCGCCAGATAACACAGCAGGTCCTGCCAGTCGAAGGTGCCGCCCATCAGCGTGCGCATCACCGGGCTTTCGGCCAGGCCCAGCCGCGCCACCAGGTGAAAGGCCTGGGAGACCTCCACTGCGGCCGCAAAAATAAAAATGCCCGCGGGCAAATGGGGTAAACCCCTCGGCACAAAAACGCGCACCAGCGCATAAAGGCCCACCACCACGAGCACGTCCCCCACATAGGGGCGAATCACCGCATCGTGAACCCACAGGGCGATGGCGACCTCGAGCGTAAACACCGCGGCGGCCAGGCCCAGGTAAAATAAACGGGCCCTGCTTTTCTCGCTCATCGCGTCAGGCCTTGGCCGCTTCCGCACGGGTCACAATTTCCCCCACGCCGGCGAGCACGGCCGTCGGCCGGTAGGCAAAGGTTTCAATGGTTTCCCGGTCCGTCACCCCGGAGAGCACCAAGGCCGTTGCCATGCCGCTTTCCAAACCGGAGATCACATCGGTATCCATCCGATCGCCGACCATCACCGCTTCGTCCGAATGGCAGCCGAGAAGCCGCAGCCCGGTGCGCATCATCAGCGGGTTGGGTTTGCCGCAAAAATAAGCTTTCTTGCCGGTGGCCATCTCGATAGGCGCCACCAGCGCCCCGCACCCCGGCATGATGCCCTGCTCGATGGGGCCGCTGACATCCGAGTTGGTGCCGATGAGCTTCGCGCCGTTTAGCACCATGTTGGTCGCCTGGGTCACCGTGTCCAGGGTGTAGCTCTGGCTTTCGCCCACCACCACGTAATCCGGGTCCACCTCGTCCACGGCCAGTCCCTCGGCATAAATCGCGTTGATCAGGCCCACGCCGCCGATGGGATACACCGTGCATTCCGGCGACTGCTGCTTCAGGAAGCGGGCCGTCGCCAGCGCGCTGGTATAAAAATGGTCCTCACTGACGTCGAGCCCCAAATATGCGAGCTTCTGGGAAAGCTCCCGGGGGGTCTTCGCGCTGCTGTTGGTCAAAAAGAGAAAAGCCTTGTCTTCCCGATAGAGCCAGTCGATAAATTCTCGGACGCCGGGCAAAAGTTCGTTGCCGTAATAGATCACGCCGTCCATATCGCAGATAAAGCCTTTGATTTGATTGAAGTCGATCATTGTCATTGATACACCTTCTTTCACATGGTTTCCGGCGCTGCAAAATGACTGCAAACGCGCCGATTGCTCCTATCTTACCCCACGGCGCCGACTTTTTCCACCCGATTCGCCGCCTTTTAACCAAATCTTTACCTGGACTTTTCATTCCCGCCGATGGCTGCAGCTGCTCATGTACCGAATTTCATACTGAAACCGACGGTCAAAAAGCTTGCCCCGCGCACTTTGGCATGCTAAAATGAACGAAAGATGTCGATCGGAAAAAAGTAAGCCCGCAGCGTCTGCGCCAGAGAACCGCCGGCCGGTGAAAGGCGGCCGCAGACTGCGCGCCGAATACCTTCCGGGAGTCGCGCACCCAAAGGGATTTTCCCCGGTAGGCTGCGATCGGGAGCGCCCGTTAACGCGCGCAGGTATCGCTCGCTTGAGCCGTACCTCATGAGCGCCGATTCGCGAGGCTCGGCGAAATAGAGGTGGTAACGCGGCTTTGTCCGCCCTCTGTGTGATGCGGAGGGCGGTTTTTTCTGCCCTCATCGGCCTTCGGATACGCCGCGTATCCCCTGCACTTTTTACCTGGAGGTTTCGCTTTGTTTCTCAAAATCTTTTTGCTCGCCGCCTTCTTCGCGACGATGATCGGCGTCGGCATTTACTGCGGGCGTCACGCCGTCAGCGTGAACGGCTTCGTCCTCGGCGGGCGCCACGTCGGCCCGTGGCTGACGGCTTTTTCCTTCGGCACCTCATATTTTTCCGCTGTCATCTTCGTGGGCTATGCCGGGCAGTTCGGCTGGAAGTTCGGCATCGCCTCGACCTGGATCGGCATCGGCAATGCGCTGCTCGGCTCGCTTTTGGCTTGGGTGGTGCTTGGCCGGCGCACCCGCATCATGACCCAGCATTTCGGCGCGGCCACGATGCCCCAGTTCTTCGGCGAGCGCTTCGGCAGCCCCTCGCTTAAGATCGCGGCGTCCGTCATCACCTTCGTCTTCATGATTCCCTACACCGCCTCGCTTTACAACGGGCTGTCCCGGCTGTTCGGCATGGCCTTTCACATCGACTATGTGGTGTGCATCGTGCTGATGGCCGCCCTCACCGCGGTGTATGTCATCGCCGGCGGCTACATGGCCACGGCGATCAACGATTTTATCCAGGGCATCATCATGCTCTTTGGCATCACGGCCGTTGTCACGGCGGTGCTTAGGACCAACGGCGGCTTTCACGCCGCGATTCTCTCCCTCTCCCGGGTGAAGGATGCCGCGGCGGCCCCCGGCCAGCTCGGCGCCTTCACTTCCTTTTTCGGGCCGGATCCGCCGGGCCTGCTTGCGGTGATCCTCCTCACGTCGCTGGGTACCTGGGGCCTGCCCCAAATGGTGGGCAAGTTTTACGCCATCGACAGCGAACATTCCATCAATAAGGGCATGGTCATCTCGACGCTCTTCGCCTTTGTCGTGGCCGGCGGCGCCTATTTTCTCGGCGGCTTCGGCCGGCTCTACGCCGACAAGGTGAACGTCGCGGCAAACGGCTTCGACGCCATCATCCCCGCCATGCTCGCAGGCCTGCCCGACGGGCTCATCGCCGTGGTGGTGATCCTCGTGCTCTCCGCCTCCATGTCGACCCTCTCTTCGCTGGTGATCGCGTCCAGCTCCACCCTGACCCTCGATTTGATCCGGGATGTGTGCTTCCCGGATATGGAAGAGGAACGTCAGGTGCTCGTGCTGCGGCTGTTCATCGTGGTATTCATCGCGATTTCCGCCGTCATCGCGGCGATTCAATACAAAAGTGCCGTGACCTTCATCGCCCAACTCATGGGGATCTCCTGGGGCGCCATGGCCGGCGCCTTCCTCGCACCCTTCCTTTACGGGCTTTACAGCCGGCGCGTCACCGCAGCTTCGGCTTGGGTGAGCTTCGGCTTTGCCGTAGGCCTGATGCTGACCAACCTGCTCGCGCCCCGGATGCTGCCGGCCCTTTTGCAGTCGCCGATTCAGGCCGGGGTCTGCGCCATGGGCGTCGGCCTCGTGCTGGTGCCCGTCGTCAGCCTGTTCACCAAAGCGCCGGATGCCGCCCTGGTTGCCGAGGCCTTCGCCGCCTACGACGAACGGGTGTCCGTGCCGGTGCGTGACGATCTGGGCTGATCCCGCCGGACTTTTTCGGCACATAAAAAACCATG
>NZ_GL622359.1:2112440-2122678 GCF_000185505.1 Pseudoramibacter alactolyticus ATCC 23263 | reverse complement strand
CCCAAACGGATCCATGGTTTTTTAGTGATGCGTCTTCACTTTTGCGGCCGGCCGTCCGCCGCTTCACAGGCTGCCAGCCAAGCTATCCCCGCGGCCAAACGTCCCGCCGGATCGGCAAAGTGACCCCCGGGATGCCAGACAAGCGTCGCGTCGCGCACCGCGCCACTGGCGGCATAAAACGCCGCCGTCTCGCGTGTCACATCGCCCACACGGGCCATCATCTTGTTTTTCGACTGTGCTTCCCGCTCTCCGAGGCTCAAATATACCCGGCTGCCCTCCGGCACGGCAGCCGACGCCAGATAATCCATCCAGCCCGGATACCACAGCGAGCCGGAGCAGCTGGCCGCCGCCCGAAAACAACGGCACTCGTGAAAGGCCCACAAAGCAAAGAGTCCGCCGAGGGAATAACCCGCAATGGCGCCTCCCGCGCCGCCCCATGCCGGCAGAACCTCGTGCACCAGCCAATCCAGCGTTTTTCGGCCTTCTCCGGCAAAATGCTGCTTCTTGAAGGCGCCGGGCGCTTCCCAGGGCGAAAGCGCCCGATCCCAGTCGCGCACCGAAAACCCCACCAGACGAAAGCTCCGCCCCGGAGCCAAAGCCGCCGCCCGTGCCGCCAAAGTCCGGCTGTCCGCATCCATGTCCGGATCCGCCGGATAAAAAATCGTCAGGCCGTCCGTCCCCACCGTCGCAGCATCGCAGAGTTCGCCGCCGCAAAGATCCATCTTTTCCATCTTCCTCGTCCTTTCAATCGCCAAATGATTTCCCACATGCCGCCGGTTCCCGGCTGGCGCCGGCAAAAAATGCCGCGGATTTTGGCGCCGCCTCCTGCGCTTCAAGCATCGCCACATGGGATAAAAACGCGGCATCGTCAAAATATTTCGCTCCCGTCGGACAGCGCCGCACACAAGCCTGACATTTGATGCAAAGGCCGGGCACCTCGGCGACCGCCGCCGGATTGACGGCTGCCGTCGGGCAAACGGCTGCACAAATTCCGCAGGCATTGCAGCGGGCTTCGTCCGTCTTCGGTTTGGCTTTGAGAAATTTGGCCGGCGCACCGTCCGTCCCTTTGGGCACATAGTAGGGCGCGTCCGGATCGCCGGGAACCGCCGCCCGCGACAAGTCCCCGCGCTGCAAACGCCCGGCCAGCTGCCGGCCGAAAGCTGCCAGCACAGCCAGATCCCGCCCATCCGGGCGACCGGGGGCCAGCCGGTCGCTGAAGGCGTGGCGGCAGGGTTGGGCCGCCGCGCCAAAGGGCAAAAATCCCCGGGCCTCGAGCAGGGCGCAAAGCTCCGCCAGGGCGTTGTCGTAGGCGCGGTTGCCGAACGTCACCACCGCCACCGCCGGCGTGCGCCGCCCCTGCAGACAAGCCCTCAGATCCGGTGCGATTTTATTGGGCAGGCGCCCGGCATAAGTCGGCATCCCGACGATCGCCAGATCATCCTCCCGAAAACAATGGGCCTGCCGCCGATCCGATCGGCGCGTGATGTCCACCGTCTGCATCGGCACAGCCAGTGCCGCCGCCATGGCCCGGGCCACAGCGACGGTCGTTTGGCGTGTGCCGCCGGTGGGACTGAAATAAAACTCGGTGATTGCCCGAATACGCATTTTTTCTCTCCTTCCTCATTCTTCTTCCTCTTCGTTTATTTCTTTTCATTATAGCACCTGTTTCATTTTCGCCAAAGGAATTTATATGGCCAAAACGCCATCAAAAAAAGCCCTGCCTCGCAGAGCTTTAAACCGTTATTTTTTTGAAATTTCTACCGCCTCGGCCGGATTCACGTGAACCATGCAATGCTTGAGCATCGGGTATTGGTTCTCTAATTGATCGTGAAGGGATTCAGCGATGGCGTGTGCGTCCTGCAGATTGAGCCTGGCATCCACGGCGATTTCCAGATCGATATAAAATCCGGCGCCAAAGGTCCGGCTGCGCAGATCGTCCACCCGGATCACCCCGGGATGATGAACAACCACGCGGTAAATTGAATCCAGCGTTTTCTGGTCCACCGAGCGGTCGATCATCCGGTCGACACTGTCCTTGGCAATGTCAAAGGCCACCTTCAGCACCATCAACGCGATCACCACCTGGGCAATGGGCTCGAGAATCGGCACGCCCAGGCGCGCCCCTGCGATCCCGATCAGGGCACCGATCGAAGAAAGGGCGTCGCTGCGATGATGCCAGGCATCGGCCTTGAGCGCCCCAGAGCGAATGCGCTTTGCCGCCCGAATGGTATACCAATACAGCCATTCCTTCACGCCGATGGACACGACCGCCGCCGCTATGGCGAGCATCCCCGGCGTTGCCACCGTCCTGACGTCAAGCATCTTCTGAACGCCGCGCCAGCCGATGAGCGCGCCGGTCACCATCAGCACCGCCGACAGCGCCAGTGCCGCCACTGACTCCATCCGATCGTGGCCGTAGGGATGCTCGGCGTCCTTTTCCTTGTTTGCAATATTTACGCCGACCATCACCACGATGGTCGACAGCACATCCGAAGCCGAATGCACCCCGTCGGAAATCATCGCGCCGGAATGGGCCGCCACCCCGGCCAAAAATTTCAGTCCCGACAGCAGCAGATTAACCACCACCGAAACGGTGGAAACCCGCATGGCTGTCTGTTTGAATTGCTGCCGAAATTGTTTCTTTTCTGTGGCTGTCATCGCCGATTCCTCCGAGCCCTTTGATCAATGCCGCAAGTATAGCGAGCCGCTGAGCTGTTAGTCAAGTGTGACCTTTGATGTTTGGCGAACCGTTTCAGCATTCAGCCGCCCTTTACATTGTCTGGCGCCCTTCATTCGCCGCGCGCATAAAAGCAATCTCCTGCCCATAGGACCGATAATCATCGTGGGGCGTTTCGAGAAACATCGGCAGCCGGCTGAGCTGCGGATGCGCCGCCAGACGTTCAAACGCCGCGAGGCCAATGCTGCCCTTGCCCAGCTGCTCGTGCCGATCCTTGTAACTGGCAAAGGGCGTTTTGCTGTCGTTGATATGCAGCGCCTTCAGCCGCTCCATGCCCACGATCCGGTCGAAGGCCGCCAACGTTTCTTCCAGGTGACCGACAATGTCATATCCCGCCGAATACACGTGGCAGGTATCAAGACAAACGCCGAGGTGTTCGGCATGGTCGCAGCCCGCGATAATGGCGGCCAGTTCTTCAAAGCTGCGGCCGATCTCGCTGCCCTTGCCCGCCATGGTTTCCAGCAGCACCGTCGTCGTCTGATCCGGGCGCATCACCGCGTTTAAAGTCTCGAGGATGAGCGCAATGCCCGTCTCGCTGCCTTGTCCCACGTGACTCCCGGGGTGAAAATTATACAGCGAACAGGGCAGCCGCTCCAACCGTTCCAGATCCTCCGCAAAAGCCATCTTGGCAAACTCCCGGGTCTTCTCCGTTTTCGACGCCATGTTCAGCGTGTATGGCGCATGGGCCAGCAGTGGCCCGAAATCGTGGGCGGCCATTACTTCCCGCAGCCCGGCGACATCCGCCGCATCCAGGGCCTTCGCATTGCCGCCCCGGGGATTGCGGGTAAAAAACTGAAAGGTATTGGCCCCAATAGCCACCGCTTCTTCCGCCGCTCGGCGGTAACCTCTGGCGATCGACGTGTGCGGACCAATCACGAATTGCATATGCGCCTCCATTCTATCATTGCCTGCCGGCCTTTATTTTTCCGACTTTAAATTCTTTTGGCCGGCAGTATGCCTTATCATACCATATTTTCCCCTCCGGTCAAAAGGCCAATGTGCTGCCCATTTTCCGCTCGGGATCTCGGGCAATAAAAAAGCCGGACCATCCGATCCGACTGATCTTAAAAACACAGTTTTCGCGATTGCTATGCCATTGGCGCCTGCCGCTCCCAATCGACGGCCGCCGCTTCAAGACGATTGGCCGCCACCGCCTCGGCTTCGGCCAGCGTCCCGCCGTCCTCCGGCAGATAGGCGATGCCTGCTGTCACGCCGATTCGCGGATATTCCGGATGGGCGTCGGCTTCGCCCGCCATCGCTGCCCGGGCATTTTGCCACAGACTTTCCACCACCTTGCGGCTGTCCGCATGACGGATGAACACCACAAACACCGACCCCGAATAGCGTCCGATCACATCCTGGCCCTGCAGCGCGTGGGCAAGCACCTGCCCCAATCGGTGCAGCAGCTGATCCCCGACGCGGTCGCCCATCGCGTCATCCACATCGGAAAGTCCGTTGAGCCGGAAAAGCACAAAAGCGCGGGCGCTGGTGTCTCTGGCTTCAAGAATCCATTGAATGGTTGTCATCGTGGAATCCCGATCCTGCAGCCCGGTGACCCGATCCATGTGCACCGGCCGCTGTTTGGCGCCGCCATCGCTGCCGACAGGTGCGATGGTGCCAATCATATGCAGACTCAGACTGTCATGATCGCTCACATGGATCTTTCGCAGCTTGGCGCGCTGCCATTCGTATTCGCCATTTGCCCGCAGTCCCAGAAAATCCACGCTGTCTTCCTGGCTGTCGCCGGCCAGGGCCTTGCGGTATTCCCGCACCGTACTGGGATGGATCCGCCGATCATTGCGCAGTTCCTCCAGATAATGGTCGACAATATTTTCGCAGATTTCTCCCGCCTGCGTATGCTCAATATAAAAAAAGCGATCTTGTTCAATATCGTAATCATAAACCACAGGCGCCACATTTTGGGCGATATTCCGATAAAACTGATTGTGCGTGGCCGCCATGGGATCCACCTGATCTTCATTGTCGGCGCCGGTGATGGCCATGCCGATTTTGGGCTGGATATAATCCCGCTCCAGGCACCAGATCCTCAGATGCACGCGAATCACATTTTGATTTTTAAAGGTCAGACGCGCCGTCATCTCGCCGGCCTGTCCCGCCGCACTGGCCATCAGCATGGCCGCCACCCGTTTGCGATCCTCGCCGTAAAATCGGGCGAGCACATTGTCCTTCAATGCCGCCTGCCTGGGACTGACGTAGCCGAAGAGCCTGCGATACCAGGCGTTGCGATACAGCGGGATCAGATTGCGGCCTTTTTCTAACTCGAAAATGACAACGCCGCAGGGCAAATCGTCAAAATAGCGGAAGTCTTCTGTTATTTCATTCACCCCGGTATTCATGCCATTTTTTACCTCTGTCATGCCTCTGCCTCCCCGACTGCATTTTTGTCTCATCATAGCACATGAAATCATTTAAAACAACTCTCCGAATCGCTTCCTGCCGCTTTTATTTTCTCGTATCTTTCGTTTCTTTTGCAGGATCATCAGCGGCCGTCGTGCTATAATAAAATCATATAATGATTGAACAGCACTCGGCACCCAATTCACACTTATGATTCGGAGGTTCACATGAAAGCCATTTTACTCGAAGGCGACGCCATCAATCCCGGCGACATCAGCTGGGATCCCATCACTTCTGTTTGCGACACCCGCATTTATGCCAACACCACCGAGGCAAACAAATGGGAACGCCTTAACGAAGCGGAAATCATTCTCGACAACAAAATTATCATCGACGAAACGGTTCTCACACGCTTTCCCCAAATTCGCTACGTCGGCGTTTGTGCCACCGGCTACAACGTCATCGATCTCGCTGCCTGCCGCCGCCACGGCGTCACCGTGACCAATGTGCCGGCCTACAGCACCGAGTCCGTGGCGCAGATGACCTGGGCCCTGATTCTCGAGCTGGCCAGCAAGGTTAGTCTCCACGCAGATTCTGTCGCCCGAGGCGATTGGTGCCGATCGGCCATCTTCACCTATTGGCTCGCGCCCATCTCAGAGGTCGCCGGCAAAACCTTGGGCATTTACGGCTTTGGCCACATCGGCCGGGAAGTCGCCAAGATCGGCCAGGCCTTTGGTATGTCCATATTGGTGCACACCGCCCACCCGGATCATTACAAGACCTATGCCTGCGACACACTGCGCTTCGTCGACGCTGACACCCTCTACCGCCAGTCGGATATTCTGAGTTTCCACTGCCCGCTGACGCCCGAAACCGACCGCATCGTCAATCGGGATAACATCGCTAAAATGAAAGACGGCATCACATTGATCAACGTCTCCCGCGGCGGCCTGGTGGATGAGGCGGCCCTGGCCGAAGCCCTCACATCCGGCAAAGTCAGTGCCGCCGGTGTCGACGTGGTGTCCCGGGAGCCCATTATCCCGGATAATCCACTGCTTGCCGCACCCCATTGTCTGATTCTTCCTCACATCGGTTGGGCCAGCAAGGAAGCCCGGGAGCGGCTGGTTGCCACCATCGGCGCCAATCTCAAAGGCTGGCTGGCCGGCGCCCCCAGCAATGTGGTCTCCTAAATAATTTTATTAAAAAGCCGATGTTAGAATGGACTGACTCCGATGCGCCGTGATAAAATATTTAAATTATTTACATTCATCACATTGCGCAGAGAAAGAAGAGGTAAGCTCTTGGGATTTATGGGCATCATGCTGCTCGCCGTCGGTCTGCCAATGGACTCCAGCGCCATCTCGGCCTGCAAAGGGCTGGCTATGCCGAAAGTCAACTACCGCCACGTCGCCGTTATCGCGCTCTCCTTCGGAGGCGCGGAAGGGATTCTGGCACTGCTGGGCTGGCTTCTGGGCCGTCAGTTTTACAATACCATCGTCCATTTCGACCATTGGATCGTTTTGATCCTGCTGACTTTTATCGGCGGTAAGATGATTTGGGATGCCTTCCACGAAGATCTGGAGGCCGAAGAACGCGGGCGCAGCTTCAGCGTTCGGGAAACGATTTTCCTCTCCGTTGTCACCTCCATCGACGCGTTGGCCGCAGGCGTCTCTTTCGCCTTTATCCGCATGTCGATCCCCACAGCCATCGCCGCTATTGCCATTACCTCGGCCAGCTTGTCGTTCATTTCCGTGATGATCGGACATTTCTTCAGCGCCCGTTTCGGCAAGGCGGCCGAAGTCTCCGGCGGCATCATGCTCATCCTCATCGGCAATTACCTATTTTTTCATTAGGCAGACGGATCTCGGCCACGTTTTTGCGTGGCTTTTTAATTGCGTTGTTTCAGCGCTCTATCGGCGGACGAGCCCGGCCGCTTTCCTCAGTGCGGCGCACGCATCGCCATCGTCGTCCTGATCGGCCGGGACACAGCCGATGGGCACCCGCAATGCCGCCTCAAAATTGGCGACGAGATCCACATTTTCCCATTCCGGCAAATCGGCCCCTACCACATCGCCGTAGTGCTGCGAGCCCGGCGTCAAATCCAAGGGAACGTCTGCGATCACGCAGATGATGGCCTCAACCTCAGCGTCCACAAAAAAGGCATTGACGCGTTCGATGGCGACGCCCGGTCCTGTCACCGGCACCTGCTCCCGGCAACTTTCCCCGCCGTTTTCATCGCCGATCACACAAATGATGACTGAACGCGTTAATTTCATCGCACCGACTTTCACATCCATCATCTCCTTTAATTGATTTGATTATTATTTTAGCACAAAATGCTTTCATCGATGCAAAAGGTTGCCACTTGTGTTAAGCTTTTTCTGTTTAAATCTGAATCCGACTCGCAGGAGGTTCTCATGACTCAAAAACGTTCCGAACAACTGCTCGCTTTGGTGATCTTCGCGCGCGCCACCTCTTTTCTGATGGTCAAGCATTGCCTGGCCGCCCTTGAAGTCTTTAATCTGCTGGCGGTGCGCTTTGCCATCGCGACGGTGCTGCTGCTCATCCTTTTTCGCAAAAGGATGCGCGCTATAACCCGCGCAACTTTTGGCCGCGGCGCGCTGCTCGGCCTGATTTTTTTCGCCGTGATGGCCGGCGAGACCGTCGCCCTTTCCAAAACCTCCAGCTCGACGACGGCGCTGGTGGAAAGCTCCGCCATCATGCTGATTCCGCTGCTCACCGGGTTGTGGCGCCGGCAGTGGCCGGCGCGTGCTGGCCTGACCGCCGCAGCCGGCGCCTTCGCCGGCGTGGCCTGCACCATCGGTCAAAGCGGCCGCTTCGTCATCAACAGCGGAATCGTCTGGTGCCTGGGGACCGCGGTGATTTATGCCCTGTCCGTCATCTTCACGGATGTGCTCTCCAAACAGGACGACGCCATCACCCTCGGGGTGCTCCAGGTGGCGTTCATGGCGTTGTTCAGCATCCTTGCGACCTTCGCCTTTGAAACGCCCCGCCTGCCGGAAGCCCTGGACGTCTGGGCGCCGGTTCTTTATCTCGCGGTGGTGTGCTCGGTGTTCGGTTTTGCGATTCAGCCCTACGCCCAGTCCGGCACCACCTCGGAACGCGCGAGTCTGTATTTGGCCATCACCCCGGCAACGGCCACCATCCTCGGCGTGCTCATCCTCCGCGAAACCCTGACCTGGATCGGCGCCGTTGGCTGCGGCCTTATCCTGCTGTCCTTTTTCCTCGCCGACAAACCGCCGCGTTTTCTGCGGGAGGCGCCATAAGAAGCCACACAAAAAAGCACCGATGCGCCGGTGCTTTTTGATTATATTTTATTATTGATTTTTGATGAAAGCCAACAGCCATACAGCAGCCATCCCGATGGCCGCCACGCCTAAAATGATATTCCAGGTCATGCTGCGGGTATCTCCCGCCGCGCGGTTCCAATACGCCAGGACAAACATGACAATGCCGAAAATCAATTGAAAAATAGCCGTCCTCAATGGGTGTCTGCCTCTTCTCATTGGGGTTCCTCCGTTTTAATTTATTTGTGCCGTGCCTTCGCATGGTGGGCACTACTGCGCTTCACCGAACTCCGGACTGTCTTCTTCCGGTTATGATATCGTTTTTATTCTACCGGAATCCGGCATCGCTGTCAAGCGCCGCCGTTCTCAATGGCCGGCCGCGTAATTCCGAAAGGCCATTCCCGACCGCGCCAAAAACGAGCGCCGCGATCACGAGCAGCAACGGATTATTTCTCGTCGGTATACCCCAGTGCCTTCAGCGTTTTGAGCATCGCATCCATCGAAAGCGTGCGCCCCATGACGATGCGCCTGCCGTCGATGAGCATGCCTGGCGTCTGGAAAATGCGATGAGCCGCGCCCTGTCCCCGGCCGGCCACACAGCGCACCTCGGCGTCGAGCCCGGCAATGGCCACGGCCCGTCTCGCATTGGCCACCATCTCCCGGCATTCATCCTTGCGCTCACCCACCACTTTAATCACAAGCCGATCCGTCCCAAGCCGCGGGCGCGGCCGATCGATCTTCTCGCCCATCTGCTGCCGCCGTCTTTTTAATTGTCGTCCCAGCGATCCCATCATCCCTCCTTGGTTGCATTTTAAAAGTGTTTGCATTTCGCGGACGCTTTTAGTATAAAAGCCGACGTCCAAACTGTCAAATACGATAATATACTCCGATCGGCAAAGTTTAAACCTTGAATCGGCGCGGCCGATCTTATACAATAGCAGGTAATTTGATGCCAGCCAAAACTCCCCATCGACAAATGAAACACAGAAAGGAATACCATGACTCCCACCATTTTGATTTCCAACGACGATAGTTTTGACGCGCCGGGCATCCACGCGCTGGCCCGGGCGCTGAGCCGGCTCGGCCGGGTGATCGTTTCGGCGCCGGCCGAGCCCCAATCGGCCAAATCCCACAGCAAAACCGTCCGCGGCAAGCTCAAGGTACAAGCTTCGGTTTTTGAGCCGGACATCGCGGGCTACCGCGTCTGGGGCTCGCCTTACGACGCCGTGGACATCGCCCTGAACGCCCTGCTGCCCGAGCCGCCGGAGCTGCTCATCTCCGGCATCAACCACGGCTCCAACGTCGCCTTCGACATTCTCCACTCCGGCACGGTCGGCGCGGCCTCCGCCGGCTATTTCAATCACGTACCCGCCATGGCCGTCTCCCTCAACAGCGGCGAAACCTACGACTACACCTATGCGGCCGCATACGCGCTTAAGGCCGCCCGCTGGTTCATCCATCAGCCGACCAACCGGGACTACGTGCTGAACGTCAACATTCCCAACTGCCCCGCCGATGCCATCCGGGGGACCATGGTCTCCCGCATGGGACGCCGCCACAATTATACCAACACCTATGCCCACACCAGCGACGGGGACTTTGACTATTACGACATGGCCGTGCGGCCCAACCATCGGGACAGCCGCGAAGATCTGAGCTATGACGACTACGCCGTCAACCACCGCTACGTGGTGCTCACACCGCTGGATATGGAGGTGACGGCCCACGCCAGCATGCAGACGCTCTTCGGCCTTACGGAATCGGCTCTCGCGCCGGACGTCGAGGGCTGAAACAATCGTGCCGTCAAAAAAGACGGATCCCAGGCTTTGTACCGA
>NZ_GL622359.1:2019220-2111366 GCF_000185505.1 Pseudoramibacter alactolyticus ATCC 23263 | reverse complement strand
GGGATCCGTCTTTTTCTATTTACTTTTAATCCTAATCGTCGTCCGATTCCGGCGCATCATCGTCCGCCATTTGATTTCTCATATTTTTAAGCGCCTCGGAAAAGCCCACGTCGTAGCTCACACGGTTGCTCCAATCGGAATAAAACCGCTGGCCGCCCACCGTCACATAGGCCCGGACCTGAGCCGCAACCCTGTAGCCCCCGCCGCTGAGCCGATCGGTATAGCGCGTCTCGCTCACCTCGACGTATTGGGTCGCGTCCGCAGACATCGGATAGGAAACCACTTCCCGAATCTGATAACCCTCGGCGCCGTCTACCTGCTTCCAGGAAAAAGAGCGGCCGTCGGCACCGTTCTCCCAGGCCGAAGCCGTCGGGGCGGGCAGCGCCTTGATTTTATAGTTCACCGTCATCACCGCGCTGAGATAGCCCCGCTCGGAGATCTCGACAGCGCGCACCTGAGTGGTTTGGCCCGGCGGCAGCGCGATGGATCCCTTGTAGGGCGTGGATGCCGCCGTCGGCGCACTGCCATCCGTGGTGTAATAAATCTGGTCGCCGGCCCGGCCTTTTTTGATCTTCGCGGTAAACCCGATGTCATAAGTCCCGCTGCTGCCCACAAATCGCGGCGTTCCCACGCACACCGTGTCCCGCATCTTTCGGTATTTGGGCGCCCGTGTCGCCCGGTACGCTTCCCGCACCAGCGCCTTCACCCTGGATTCGCTGTGGTGGGCGTCCAGCGACAGGATGATGGACCGGTCGTAGAGCACGATCTTGTCTTCTTTCAAGCCGGAGCCGGCGATGCCTTTGCGCAGGGCCGCGATCCCCGCTTCCCGGTTCCCCAGCATCACATCGGCCCGGGCGTGATAAAACGCCGTGGGACAATCAAACGACCTCCGGCGGTTCAGCCGTTTGAGTTTCGCCTGGGCCGCGGCCTTTTGATCGCGGGCGAGGTCGAGGTTCGCGGCAATCGCCAGCTGATAGGGCGTGCGTTTGATTTTTGCCGCTTTTTTCAAATACTGCCGGGCCTGGTCCAGCTGCTTCTCCACCACCAGAGCGGCGGCGCCGCCTTCGTAGCCCTCCACTCGCTTTTTATCAATTTCGATCAGGTTATCATAGGCCCCCCCGGCATCGGCCGTCTTCCCGGCGTAAAGCAGGGCATTGGCTTCCTTCAGCTGCCGGCGATACATCTGTCTTTGTTTGCCGTAATGCCGGCCCATCCCGAAAACGACGAGACAAACCAGCACCACGCCCAGAGCGATCAACCGGGTGGGCGTCAGCCAGCGGCGCAGCGAAACCGCCTCGGTTTCCTCCAGATCCGCCAAATCTTCCCCTTCTTCGGAAACGGCCGGCGCTTCATCGGCTTCAAGCGGCGCAGCGGCCATCGCTTCTTTTTCCAATACCGCAGATGCCAGACTGTCATCCAAAGCATCCGAAACGGCTGCGGCCATACTATCTTCCGGTGATGCTTCCGCCGACTTCACCGTTTCGGCCGGCGCGTCAGCCGCCGGCCGATTGCCGTAATGGAGGGCCTGCACCGGCGCGCCGCAATGCGGACAAAAGCGCACTTCGGCCGGCAGCTCGCCTCCGCAGGTCGGACATTTCACAACGGTTTTCCTCCCTTGCACCTGTAATCCTTTTTATTGTACCACGGCGGACCGCCTTCCGCCACGATTTTATTGCATGACGCCCTGCATGCGCCGCCCCCGCTTCGAGCTTTATCCTGCCGCCGGGCCTTCACCCGGTGCTTCAGACTCTGCACTTTGGCGGATCTTCCGCACGCCGTAAACCGCCATGACCGCCGCCGTCACCGGGATGGACAGCTCCACACCGATACCGCCCACCAACACCGGCATCGCCGCCTGAAACAGCGATTTCGCGTTGAGAAGCGCGCCCAGCGAATAATGACAGTCAAAATACAGCTGCACCAGCAAAAGCGATTCGCCGATCGCCGCAAAAAACAAGGTGTTGATGGTGATGCCTAAAACATCCCGGCCGATGGCCATGCCCGAGCGGACAATCGCCGCCCGAGACATCCCGGGATGGCAGCGCATCACCTCAAAGGTGCCGCTGGCCACCGCCATCGCGCTGTCCTTCGCGGCGCCCAGCAGACCCATGAGCATCACAAAAACGCCGACGGCCAGCATGTCGATACGCAAATGAAGGTTCATCATCAGGATTTCGTCCTCTTCCCAGGTACGTTCGTTCAAACCGTAAATGCCTGCCCGGCGGCAAACCCACCAAACGCATACCGCCATCACCGCGATCACCACGAGCATCGCGATAAAAACCGCCTTGGTTTTCGCATTCACGCCGTTTTGATAAAACAGCGTCAGCAGCAGCATGCCCATCATGCTCGCCGCACTGACGGCCATCACACCGGCGCCCAGCAGCAGCGCGGCGGCGGCCGCGATAATCACCAGCGCGTTAAACGCCAGCGTCGCCGCGATTTTTTCCGTCTGACCCCGGGTCGTAAACGCGAGACAAACGATGAACACGATGCCCAGTCCTACAACCATTTGGCAATGCCCTCCCTTCGCCAGGCCCGCGCCGCCAGCGTGGCGGACACGGGAATACACAGCACGATGCCGAGCGCTCCCGCCATGAAGCGAATCACCTCGTAAAGCGCGTAATAACGAAAAATGGTGATGGGACCTATCCCATTGGCAAGCATCACCAGATAGATGGGGATCTTCGCCGTTAAATAAGTATAAAACAGCACGTTGATCATCGTGCCCGTCACGTCGTTGCCGATTTGCCGGATCGAATGCACGAGCTCAATCTTCGGAGTGTCCGGCGCCACCCGCAGAATTTCCGTCACGCCGCTGATCACCGAGATCGCCGTATCCATCACCGCGCCGCAGCTGCCGAGCAAAATGCCCCAGGTAAAAATCGTCTGCAGGGGCAGACTGCCGTTGCGTATATAATTTTCCAACGTGTAATCCATATTGGGGGACAGCCGGCTGGTCGCAGCGTAAACCGCGGCGAGCAGGCCCATGCAAATCACCGTGCACAAAAGCGTCAAGCGCATCTGCCGGCTCCACCCCAAACAAAGCCACAGCGAGCACACACAGAAGAAAATCAGCAGCATCAGCGCCATCGGAACAAAGCGCAGTCCCATCTGGGCACAGACAAAAGCCAGGATCAGCGCCGTCAAGTTCGCCATCAGCGCCAGGGCGAAGGCCGCCCCCCGCCGGCCGGCAACGGCCACTGCCCCAAAAACGAGCGCGCTGAACAGCAGCGACAGAAAATAATCCCGCTTCTGCCCGGCAACCGAGGTGCGCAGATAGCCGGCCGGCCCCTCGATCACCTTGTCGAGCAGAACGATGTCGCCCCGATGATAGGTCACACTATCCATTCGGGTCTGGGAATAAAGATTGACCGCGCGAGCCGTTTGGCCCCGATAGCTGCCGTTGAGCAGCCGCAGGGTCATGACCTGCCGGTATTTGGCCTCCCGGCCGCCGGCGGCCGTCGACGCGGTGCCGTCATCGGTCTGCCAGATTTTTTCGATCCTGGCAATCGGCGTCCGGTAATGATCCCAGTCAAAGTATACACAAAGATTCAGAGCCACCAACAGCAAGGCCAGGCCGCCCAGAAGCAGCATCCGTTGATGGGTTTTAATCTTGTTCCGCATGGCCTTCTTCTCCGTTCTTCGTCTTTTGCATGGCGCCAAAAGTTTAGCATGCCACAAATTATACCAAATAAAAGGGCCGGGAGCACCTTGGCGGTCTTCCCGGCCCGAAAACGGCAGTTTTCTTTAAGACTCCCGTTTAAACCGCGTCTTCAATCGCGGCCCACTGGCTGTTGTAAAGATCGGCATAAAAACCGTTTTGTGCCAGCAAAGCCTCGTGGCTGCCCTGCTCGACGATGTCGCCGTCCCGCAGCACCAGAATGACATCCGCGTTTTGAATCGTCGACAGCCGGTGCGCAATGATAAAGCTCGTGCGCCCCGCCATCAAATTGTCCATAGCCCTTTGGATCATCACCTCGGTGCGGGTATCCACGGAGCTGGTCGCCTCGTCGAGGATGAGCACCCTGGGATCGGCTAAGATTGCCCGGGCAATGGTCAGCAGTTGTTTTTGCCCCTGGGAGATGCTGCCGCCTTCTTCGCCCAGCACCGTGTCGTAGCCCTCGATCTGTGTGTGCACAAAGTGATCGACTTGGGCCGTCTTGGCCGCGCGCACCACCGCGTCGTGGTCCGCCGCGAAATTGCCGTAACGAATATTATCTTCGATGGTGCCGCTGGTCAGCCAAGTGTCCTGGAGCACCATGCCGAAGATCCGGCGCAGATCGCTTCGGGCAAAGTCGCGGCTGTCGTGCCCGTCAATCAGGATCCGGCCGCGGTCGATGTCGTAAAAACGCATGAGCAGCTTGACGATGGTCGTCTTGCCGGCGCCGGTCGGTCCGACGATGGCCACCTTCTGCCCCGGCTGCACATCCACCGAAAAATCCCGGATAACGGGCTTGCCCGGCAGATAGCCGAAGCCCACATGCTCGAAGGTGATCCGCCCGCGCACCGCATCCGTGGGCACCGCCCGTTCAGGATCTGCGCTTTCCTCCGGTTCGTCCAGAAAAGCAAAGATGCGCTCGGAAGCGGCCATGGTCATCTGCAGCACGTTGGAGATATTCGCCACTTGCGTGATGGGCTGGTTAAACTGACGCACATAGGTAATGAACGCCTGAATATCGCCGACCTCCACCCGGCCGTGCACCGCCAGATAGCCGCCGAGGATGCACTCGCCCACATAACCCAGATTGGTCACGAAGGTCATGATCGGCATCATCATCCCCGACATGAATTGGGATTTCCACGCCGTTGTATAAAGCTTGTCGTTGTATTTTTCGAAGGTCGCCGTGGCATCCGCCTCTTTGTTATAGGCCTGGATCACCGTGTGCCCGCCGTACACTTCCTCTATATGGCCGTTGATGTGGCCGAGGTAGGCCTGCTGTCCGGCAAACTCTCGTTGCGAACGGCGGATCACCAGCATGGCAAGCCCCCCGGACGCCGGCACGATGCACAGCGCAATCAGCGTCATCTGCCAGCTGATGGAAAACATCATCACCAGAATGCCGACAATCTTCGCCACCGCCGTCACGATCTGGGTCAGGCTCTGGGTTAAGCTCTGGTTAATGGTTTCAATATCGTTGGTCATGTAAGAAAGCACTTCGCCATAGGACGTCTGATCGTAATAGGTAAAGGGCAGCCGGTTCATTTTGGCAAAAACATCCCGGCGCATGCGATAGGTCACCTTCACGGCCACCTGGGTCATGATCAGGCTTTGCACCGCCTGGAAAGCAGCCGACGTGAAATAGAGCATCACCAGCTTAAAAATGATGCCGCCGATCTTAACAAAGTTGATCCCGCCGCCGGTGTTCGCGATGGAGGCCATCAGCCCTTTGAAAATTTCCGTGGTGGCCCGGCCCAAAATCTTCGGCCCGACGATGGTAAACACCGTCGAAGCCACGGCAAAGGCCGCCACCAAAAGAATCGCCATTCTATACGTGCCAAGATAATTTATCAGCTTGCGCAGGGTCCCCTTAAAGTCCTTGGCGCGCTCGGTATTGGTCATGCCTCGGGGCCCGGGGCCGCCCGGGCCGCGCTGACGTTTGGGCGCGTTATCTTTGGTTATTTTTTCTGCCATCACGCTTCCCCCTTTCCAAGCTGTGAAGCCACAATGTCGCGATAGGTCTCGCAGGTTTCAATCAGCGCGTCGTGACGGCCGATGCCCGCCACGCGGCCTTCGTCGAGAACGACAATCTGGTCGGCATCCATGATGGTGTTCACTCGCTGCGCTACGATAAGCACCGCCGCCTTTTGCGTATAGGGTCTGAGCGCCTTGCGCAAAACGGCATCGGTTTTAAAATCCAACGCCGAAAAACTATCGTCAAAGATATAAAGATCCGGCTGTTTGGCCAAAGCCCTTGCGATGGCCAGCCGCTGTTTTTGTCCGCCGGACACGTTGCTGCCGCCCTGAGCGATGACGCGGTCGTAGCCCTCCGGCGACGCGTCGATAAATTCGGTCGCCTGGGCGATTTCCGCCGCAATGCGAATCTCCTCGTCGCTGGCCTCCTCCCTGCCGAAGCGCAGGTTGCTCGCCACCGTCCCGGAAAAAAGCGTCGCCCGCTGGGGCACAAAGCCGATGTGATCCCGCAGTTCGTGGAGGGAAACCGCGCGGATATCCGTACCGTCAATGGTGATGCGCCCGGCCGTCACGTCGGCAAAGCGCGGAATTAAATTGACGAGGGTCGATTTGCCGGAACCCGTCGAGCCGATAAAGGCCACTGTCTGTCCCGGCTCTGCGACGAAGCTGATGTCGTGGAGCACATCCTCATCGGCACCGGCATAGCGGAAAGACACATGGTCGAAGACCACCCGCCCCGGATGCGCACCGGCAAAATGCACCGGCTCCGGCGGATCCTGAACGGCCGGTTCAGTTTCGATCACTTCCGCAATGCGCTCCGCCGAAACCTGGGCCCGGGGAATCATGATGAACATCACCGCCACCATCACAAAGGCGATGATGATCTGCATCGAATACTGCATGAAAGCCATCATATCGCCGACCTGCATCGCCGAGTCTGCAATCTGATGCGCCCCGACCCAGACGATGAGCAGGGTCACGCCGTTCATCATAAGCATCATGACGGGCATCATCAGCGAAATCACCCGGTTCACAAAGAGATTGTTTTGGGTCACCGCGGTATTTTCGCCATCGAAGCGTTTGGCCTCGTGACTTTGATTGCTGAATGCCCGGACGACCTCCATCCCGTTGAGGTTTTCCCGCATCACCAGATTCAGCCGGTCGATGAGTTTCTGCATGATTTTAAACTTCGGCATCACCAGCGCCGCCACCACGGCGATGAGCCCGAGCAGCACGATCACCGCCAGGGCAATGACCCAGGCCATCGACACATCCCGGCGCAGCGCCATGATGATGCCGCCGGTCCCGATGATCGGCGCGTAGCACACCATGCGAATGGCCATGATGATAAAGGTCTGCAGCTGGGTGATATCGTTGGTGCTGCGGGTGATCAGTGACGCCGTGCCAAAACGGCTAAACTCCGGCGACGAGAACGTCGTGACTTTTTGAAACAAATCCTCACGGAGGCTTCGGGCCATACCCGCCGCGATGCGCGATGCCAGAAAGCCCACGCTGATGGCCGCCAGCGCGCTGAGCACCGTCAGGCCGATCATCTTCAGGCCGGTGCGGACGATATAGCTTTGCTGCCTCGCCCCAATATCGACGCCCAGTTCTTTGCCGAAAAGCTTGACGAATACCGCCCCGGTCTGGCTTTGCATGCTCGTGTCAATCTTCATCGCCTTATCCCGGGCTCGCTGCATCGCCGAGCCGCCTGCGGCGCGGATCGCCGGCGTAAGCGGATACACCTCGGTCATATCGATCTTGTTCAAATTGCTGCTGGTGGTTCTGCCGCTCACTTTAAAATCAGTGCTGCTGCCGGCCGACCCCCGGTTCATCGCCTGAATCTGCTCGGCGTCCATCCCGAATTTGGCCGCCTGGGCCGGATCCGACAGCATGGCCAGAAGCGCCTCATCGCTCACGGCGGACAAATTCATCCCTTTGGCCGCTGCCCCGGCGCGCGCCTGGGCGATCAGCTTGGCCCGGGCCTGGGCGGCCGCCGCTTTTTTGATCTGCGCGCGATTATCCTTGTCCTGAATGAACTCGATAAAGGTCCAGCCGGCCCTTGAAAAAATCGGATCCAGCGTATCGTAGGCTGTGTCCGTTTTGGCTTTGAGCCGATACAGGCCCTCGCCTTTTGCCAATTTATCATAGGTCCTGCGGTTGACCTTTGCCGCCGGAACGCGTCGATAATACCGGTCGAGCCGCGCCCGTTCCTTTTTCGTCATAAAACTGCGCATAAAGGCGTAGCCCCTGTCGCTGATCGCCTCCGGTGCTGCATGTTCAATCCCGTTTTGCTGGATCCCCACGTTGATAATATTACTCATCATATTGGGCAGATTGAGTTCGCTGACCGCCTGCACAAACAAAAAAGCCACGGCCACCAAAAAAAGCAGACCGTAGGGCTTCAAATATTTTCTTAATTTTCGCATCTGTTTCCCTTCATCATTCGATACGGTCAAAATCGGGGATCGCCCGCTTCGGCCTGTGCCTGCTGCAGGGCTTCGTGCTCAGCGGCAAACTCTTTGAGCAGCGCCAGCATCTGCTGGGCTTTCTCTTCGCCCATGCGCCTGGCCGTTTCGTCCAGCAGGGTCTTGCCGAAGACGGATGCGCTGTTCATCTTGGTCAGCGCCTCTTCGGTGGGCACCAAATGAATCACCCGGCGATCCTTCTCATCCGGCACCCGCAGGATGTATTTTTTTTCTTCTAATTCTTTGACGACCTGCGACATATTGGACTTGGTGCAGTGATTCATCTGGCTGAGGAGTGACACCGTCATCCGGGGTTCGTCTTCATTGCGCGCCCCCCGCAAAATTTGCAGCAAAGTGCTGAATTCCCCCGGACGCAGATGCATCCCGGACGCTGCATCCCGCAGATATTGGCTCACACTGCCGCGCTGCAGGTTCATCATTTCCCGCATAAATTCGTAACTGAATGTTCTTTCCATCTTCGATCTCCTTCTTGTCGCATCTTTAAAATGCCCATGTTCAGAACAAATGCTGCATCTCGTCGGTGCCGCAACCGCCCGACAATGCCCATTTAGCCATATTCACTTTTATACCCGTCAACTATAGCTTTGTCCCCGGCTTTTGTCAAGATAGCCCTTTGCCCAATTACAGTGATTTAAGTTTATCCCCATATCGGCACACCGCTTTTGTATTTAAATCATTCTCATTTTTAAATTTTAGAATATCAATAGCCAATCATATTTTTTTCTTCTATAATAATCTAACTGTCTTTATCCCTTGATAAAAATTTTTTAAGGAGGAACTGCATGATTAAAACACTCATGGCGAGTCTGCGTGAATACAAAAAAGCATCGCTGCTCTCGCCGCTTTTCGTGACCCTCGAGGTCGTCATGGAAGTCATCATTCCATTGCTCATGGCTCGCCTGATCGACCAGGGGCTGAATAAGGGCAATATGCGCGCCACCGTAACCACCGGTATCGTGATGCTCGCCGTCGCCGCCATCGCACTACTCTTCGGAGCCCTGGCCGGCAAATACTGCGCCACCGCGTCTACCGGCCTCGCCAAGAACCTGCGCCACGATATTTTTGCCCGGGTGCAGGATTTTTCTTTCAGCAACATCGACCACTTTTCCACCGGCGGGCTCGTCACCCGAATGACCACCGACATCACCAACGTGCAGATGGCCTACATGCTCATCGTCCGGGTGGCCGTCCGCGCGCCGCTGATGCTCATCTTCTCGCTCGTTATGAGCCTGACCATCAATCCGCAGCTGGCGAGCACTTTTTTAATCGCCATTCCGGTGATGGGCGTCGGCTTGTTTTTTATCGCCCGCGCTGCCCATCCGGTATTCCAAAAGGTCTTCCGGGTTTACGACCGGCTCAACAACATCGTTCAGGAAAATCTGCGGGGCATCCGCGTGGTAAAATCCTTCGTGCGCGAAGATTACGAAGTAAAAAAATTCAACAGCGTCTCCAACGACATTTACGAAAAATTCAGCCGCGCCGAAAAGCTCGTCGCTTTTAACAGCCCGCTGATGCAAATCGTGATGTATGCCTGCATGATCACGCTGGCCTGGTTCGGCGCGCGCTTCATCGTCGGCGGCACCCTGACCACCGGCGAGCTCACCAGTCTGATCACCTACGTGATGCAGATTCTGATGAGCCTGATGATGCTTTCGATGATCTTCGTCATGATGACTATCGCCCAGGCCTCCGGCGAGCGCATTGCCGAGGTGCTGACCACCGAAAGCAATCTAACGGACGCCGCCCATCCGGTAATGGCGTTAAAAGACGGCTCGGTCGTCTTCGACAACGTCAGTTTTTCCTATCAGAATAACCCGGACAAGCTCTCCCTTAAAAACGTGAATCTGGCCATCGCCTCCGGCGAAACCATCGGCATCATCGGCGGCACCGGCTCGGCCAAAAGCTCGCTGGTGCAGTTGATCCCCCGGCTTTATGACGCGACCATCGGCACAGTTTATGTCGGCGGGGTGGATGTGCGCGAGATCAATCTGAAAACCCTTCGGACTGACGTGGCCATGGTGCTTCAGAAAAACGTGCTTTTCTCCGGCACCATCGCCGATAACCTGCGCTGGGGCAAACCGGACGCCACCGACGCCGAGCTCCGGCGCGCCTGCGAAATCGCCTGCGCCGACGAATTCATCAAGGACATGCCCGACGGCCTCGCCACAATGATCGAACAGGGCGGCTCCAACGTCTCCGGCGGGCAGAAGCAGCGCCTGTGCATCGCCCGGGCCCTCCTCGCCCAGCCGAAGATCCTCATCATGGATGATTCCACCTCGGCGGTCGACACCAAAACCGATGCCAAAATCCGCTCGGCGCTGGGGACCGTCATCCCCGGCACCACCACCTTGATCATCGCCCAGCGCATCGGCTCGGTGCAGGAAGCCGACCGCATCATCGTGATGGACGGCGGAACCGTGTCCGACTTCGGCACCCACGACGAGTTGCTCATGCGCTCGCCGATTTACCGCGAAGTGTATGAATCGCAAACCAAAACCTCGCCTGACGCGGCGAAGAAAGGAGATGAAGCGCATGTCTAAAACATCGAGACCGAAACTTAAGGGCATCCACCATGTGGATGCGCAGGGCCGCCGCGTGGGACACAAGATCCCCAAGGCCGAGCCCTCCCGGGCTGACCAGGTGGACGGCGCCACGGTGCGCCGGCTGGTGGCCTACATCGGCAGAAATTACAAGCTGCGGTTCAGCGCCGTTATTTTGTTCATCATCGCCAGCGCCGTGGTGAACGCGGTGGGATCGCTGTTCATCGGGAGTGTCATCGACGACTACATCACGCCGATGCTTCGCCAGTCCCATCCCAACTTCGCACCGCTTCTGCACGTGGTGATCGTCATGGCCTGCATCTTTGCCGGCGGCGCGCTGTGCACCCTGCTGTACAACCGCATCATGGTCACCATTTCCCAGGGCATCCAGAAGGATATCCGCGACGAAATGTTTGCCAATATGCAGCAGCTGCCGATCCGCTATTTCGATCAGAACGCCCACGGCGACATCATGAGCCACTTCACCAACGACACCGACACCCTGCGCCAGATGCTTTCCATCGCGCTGCCCCAGAGCATCAGCGCCCTGGTGACCGTCGTCGCGGTGTTTATCGCCATGCTGGCCACCAGCCTGGTGCTGACCTTCCTCGTCGTGGTGACCATCGCCGTGATGATCTGGATTTCCGGCAAGGTCACCGGCGCGAGCTCCCGGTATTTTATCCGCCAGCAAAACGCCCTCGGCATCGTCAACGGCAACATCGAAGAAATCATGGCCGGGCAGAAGGTCGTCAAAGTGTTTAACCACGAAGCGGCGGCCCAGGCCGATTTCGACGCCAAAAACGAAACCCTCTTTAAAAACGCGGAAAGCGCCAACACCTTCGCCAATATCCTGATGCCCATCATGGGCAACCTCGGTAACGTGCAGTACGTGCTGGTCGCCCTGGTGGGCGCCGTGATGATGCTCTCCGGCCACACGGCGCTGACCCTCGGCGGCCTGGTCGCCTTCCTGAATCTGACCAAGAGCTTCTCGATGCCCATCAGCCAGATGTCCCAGCAGCTCAACGCCATCATCATGGCGCTGGCCGGCGCCAAACGCATCTTCACCCTGATGGACGAAGTGCCCGAAGCCGACGGCGGCGACGTGACCCTGGTGAACGCCATCGTGAAAAACGGCCAGCTCCTCGAGGCGGACCACCGCACCGAAACCTGGGCCTGGCGCGCGCCGGATGCCGACGGCGCAGTGCACTACCGGGCCATGCGCGGTGAAGTGCGCCTCGAGCACGTCGATTTCGAATACGAGGCGAACAAGCCCATCCTCCACGACATCACCATCCACGGCAAACCCGGCCAGAAGATTGCCCTGGTCGGGGCCACCGGCGCCGGCAAAACCACGATCACCAACCTGATCAACCGGTTTTACGACATCGCCAGCGGCGAAATCCAATACGACGGCATCGACATCCGCCGCATCACCAAACCGGCTCTGCGCCGCTCCCTCGGCGTCGTGCTGCAGGAAACCAACCTTTTCACCGGCACGGTGATGGAAAACATTCGCTACGGCAACCTGGATGCCTCCGACGCGGAGGTCATTGCCGCGGCACGCCTGGCCAACGCCGACGAGTTTATCCGGCTGCTGCCCGACGGCTACGACACGATGATCGACGGCAGCGGCGGCAACCTCTCTCAGGGGCAGTGCCAGCTGCTGGCCATCGCCCGGGCGGCCGTCGCCAACCCACCGGCCATGATCTTAGACGAGGCCACTTCCTCCATCGACACCCGCACCGAAGCGCTGGTGCAGGCGGGCATGGACAAGCTGATGATCGGGCGCACGGTGTTCATCATCGCCCATCGCCTCTCGACGGTGCGCAATGCCGACGCCATCATGGTGATGGATCACGGCCGCATCATCGAACGGGGCAGCCACGACGAGCTCATCGCCAAGGGCGGCGTATACTATCAGCTTTATACCGGCAACGCCGAACTCGAATAAAACGTCCGTGCCTCCAAAAGCCTTGAGCACATCAAAAAAGCGATTCACCCTCATCGGAGAATCGCTTTTTTCTTGCTTAAATTGGCCGCCTAACCGGTCAACTCTGCAAATTCCCGCTGCCAATCATCTGCATGAAAGCCCGCAATAAGGTGATCCGGCCATACGAGCATCGGCGTTTTGACCAATGACGGCGCCGCCGTCATCGCGCTCGCCAGGGCCCGAAGGGAGAGGCCCGCGATGCGCGTTTTAAGGCCCGCCGCGCGATAGGCCGCTGCCTTCGTATTGAGCAGCCGGCGATAGCGCGCACCGGCCCGTTCCAGCAGCGCGAGGCTTTCCTCCCGGCGCAGCGGATCCGCCGCCGCATCCCGGGAAAGCACCTCGCGGTCCCGGCAGAAAGCCCGGGCCCGGGCATCCTTGGCTCCGCCGTTTCCCGTGATCATCAGCGGCCGCATTTTGGTCAGATCTTCCCAATCGAAGCTGTACTGCAATGCCGGCACGAGATGGTGCGCATCCCCCACATAATCAACCGTGACGTTTAAGTCCTCGTCAAAAGTAAATTTTGAGACCGCCACATTGGCGAGCACCCATTCCCGCATGGCCTCCGCCGGGACGCCGGCTGCATAGTTGAGCCAGGTCTGAATGGCAAAGCCGTGGGAGGCAATGGCGATGGTCTTGCCAAGGTGGCGCCGCACAATGCTAAGCACCGCGTTCCGCACCCGGCGGTACACCTGGGCGCCGCTTTCGCCGCCGGGGGACTGCAGCCTGCCGGGCGCATTTTTGGCCGCCGCTGCAAACGCCGGAAAGAAGACGTTCACCTCCTGCATGCGCCGCCCCTCGACGATGCCGAAATCGATCTCCCGAAGCCCCGGCACCACTTCCACCGGCACGTCATGATCCTGACCGGCCAGCACATAGGTCAGCGTTTTTCGCGCCCGGATAAGCGGGCTGGTTGCCCCGACATCAATGGGAATCGCTTTAAAATAATCCGTCAGCAGGGCGCCCTGCTTTTCGCCCAGGGCGTTAAGCGGGGCGTCGATCACGCCCTGCCACCGGCAGGCCACATTATAATCCGTCGTGCCGTGACGCACGAGATAAACGGTCGTTGGCATCCTTCTCCTCCTTCGCTTCTTATTTTAACCTCACTATAGCGAATCCCCGCGGGTTTCGCAAGAAAATTATCCTTCCGCGGTCACGGCCGCCGCACAAAAAAGACCCGAGCGCGAACGTTCGGGTCTTTTGGGATGGATGCGCTTTTGATTTTACACCCGCATAACCGACAGCTTCACGTCATGGCCGTTGAGGTCGAAGGTCTCTTCGCCGACACCGGCCGTCAGATGTTCTGCCAGCGTTTCCTTTTTAATGAATGCCTCATGGGTTTCGAGGGCCGCGGCGACCTCCGCGTCCGCCGTGTAGGTGATCGCGATGTGATCTGCCACGTTAAAATCGCAGGTCTTGCGCATCTGCTGCACCTTGGAAATACATTCCCGGGCGATGCCCTCGGCGATGAGCGCCGGCGTAAGCGCCATGTCGAGAATCACGAAGTGCCCGCCGTCGGTCTGCACATCGAAGCCGTCCTTGGCCGCGATGCGCACATCCACCATTTCCGGCGTGACGTCAATCGTGTCGTCGCCGACGCGCACCGCGTAGGCTTCGCCGGCTGCCGTCGCCGCCACCAGCGCCGCCGCGTCCGCCGCGGCCATGACCTTGCCGAGAAGCTTGACCTTGGGCCCGAGGATGGGGCCGGCCACCTTAAAGTTGGGCTTGACGGTGTAGGTGATGAATTTGCCGAGATCATCCTCGAAGTCGACTGTCTTGATGTTCAGCTCTTCCTTGAGCAGATCCGTCAGATCGCCGAGAACCGCCTGGTATTTGCCGTCGACAATGACCTTGGACAAAGGCTGGCGCACTTTGATGCCGCCGTCTTCCCGGGCCGAGCGGCCGAGGGAGACCAAATCCCGCACCAGATCCATCGGCGCTTCCACATCGGCGTCGATGAGGGCGTCATCCGCCACGGGATAGGCCGCGAGGTGCACTGATTCCGCTCCGGTGAGATCCCGGTACATCTCTTCGGTGATAAAGGGCGCAAAGGGCGCGCAGAGCCGGCACAGCCCTTCGAGCACCTCAAACGTCGTGCGGTAGACGGCTTTCTTGTCCGCGTTCATTGCCGACGCCCAGAAGCGGCGGCGGTTGCGGCGAATGTACCAATTGGAGAGATCCTCGTTCACGAAGTTCTGAATCAGGTGCACCACGGTATTGTGGTTGTAGGCATCCATCGCGGCCGTCACATCCCGCACCAGACGATGGTATTTGCTGAGAATCCAGCGGTCAATCACCGGGCGGTCGGCCACCGGCACCGCAAAGGCGTCGCCGGCCAGGGCGTCGGCGTCGATGCCGTCGGTGTTGGCGTATAGCGCGAAAAACGCGTAGGTATTCTTGAAGGTATTGAAGAACTTGGAGCGCACCTCCTTCAGCCCCTCTTCGTCGAAGCGGGTGGGCGTCCAGGCCGGACTGACATACATCAGATACCAGCGCAGGGCGTCGGCGCCGTATTGATCGAAAAGCGCAAAGGGATTAACCGTGTTGCCCTTGCTCTTGGACATCTTCTGGCCCTCGGCGTCGAGCACCAAATCGTTGACCAGCACGTTGTGGTAGGGCGACTTCCCGGTGATGAAGGTCGAGATGGCGAGCAGCGAATAAAACCAGCCGCGGGTCTGGTCGATGCCTTCGCAGATGAAATCCGCCGGGAACTGATCGGCCCAGGCGTCTTTGTTTTCAAAGGGATAGTGCTGCTGGGCAAAGGGCATGGAGCCGGAGTCAAACCACACATCGACGACATCCGGCACGCGGCTCATCCGCCCGCCGCATTCCGGGCAGGTCAGATGCACCTCGTCCACATAGGGGCGGTGCAGCTCAATGGACTCGTCAATCGTTTCGACGGCGCGTTCGGCCAGCTCCCGGCGGCTGCCCACGGAGGTGGTGTGGCCGCAGTCCGGATCGTCACAGCGCCAGATCGGCAGCGGCGTGCCCCAATAACGGCTGCGGGAGAGGGCCCAGTCGTTGAGGTTTTCCAGCCAGTTGCCGAAGCGTTTTTCCCCGACAAAGGGCGGGAACCAGTTCACGCCGTTGTTGTTTTCGATCAGCTTGTCCTTGAGCTTGGTGATTTCGATATACCAGCTGGGCTTCGCATAATACACCAGCGGCGTTTTGCAGCGCCAGCAATGGGGGTAGTTGTGTTTGACCTTTTCCTTTTTGAAGAGCACCCCCTGATCCTTCAGCCATTTGATGATCTCGACATCCAGGCCCTCTTCCATAACAAAATGCCCCTTCCACGGCGTCGCCGTGTATTTGCCGTCGAGGCCCACGGGCTGGAGCACCGGCAGGTGGTAGCGGCGGCCGACCTGATAGTCGTCTTCCCCGAAGGCCGGCGCGATGTGGACGATGCCCGTGCCGTCGTCGGTGGTGACATAATCGGCGCAGGTCACAAAATAAGCCTCGCCGCGCGTCGGCTTCACAAAGGGCATCAGCGGCTCGTATTCGAGATATTCCAAGTCACGGCCCTTCATCGTGGCTAACACCTCGTAATCCTCTCCGAGGAGCTTATCGGCCAGCACCGCCGCGCAATAAAACACCGTGCCCCGGCTGTTCACCCGCACATAATCCGCTTCCGGATTGACGCAAAGGGCCACATTTGCCGCCAGTGTCCAGGGAGTTGTCGTCCAGACGAGAAAGTATTCGTCAGCATCCTTGCGCTTGAAAGCCACGGTGACCGTGTTGGTTTTGATCATCTGGTAGCCCTGAGCCACTTCGTGGGAGGCCAGCCCCGTGCCGCAGCGCGGACAATAGGGCAGGATCTTGTGCCCCTCGTAAATATAGCCTTCTTCAAAAAACTTGTTGAGGATCCACCATTCCGATTCGATATAGTCGTTGTCGAGGGTGATATAGGGATGATCGAGATCGATAAAATAACCCATGCGGCGGGTGAGTTCGCGCCACTGAGCTTCATAGGTAAAAACGGATTCCCGGCATTTTTTGTTGAAAGCCGCAATGCCGTAATCCTCGATTTCCGGCTTGCTGTGGATGCCGAGCTGCTTTTCCACTTCGATCTCCACCGGCAGACCGTGAGTGTCCCAGCCGGCCTTGCGCAGCACGCGGTGACCGCGCATGGTCTGATATTTGCAGACCGAATCCTTCAGGGTTCGCGCCAGCACATGGTGAATGCCCGGCTTGCCGTTGGCCGTCGGCGGCCCTTCAAAAAAAACGAAATTCTCGTCGTCCGCGTGGGCGTCGATGGTTCTGTTCAAAATATCCATGGATTCCCATCTCGCAGCAATCGCGGTTTCCACCGCCTTCACCGGTTCCTTGGATAAATCCGAAAATGCTCGTGTCATAATGCCTCCTCTAACGACTGTAATGATCGCGCGTCCTGCGCGCTGTCAAAATAAAAAAGCCCCTCTGCCGATCCAAAGAGATCGCACAAAGGGACGATAATGACGATTGCCTTACCGCGGTGCCACCCGCATTGGTGCTTAAACACCCGCTTCATTTAAAAGATTAACGGCTTCCCGAATCGCCCTGTCCCATTCGCAATGCGTTCAGGCGATCAGCTCCGGAGTGATCCGAGCCTTCTGCGCTTTAGCCGTCTTGCACCGCGAGGACAGCCTCTCTAAAAAGCGCGGATGAAAGTTCCGTCTCCTTCTCTGCTTTTGATAGTTTACGCTGTATTGTAACATTTTTCAAAAAAATTGCAAGCGACAAATTGTCATTTCAGAAAGTTTCACGCCGCGTTCCGTTTCATCGGCTTTTCTAAATCCTTTGAACAAGATTTTATCCGCCGCCGCCGGCAAATCGTGTTATAATAAAGGCATCATTCCGTAACCATGATGCACAAAAAGAAGGAGGTCCACACATGGGAAGACTCAAGGGAACCCAAACCCTGAAAAATTTAATGCAGGCTTATGTCGGCGAATCGCAGGCGCGCAACCGCTATACCTTCTGGGCGTCTAAAGCGAAAAAGGAAGGCTTCGTCCAGATCCAGAACATCTTCTTGGAAACCGCCGCCAACGAAAAAGAACACGGCGAAGTGTTTTACAAATACATCGCCGAAAGCGAACTGACCGGCGGCGAAGCGCTCACCGTTCCGGTGGACGCTGAATTTCCGGTGGCCATGTCCGCCTCGACCTATGACAATCTGATGAATGCCGCAGCCGGCGAAAGGGAAGAATGGTCCGAACTCTACCCGACCTTTGCCGCCGTCGCCAAAAAAGAGGGCTTCGACGATATCGCCGAAAGCTTTATCCGCATCTCGGTGGCCGAACTCGCCCACGAGACCCGCTACAAAAAACTGGCCGACAACCTGAAGACCGGCAGGGTCTTTAAGCGCGAGGGCGACGACATCAAATGGAAGTGCGGCAACTGCGGCTACATTTTTGAAGGGCCGGAAGCCCCGGAAACCTGTCCCGCCTGCAAGCACCCCCGGTCTTATTTCGAACTTTTTGTCGAAGCTTATTAAAGCATTGAAACGTCTCCCCGCGAGACGTTTTTTATCATTCCTCCCCTTTGCCCCAATACCGCTTCCAAGCATAACCATCCAACCGAAAGGAGACGTCTATGCATTTGAATATCCACGCCGACGATCAGGCCAAACAGGAAAGCTCTCACCTTGAACTGGAGATTTCGACCGCAACCATCGTCACGACCACTGCGCTGACCTGCGCCGCCTTCACCGCAGTGATGATTATCCACCTGCTGACCCGCGATTGAGCCTTCTTATGACGCAAAAAAGAACGCCTCCCGCGAGACGTTCTTTTTTAATGGACAAGCCTCAAAACAGCCACTGAGCCAGATGAACCCCGTCGGCCCCGCCGTTTTGCAGACCCTCGAAGCAATAGTGGCAATAGCAGACGACCTTCGCGTTTCCAAAAACTTTGCAGTAATCCTGCATGATGGCCCGCTGCTCCTCCGGGCTATGAGCCTCAAATTTTCCGGCAATATCCCGGGCATAGTGTGCGGGTGCCAATCTCGGATTGCGGGGCGGCTGCGGCCGGTAAAGGGAATTGCCGCAAAAATCCGTCTGCTCCCGGGCCTTCGGCGCCTCTGTCCACCGCACATGCATCTTGCCTAAAATGCTGCGGATGGCTTCCTGCTCGGCCGGGCGTTTGCGGGAGCGCCAACAATCCTGCAGCACCGCCGGCCTGCCATGAAAATCCGGGAAATCAAAATCAGGATCGGCCGCAATGGCTTCCCAAATTGAAAACACGCCCACTGCCGACTTGGTCTCTTCGATGATGTTCAGGCAATTGTGACAGATGGAATAAACCGCATCCCCCGGCCCAAAATCGGCGCAGTGCGGCAGCGCCTGCCAATTCCCGCGATAAGCCGGGTGCATGCGCGTTTCAAATTCGTGAACTTTATACCCCGGCACACAGCAGCGCACCGTCAACATGCCCCGGCGTCTTGCATAGGCCTGAATCTTGTCGCTGAGTGCCGGGTGCTTTTCGGTAAAGACACAACTGGCAATATAGTATTTCATGGCGTTTTCGCCTCCTTTTGAGCCTCGGCAGCCTCCGCTTTCGGTGGTCTTCGCTTACAAAGTTTTAACCACCGCTTCCCGGGCTTTGCGCTCGCTGTGACGCGAGGCCGGAGCCGCGCCTGCCGCAGGGACACCCACCGGAAAGATGGCCACCAATTCATAATCCGCCATCTCCGGGCACAGCGCCTTGAGTTTGGGCGCATCAAAATTGCCCACCCAGGTCGTGCCCAGGCCGGCATCGGCCACCGCCAGCATCAAATG
This sequence comes from Pseudoramibacter alactolyticus ATCC 23263, assembly GCF_000185505.1. Classification (GTDB taxonomy): domain Bacteria; phylum Bacillota; class Clostridia; order Eubacteriales; family Eubacteriaceae; genus Pseudoramibacter; species Pseudoramibacter alactolyticus. Next base: position 2,091,961 of record NZ_GL622359.1, on the reverse strand, counting down.
GGTGGCCACAATGGTCGCGTCCACCTGCGCAAAGTTAAAACCGTCTTCTTTTGTCCAGGCGTCCGACGGCTTGCCCCCCACCACAAAGAACAGACCGGCGCCAAACGTGCACTTCGTCACTTCGTGAATTTGGGCCCGGGCCGCTTCGCTCTGCATCACCCAGATGCGATAGGGCTGGTTGTTTTTAGCCGTCGGTGCGGCCGTCGCCGCGGCGAGCAGCACTTCGACCTGTTCTGCCGGAATCGGTGTGTCGGTCAGCTTCCGGCAGGAATAACGTTTTGTTGCCAAATCTGAAAAATTCATCATGAACCTCCTCATGCGTATTTGATTTTAATTATATCACCCTTTCTTAAACTTTAATGCAATCAAAAAGTCGGGCTGTCTGCCCGACGTGGTTGCTTTTAATGATGCATTACTGAGCCGCGCGATTTTTGATCAGAGCGACGATGGCCAGCACGGCGCAAAGCGCGCACCAGCCGGCCCAGATATAAAGATCGCCGTAGCTGCCGGCCCCCGCAAACCCGGTCAACGCCGCGATGCCGAAGAGCACGATCAGCGCGATGCTGCCGCCTTTTTTAACGCTGCTCCGCGTCGCGATGGACACAATGCCCCCGGCCAACATCAAAATGGCCAGGAGCACGCCGGCCGAGCCGCCGACTTCGCCGTTCGCCTCCAGCGCATTGCCCAGCCCCGCGGCGCAGGACTGAAACAAAACGAATAAAACCAACACAATCGATAAAATTCCCGATACTAATTTCCAAATTTTCATAAAATCACCTTTCCTTTGCTATTTTAATCCGGCCTGTGCCTTTGAAACCACTTTGTCGTTTTGGAAGGTCACGGACATGCTCGCCCCGGGATATTCCCCTTCCCAATTATATATTTTGTCGTTGACCGTCACCCCCACCGCCGATGCATTGGCCGAAGCCTGTTCGGTGCCGTCAAAGCCCATGATCGCCTTCACCTGGGCATAGCTCATGTTGTTTTGGATCCGATTGTATTTATCCAGTGTGGCAACGGGCTTTTCCTGCGCTTTTGATGCCGACTGCGTCTGGCTGCTCTCCGATGCCGTGCTTTTTGACGCGCCGCTCTTCGCGCTGCTTTTTTTAGAAGGCGAGTCCGAACCGCCGCCGGCCGCCGCGACGACGATCACGAGAAACAGCGCCACCGCCCCGAGAACAATCCACAGGGTCTTGCCCTTTTGTTTGGCACCGCAATAGGGGGCACACCTTGGCGCTTTTCGGAATCGCCTGACCGCAGGCCCTGCAGGTTTTGACCTTGCCCGCCGGCTGCGCGCCGGCCGAAGCCCCCGGCCGCGGCGCCTGCGTTTGAGGCGGCGCCCCGTCCAGATCCTCCAAATCGAATGTGACGGCCGCGCTTTTGGCCATGACATCCAAACGTTTTTGAGCATCAAGCGCTTCTTTGGTCCCCGGCATGCGATCGATCACCGCCTGATAAAACCGCCTGGCCTTTTCATCCTGCCCCGATGCCGCATACTCTTCGGCTCTCTCCAAAACATCCTTAACTGTTGCCATTTTCTCCTCCCGAATGTAATAGGTTACTTCCATTATATATATATTCAAGTGTTTTTTAAGATTTTTTCATATCCGGCTTTATTTAAAAGGATATAAGGCGGCGGTCGGCTTTTGGTGTGCTCGCTGCACACAAAATCAAAAACGGCGGCCGACCGCCGCTGCACGCAAACAAAAAACAGCGGTCTTAGCCGCTGCTTTGTCTTTCGGCAATCCCAGGCCGCCTCAGTGAACGGCCACATCCACTTTAAAGGTGATCACGCCCTCGCCAGACGCGCCGACCGCCAGCTCGGGATAGTCAATGCTGCGAAAGTATCGCCGAAACCGCTGCCGCATCCCGTCACCCCGAGCGCCATCACCGCTGCCGCGATCCTAACGGCGAGCCATCTTGTCCATTTTTTACCTTGCCTTATTTTTATCCCTCGGCTATCGGCGGATTTTGGTTCGCCGGCTACGCACAGATTAAAAAATGATCGCTTCCAAAAGCACCAGCCCCACAAGGCAGATGAACAGCGCCGCCGCGCCGTAGCCCAAAACGGCGAGAAGCCGCCGCCACCAAACCGCACTGCTGCGCCAGGGCAGCCGCCGGGTTACCGGCAGCCAGGCAAAAATCGCCTCGAGCATCACGAGCAGCGCGACCATCAGCCCGACGCGGTTAAACCACAAATGTCCGGCCGTGTGGACGTTGTCAAAGGTCGACACGCAGGCCACGGCAATGCCCGACGCATAATAGGGCAGGGCTGCCGCCAGCTTCATCGGCGTAACCGCCGGCCGCGGCAGCGACCGCCGCCATCGCCGCCGCCGAATCGCCGCCTGCAGGGCCGCCACATCCGGATAACGGTCCTTCGGGTCCATCTGCGTGGCCTTGGCGGCAATTTTCTGCCAGCTGCGCCTTTCGGGAAAGAGGACGCGGATCAGCATCCCCACGCCGAACACATCGGTGCGCATGTCCGATGCCCCAAAGCCGTATTGCTCCAGCGCCGCCACCCCCTCGGTGCCCAGCAGCACCGTGTCCCGCGCTTCGCCGGCGCGCACCTGCTTGGCCGCATCGTAATCCACCAGCACGGCCCGCCCTTCCGGCGTCACGATGATATTCGCCGGTTTCACATCCCGGTGCACAATGGCCGGGCTGGCCTTGTGCAAAAAAATAAGTCCGGCACAGACATCTGCAAGCACCCGCGCCTTCGTCTGCGGATCCAGCGCCGGCAGGCAATCGGCCAGGCTGCGGCCGGCCGCATAGGCTTCAATCACGGTCAGGCTGCCGTCATCCTCCCGCCAATAGCTTTTGACCCGGGCCAGATTCGGATGCGGATGGCGCTTTAAATAGGCATAGACGGCCTCGTTATAGATCCGAAGCTGCTTTTGCAGCAAAAGCTCGTCGGTTGTCTCGTCGATGAGCAGCGTTTGCCCCGTCGCCTCAAAATGATATAATGGTTTGTAAAAAGATTGTTCGCAGCGCGTTCGCCTGTCCATCGCAATCCCCCGTTTTCTTTTTTCAGCCGCTTCTTCGCCGCGCAGCCGTCTGAATGCTTTTTATTGTAGCACCAGGAGATGCCCATGTCCAAACCGCCTTTATTCAAACCCACCGCAGAACTGCTCGATATTTTAAAGTCGGCCCAGCACACCGATACCCTCGAGACCTATCTGGACGATCTGGCCGAAGGGCACGGCTCCTTTGCCGATTATTACACCGCACTGCCGGCTGTGCGCGCGCTGAGTCCCCGCACGCTGATCGCGCGCAGCGGCATTGAGCGCACCTACTTTTACCAATTGGTGAACGGGCGGCGCCGGCCCGGCCGGGACAAAATCATCGCGCTTTGTCTTGCGGCCCGGCTTGACCTGACCGCGACGCAGCGCGGCCTTGAAATCGCCCAGGCCGGCGTACTTTATCCCAAAAACCGTCGGGATGCCATTTTGATTTTTGCTGTCAGAAATCACCTGAATGCCCTTGAAGTCAACGATCTGCTCGATCAGTTTGGCGAAACGCTGCTGGGATGACAAAAACAGGCGGCGTTACCAATGGTAACGCCGCCTGTTTTGTTTTATTCATCTTCCGGAATCAAACCAGCCGCTTTTGCCTCCTTCGTCAATTGTTCTCTGAAATCCGGGTGTGCAATCGCGATCAATGCTTTGGCCCGCTCTTTAATGGGTTTGTTGTACAAATCGGCCACACCATATTCCGTCACCACATACATCACGCAAGAACGCGGCGTCGTCACGGCCTGTCCCGGGGGCAATGTGAGACTGATCGTCGAGCTCACGGTGCCGTCTTTCTTTTCATTGATCGATTTCAAGCACAGGAAGCTTTGTCCACCTTTGGAAATCGAGGCTGCCAACACATAATCGAGCTGCCCGCCGGTACACGAAAATTGTTTGTGTCCGATGGATTCTGATCCCACTTGTCCTGTCAGATCAACCATCAAACAGGAATTGATAGAGACAAAGTTATCCTTTGCCCCGGCCACCGAAGGAATGTTGACATAGCTGATGTCGCCCAATTCCGGCACCCCGGATTTGCACCAATCGTAAACCTCATTAGACCCCAGACCGAAACCGCCGAGCACACGGTCGCCGTCGATAACCCCTTTTTTATAAAGATACGCCATGGAATCTGTCAGCATTTCCGTGTGGACGCCAATATGTTTGCGATCGACCAGCGAATAAGCGATTGCATTTGCAATGCCGCCCAGCCCAACCTGCAGTGTGCAACCGTCTTTGATATATGGGACAATATAAGACGCGATTTTTTCATCGATCTCGGTAACCGGCGGCTGTTTGAGTTCGGCCAGCGGATGGTCGCAGCGGCAAATGGCGTCCACATTCCTGACGTTGATATAACTATTCTTGCCACGGACTTTCCCTTGATACTTATTGATCTGAACAATTTTTTTCGTCGCGTATTCCGCCACCATGCCATCCCAGGCCACGCCGATAGGCCCATAATACATATTGCCGTCTTCATCCGGCTCGGACACTTCGACAAAAAGCGTGTTAACGTGATACTCATCGCGCATGGCCGGTCCGGACTGGGAGAAATGAACAGAGTTAACCGCCGTATTGCCCTCTTTAAACATTTTCCGTTCCACCGGGCCAAAGAAGAAGGAGTGCCCGTTCAGATGGCCTTTAAATTCTCCGGACATATAGCGGTGCGGCTGGCAGGCCAGGCAATTGATGACTTCAACATTTTCTAATTCATCTTTGCGGTCCGCCAGGGCATCCAACATTTGAATCGGGTTGTTGCAGAAAGCGCCAACCCACAATACATCACCGCTTTCAATAAAACCGGCCGCGTCTTTGACATCCATGAACTTAGCGTCGTAAGCAGCTTTCCAATTGTCCGGCGCTGGCGCTTCCCCCTTAAACTGAGCTTTCCGTTTTTCTATGAAGGCCCGAACGCCTTCTTTAAAATCAGCCGAAGCCGCACATTCATGCTGCGCCGGTACTTCTGCTTCTTCCAGAAAACGTTGATAGTCGTTAAAACTTGCCGCGTAAATTTCACGCTTAATGTTTTTATAGGACAGCAGCGGCCCCTTTGTCAATTGATGGGCTAATGCCATCGTTTCTGTATCCAGGGCTTCCTTCGGGACAACCTTGTAGACAATCCCCAGCTCTTTGGCTTCTTCAGCCGATAAAGGCCGGCCGGTTGCACAAAGCTCCATCGCACGTTTTTCACCCAATTGTCTGGCCAGCAGATACGCGCCGCCCGTATCCGGCACCAATCCGAGATTGACAAAAGCCATGATAAATTTAGCGTTGTCTGCGCACACAATAAAATCAGCGGCAAGCGCCAAACTGGCGCCGGCGCCGGCCGCAGCGCCGCTGACCGAGGCAATCATCATTTTACTGGATTTTTTGATCGCCACGGCAATCTGATCGACTTTAACGTTTAAATCATCAATATTGACGGAATCTCCCGCTTCTATCAGTTTATAAAAATAATCGATGTCGCCGCCAGCGGAAAAAGCCTTTGGCAATCCCTTTAAAACGATCACTTTAACAGCGGCATCCTTTTCTGCCTGGTCCAACGAAAAAATCAATTCATCCGCCATTTCCTCATCAATGGCATTGATGTTTTCAGCGTAATTCATCGCAATAACCGCAATGCCATCGACGATATCGTAAGAAATTTTCTGCAGTTTCATTTGATCCTCCCCATTGTCTCTCATCAAATTGCCAAAATCTTATTCTACCCTCCCTTCGCAATGAAGTATAAGTTTATTTTATTTATATTGTAATCCTTTTACATCTTCTCAACCTTAATTTTCGTAGCTTATTAAGTTTAAATTTATTTATTATTCTTTTAAGTTATTGCAACTTAAACTGTCATTTCCTGATACACCCTCCACAAAATCACCGGTAAGCAATATTAATGAATTCCGCCCATTCAGCCATCGCCAATAGCGGCCTAAAAATCGACCGAATATACTTTCCAAAACCGTTGGATCCTGCTTTAATGCTCCTATTCATCCGAACAAACTATTGAAAAATCTTTCGATATTTCAACTAAAAGCGTCTACGATTACAATATCAATTAAGAAGACTTTATATAAGGGAGGTGTGTATCATGCTGGATATCGTTATCATCGGTGCCGGTGTCACCGGCTGCTGTATCGCCAGAGAATTATCCCGATACCATGCAAAAATCTGTGTTCTCGAAAAAGGGGATGATGTCGCCTCCGGCACATCCAAGGCCAACAGCGGTGTTATTCACTCCGGATTCGATGCCAAGCCCGGCACCCTGATGGCCAAGCTCAACGTCGAAGGCAATCGGCTCATGTGGCAAAGATCCGAGGAACTCGATTTTCCCGTTAAACAAAACGGCGCCCTGGTAGTTTGCACGGACCCGACAGAGCGCGATCATCTGGATGTGCTGCTGGATCAGGCGCATCAAAACGGCGTGCCCGACGTACGCATCCTCGAACGGGATGATGTTCTCGCCATGGAACCCAATCTGACCGATAAAACCGTGGCTGCCCTTTATGCACCCACCGGCGGTGTCATCAGTCCCTTTGGGCTCGCCATTGCCATGGGCGAAAACGCCAATGTCAACGGTGTCGACTTCCGATTCGAAACCGAAGTCACAAAGATCACGCCGACGGCGGATGGTTACCATTTGGAAACCACCCAGGGGCCTATCGAAACCAAGGCTATCGTCAACGCAGCCGGGGTTTATGCCGATGTCTTTCACAACATGGTCAGTCAGAAAAAAATCCATATCACCGCGCGCAAAGGGGAATATCTGCTGTTCGATAAGGCCCTCGGGCACGTCTTCACAGCTTCTGTTTTCCCGCTGCCCGGCAAAATGGGCAAGGGCATCCTGACGGCGCCAACCATCGACGGCAATCTTTATGTCGGGCCGACGGCCAACGACGTTGACGACAAAGAAAGCGTCAACACCACCCCGGATATTCTGGATCTTTTGGTCGAAAAGGCCGAAACCGCTCATCTGTGTAAGCTGGATCTGCCGCTTAATAAAATTATCACCTCCTTTGCCGGCCTGCGCGCCCACGAAGATCATCACGAATTTATTGTCGAAGAGGCGCCCGACGCACCGTTTTTCTTTGATGCCGCCGGCATTGAATCGCCGGGACTCACCAGTTCTCCCGCCATCGGCGTGATGTTGGCCGAAATGATCCGGGAACGCATGCAGCTGAGCGCGAAGGAAAACTTCATCGCCACCCGAAAGGGCGTCACAGACTTCGGTGCATTAAGCGATACGGAGAAGCGCGCTAAAATTGCCGAGGATCCATCCTTTGGTCAGATCGTCTGCCGCTGCGAGATGATCACAGAAGGGCAGATTAAAGAAGCCATCCACAGGCCGCTGGGCGCCCGTTCAATGGATGCCGTCAAACGCCGCACCCGCGCCGGCATGGGCCGCTGCCAGGCCGGGTTCTGCACCCCGAAAACGATGGCACTGCTGGCCCAGGAGTGGGTCATTCCCATCACAGCCATCACCAAAAAGGGCGGCCGTTCCCAGATGCTCGTCGGACACACCAAAACATTTGCGGAGGCATAAAATGAAGGCAAAACAGATTGTGATTATTGGCGGCGGACCCGCCGGACTCGCCGCTGCAGACGCCGCCTGGCAGGCCGGCGCCAAGGATATTCTCATCGTCGAAAGGGATGAGCGTCTCGGCGGCATCCTCAATCAATGCATCCACAACGGCTTTGGGCTCCACACCTTCAAGGAAGAGCTCACCGGGCCGGAATATGCCAAGCGTTTTGAAGACCGCATCGCCGATGAGCCGGGAATCGAGGTCCTGCTGAACACGATGGTCGTCGACATCAGCGCCGGCCGACAGGTCACCTGCATGAATCGGACGGACGGCCTGTTTACCGTCGATGCCGGCGCGGTGATTTTGGCCATGGGCTGCCGGGAACGGCCGCGCGGGGCCCTCAATATCCCGGGCTATCGCCCGGCAGGCATTTATACCGCCGGCACAGCTCAGCGTCTGGTGAACATGGAGGGGCTGATGCCCGGCCGCAAAGTGGTCATCCTCGGGTCCGGCGACATCGGGCTCATCATGGCCAGACGCCTGACCCTCGAAGGCGCTGATGTGCAGGTTGTCGCTGAGCTTATGCCCTTTTCCGGCGGCCTCAAGCGCAACATCGTTCAATGCCTGGATGACTACGACATCCCCCTCAAGCTCAGCCACATCGTCATCGATATCCGCGGGCGCGAACGGGTGGAAGGCGTCACCCTGGCACAGGTGGACGAACGCCTCAAACCCATCCCGGGCACAGAAATCAACTACGCCTGCGACACGCTCCTGCTCTCCTGCGGGCTCATTCCCGAAAACGAACTTTCGGAAAAAATCGGCGTCACCATGGGTGCCGGCAACCACGGTCCCGTGGTGGACGAAAGTTTTGAAACCAGCGTCCCCGGCGTCTTTGCCTGCGGCAACGTGCTTCACGTTCACGATTTGGTGGATTACGTTTCAGAAGAAGCGGCTGGCGCCGGCCGCCACGCTGCAGCCTTTGCCGCCGGCCGGCTTCGCCCCGGCGGGCCCAAGGTTGAGGTCGTCCCCGGCGAAGGCCTCACTTACACCGTGCCCATGCACATCGATCCTTCCCGCGTCCAGGATCACCTGACCATTCGTTTCCGTGTGCGCGATGTTTATCAAGATCGCGCCGTCTGCCTGTATTTTGACGATGCGTGCGTCCGGCGGCGCAAGAAACGCATCATGGCCCCCGGCGAGATGGAACAGATCCAGATCAAGGCGGATGGGCTCCCGAAAGATCTGAAGGCCATTCGCATTGCCATCGAAAAAGCATCAGGAGGTTCACGATGACAACGACAGAAAAAACCGTTACCTGCATCAGCTGCCCCCTGGGCTGTCCGGTCACGGCCACGATCGAAGGCGGCATCGTTACCGCCGTTCACGGCAACACCTGCCCCCGGGGCGAAGCCTATGCCCGCACGGAAGTCATTCATCCGATGCGCATCGTGACGAGCACGGTTCGCGTGCTGGGCGGCGAGCTGCCGGTGGTCTCTGTGAAAACCGCCGGCGAAATCCCCAAGGAAAAAATTCGCGCCTGCATGGCGTCCCTGCAGCCTATTTGTGTGAGCGCTCCGATTCGCGAAGGTCAAATCATTCTGCCAAACATCGCACACACCTCGGTCGATATCGTCGCTACCAAAGATATCGCCGCCATATAGCATCGGCACGGTCCAGCGCATTCAAGTCACCCAGAGACAAAGGAGAACAAAAATGGCTGAAAAAAGATATGTTGTCGGTGTCGACATGGGCACCACCAGCACCAAAACCGTCGTATTTAATTTTGAAGGCGAAGCCATGGGCTATGGTCAAAAACTGAACCCGCTGATCTATCCCGGTGTCGGCCGCGTTGAATGCGACGGCCCTTCGATGATTCAAACCCTTTATGACACCTGCAAAGAGGCTGTCGCGAGCAGCGGCGTCGATCCAAAGGAAATCGCGGCGGTCAGCTTTGATATGTTCCGCTGCACCATGGTCACCCGCGATAAGAACGGCGGCTTCACCACGCCGATTATCATCTGGCAGGATCTTCGCGGTGCAGAGATGATGCCGGCCATGGAGCGCATGCTCGCCGATCACGGCATGACCACCGACGATCTTTACGATCTTTGCGGCATGCCCCTCGGCGGCGTGAACCCGTCCACCAAACTGCAGTGGGTCAAAAAACACCTGCCCGAGGCCTACGGCAACGCCGTCCGCATTCACACCATGATGGGGCTGATGACCAAAGCCTTCGGCGCCGAAGATTATTACGACGATATCGACGATACGCCCTGGCTGCAGCTCAACGGACAGGATTTTCAGTACAGTGACAAGCTCTGTGACGCTTTTGATGTGGATAAAAGCAAGCTCGCCCCTTTAAAACGCTGCGGTGAAATCATCGGCGAGGTTTCCGCCGACGTGGCCGAGAAAACCGGACTGGCCGTGGGCACGCCTCTGGTCATGGGTACCGGCGATCAGCAGATCGGCTGTCTGGCCAACGGCTGCATTCCAGAAGGCATCGGTTATTATTGCGGCGGCACCGCCGGTATCGCCGCCGGCAAATCCATGCAGTTTCTGCGCGATCCCAACCGCAAATGTTATGTGCTCGGCACGCCGGACGGCGGCTACGTGATGGAAGGTCAGGCCAACGCCGCCGGGTCCGCGTTCAAATGGTTCCGCACCGAAATCTGCAAATCCGAAGATATGGCCGCCCAAACCATCGGTATGAGCGTTTATGATTTTCTCACCCACGAAGCCCGAAAATCGTTGCCCGGCTCCAACGGCCTCTTTTTCCTGCCTTATCTGCAGGGCGCCAATACCCCGCATTATGAAGCCAATGCCCGCGGCACGCTCACCGGCATGACCTTTGCCCACACCCGTGCCGATATCGTTCGCGCTGTGATGGAAGGAATTTGCTTTGACGCCCGGGATATGCTTGACGCCATGGTGGCCGGCAATGTGCCGGACTATCAGACGGTCCGGCTTTCCGGCGGTATCGCCCGTTCCGATTATTGGTGTCAGATGCAGGCGGATATTTACAACCGCCCCTGCGAAACCGTTGCCGAAGAAGAAGCCACCGCATTGGGATGTGCCATGGTCGCAGCCGTCGGTGCCGGCGTTTATCGCGACTTTAATGAAGCCGCCGACCATATGGTCAAAGTCACCAGACACTATGAACCCAATTCCGACACGACTCAGCGTTATGAGGATGCTTATCAGGCGTGGCATCAGGTTTATCACGGTCTTTCCGGACAGGCTTTCAATGCCGTTAAGGATTATCAGGAAAAATACCGCAATTAATGGTCAAATGGTCAAACCCATGACAAAAAAACAGGTGTTTCCAAATGGAAACACCTGTTTTTTCTTCCTATGCTCATGCGACGAACTGATTCAGCAGTCCCTTGGCCAAAAATTGATCAATGATTAACACATCAACCAACTGACCATTAAGCAGTGCCTGAATTGAAGTCACTTTTTCTGTCCCTGAAGCAACCACAATTTTCGTCGGGATCCGTCGGTAAGCATCCAAAGAGATCGAATACGTCCGGTCTTTTAAATCCGTATCGCATTCGCGCCCGCTGTAATTAATAAAGCGCAGCAAAATGTCACAATAAGCCTGATTTTGAATCAGTGTTTGCAATTCGCCTTCTTTCAGATATTGGGTGGTCGCCAAAAGCGAACGCACTTCCGGATAAAAAGAGCCAACACCGCTGACAGAAATCGTGATGCGGCCAAAAATATCCTGAATTTTCCGATAATGATCTGTTTTTCGAAGGATATCCATTTCTTCCCGGGTTAACAATCCGCTGCGCTTAATCGAAATATTCTGCCCGTCAAAGGCCATTGCCGCCCGTTTAACCAGCGTCTGCACCGCCAATTTGGGATCACAGTCCGCAATGCTGCCATGCAAGGTCACAATCTTGGCTCCCTTGCGCCGGCAGGGATTCAGATATTGGATCAAATGATACATCGTTCCGCCCCAAGCCAAACCGACAATATCCTCGTCTGTGATCATCCGCTGCAAATAACGCGCACCCTCCAAAGCCACTTGTTTTTTAACCGCGGCTAAATCCGGCACCTGGCCTTTCTCCGTATCGATCGGCGACACCAACACGTCCATTAATTGGTATTTTTGCTGAATGGTCCGCGCGAGTTGGATGCATTCCAGCGACGGCTGTGCCATTTGAAAGGTGATGATCTGTTCTTTTTCTGCGCGCTTTAACAATCGCGATACGGTTGACTGCGAAATGTTGATTTTTTGAGCAATGCATGCCACCGCTTCCCCTTCGTAATAATATCGGTAGGCCACCTCATTAACCAGACAAGTCGATTGGTTATACACTTCGCTTTTCATAAAACACTCCCCCATCTGATTCTATTTACTTTATTATAATGCATCGCCCTTAATTTACAACGCAAAAAATCAAGCGCAGCCCCCGTTGGACTGCGCTCGATCTTTTAGCTTAAAATGTCAGATGCACTCGATTTGATCTTTATCCTTTCAGATCAAAGATCCCGCCTTTGGCTTCCTCATAAATTCCCCAAGCATCAATCGCCGCCTTCAATTCTTTATTTTCCGGTTTTTCAGCGGCATCCTTCAAGGCGATACCGTTCATCACCTCATCGATGCCCTGACGGAAAGCTCTGGCACCGGCTGCCGGTCCCATCGGGTGGCCATGAATAGCGCCGCCGGCCGCAATCATCACATCGTTGCCGAACTTTTTAATCATATCTTCCAGATGACCTTGGGTGGTGCCGCCGCCCGGCATCGGGAAGACGGGCTTGATATGGCCGAGGGGCTGCAGCATCTTGTAGCCGACCGAGATAAAGGTATCCATCTGCATCGGGAACTTGCCATAAGGCGTAAGCGCGATAATCATATCGGTTCCGGCAATTCGCGGCAACACTGCGCCGATCAGATTGGCACTCATGCCGGACCATGGCGATTCATAAACCGCACCGGTATAATCCGAGTGTCCTAAAATCGGCACGTTGATGCGATCGTCCTCGGCCAGCATTCTCGTCGCGTCAAGACCGACGGTATTATAATTAACCAGCAGGCAATTGGCGCCGTTTTTAATCGCTGTCAGCGCATTATCGATCAATTTTTCCGTCCGGTCGGTAATGTTAAAGGCGTACAACGTCTTTTCCCCTTTTTTCTGATCCGCTTTGGTGATGGCTTCCATCACTGCCTGCACGCGGTCTTCCAGCGGGCAAAAATCCGGATTGGCGCACAGTTCGTCGTCTTTGATGATGTCGACGCCGCCGACTGCCGCTTCATACGCCAGTTTGGCTGTTTCCTTCGGACTCAGGCCGATGCAAGGCTTAATCATATTGTTGAGCAGCGGCCGATCTTGAACGCCTAAGAGATCGCGAATGCCCTGAACGCCGAATTTCGGCCCCTTGAATTGGCCCAAGAACGTTTTCGGGAATTCCAAATCCAGCAGCTTAACTTTGCCGGAACTGGAAATATTCCCAATCACCGTCGAAAGCATCATGGCAAACGAGGGCCCGAAGTTGGTCGCCGGGAATGCCACTCTTAAAATGAAATGCCGCTCCGTCACGTCTTCCGGAATCCCGCATTGATAAGCCGGCGCCTCATAAACGCCGATGATGCGCGCCATCGCCCGATCCCGCACTTCTTCCGTTTCGCCGGGAACCTTCAGCCAGGTGCCGCAGCTTTGTTCGACCGCCATGGCCGCCCCGAATTTTAACGCATTGGTGTTGCGGCCGGTCGCACAGTAATACGTTGCAATGACATAATGATCATCTCTCAAATTTTCCGGATATTGAACAGCAATTGGATCGATATACATTTTGTCTCCTTTGTTTAATATCTCCGCACATAATTGCGCTTTTTCTGTTTACCTTTAATTATAAAAGCTTCATCGACAACATCAATATCGAAAGTATTTTCGATAGGGCTATAGAAATTTTATTCAATATGGGCGGGCATCCGCTCCCATGATAAAATACATTAATTAATTGAGGAGGATTATCTGCGCATGAATGTACAAGATTTACTTCAGAAAGATGCCTTCCTATGCGACTGTGGTCGCAAACACCACAGCGACACGAGGATCCTGCAAGTGGGCGATGCCGCCATCTACGATCGGATTCCCGGAATGCTCGGCGGCATTCGCCGGGTGCTCGTCATTTCCGACGGCAATACCCGCCCGCTGTGCGGTGAAAAAGTGATCGCGGCGCTGGCGGGCGCTGGCATCACGGTGGATGAAGCCTTTTTTAATCAAACGGATGTTTTAATTCCCGACGAGGCAACCATTGCAAAGGCGGAGGCCTGTTTCTGCGCAGGCACCGGGGCTGTTATCGGTGTTGGATCCGGGGTGATCAACGACCTGAGCAAATACATCGCTTTTAATCATCAGGTACCCAGTATGATCGTCGCGACCGCCCCGTCGATGGACGGCTTCGCTTCCAGCGGTGCCGTGATGATGCTCAAAGGGCTGAAGGTCACCTGTTCCAGACGGGCCCCGAGATGGATCGTCGCCGATATGCATGTGCTGGCGGGCGCCCCCATCGACATGATTCGTTCCGGCATCGGGGATCTTTTGGGCAAATTTTCAGCGCTCAGCGACTGGAAATTGGCCACCCTGATGAGCAGCGAACCCGCATGCCAGATGATTTATGATCTGGTCGAGACCGAGACCAATGCCTGCATCGATAATATTGATGCCATCATGCGGCGCGACCCCGCCGCTATCGGCCGCTTGATGGAAAGTCTGGCCATTGTCGGCATCACCCTCGCCTACCAGGGCAGTTCCCGTCCGGCCTCGGGATCCGAACATTTAATTTCCCATTTCTTTGAGTTAACCTGCGTTAAAAATCATCTGCCTTATTTTCCCCACGGCATTGACGTTGCCTATTCGGCTGTCGTTTCGGAAATGCTCCGCAAGCGGTTGGCAGAGGAGGATCCGGCCACTTTCGCCTTCCGTTTCGATCGGTCCGCCTGGCATCGGGGACTCGTGCGATGTTTCGACGATATGGCCCCGGAAATTGAAGCCATGCAGAACAAAAATGCTACCTATGCCACGGACCGCTCCGGCTTTATCCGCGACCGCTGGCCCACCATCCGCTCTTATTTAAAGCAGACGCCCGGTGTCGCCTTCATGAAAAAAATCCTGGGCAAGGCCGGCTACAACCTTGAAGATTTTAAAGCGATGTACGGCTTGGATAAAATCAGAGACGCCGTGCGCCATGCCAGCGACATCAAGACCCGCTACACCTTGCTTGCACTTTTAAGCGATACCGGAAAACTGGAAACCTACGCAAAAGAACTGACCCTGTAATATCCGGGCCATGGCCCGATATAGTTCAACCATCCTTTGTCGGCTTTCATTTTATGGAGAAGAGGAGAAAAAAATGAAATACTTTTTAGGATTGGATCTCGGCACCGGCGGTATTAAGTCCGTCTTGTTTGACCAAAACGGCAAGGAAATCACCTTTGCCCTTCAGGAATATCCCTTGTATCAGCCCTACAACGGCTGGGCCGAACAAGAGCCTGAAGATTGGTACAACGCCGCCGTCGCGACGATCCGAAAAGTGGTTAAACAGGCTGACGTTCCGGCCGAAGCCATCATCGGCATCGGCATCGCCGGCCAGATGATGGGCGCCGTCCTGCTCGACGGCAACGGCGAACCGCTGCGCAAGGCCATTCTCTGGAATGATCAGCGCACCGGCGAAGCCACCAAGGCCATGGCCGAACGCGTCGGCGCGGACCGCATGCTCAAAGTCACCTGCAACCCGCCGCGGGAAGGGCTCACCGCTGCCAAAATTTTCTGGGTCGAACAAAACGAACCGGAAGTTTTTGCGCAAACAGCCCACATTCTTTTGCCCAAAGATTACGTTCGCTATCGCCTGACCGGTGAATTCGCCACGGAAGTGTCGGACGCATCTGCCACCCAGCTATTGGATACCCCGGGACGCTGCTGGTCAGACGAGATGATGGCCGCCCTCGACATCGCGCCGGGCATGCTGCCCAAGGTTTATGAATCCTATCAGATCACCGGCACCCTCAGGCCCGAAGTGGCCCGTGCCGTCGGCCTGTCGGAGAAAGTGGTCGTTGTCGGCGGCGCCGGCGATAACGCCGCGGCATCGGTGGGCACGGGCGTCGTCGCCGCCGGCCGCGCGATGACCACCATCGGCACCTCCGGTGTCGTCTTTGCTTTCACCAACCGTCCGGCGCTGGATCCCAAAGGCCGGGTTTACACGTTCTGCACCGCGGTTCCCGACGCCTGGCACATGATGGGCCTGGTCAATTCGGCGGGCCTTTCCCTCAAATGGTGGCGCAATGGTTTCTATCCCGACGACGAAGACTATCTTCAGATCGACAAGGAAATTGCCAAATCCCCCATCGGCGCGAACCATCTGATCTATAATCCCTATCTGATGGGTGAAGCTTCTCCCTATTGGGACGTCAACGCCCGGGGATCGTTTGTCGGCCTGTCCGCCATTCAAACCAGGAAAGACCTCACGCGCGCCGTAATGGAAGGGATCACCTTCGCGCTGAAAGAATCGATGGATATTTACCGGGAAATCGGCGTTGATCCCAAAGTGATGCGCATGTGCGGCGGCGGATCCAAAGCGCCGATCTGGCGCCAGATGATGGCCGATATCTACAATATTCCGGTGGCGCTGCCGGCCGGCGTTTCCGAAAATTCCGCCGCACTTGGCGCTGCGATTCTTGCCATGGTGGGCACCGGGACTTATTCGGACGTGCCCACAGCCTGCGACCAGATTGTCTCCCTTCGGGACGAACAATACCTGCCGAATTCTGACGCGTCGGCCAAATACGAAAAGCTTGCGAAAATTTACCGCAAGGTTTATCCGGCCCTTCAGGATATTTACCGCGACCTCCGGAACCTCGAGCTCTGATCTTTTGCGCCAACCATCACGGAGAGACCTCATGACCACCACCTTATACCTTATCCGGCACGGCGAAACCTATGAAAACCAAAACCACATCTTTCAGGGCGTGCTCGATACCAAGCTCACGCCGCTGGGCCTGCGCCAGGCCGACGCCCTTGGTGACTATTTTAAGCGGATTGCCTTCGATGCCGCCTATACCAGTCCGCTGAGCCGGGCGCGCGATACCCTGACCGGCGTTTTAAAGTATCACCCGGATATCGCGCCCATCCTGCGGGATGACCTGCACGAAATTGAAGGCGGCGCGCTCCAGGGCTTGACCTTTGCCGAGTGCAACGCCCGATTTGACAACATTCTCAATACCTTCCGCGATGAGCCTTCGGCTTTTGCCCCGCCGGGCGGCGAAAGCATTCCGGAAGTTTATGTCCGCTTCACCGCGGAAATCCTCGCCCTGCTGAGGGCCAACCCCGGGCGCACCATCGTCGTCGTCTCCCACGGCACCGCCATTCAAACCTGGCTGGCCTATGCCAAGGGCCTGCCCGCCGACCGCATCGCCTTCGATTTTCTGCCCAACGGCTCGGTCAGCCAATTTGCTTATTATGATGACGGCCGAATCGAGACGGTTTATATCGGGCGCCTGCCGGAATCGGACGCAGGCGTCAAATAGAATGCACACAAAGAAAGCCTGAGACAAAATCTCAGGCTTTCTTTGTTTATGTGTCAAAATTATTTTGAACTCAAAATCCGGGGATCCTCCTCGTGTTTCAAGAAGGCGCGGGTTTCAGCCGCCACCACGCCGGACAGCGCCACCAGGGCGATCAGGTTCGGGAAGGCCATCAGCGCATTAAAGATATCCGCGATGGTCCACACCGCCTCCACCGTCATGAACGGCCCGATAAAAATCGCCAGCACATACAGCACGCGATAGGTCATCACCGCCTTGTAGTTGCGGTTCGACAGGTATTCCAGGCAGCGTTCGCCGTAATAATTCCAGCCGAGAATGGTCGTAAAGGCGAAGAACACCAGACAGATCATCAGCAGAAAGCTCGCCACCTGCGCCGGGAAGGGCAGCCCATGCTGGAAGGCGCGGATCGTCACGTCCACCCCTTCGAGGCCCTTGTTCCAGGAGCCGGTGAGAACGATAGAAAGGCCTGTCATCGTGCAGATCACGATGGTATCGATAAAGGTGCCCGTCATCGAAACAAGCCCCTGGCGCACACAGGATTTGGTCTGAGCCGCCGCGGCCGCGATCGGCGCCGAGCCCAGTCCCGATTCATTGGAGAAAATCCCCCGGGCGATCCCCTTTTGCATCGCCACGATCATCGCGCCCAGCGCGCCGCCGGCCATTGCCCGCAGGCCAAAGGCACTTTGCACCACCGTTACCACGGCCGCCGGAATGTGCGTCAGATGGGTGAGCAAAATGATAACGGTGCAGGCCACATAAGCCACCGCCATAAAAGGCACCACCACTTCCGACACCTGGGCGATGCGCCTGAGCCCGCCGATCACCACCAGCCCGACCGCAATGGTCAGAATGATTCCGCCGATCACAATCGACCAGGAATAATTGGCGCCGAACAAATGTACCGTGTGCAGATTCCTCGGATCGAAAAAGGTGTTGATCGCCGAAGTGATCCCATTGACCTGGGTGAATGTCCCGATGCCGAACAGCCCGACGCCCATGCCGAAGAAGGCGAAGATTTTCGCAAGCCAGGTCCATTTCTTGCCCATGCCGTTCTCAATGTAATAAAAAGGGCCGCCGAGCACGTGTCCGCGATCGTCGATGGTGCGGAAGCGAATGGCTAAAAGCCCTTCCGCGTATTTGGTCGCCATGCCCAAAAACGCGGCAATTTCCATCCAGAAAAGCGCGCCCGGACCGCCGGCCACAATGGCGGTTGCCACCCCGACGATATTCCCCGTGCCGATGGTGGCGGAAAGAGCGGTGCAGAGCGCGCCGAAACTGGTGACTTCCCCCTCACCGTCCGCTTCGTTTTTAAACATGAAGCGCAGGGCTTTCGGCAGGTGTTTGACTTGAAGAAAACCGAGTCGAAAGGTGAGTAAAATACCGACCGCCAAAATGAAAATAATCAACGGCAGGCCCCAGACGACCCCGTCAAACCATAAAAGAAAAGCGTTGAATTGATGAAACATTTGTTCCTCCTCACCATGATGTGAGAGTCGGGACGAAGTAAAAAAGGATTCACTCTGTCCGTTTGCCTGAGAGATCACGCGATCGCTTCAACCCGCGTCGCGCTTACACCTTCGGCGCCCATTTAAGGGACTCTCCAGAGCCTGTCAATCTTTAGGAAATTTTTAACAGTGCCCCTAAAGCTTAGCATAAGCTTAATGGGCACGCAAGCGATGAATGGATCGTTTTTTGTTCTAAATCCAATGCAGTTACCGCCGCCGAAAAGCCGACATCAAAAAAGCTCAAGGAGAATTCCCCCCTGAACCCCTTCGAACCGTTTGCCATTCGATTTTAATCATCATCCGCTTTGTCGGAAGCATAATAGCGAACGCTCGATAACGTTTGGTGGCCGGACATCCGGACGATCAGACCGTTGCTCCGAGTATCATAAAAAGTTTCAATTATTTTGTTCGTGCCGTTGCCGGCAATCATCAGATTATTCTGCTTCCGGCTCAGTTTCGCAGCGCTCACCGCGTCGGCTGTTGTGTAGCTGGCAAGATAGGTCACTTTTTTGCCCGCTTCGTTAATTCTGAAGGTTGTCACTTTATTCGCCTGAGTTACCACCAGCGTCCGATCGGTCGCAAGCGCTATATCCGTCACGTTCGCAAATTGCTGATGCGCCTTCAGGCCAAAGGCATCGGCCTTGCCGCCGAGCACCCAAAGAATTTTCCCCGTTTCCCGATCGACTTTAATAACGGCATCGGCGTTCCCCAGGGAAAGAATCGGATTGTTATCCGCCGGATCCAAAATCATCGCATTCACATGCAAATAATCCTGCGGGGTATCCGAACCATAGGCGTTGCCGCGGCGAGACAAGGCATAAAGCTTGTCAAAAGTGGTGCTCCGCCATTCCCAAACAACCTTGTTGCCGTGCACCTCCTGCAGCACGGCCGCCACCACCGTCGCGTTTTTTGACGGATTCAGATTCGCCGGGATGTTGCTGACCCGTTCCGTTTGATAGGACAAGGTAAGGGTGTCGTTTTTGTTCAGCAGCTCAAAGCCGTGCCCGTCCACCGATCGCCCGGCTTCTTCTTTATTCACCGTCTTTTCGGGATTGTAATAGCCCAGACCGACATCTTCGGTGATGACATTAAAATTTTCATCCATCACGATCCGCATCCCCGGCTGGTAATCTGCAATGCCCCCATTATCGGCGTCGGGATCCGTTCGATGATAGGAATAATAAATATCGCCGTTGGTGGCCACATGCCGCCTAAAATCCGTAAAACGCACCTTCGCCTTATCGGCGTCCAGCGCCTGATACCAAATCAGGTCGCCGTTGGTATTCAGCGCGTAAATCACCGGCTTGTCCTTTTCGGTAATCAAATATTCTCCATTGGCGGCCGATTCCCCGGTCACCCGCAGCGACGGCAACTGCGAGGAATAGGTCCGCAGATATACCGTTCTCGTGTCTTTGTCGTTGGCGATCACCACTTTGAGCTTGTTTTCCGGCGTGAGCGCCGTCACCGCAACCTTCACCGATTTTCCAACTTTTAAAGTCTTGCCGTCAACCGTTATTTTGCCGTTAATGTACCCCAGCAGCTTGAAGGCGTTGTTGCTGCCGATCATCAGACTGGGCACATCCACCGTGATGCCGTCTTTCTTGAGCGGCACTTCCATCCCGCAGCCATTCACCGACAAATGCAATGTTCGATCTTTAATCTGGGTTTTATCCCGGCCGGCATAAGCCAGGGCAAAACCAACCGCTAAAATCAGAATCAACGCGATTACCACCGCACCGATTAAAATTTTCTTATTGCGCTCCATCCAACTCCTCCTGCTGATACTTCGCTTTATTTTGCAGGGCAATCCATGGGATCACCTGCTCAAGATTGTTGAACACGGCCGCCGCCATCCCCCGGGTCTCGGCATCCGGCTGACGCAAATCCGGTATCATCACCGGGATCATGCCGCCGGCTGCCGCCGCCTGAATACCGTTGATGGAATCTTCAAGCACCAGGCAATTGCCCGGCGACACCCCCATCGCAGCCGCCGCCCCCAAAAACACATCCGGTGCAGGTTTGGCCCGCGCCACCTGTTCCGAGCTGAAAATCTGTTCGAAATAATCGTCAATATGCGTGGCCTTCAGATTCCGCTCGATCTGCCAGCGCGGCGACGAGGAGGCCACAATGTGCGGCAGGCCTTCCGCCCTCAAATAATCAAGCAAGGCAACCAATCCGGGCTTTTGATTGAAAAAACCGCCGGCCAGCGCCTGCTCGATATAGCGTTCCCGTTCGGCTGTAATGCGCTCTGCCGCGGCATGATCATGGGTTGCGGTCTCAAAAAAGGCGACGACCTCCGATAATTTTCGACCGAACAAATGGGCAAAGGCATGATCCGGCAGCGGATCCAATCCTTCCTTAAGCATGCCTCGCTGAAAAGCCGCCACAGTCAGACTTTCCGTGTCGAACATCAGCCCGTCCATATCAAAAATAACCCCTTTGATCATGGTATCTCCTTTATCATTACCATCGTATTTCCGCTTTATTTTATCAAATTTCTTGGGAAATGACAATTATCCCCAAGGCGGCGATACGCCCGGAACAGACGCGCAGGCCGCCTCTCGGCTAAAGGCATGAAAAAACAACCGGCGTCATGCCGACCGCTCTGTATCGCTTGTTCATTTTAAAACTAAACGCGCATCGCTTCCAGCGCATTCAGGTGCCCGTTTTGCAAAGACGGCTGCGCCCGACAAAATGGAGAAGCGCGGCATACCCACAGAACGAGGAAACCGCAATCGAGAAATCAAGATGATAAATCGGCGTTTGTGGCAGCTGAAAGCGCGCATATTGAAACTGCAAAGCCGGCCGACAGAGGAATAGGCAAATACCACGCCACCTACCCTTGCCGAGGTGATTCGGGGCGTTTTGGAAAGGAAAGCAAGGCCAGGAAAGTCCAGCCATTCCCTATAACGTGAAGAACGCGGCAGAAATGCTGTATTTCCTGCAACGGAATCAGATCACGGATTATCCGGTCTGAAAGAAAAGGTAACGGATGCATATGCAAGCAGCGCAGCACATCCAAAAGCTGAACCCCATCGACCGGCGGCTGAAAGTTCTGAATAAGTATGTACTGAATGCTGAAAGCATATTTACAATAATATGCTGGGAAGAAAAACGCGGGGAACCGGCTGCACACAGGCAAGACATGAAACGACAAAGAAAGGCGGCGGGATAACAGAACTATCCCGCCGCACCTGCATACGCCTTAATTAAATCTTTTTATAAACTGGGATTTGTATCACCAAATGAATGGAATCACTTTATATTTTACCTTATGAGCGTCAGCCTCCTTTTGTGGATAATTCTGTGGGCAACCCACCCTGCCTTGTGCACATTTCCCTTCCAAATGATCCACAATCCTGTGGATCATCCGCAAATATCGAAAAATCCATGGCTGAAACTGTGCATAACCTGTGAATACCGGGGATAAATGCCGTCATTAATCTTTTTTAACGCGCCCTTGCCCCGAATGCCAGCTTCGCCGCACCGATGATACCGGCGTCATTGCCCAGCTGTGCCAATTGAATGGGCGTATCACGAGAGGCCGCAAAGGCCAGCCGCCGATACGCGCGCTCGATGCGCCCGCGCAAAAATTCACCGGCATTGGCCATACCTCCGCCGATCACAAACATCTCGGGATCCAACACCCCGGCGATGGTTGCGAGTCCCTGGCCGAGCAGCGCGGCAACGCGATCCACCAATGCCAGGGCCAGGGCATCGTCCGCCTTGGCCGCCTCAAAAATGGCCTTTGCAGAAAGTGCGCCCTCCCGCAGCCGCGTCGGCCGATGGGGATCGGCGGTCAGTGCCCGCCCGGCCAGCCGCACAATCCCCGTGGCGGAAGCGTATTGCTCCAGGCATCCGTGCTTGCCGCAGCCGCAGGTTTCCGGCTCATCCGGATTCACCGGGAAATGACCGATCTCCCCGGCAGCTCCGTGACAGCCGGCCACCAGCTGCCCGTTCACCACCACACCGCCGCCGATGCCTGTTCCCAGGGTGAGCATCACCAGACTTTTGCGGCCCTTGCCGGCCCCCTGCCAGCATTCGCCCAGTGCGGCCACATTGGCGTCGTTGCCCACCGCTGCCGGCATGCCCGTCGCCTCGGTAAAGACCGCGCCGGGATCGCAGCGCCCCCAGCCAAGATTCACAGCACCGTCGACGATCCCCTCGGCATTCACCGGCCCCGGCACGCCGATGCCCGCACCGACCATCGCCGATTGCGCGAGCCCGTGCTGCCGGCAATAGGCCTCAACACTCGCCACGATATCCGGCAGGATCCCGCTGCCGCCGGCCGCCGTTCGCGTCGGGATCGCCCATTCGTCCAGGCGCTCGCCGCCTGCTGTGAAGCATCCCATTTTAACGCTGGTGCCACCAATATCAATCCCAAAAACTTTTTGCATCTTCCCGCGTCCTTCCTTTATTTTTAAAACCGCACGCCGTGCCTGCTATGCTATAATGATGCCATGAAACCTTTAAACTTGTCACCTTCTTTTGAGCCGCCGGCCCGCCGGCCGGCGCCCCTCCGATTTTACGGCACCTTCGGGCCGAGCTGCCGCGACGAAAAAACGTTCTGCACGCTGCTCGAGGCCGGCATGACGGGAATGCGCCTCAATCTTTCCCACGGTGATCTCGACCGCTGTGCCGATTGGCTTGCGGCCTTCCGCGCAGCCCAAACGTGTTGCGGCGTCACAGCCGATCTGATGATCGATCTCCACGGGCCGGAGCTGCGCATCGGCACGCTGCCAAAGCCCCTCGCGCTGTCCCGCGGTGGGCGCGTACGTCTGGCCGCCGCACCCGCTCCCGATGCCATCCCGGTGCCCGCCGCCGTGCTGGATGCCCTCACGCCCGATCAGCCGCTGCTGCTGGACGACGGTCAAATCGAACTGCGCGCCGTCACATGCATCGCCGACAGCGTTTGCTGCCGGGTGATCCGCGGCGGCCGTTTGGAAAGCCGCAAAAGCCTCGCCCTTCCCGGCATATCCCTGGATCTGCCCCTGCTCACCGAATCGGACCGGCACAATCTGACCCTGGCCCGGACCTGCGGCGTCACCCAGGTCATGATGCCCTTCGTGCAAAGCGGCGGCGATATCCGAAAGCTGCGTGAGATCCTCGCCGAATCCCGGCTCGAGGAACTTACGATTTTTGCCAAAATCGAAAACCGCGTCGGCCTCGACCATCTGGACGGCATCATCCGCGAAACGGATTGGCTGGTGATTGCCCGGGGCGACCTCGGCAGCGCCCTGCCGCTCTGGCGGCTGCCCGCCGTGCAAAAGGCCGTCGCCGCCCGCTGCCGCGCCCAAAATTGCCCGTTTATGGTGGTCACGCAGATGCTCGACAGCATGCGCCGCCATCCCGTGCCGACCCGCGCCGAGGTCTGCGATGTTTACAACGCCGTTTGCGACGGCGCTGCCGCCCTGATGCTCACCGGGGAAACCGCCGCCGGCAACTATCCCGCCGAGGCCATGCGTTACCTGGTGCGCACGGCGACCGCCGAGGTGGTGACGCTATGATCGCCCTGATCGCCGCCTGCGACCGCCATCGCCTCATTGGCGACCATGGCCGCATCCCCTGGCGGATCCCCGGCGAACAGGCACGGTTTCAAAAACTGACCACCGGCCACGTGGTGATCATGGGGCGCCAAACCTATGCCGAAATCGGCCGGCCGCTCCCCCGTCGCCAAACCATCGTTCTGTCGCGAAACCAAACCTTTCGGGCTCCCGGCTGTCGAATCGCCGCCAGCCTGGCCGAGGCTCTTCGCCTGGGGGCTGCCTTCTCCGACCAACTCTTTATCGCCGGCGGCGCAGCGGTTTATTCCAAAGCGCTGCCCCTGGCCGATGTGCTCTATCTCACCGAAATCGACGCGGCTTATGTCGGCGATACCTATTTTCCCGCCTTTGATCCGGCGCTTTTCACCAAAACCCTTGACGCCCATATTTCCGGCGATCCAAGTTACGATTATTATACCTATCTGCGAAAATCATGACAATTTTTAAATCCAAACAAAAAAAGCCCGAAAGGGCTTTTTTGCTTATAAATAATATTCCAGGGGATGCTCCGGCTTCATGTGCATGGCCGCAAAGACGCGGTCGCGCATCAAAATAAAATCGTCGGAAGTGCGCTCCCGCACCCGGGGCATCTGCACCGGCAGCACCGCGTGAATCCGGCCGGGGTTCGCCGCCATGATCGCGATGCGGTCCGCCAGATACACCGCTTCCTCGATATCGTGGGTCACAAAGACGATGGTGGTGCCCGTTTCCTGGCTCAGCCGCTTCACATCCTCCTGCAGCTGCATGCGGGTGATGGCGTCCAGCGCGCCGAAGGGCTCGTCCATAAAGAGAACCTCCGGCTCGACGGCCAGCGCCCGGGCAATGGCCACCCGCTGCTGCATGCCACCGGAAAGCTGCGCCGGATGTTTATCTTTGGCTCCGCCAAGGCCCACCAATTCGAGATAATGCGCCACCTTCGCGTCGCGCGCCGCCCGCGGCACGCCCCGGGTCTCGAGACCGAGGGCCACGTTGGCCGCCACGGTGCGCCAGGGCAAAAGGCCGTAGTGCTGGAAGATCATCACCCGGGATGGCGACGGCCCGGCGACCGGCTCCCCGTCGATGCGCACTTCGCCGGCATCCGGCACGATAAAGCCGGCCAGGATGCCCAGCAGTGTGCTCTTGCCGCAGCCCGAAGGCCCGAGCAGACAGAGCAGCTCGCCCGGCGCCACGGATAACGATACCCGGTCGAGCGCCGTAAAGCGCGCGGCTCGTTTTTGCTCCGCAAAACTCTTTGAAACTTTCTCAATTTCGATCATTCTGTGCCCCCGTTCACCATGCCCCAGTGCGCCTGCACCCGTTTTTCAATCGCCGCCACCGCCTTGTTTAAAATCAGCCCGATGATCCCGATGACCGTCATCACCGCGAGCAGTGCGTCGGATCGGATAGCGTTTTTGCAGTCCATGATGAGAAAACCCAGCCCCGACTGGGCGCCGACCATCTCCCCGGATACCAGAAAGATCCACGCGGTGCCGATGGCCGCCTGCAGGCTCGCCATGATCTGGGGGAAGGCCGCCGGGCAGACGATCTTCGCAATCTTCTGCCAGCCGCTCATGCCAAAATTATCCGCCACCTGCCAGTAAATCGGCGCGATCTGCCCCACGGCCCGGGCCGTGGCGAGGAGCACCGGAAAAAGGCCCGCGATAAAAATGATCGCGACGGCCGGCGCATCGCCGATGCCGAACCACAGCACGATAAAAGGCATCCAGGCCACCGGCGCGATGGGCCGCAGCAGCTGCACCACCGGATTGGCATAGTCAAAGACTCTGGGGAAAAGGCCAAACAGCAGCCCCAGGCCGATGCCGCAGACGGCCGCCAGCGCATAGCCCGCCGCAAAGCGCCCGAGGCTCACGCCGATGTGCACCGGCAGGGGCAGCGCCGAAGAGCCGCCGGCCAGCCCGGTGGTCCACAACTCCCCGAAAGCCCGGGCCACCTGCGTCGGCGGCGGAAAGAGCGCCGGATTCACGTTAAACAAACGCACGGCCGCCGCCCAAACCGCGATCAGCACCGCAAAGGCGACCGCTCCGGCTTTCAGTTTTGTCAATCGCTGCATGAATTATTTCCCTCCTTTGGGGCATATACAAAATCATCGTAGGCCGGCGTCCGCCTGGCGATACCGGCGGCGGTCATCTTCCACGAAAGCACCGCGTAATCTTTGCGCGTCAGTGTGAGATCCGAATAGTCAATCCACTTCAACGACTGTTTGAGCACGCTGCGTTCCTGATTCAGATATTGATCCGAAAGCGCGGCCGCCTCGCGGGCGTTTAACGCTGCACCGGTCCTCCGGTAGGTTGCTGCGATGCGCTGCGCCGCCCTGGAATGCGCATCGATAAAATCGCCCCGCAGCACAAAAGCGCAGCAGATGGCATCCGGCCAAAGCGCGTCCGAAGCAGCCAGCACATGGCCGAAGTGCTTCGCCACGACCACAGCGCCGTAGGGCTCCGCCACACAATAGGCGTCGATGGCGCCGCCGGCCAGCGCGGAGGGCATCTCCGCCGGAGAAAGCTGGGTGAGCTTCACATCCGTCATCTTAAGCCCCGCCCGCCGCAGCGCCTCCCGCACGAGGATGTAATGGGAGGACTGGGTCGAGGGAATGGCGATGGTCTTGCCCTTCAGCTGCCGCGCATTTTTAATGCCGTTGGCCGCCACCAGCACGTTGCCGTCCCGGTGGCCCAGCGCCACCGCCCGCAGATCGATGCCCTTGTTTTTCGCGCTCATGGCCAGCTCGACGAGCACCGAGGCTCCGTCGATGCGCCCGGCGCCCAGCGCGTCCATCAGATCGGTCCAGGAGCTGAATTTCTGAAGCCGCACCCTCACCCCGCTGTGGCGATGTTCAAGCTGCTTTTTCATCTCGAATACCGGCAGCGCGTGGGTGATCGGCAGATAACCGATGATCGCTGTCCGGCTGCCCGATTTTGGGCCGGTTGCCTTCGTGCCCGCCGCTTTTGGGCTGCAGCCGGCGCAGAATATCATCGCCGCCGCGAGCAAACCGCTGAGCCATCGTTTTTTCTTCATCGGCACACCTCCGATCTCAGTCCCAGCCAAGGGCTGCACGTTTGGCCTTCATGTCGGCGACGATTTTTTCGCCGAGCGCCTTCGGATCCACATTGACGTGCATCACCGAGCCCAGCGTTTCCCGCGTGCCTTCTTTCATAAATTCAATGACGTTTTTCGAGCCGAAAATTGGCGCCTCCACGCAATGATAGGAGCTCACGCCCAAAAGCCTGAAGCCCATGGCCGCATCAAGTCCCTTTTCGTTGCTCCATTCCGGCGAAGAAAAAGCATAGGGCATCGCCGGCAGGTCAACCCCGAGCGTCGCCGCAATGCCCGCCATAATTCCGGAGGATCGGGTGTTGTCGATGCACTCGCCCACATGCCACACCGGCGGCAAGTCCGGCGCGAGGAATTTCCGCAGTGCCTCGCCGGCCTTTTCCCGGCCGGCCTTACTGCAATAGCCCAGCTTCATCAGCGGGTAAGAGGCGCAGCCGTTGGAAAGCACCAGCACGTTGTTTTTCACCAACACCTCTGTCACATCGGCGATGCAGCGTTCGTAGGGTACCTTCGGATTGTTGCAGCCCACCATGTTCACGATGCCGAGGATGCGCCCGTCGCGAATGGCCTCGGCCACCGGCGTCATGCTGCCAAAGCGCTTGTGCACATATTCCACCGAAAAGCCCACCTCCGCCTCGACCTCGTATGGCGGGATATAAACCGGCACGCCCCGGCGGTCGGCGAAGCTTTGAATGCCGCGCATCACGATTTTTTCCGCCAGCGTTTTGGTCTCGCCGATGTTGCTGTGGTGACGGTCGTATTCAAAGCGTTCCGCTCCGGGCAGCCTGGCCGAGGCGCTGGTGGTGACCACGGCGGTTTGGGTGCAGTGCGCCACGTCCATGATCGCCGGGAACACATCCTGTACGTCCGCCACCCACAAATCGAGGGCGCCGGTGCCGAGCACCAGCTCCGCCGATACCGCGTTGGACAGTGGGATCACCCCGGCGTAGCGGTACATCGCCGAAAGACCGGAGCAGCAGATCCCGTAAAAGCGGATGCCCTTCGCCCCCTGGCGTCTTGCCAGATCGACGAATTTTTCGCTTTGGCCGGCCTTCACGATGGCCTTCACCAAAAGCGGCAGATGCCCGTGCACCGCGATGTTCACATAGCCCTTTTTCAGCGCGCCGATATTCACCTTCGAGGTCACCCGGTCGCCGACGCCGAAAAGCCCGTCCGTCGCAATGGACGTGCCCACCACCCCGGAGAAAGTGAATGCCAGGCCGCAGCGCAGCATCTGCTGCAAAATGCTTTTCCAGTCGCCGTCGGTGCCGACGCCGGTCTTGTGGTAGGCCTCGAACACTTCGTGATAAGCGCTGATGGGCACGAGGTCCAAATCCTTCCATACCGCCACCCGCTCCGGAGGGGCGCAGGCTTCGATGGTTTTGTAGGGCTTTGCCGGATCCGGATTCGACAGATCAGCAAGCAGAGCGCCCGCCAGATCGGCGGCGACAGACTTAAGCTTCCGGTGCGCCGTCGGGATGCCGAAGGCCGCTGCCGTATCCTTGATCTTCTGCTCGCCGAGCAGCGGCACATCGAGCTTGCTCTCCGCCGCCCACTTGAGCTCGAGCATCAGCTCCCGGCCGTGCATGCCGTGCTGGGCCGCGCCGGCCGCCGCCGAACGCAGCAGATTGCGCGCGACGATCAGATCCGCATCGGCCCCGCAGATGCCGCGCTTGGCTTTCGCCGTGATACGACAGGGACCCATGTTGCAATTTTTGCAGCACACCCCGGCCAGGCCGAAATTACACTGGGGCTTTTGCTTGTCGAAACGATCGAAGGTCGTGTCGATTCCCAGCTGCTTCTGCCGGATCAGCATCTCCCGCACCGCCGGGTCCGGCGTCTGCTCAATCTGTTCGTCCCGGGTCGGGAAAGTCTGCTTGTACGCGCCGACCGCTGCCATATAATCGCGGATAAACGCGTCGTCGGAGCTGTCACCGTGCGGATGCACCTGCTCGTGATGATGGTCCGTCGCCGGATGGGTCACTGTGGGGATGCCATTTTCATCAAAGCCGATTAAGTTGCGATGGCTGTGGATTTTTTCGATCATGTTCCTCTTCCTTTTCTCATGTCGCTGATAAATACTGTTCTACCGATTAATTATACATATCAGAATTATAGGTGATTATTCGCCGACTGTCAATCCTATTTATTTCATATGCATTATATCTTTTTGGCCCGACCTGTCCCTCTCGTTGTTTTCAGCCATGCACCGTATAAAAAAAGCCCCGCGCATCGGCGGAGCCCGCAAACAAATAACGGACCCGCGCAATCGGGTCCGTTATTTGTGAAACACAGTATTCTTTTACAAGGATGGTGATCCCTACTGGGCTTGAACCAGCGACCTCTACCGTGTGAAGGTAGCGCTCTTCCAGCTGAGCTAAGGGATCATCGTTTATTATGATACCATAATTCGCTGCGTTGTCAAGCGCTCATTTTACGATTCCTGGCCAAAGGGCCATCATTTTTCAGCCCTCCAGAACCTGGATGCCCTTGAGCAGAATCTCCTCCACAATATCTGCCATCTGCTCCGGCGTTTCCCTGGCGCCGCCGCTCAGCCAACGCTGAAAAAGACCGATGCAGCCGGACACCGCATAGGCATAAAAATATTCAAAAGTCTCGTCCGGATTCTTTTGATAATTCCGAAAAAAATCGTCGATGCAGCGGCGGCGCACCATCTGCCGGATTTTATCCACAAACACCGGATCGCCGTTGGGCCCCATCAGCACGATCGCCAAATCTGCATTGACCGCCAGCAGGGTAAAAATCTGCACAAACACCGCCTTGATATCTTCGTTGGTCATCACCGGATCACGATGCGCTTTGAAAATGACGTTAAACTGCTCGAAGAGCTCCGCCTCCAGCTGGGCCAGCATATCGTACACATCCCGATAATATTGATAGAAGGTCCCGCGGTTAATGTCAATCTTGTCGGCAATCTCCCGCACGCGAATTTCCTGGATTGGCTTCTCCCGCAAAAAATCGGTCAGCGCTTTCCGCAGCGCCGCCTTGGTCTTACGCACCCGACGGTCTTCCCTGCGCCCTTTCTTTTCCTTCTCCATCACTTTTCATGCCCCCTTCTTTTGCAATGCGCCAAACGCTTCCCCGCCCGTATCGCTTTCTGCTTGGTATATCTCTTTAACGTCTCGAGCGTCAAACGCATGCGTACATTCTTTTTGATATTTCTAAACATTTTTTATTTTTTTGTTGAATAAAGAACAATTGATGAACATCTGATTATTGATTTTCATCCCATTACCAGTATAATAAACCATGGTTAGAAATTCAACAACTGTTTATTTTTTATCTCTTGTTGAAAACTGATCGAATGATCGTTTTAACCGCGGCTTTATTTTTATCTTACTTATATCTTTTGAGAAAGGAATGACGCTATGGCTGCATTCGGCAAAAACATTGTCCGCCTTCGAATCCCCATTCTGATCGTCGGGCTGCTGCTTCTAATTCCCTCGGCATTCGGCTATTTCAACACGCGCATCAATTACGACATCCTGACCTATCTACCCGATTCCATCGACACCATCAAAGGCCAGGACATCCTAATGAAGGATTTCGGCAAGGGTGGCTTCTCGCTGGTGATCTTTAAGGGCATGAGCGATAAGCAGGTGGCCGCCGTCGAGAAAAAGTTCAAAAAAATCGATCACGTGAATTCGGTAATCTGGTATGACAGTGTCGCCGACCTGACCATCCCGAAAAAAATGATCCCTTCGGATGTTTATAAGGCCTTCAACAAAGGCGACGAGACGATGATGGCCGTGTTCTTCGACACCTCGACCTCGGCGGACGAAACCATGCAGGCCATCACCCAGATGCGCCGCATCGCCGGCAAACAATGCTTTGTCTCCGGCATGTCGGCCATGGTCACCGACTTGAAAAATCTGAGCGAACAGGAAGAGCCGGTATATATCGCCATCGCGGTGGCGCTGTCCTGCCTGGTGATGATGATCTTCATGGATTCTTATATCGTGCCCTTTATTTTCCTGGCAAGCATCGGCATCGCCATCCTCTGGAATCTGGGCTCGAATATTTTTCTCGGCGATATCTCCTATATCACCAAAGCCCTGGCCGCCGTGCTGCAGCTGGCCGTGACGATGGACTATTCCATCTTTCTCTGGCACAGCTACGAGGAGCAGCTCAATTTGAACAACGGCAACCGCGAGACCGCCATGGCCCGCGCCATCAACGCGACCATTGTCTCGGTCACCGGCTCCTCCGTCACCACGGTGGCCGGCTTCATCGCCCTGTGCTTTATGACGTTTAAGCTCGGCATGAACCTGGGCATCGTGATGGCCAAGGGCGTGATCCTCGGCGTCATCAGCTGTGTGACCGTGCTCCCGGCGCTGATCCTCACCTTCGACCGCCTGATCGAACGCACCCGCCACCGCTCCGTCCTGCCGGATATGAAGCGGCTGGCCCGCGGCATCGTCGGCAGGCGCCGCCTGGTGCTCGCCCTCTTTTTAATCATCTGGATCCCAGCGGCCATCGGCTACACCCACACCCAGTCGTATTACGATATGGGCGCCAAGCTGCCAAAGAACCTCGGCTACACCATCGCCCGGCACAAGCTCGAAAATGATTTTGATACCGGCTCGACCCATATGATCCTCGCGGACAAAAACCTCTCCGCCAAAAAGACCTATCAGATGACCCGCGCCGTGAAAGGCGTCAAGGGGGTAAAGGCCGTGCTTGGCACGGACAGTCTCCTCGGGCCCACCGTTCCCGAAAGCATGATCCCCGATAAAATCCGGGACATCATGGAAAGCAAGCGCTACAAACTCCTGATCGTCACCAGCCGATACACCACCGGCACCGACGCGGTTAATGCCCAGGTGACGCGCATCAACCGCGTGATGCACCGCTACGACCACAAGGGCATGCTCATCGGCGAGGCGCCAGCCACCAAGGATCTGGTCACCATTGCCGACCACGACTTCAGCGTCGTCAACATCGTGTCCATAGCGATGATCTTCGTCATCATCGCGCTGGTGCTGCAATCCTTCTCCCTGCCCTTTATCCTGGTGGCCGTCATCGAATTTGCGATTTTCATCAATCTGGGCATCCCATTTTATACCGGCACCTCGCTGGTGTTTATCGCACCGATCTGCATCTCGACCATCCAGCTCGGCGCCACGGTGGACTACGCCATCCTGATGACAACACGCTACAAGCGGGAGCGCTTTACGGGCAAGGCCAAGGGCCAGGCGGTGGAAAACGCTCTGGCCTTTGCCATCCCGTCGATCATCGTTTCAGCCGCAGGCTTCTTCGCCGCGACCTTCGGCGTCGGCATTTACTCCAACGTGGACATCATCAGCTCCCTGTGCATGCTGATGGCCCGCGGGGCATTGGTCTCGATGGCGGCTGTCGTTTTTGTGCTGCCGTCGCTTTTGATGCTCTTCGACCATTTGATTCTCAAGACCTCCAGGGGCTTCGTCGATCCCGACCGCGCGCTTTTAAACGCCGACGCGGCCCTTGACTGAGTAAAACTTCAGAAAGGACAATCCCATGAAACAGCATTTTCCTTCATTTCGAACATTGCGAACATCCCGGACCGCCAAAACGCTGACGGCCGCCGCCCTCGCCCTCACGCTGACCGGCGGCACCGTGGCCGCGGCGCTGACGCCGCAGCCGGCGAACGCCGCTGCCGTCTCCAAACAATCCCTGACCCGTCAGGCGGAAAAAGTGTCCGGCTCCGGCACCGTGTCCGGCTCCGGCATCACCAAAAAAGAAACGGTCTACGTCAAGACCGATGCCGCCGGGGGCAGCCCTTCCGTCACCGTGTCGGACTGGCTGAAAAACGTGAACGGCTCCGGCCGTCTCGCCGACCGCTCCGATCTCACCGGCATCACCAACCTCAAAGGCAGCGAAAAATTTGACCAGAGCGGCAGCGCCCTGACCTGGCAGACCAAAAATAAGGATATTTATTATCAGGGCCAAACCGACAAGTCCCTGCCGCTCTCGGTTCATATCAGCTATAAGCTCGACGGCAAACCCATCACCGCCAAAGACATCGCCGGCAAGAGCGGCCGTCTGGAAATGACCATTGATTACGACAACACGAGCACCACCGACGGTATCCATACGCCCTTTGCCGTGGCCACGGCGCTGAACCTGCCGGCTAAAACGTTCACCGACGTGCAGATCGACCACGGCACCGTCGTCGCCGACGGCACCAACAATGTCACCGTGGGGCTCGCCTTCCCCAGGCTTGCGGAAAATCTGGGTCTGGCGGGACAGACCCGCATCCAGATTCCCGAATCGGTGACCATCACCGCCTCGGTGAAAAATTTCGCCATGGGCCCGACCATCACCTCCGCTTCCACTGATGTCCTCGAAAAGGCCGGCCTCGACAAAATCGACAGCTTCTCCGATCTCGACAGCGCTGTGAACCGGCTGCAAAACGCCTCGGCCCAGCTGGTCGCCGGATCTCTTTCCGCAAAAAACGGCTCCGTCAAACTCACCGCCGGCGCCGGCACCTTAGCCTCCGGGCTTTCGATCTATACCGGCGGCGTGGCCACGGCGTCTGGCGGCAGCGCGAGCCTGACCGCCGGCGCCAATACCCTGGCCGGCGGCCTGGCGACCCTAAACGGCAAAACACCAGCGTTAACCAAGGGCATCGCCGGACTTTACAAAGGCAGCCAGCAGCTTGTCAGCAATTATCCCAATGCAATAAAAGGATCCCAAGATCTCACAAAAGGCGCCATAAAGATGAACTCACAACTGAAAAACAGTTTGAATGGCCCAAATGGCAACGACGGCTTAAATGCGAAACTCAAGACCATCCAAACCAGCACCGCGACACTCAGAGAAAAGCAAGCAACTCTTTCAAAAAATTATGGTTCTTTGGAAAAAGTCAATCAGCAAATCAGCATGCTTCAAACACAGCGTAGCGCCACAGCTGATACTCTTATCGCCGCTGCTAAAACAAACAACGAAACACAAATTGCTACGCAAAAAGGTAAACTGCAAACAATCAATACAAATTTGGATCAACTCCATCAATTGGCTGGCAGCTGGAGCACTCTCAATCAAGTGACTGCTTCTCTGCCATCCGATGAAGAAATCTCAACAATTCAAGGACAATTGACCACACTCTCCAATGGCACCGCCTCGCTTGCACAAGGGTCTGCCAAACTTCAAAAGGGTATTGAAGCGCTATCCGCCGGCACCAGCCAGCTCAACGACGGCCTCAAAGAGCTTAACGGCAATACCGGCAGCCTGTCCGCCGGCGTCGGCCAGCTGGCCCGCGGCAGCAAAACCCTGGCAAAGGGCAGCAAAACCCTCTCCGATGGACTCGCAACCCTCAAGGCCAACAACGCCAAACTGAGCAGCGGCGCTTTCCAACTCACCGCCGGCTCCGCCACGCTGACAAGCGGCCTCGGCTCCCTTTATTCGGGCATGAGCCAGTTTAAAACCACAGGCATCGACAAACTGGCCGGCTATTACAACCACGACTTCAAAGGCGTCCTCCGCAAACTCAAAACCATCAGGCGGGCCGGCAAGGACTACAACAATTTTGCCGGCAAGACGGACGCCATGGGCGGCTCGGTGCACTTTGTCATTGAAACGTCGGAAATTAAGTAAATCAGCAACTGGACGCCCCGGGCGTCCTTTTTGTGCGCATTAAAAACGGCCGGCACGCGGGTTATGCGCGCCGGCCGTTTGCTGTTGGTGTTAATGCCGGAAATGCTATGCCTGTTTCGGATAGAAACCCGAGGGGGTTTCCGAAAGATTGATCATGATGTTTTTCGTTTGCGTGTAGTGCTGAAGCATGACCTTGTGGGTTTCGCGGCCGATCCCGGATTCCTTGTAACCGCCGAAGGGCGCCCCTTCCGGAATCGCATTGTAGGTATTGACCCACATCCGGCCGGTTTCGATGGCTCTGGCCACGCGAATCGCTCGGTTGATATCCCGGGTCCAGACGGCGCCGCCGAGACCGTAAACCGAATCATTGGCCATGCGGATCGCATCCGCCTCGTCCACAAACGGGATCACCACCGCTACTGGCCCAAAGATTTCTTCCCGGGCCACGCGCATGTCGTTGGTCACGCCGGTGAGCAGCGTCGGCTTCACAAAACAGCCATTGGCCAGGTCGCCTTCCGTGGCGCGTTCGCCGCCGCAGACCACCGTTGCGCCCTCCTGCCTGCCGATTTCGATATAGCTTAAGATCTTCTGAACCTGCTTCTCGTTAATCTGGGCACCCATCTGGGTGCTTTCGTCCAGCGGCATCCCGACTTTCACCGCGTTAAAACGCTTCGCGGTCTCTTCGACAAAGCGGTCGTAAATCCCTTCCTGCACGAAAACCCGGGACCCGGCGCAGCACACTTGCCCCTGGTTGAAGAGGATGCCCAGCTGAACGCCGTCCATGGCCATTTCCCAATCGCAGTCATCAAAGAAGATATTCGCGGATTTACCGCCCAGTTCCAAGGTGGCCGGAATCAGCTTCTCCGCGGCGGCGCGGGCCACATCGCGGCCGACCTCCGTCGAGCCGGTGAAGGCCAGTTTGCGGATGTCCGGATGATCCAGAATATACTGTCCGGATTTCGAGCCGGAGCCGGTGATCACGTTGAAGACCCCGGCCGGGATCACGTCCTGGGTCAGTCGGGCCAGTTCAAGCACGCTCAGCGGCGTGGAACTCGAGGATTTAAAAACGGTGCAGTCGCCCGCCGCCAAAACCGGCGCAAGCTTCCAGGCCGCCATTAAAAACGGGAAATTCCACGGCACAATCTGGCCGACCACGCCGATAGGCTCGCGCAGGATCAGGCTCATCGTGTTGCCGTCGAGCATATTGGCGCTGCCTTCTTCAGCCTGGATGCAGCCGGCGAAATAACGAAAGTGCTGAGCGCTCATTGGAATATCGATGGCCAGGCATTCTCGGATCGGCTTGCCGTTATCCACCGATTCAACGGCGGCCAGAAATGCTTTGTTTTCGTCGATGATATCCGCCACCTGATTGAGGATCGCCGCACGTTCGGCCGCCGTGGTATTTTTCCAGGTGCCAAAGGCCTGCCACGCCGCTTTCACCGCCTCGTCCACGTCTTCCTTGGTCGCCTGGGCGCAGGTCGCAAGCGCCGCACCGGTCGCCGGACAGCTGGTCGTGAAGGTCGCCCCGTCGGAGGCGTCCTGCCACTTCCCGCCAATATAAAGCCGATACGTTTCTTGTAATGTCGGTTTGTTCATTTTTTCTCCTCCCATTTGTCGGAAAACTTTCTCATCAATATTGTATACCGCCGTTTAAAAGATTGGCAATCATAGTTTGCAATTTGTCAAGATATCGTTAGGTGTCGGATTGTTAATACTATATCTTGTTCTTTTTGAAAAACATACGCTCTCAATCAGCCGATAATATCAAGGTTCTTTAAGTGGCACCCTTTTGCGCATTTTTTATCAAATGAAACCAGCGTATTCGTTTTTCAACGGTTTATCTTTTCGTGTCAATCATTTCACAAATTTTCGCGCATCTTTTTAAGCTTGCTTGCGGTTTGAATGGGCGTCGGGTATAATATTCACCGTTTTAATTTTGTTTTATATGATGGTCAGTGCATTTTAATTTTAGAAACCAGGAACTCCATGGACATCATCAAACGCTACGGCGATCTCATCAAAAAAAAGATGGCCGACAGCCCGGCCGCCGGCCGCCGCCTGATCGATATCGGCCTGCACTACGAAACTTTTATGAAAAGGCATTTTGCCGACAAAGCGCTTCCCCGCCCCTATGCCGACCTCAACGTGCTCGCGCTGAAGAGCATGCTCGCCGCGCTGGAGCATCCGGAGAACACCGCCTGGGTGAATCTTTTCACCCCGGTGGAAATCCTGCAGAATTTCGGCATCAACTGCCTGTCCATCGAAATGATGGCCTCTTTTCTCGGAGGTTTCGGCATCGAGGACTGGTTCATCAACCAAAGCGAAGCCGACGGCATGGCGCCGACGCTGTGCTCCTATCACAAATGCTTTGTCGGCGCGGTGGACAGCGGCCTGATGCCGCCGGCCGCTGCAGCGGTAACCACCTCTACCGTCTGCGACGGCAACGTGCAAACCTTTCGCCGGGCTGCGGCTGCCTGCCGCGTCCCCCTGACGATTCTCGACATTCCCAACGAGATCTCGCCGATGGCCATTGCCTATGTGGTCAAGCAGCTGCGGCATTTCATCGCCGAATTGGAAGATCTTTGCCACCGCCCCTTTGACAGAGCGGCGCTGCAGGCGGCCCTCGACCGGGAAAACCGCTCCTTCGCGGCCTATGACCGCTTTCTCGCTGCCCAGCGCGGCCGCTATTATCCCTCGACGTTAACGATCCAGATGTTTAATCTCTTCGCGAGCCATCTGGCCATCGGCACCCCCGAGATCCTGCACTTTTACGAGGCGCTTGAACGGGATGTGGTCAACCGGCCGGCCTTTAACGGCAAAACCATCTTCTGGATCCACCTGCTCCCCTTTTATCAGGAAACCCTCAAAGGCTATTTCAACCTCAGCCGCGATTACCAGATCCAGGCCTGCGACATGAATCTGGATTATAACCGTCCGCTGGATCCGGCGCATCCTCTGGAATCTCTGGCAAAAAAAATGCTCGGCAATATTTTCGTCGGGCCCATCGAGCGGCGCATCGCGGCGGAAAAGGCACTCATCGCCAAAACCGGCGCCGACGGCGTGATCGAATTCTGCCACTGGGGCTGCAAGCAAATGGCCGGCGGCGCGGGGCTGATGAAGGAAGCGCTTAAAGCCGAAGGCATCCTCACCCTGGTGATCGACGGCGACGGCATCGATCGGCGCAACAGCCACGACGGTCAGATCAAGACCCGGCTCGAAGCCTTTTTTGAAATGCTGTAGACCGCGATCGCAATGCGATCGCCATTCAGAATCGAGGCAACCATGTTAGGTTATCTTTGCAAATACACCCCGGTGGAACTCTTCACCGCCCTCGGCGTGTCCATGCAGCGCGTCGATCCCCAGGTGGACCGCTTCAACCGAGCCGACAGTCTGATGCACCCCAATGTCTGCTCCTATGTGAAGGGCGTGCTCGAAACCTTTGCCGACGCGGTAATGGTCAACCCCGAACTCGAAGGCCTGGTGCTCACCGCCTGCTGCGACTCTGTCCGGCGTCTGGCCGACACCCTGCGCGCCCAATACCCAGACAAATTTTTTTATCTGCTCGATGTGCCCCGCAAGGTCAACGATTTTGCCGTCGGCCTTTACGAAGAGCACGTGCTCGACCTGATGCATGCCTACGCCGTCTTTGCCGGCCGCCCCTTCGACAAGGCCGAAACCGAGGCGGCCCTGCACATCTATCTCGAGGCTCAGCCCGAGGCGCCGGCAGCCGCCCCTCCCCCCAATGCTGATCCGAATCGCATCCGCATCGGCCTCATCGGGGCCCGGGCCAATGACGCCATCGCAGAACTCCTCAAGGCGGGCGGTGTCGAGGTGCTGTTTAACGTGACCTGCAACGGTCTCGACCGCCATTTCGTTCCGGCGGATCTGCGCGGCTATCTCGAGCAGATCCTTTGCCAGTTTCCCTGCATGCGCATGGTCAGCGCCACCAATCGCTTTGACTATCTCGACGGTTTCTCGGACCGGCTCGACGGCCTGGTCTATCACACCGTGCAGTTCTGCGACCAATATGCCTACGAATTTGCCGAACTCAAGGCCCGGGGCGATCTGCCGGTGCTGCGGGTCGAAACGGATCTGACCCGTCAAAGCTTCGGCCAGATCAAAACCCGCATCGAAGCTTTTATCGAAGAGCTTTCCGCCAAAAAGGGGCTGATGCGCGCAGCGCATCAACGCCCCGCACTCAGAAAGGACACCCCCATGATGATCGTCGGCATCGACAGCGGCTCCACCTCCACCAACGCCGTCGTCCTCAACCAAAACAAACAGTGCATCGCCTTTGATGTGGTGCGCACCGGCGCCAAATCCATCGCCTCCGCCGAACGTTCCCTCGACAATGTGCTCGCCAAGGCGAAACTCACCCGGGAAGACCCTGCGCTGATCGTCGCCACCGGCTACGGCCGGGTCAGCATTCCCTTTGCCGATCAAAACGTCACCGAGATCAGCTGCCACGGCAAGGGCGCCCACCATGTGAATCCGGCCGTTCGCACCATCCTTGACATCGGCGGCCAGGACAGCAAGGCCATTCACTTAAACGCCGCCGGCGAGGTGACCGATTTCGTGATGAACGACAAATGCGCCGCCGGCACCGGGCGCTTTCTCGAAATGATGGCCCGCACCCTGGAGGTCAGCCTGGAAGAGCTCGGCGCCA
This sequence comes from Pseudoramibacter alactolyticus ATCC 23263, assembly GCF_000185505.1. Classification (GTDB taxonomy): domain Bacteria; phylum Bacillota; class Clostridia; order Eubacteriales; family Eubacteriaceae; genus Pseudoramibacter; species Pseudoramibacter alactolyticus. Next base: position 2,052,522 of record NZ_GL622359.1, on the reverse strand, counting down.
TCTCCCGGCACTGGCGCGAAGATATCCGCATCGCATCCATGTGCTCGGTCTTTGCCGAATCGGAGGTGATCTCGCTGATCGCCCAAAACAAGGAGAAGGCCGACATCGCCCACGGGGTGCACGCGGCCATCGCCGGCAAGGCTCTGGGCCTGATGAAGAAAGTCGGCGTCGAGCCGACCATCATGATGACCGGCGGCGTCGCCAAGAACCCCGGCATGGTGGCTGTGCTGGAGGAAAAACTCGGCGAGCCGCTTTTCATCGCCGACGAACCGGAAATCATCGGTGCGCTGGGCGCGGCCCTGTTCGGCTGGGAAAGCCTGCAGTAGCGTCTCGTTGCTTTCGCCTTTAAAAACGCAGACGCGCGCCGGCGTCAATGCCTAAAAATCTATCAGACGCCCAAACCAAACAAAAACCGGTTCCATCGGCTGCCTTTGGCATCGCCGATTTCGAGCCCCCACGGCCATTGCCCCCGCCGACACGCCCCGAGCTCGATCCCTTTCATTATGAACATTGTTTTCGTTAACCGCAGAGAGGAGCACACCTATGAAATTATTGGAAGACCGCATCCGAAAAGACGGCCGCGTCCTGCCGGGAAACATTCTGAAGGTGGACTGCTTCCTGAATCACCAGGTGGATCCCGGGCTGATCACTGCCATCGGGCAGGCTTTTGCCGATCACTTCCGGGATCGGGGCGTTACCCGGGTGCTCACCCTTGAAGTCTCCGGCATCGTGACGGCGCTCTCTACGGCCCAGGCCCTCGGCGTTCCGATGGTCTTTGCCAAGAAGACAACTTCCGTCACCTTGACCGGCGATGCTTATATCAGCCGGATTTTTTCTTTCACGAAGCAAAAAGCCTATGATATCCGCGTTGACCGCCGTTTTTTAAACGCCGATGACCGCGTGCTCATCATCGACGATTTTCTCGCGGTGGGCCAGGCCCTTTCCGGCATGCTGGATTTGTGCGCTCAGGCCGGCGCCTCGGTGGCCGGCATCGGCATTGCCATCGAAAAAGCTTTCCAGGGCGGCGGCGACCGTTTTCGCGCCCTCGGGTACGACGTTTATGCCCTGGCGAAAATCGATCACTTCAGCGATGACGGCGTCGTCTTCGCCAAGGTATAGCCTTCCGTTTCTCCGCATAAAAAAGCCGGACATGATGTCCGGCTTTTTTGTGCGCTTCCCATTAAATCATCGGCTTAGGAGGCGCTCTGAAGCCGCCGAATCCCCATTGCCGCTCCGCCGAGAAGAGCAAACCCCGCCGCCACCGAAAGCGGATAAAGCGGCAGAACAGACACGGGAAGCAAAAACGGCAGCAACGCCACGGCCCCCGCCGGAGGAAAATAAAGCCGCGCCCGGCGGGCAACCATAAGCACTAAAAACAGTGCCGCTCCGGCAGCCGCCCATCCCGGCAGACCGCTGGCAGCCATCAAGACCGCCCGGCAGCCGGCGCCCAGCACAGCGCAAATCACCACGACCGCCCAACACACGGCTATCCGCGCACCTGCCGGGCTCTTTGGATCGGCGATTTCGACCGCGCCCACGATAAGCGGTGGCGCGATGAGCATCGGCACGTGCAGCCGGCGGCCGATAATGCCCAGAATAATCACGGCCGTCAAAATTCCCCCGAAGCGCAGCCATTGGCGCCGCGCGTCATAATGCCACGGTCTTTGCATCAGCGGTCTGCGCATCTTCGCTTTTTCAAGACCCCATTGTCCCAGCGCCACCAGTAGGACCAGCGCCGTCACTGCAATCGGATACACCCAGGTGCGCACGCCCAGCAATATCGGCAAGATCCCCGCCGAAAACGCCGGATAAAAGGTAACGTGCAGGACGAGCAGCAGCCCGGCGATCACCCCGAAGGCCAAAGCGACGTTCGCCAGCATCGGCAGCGGCGAAAACCGCGCCAGAAGAATCCCCAGGATGCTCACCGCCGTCATTAGAGCGCATTGCTTTTTGCGTCCGACGATCCAGGGCTGGCTCGCCGCCACCCAGCCGCCGATGGTCAGCGCGGCGATCTCCGGAAAGATCACCTCCGGCTGGCGAAGGGCCTCTGCCGCGGCCACCATCCCGGCAACAGCGGCCACTGCCATCACATCCGTCTGCCAATAATGGCGAATCCATTGTCCTTCCGGTATTGCTTTGCTCATTGTCTGTCTTCTCCCATCATCCGGCTTTCTTACTTTTAACTGAATGCATCCGAGGCCGCACCGCTTTTATGCTATAATAAAGGCATTCATTTTTTGAAAGGATCTTTTTATGCTCAACATCGTTAAATCCATTATCTTCGGTATCGTAGAGGGCGTCACGGAATGGCTGCCCATCTCCAGCACCGGCCACATGATTTTGCTCAACGCCATCTGCAAGCTCAATGTCCGCCAATCCTTCCTCGCCATGTATCTGGTGGTGATTCAGCTGGGCGCCATTCTCGCCGTGGTCGTCCTTTACTGGCGAAAGCTCTGGCCGCTGCGCCGCCGGCGCACCACAAAAGACCCGGAGGGCCAGCTGATCGTCGATCGGGAAACCATCGCCATGTGGCTGAAGATCATCGTCGCGACCATTCCCGCCGCGGTGATCGGCGTGCCCTTCGACGATTTCTTCGAATCCCTTTTTTATAATTACTGGACCGTCGCCGCCATGCTGATCCTCTTCGGGATCGCGTTCATCCTCATCGAAAACCGCAACCGCGGCGCAAGACCAGCCAAAACCGATATTGCCCAGTTCACCTATCGCGACGCCATCATCATCGGGCTCTTCCAGCTCATCGCCGCCGTCTTCCCCGGAACGTCCCGCTCCGGCGCGACCATCGTCGGTGCCTTGCTCATCGGCATCTCCCGCACCGCCGCCGCAGAGTTCACGTTCTTTCTGGCCATTCCGGCGATGTTCGGCGGCTCGCTGATCAAACTGCTCAAGTTCCATCACTTTGCCAGCGGCGAACTGGGCATCCTGCTCGTTGGCATGATCGTGGCCTTTGCCGTTTCAATTTTCGCCATCCGCTTCCTGATGCAATACATCAAGCAGCACGACTTCAAAGCTTTTGGCTGGTACCGCATCGTGCTGGGAATCATTGTCCTCGGCTTCTTCTTAATCGCCGGATAAGCTCTGTCTTTTATTTTAACATTTTTTAAGCGCAGCTTCGGCCGCGTTTTTTATTTTCGCTAAAAAATATTCCCTTTCCATTTTTTATGAATGACTTTCCCGCGAATCGCCGATTGATCCGGCGCATCATCCCCTTCTCTTTTCCCGCAAGTCCCTCACGAAGAACGCGCCCGAAGGTGCGTTTTCATGGGCGGTTCTATCCTGCATAGCGCTGACCAAAAACAAACAATAATGTCCCGCATCCGGGCATGAAAAAAGCACGCACATCGCGTACTTTTTTCATGGAAGGCCGCATCCTCCCTCAATTGGCGCCTTTGCAAGCTTATGCCTCGGGGCCATCATCTTCCTGGCCGGCCGCATCGCCGACGGGCACCCGCGGCGACCGTCTTGCCCGCTTGGCTTCCAGACGATCGATCATCTTAGAGACCACAATGGTGCAGGCCGCGTCTCCGGTGATGTTCACCGTGGTGCGCCCCATATCGAAGATCCGGTCCACTCCGGCCACCAGCGCAATCCCCGCCACGGGCAGCCCCACGCTTTGAAGCACCATGGCGAGCATGATCATTCCGGAGCCCGGCACGCCGGCCGTCCCGATGGACGCCAGGGTCGCCGTTAAAATAATCATAATCTGCTGGGACAGGCCCAGGTGAATGCCAAAACAGCTGGCGATAAAAATCGCGCACACCCCTTGATAAATCGCCGTGCCGTCCATATTAATCGTCGCACCGAGGGGCAAGGTGAAGCTCGCCACTTCCCGGCGGGCGCCCAGCTTCTCGGTGCACTCGAGATTAAGGGGCAGGGTTCCGACGGAAGAGGCGCTCGAAAAGGCAAAAAGAATGGCCGGCATTTCCCCTTTAAAAAAGGTCAGCGGGCTCAGCCCTCCCATCAGGCGCACACTGCTTGAATAAACCAGCACCGCGTGAATCACATAGCCGATATAGGCGCAAAGCAACACCATGGCCAAGCTTCCCAACACGGCCGGGCCGTTTTCCGCCACCACGGGCACCATCAGGCAAAAAACCCCGACGGGCGAAAGAACCAGAATCATTTCCATGATTTTAAGGCCGACCTCGCTGGCGCTGTTGCAAAACTGCCCAAAGTTTTTCCCCTTCTCTCCGGCCAAAATGATACCGAAACCAAAGAGCAGCGCCGCCACAATCACCTGGAGCATGGCCGCGTTGGCAAAGGGCGCCACGATATTCGACGGAAACATGTTGACGATGGTTTCCATAACGCTCGGCGCCTTCGTCGCTTTGTAATGCAGGCCGGACACCGACAGCACCGGATAAAACCGCTTGAACACGTTGGAGATCAAAAGGCCGATGGTCACTGCAAAAGCCGTCGTGCAGATGTAAAAAATAATGGTCCGCACGCCGATTTCCGCCACCTCCCGAATATCGCTGAGGGAGATCACCCCGCTGATAATCGAGAAGAAGACGATGGGCACCACCACAAATTTAATCAAATTGAGAAAAATAGTCCCAAAAGGCTGAATGTACCGAGTGGCAAAACCCGGATTTTTCATAAAACACAGACCGACAAGAATGCCGAAGACCAGTGCGATGAAAATCTTAATGGACAGCGGCCATTTTTTACGCGGCTTACGGGCTTTGAACGGCTGCATCGGGGCAGTCCCGGCGGCAGATTTGAACATTGGGTTCCTCCTTCAGGCTTCTGTTTTCATTTTTATAACGGACCCAACAGGTCCGCGCCGAAAGTCCTTCAAAAATTTAAAACGTAATAAAATAATTATATCACAAAGTGTTCTTTTCGCAGAAATTTTCCTATTGCGGCACGACCACTTCACAACCGCACACAAAAAAGCGCCGGTTTTCGATCCCAACGCCGCTATTATTCCGCGCTTTTGCAATGCCGGCCCGGATGAATGCCACCAAAACACGGGCTTTTGATAGGCCACTCGGAGGCCGTCATCGGCAACGCGAATGATGCCGCAGTATTCAAAGCCAGTTTTCTCCGGCTGACGGCGCATGCCGGGGCATTGACCTCGCGGGTATCACGGCGCAAATTGACAATGCTAAAAAACCGCGATCGTCGGCGACTGCTTACCCATGCCATTAGCGGCGAACAGTCTGTCCCCAATAATTTGGGCGATCCCATCCGGAGACACCCTATCCGGCTTGTATTGCCGAATGCTTCTTCTCATCTTCATGTTTCCAATGCTGTCATTCATTTTTGTTCCCCCGGTTATCCATTCAAATTTTCCCGCAGCCGCTCGCAATTTGTCACTGATCGTTACGGTTTTATTCCGTTTGTTCCATCGCGGGCCTTGTTTGATCTTCTTGTTCGCGGCTGCCGGACGCCCATGCCGGCACCGCCGAAAGCAGCGGCCGATCGTGCCCGATGATCCCGACGTGCGCCGCCAGCGTCCAAGTCGGCTTGTCTTTATCCATGGTCCCGATCACAGGAGGCGGCGTCGGGGATTTTAATACAAAAAAACAGGGAACCCCTTCTGATTCCCTGCTCGCACTATCGATCGTCGCTTATACCTTTGCCGCATTATCTGTCGCTTCCACGTTTTCTTCTGAGGCTTCAAGGCCGGCCATTACCGCACGCGGTGCCAGAAACCGTCTCGAATCGTGCGGCCTTCGGGCACATGCCGTCCTTATGATTCCCGCCGCCGGTAACTTTTCAGAAAATCTGAATCAAAGCAGCGAAATTTTTCTGCAAAGCGATGAAGGTCATGTAGACTGCAAAGATATAACAAATGGTCATAGACACCTGCAGCGCTCTCGGCACCTTGTAGCCGGTATAAAGCTCTCCCTTCCAGACGATTAAAACCATGAAAAGGCCGGCGACCGGCGTCGCAACGGAGGTCGCGACATTGGCAATAAAGATCAGCTGGGTTGGAGAGCCGCCGTAGGCAAAGCAGATCGCCGTGGCAATCGCCAGGCAAAGAAGGCAGCCAATCCGAACCGCCTTTGATTCCAGACCGATATCCTTGTCCATCCCCGCCTGAAAGAGAACGACCCCTCTTTGTGTATTGCCCAGCAAAGAGGAAAACCCTGCGCCGACAATGGCAATACCCATGACAATGGGGGCCGCATTGCCCAAGAACGGGCGCAGCAGATCCCCCAGCTGAGCCGGTGCTTTAATCGCAATGTGATGGGGATGCAGCACGATGGCGCCGACCAAAACGATAGCGCCGGAGATCAAAACCACAGAGATAACATGGGTGATGGCATCCGCCCGCATTGCGCCGTTAAACAGATCCTGCTTGCGCCATTTTTTCTCCAGCCCCAGATAGGTGCCGTAAATGCCCGCCGTGACGGCCGCATTGGTGCTCACATAGGCCAGGGCGGTTGTGAAGGAGCCTTTCGCAAAAGACCAATGGGTTAGGCCGCGGCCAAACTGTCCCCAATTGGGGCCGCCTGTTGCCACCAGGGTCGCGTAAAAGGCCACGATCATGCCGATAATGCAGATCAGAATGCCTTTCTCCACTTTACTGTAAACCCCTTTTGTCAGATAACAAAAGGCCAGGACAGCCAACATGATCAGGGCTCCCAGTTTCCAGTTGATGCCAAACATCAGATTCATGCCGGCCCCGGTCCCTGAAATATTGCCCAGCGTAAAAAAGAAGCAGGACAAAAAAAGCGCAATCCCGCAAAAGGCGGAGGCCGCGCCGCCATAATAGTGCCGGATGGCATGCAAAATGGGCATGCCGGTCATAATCGCGATCCGATAGGACGTCATCGTAAAGGTAATGCCCATAATGATGATGGGAATCAAAATCCACATCATCGAATAGCCATAATCGGATCCCATCATGGCCGATGTCGTAATGTTGCCCGGGCCAATCACAATACCGGTCAAGATGATGCCCGGCCCGACCTTTTTCAGCAGCGCTTTAACCGAAAGTTTTTCTACCTGTGTCGGATCAAATCCGAGACGCTCCTCGACCGTTCCCCCTACCTTTGTATTTTCATAAGCCATGAGCTTTTCCTCCTTTAGCTGCCCCGATGAAGCCGAGACGCGCGCCGCCTTCTCCATCCGAAAATCATCGGGATGTGTACAAACGGCGCATTCGCCCATCGGAAGCAAATCGGCACACCGCTCGCTGCGTCCCCCGCGCGGCCCAGCGATTCATTTCGTTTATAAAAAGGGCGGGTGCTCACCAGGTTTATTTCATCAGGCAAACACCCGCGTTCTCATCCCTGCTTATTTGTATTGATTCATATCGACCTGGGGAAGCCGACTGAGCTTAAGGCCGTTGGCCACCCAATCCTTCTGTCCCTGATCCAGGGGAAGCACCGGCTTTCGCATCAGCGCGGATTGGAAGACCCCCCTCTGCCGGAGGGCTTCCTTCAGTCTGGCATGGGCTTCGCCGGAAGGCTGACCGCCGCCGTAAATGGCCTGACTGATGGGATAGATGCGGTTCGAGGCTTCCTGCGCTTCCTTTAAGGTATGCTGATCCGGATGCCTAAAAACATCCCATGCCGCCGTGATCAATTCTGGAACGCAGCCGGCAAAGCCGATCAGTGCGCCGTCCATCCCCGGGAACCAGCTGACGCAGAGGGTTTCGTCGTGGCAGGTGATGAGGGAAATATCCGGGCATTCCTGACGGAGCAGCCGCACATCGTGCTCATAAATCGGGGTCACGCGGGTGCCCATTTTAATGCACTTCACGTGATCGATTTCCCTGCACATCTTGATCAGCGTTTCCACCGGATAGGTAGCTTTTGTCGTCGCCGGATACAGATGAATGATGATATCGATGTCCGCGCCTTCCGCCACATCCTTCACATATTCGAAGGGCGCATCCGGATTCATGCCGAAGCGAAGCCACATATGCGGAGGCATCAGGAGGATGCCGTCCGCGCCGGCTTCCTTGGCCTCTTTTGCCATCTCGATGGATTCGGCCGTGTTCTCACAATTAACACCGGAGATGATCGTCATGATGTCGCCGCATTCCTCAGCGCAGATTTCGGTCACTCTCTTCCTTTCTGCTCTGGTCAGTCCCGTGATCTCACCCGTATGGCCGTTGCAAACCAGCCCTTGAATGCCCTTATCGTAGAAACTTTTGATCCATCGAAGATACACCCTGAATTCTTCTTCATTAATGGAATAATCGTCATTCAGAGGAACGGAAACTGCCGGGAAAATCGTTTTAAAAGTCACTGTTTTAGCCATCATAATCTCCTTATCATTTCAAATCACCAATTTGCTCCAGGCTTCGCGACAACCTGTTGCTTTGTACAATCGATTGCACTTCTCGATTACATTTATAGCACGATCCGCAGAGGCTGATAAGCCATTTGCCGGCCCCTGCAATTTCTTGCATGCGGTTTACAATTTCTTGCATATTTTGTTGTCTCCTTGCAGAAACGCGTTTGGCTTTTGTGCATTTTTGCGGTCTTCTTTTTTTTATTCCGACGATCGCCGCCCATTCGAAAAAATACAAACGTTGCATATAAAGCTGCCAATCGTTATACTTGAATTAAAAATATAATTGCAACACGCTTCTCCTCTTAAAAACGCAAAATCGGAGGATCCTATCATGACCACTTTAAAAGATGTCGCCAAACTTGCCCATGTCGATGTCAGCACCGTTTCCCGGGCGCTCAACAATACGTCCTATGTACACCCGGACACCAAAGCGCGGATTTTGGCCGCCGTCAAAGAACTCTCCTACCAGCCCAATGTATTGGTGCGGGAGCTGCGCCATGGCAAACGAAATACCATCGGCGTCGTCGTCCCGAAATTGACTTTTTCCATCTTCGCCGAAGTGACCTTCGGTATCGAGGAAGAGGCCCGAAGACGGGGCTACTATACCCTCTTATGCAACACATTGGACGATCCAAACACTGAAAAACAATGCCTGAACCGGCTGCGAAACGGCTTCGTCGACGGCATCATCATCGCCGCCACCGGCACCAACACCCGTCTGCTGCGGGATATCAGGGTCAGCGGTCTTCCCGTCACTCAGATTATCCGCCAGCACGACGCCAGAATGAGCAGCGTCGTTGTGGATTATGTGGAAATCGGCTACAAGGCTGTCTCCTATCTCGTCGAGAAAGGCTGCCAAAAGATCGCCCTGGTGAACGGCTCCATGCAAATCCCTCCCTATCAGGATCGCTATAAAGGCTATTTAAAGGCCATCCACCAATATGGCCTTAATCCCATCACGGTTGAAAAGACGGCAGTCCTGCGGGGGATGCATTATGGCTATGACTGCACCAACCTTTTGATCGACCGAGGAGAAGCATTGGATGCCGTTTTGGTGGCAACCGATTCCCAGGGGATGGGCGCCTTGCGGGCCTTAAAAGAGAATGACCTGAAAGCACCGGACGATATCCGGGTTTTAAGCATGACGGGTTACCGCGTCGGTCCCATGTTGGAAACCACTCTAACCTCCATGGAACTGCCGGGCATTGAAATCGGCCGTCAGGCCGCCGATATCACAATCCGCGCCATCGAGGCCGATGCCGACCATGCCGTCGATCCGCAGCAACTCCTTCTTTCCGCCTCTTTGGCGGTCAGAGAATCAACAGGGTAACAAAAGCGGCAGCCATAATATGCCAAAAAGTTCCCCTTCGCTTCAGAATACCGAAAAAGGGAGGCGTACCGGCCCGGAGCAGGAGAATAAAGTTCAACAGATTCTGTCCTTTGCTGCCGGCACTTTTATATCTGCGATTGTTATGCGAAAACATAAGTTCCGCTTTGGACATTTTTTGAACATAAAAAAAGCAGGGGATCCTTTCTGATTCCCCGCTTACCCTGGCAGCCGCCGTCACTGATATCCTTGCTGCATTATCTGTGATTTTCACGCTTTCTTCCAAAGACCCAAGGGTCAGCCATCGCGGCAAGCGATGCTAAAAACCCTCCTGCATCGCGCAAAAGCGCTGGCCGCTGCGCCGCCGCAGAGTTCACATTCTTTCTGGCCATTCCGGCGATATTCGGCGGCTCGCTGATCAAACTGCTCAAGTTCCATCGCTTTGCCGGCGGCGAACTGGGCATCCTGCCCGTTGGCATGATCGTGGCCTTTGCCGTTTCGATTTTCGCCATCCGCTTCCTGATGCAATCCATCAAGCAGCACGGCTTCAAAGCTTTCGGTTGGTACCGCATCGTGCTGGAAATCATTGTTCTCGGCTTCTTCTTAATCGCCGGATAAACTCTATCTTTTATTTTAATATTTTTTAAGCGCGGCTTCGGCCGTGTTTTTTCATAAAAAACACCGACTTCCCAATCTGCCTCGAATGCCTCACCTTTTATCTTTAACGGCCCTTGCCATTTAAACAATCACAAGGCGCAGCAATGAAGAGATTGTAACATCTGTGTGGATAACACTTATCACAGAGACTGTCAACGGGAAAACCTCCGTTTACGAAAGGAAATGAAAGTCCCGTCCACGGACATGAATCGATGCCTTAACGGTATCCTGCGCCTCTGCGCTAAAGAACACACCCGGATCCCCATCCCACAGCTGTTCGGTATGGTTGAACATGCCAGAAAAAGCCGGCGGAAAAAGAAATGGGGCAGATCAATCGGAATTCATCTGTTCATCAAATATAGATAAACAAATTTTACAAACAGTCCATAACAATGATATTATAAGATAAAAATTGCATATTTAATCTCTAAAATGAATAAAAGCGTTGCAAACAAAAAAGGCAGCTGACAATCAAAAATACCTTAATGAGCGGCCGGTTTTCGTTGAAGACGTTGGCCAATCCCTTAAAATAATTTGGAATTTTTCTATCGGCGGGCTTAATTTTACGGATTATTGCGTATTTTGTTTTCGAAAAAAGTATTCCAGAAAGGCAGGCAACAGGTTGTTGAACTTATTTCATGGCAGTGCCATTGATGACCGTGTCCGTGTGATGGCGATAAAAAATCGCCAAAAAATTTTAATGTATTCGAATCGATCGTATTTTTAAGGATAGATAAGTGAAAAATACATCCGGCAAACAGGGGTTAATATTATTTCTTTTCATTATTCCATTCATTTTCAGCATAGGGATGACAGCCCAGCTAAATAGCCATGAAAACATTAGACAGATGACGCGTCTTGGAGAAGTTGAGAACATAAAAAGCGGATATATCTATTTCGGGCGACCATCCTGTCCTTCCTGCCAAATATTCTATCCGATATTGCAGTTGGCTTCACAGCGGGAGAATAAACAAATATGGTATTTCAATACAGACTATTTTAGGACAAAAAAGAAATTGCCAGAATATGAGATTCTCCCGGTCTGTAATAAATATAAGATCAGCAGGGTGCCCGTGCTAATTTATGTAGAAAACGGCAAGATTATTGATTCTTTTGGAAGGGAAATCACGAATAATAAGGAGAAAAATGATGCATATAAAGGTATTATGACATTAATGCGTGTTTCTTCTTTCTGGAGAATCACCTGGAAGATTTATTCAGCACCATTGGTTTTGTTGTTCTCGTCACTAATTTTTCAATTTTTATTTTGGAGAAAAGACTTTGTAAATTCAAAAATGAATTTTATTCTCCGGTTATATATTTTTACAGACCTCGGAATATATACATATTGGTATTTCAAATTTCGTAGTGTCGGTTTGAACTTAATGAAGAGCGAACGTTTTTTTACCATCGCGTTTCTTGTGACGATTATTGTTTCGATATTTTTCCATATTTCTAACATCAATGAGATGCGTGAGATACGATCGTCTAAACAATAAAAACACATAATATGGTGAAATAAGGAGAGATTATGAAAAAAATACTTTGCATGATGCTTGCTATAATGCTGATAAGCAGTACGGCTCTGACCGGATGCGGAAATAAAAAAGGAATAGAAAAAAAGGCTTCCAGCGAAAATGAGCTTCAGAGTGGTAAGGGGGTAAACGGAAAACTCCCTGATATAAAATATAACTATGAAGCGATTGCCGATGCCCCGGGAGGTATTTGTCCCCAACCCAGCGTTTATAAAGACAACTATTCGGACAATATGAATCAATGGTGGAAGAACGCTCAAAAAGAACTGAAAAAAATTAGCCATAAATTGGATGAAGATGCTTCTGATAAAGAGATCGCGCGCCTTTTCAAACAGTTATTATACATTGGCGCTTATGATTATGAGCCAGTTGAACCTATCGAACGTTTCAGTTATGTGATTTTTAAAAATGATGGCAAAGACCAGTTTACTCACAGAAAAATAAGAGAAAATGCCAATGTGAACGTGGAAATTGTGTTGGATTGTTCAGGTTCTATGGCCAAACGGATTAACGGTGAGTCGATGATGAATATTGCAAAATCATCGATCGGTAAAGTTTTGTCAGAGATGCCGGCAAACGCAAATGTGGGGGTCCGTGTCTTTGGCCATAAAGGAGACAATTCAAATACGAAAAAGGAAGAATCCTGCAATGCCAATGAACTAATTCATCCCATTAAAAAGCTGGACGTTCAGGGAATTGAGTCGGATCTTGCGTCTTTGAAGCCTACGGGCTGGACTTCAATTTCAAAATCTATTGAAGAGGGGACAAAAGATTTAAGTAAATTTAAGGGGGAAAAAGAACCTTAATATTCTTTATATTGTAACAGACGGCATCGAAACCTGCGGAGAAAATCCTGCAACAGTTGCAAAAAGACTTAAAAATGGAAAAACCGACATTGTTCTCGGTATTGTCGGCTTTAATGTCGATGCAACTCAAGATAGTGTACTTAAAGAAATTGCAAAAGCCGGAGGCGGTTATTATTCTTCTGCAAGAGACGCGGACAAGTTAACTTCAGAACTGCAGAGAATCCATGAACTTTCTTACACCAATTATAAATGGGAGCTCCTTGATGATAACATGATCATGAGAGTTTCAGGACGTCAGGAAGCCGGCCTGACGCACAATAGAATCCGCTCGGAAAGAGGCCCAATCGTCGAAAAAAATGCATTAAATACTTTAATTATGTATGGCGGGACATCTTCCAACGATAGTGGTGAATACGCAGGACTATATCAAAAAAATGGCGTCGTGGCGCAAAAGCTGAAAAAACTTGCAGAGAAAAGATATAAGAAGATAAGTAAAATCCTGGAAGTTGAGAACACAAAGCGAGAAAAAGAATCGAAAGAATACATTGAATCGATAAAGGCGCGAAAGGGAGAGTTCGTTTATTATATTCCTTCCACCAGTCGATTGGATCCGCAAAGCAAATACTGGACGGGGTTTAGCAGTACGGGGGGCAACCTTAAAGATATAGAAAAAGAGGGAAAAGCGCTGGATAAACAAGAAAGAGCAAAACAAACGCAGCAGAAATAAAAATTGAGAAGCTGCATCCCATAAGAATGGTATCCGGTCAAACCAGGTTGCCATGCGCAGATGAAAGGAATAGAAATCAATGGGGACAAAAGCTTTGAAAGTCTGAATGTCCAGGCTGCCGGGACGCAATTCAGCATGCCGTTCTTAAAGATGAAGTCAATGCTTATACCACAATATTTCATTATTGACATTACAGAATATAAGAGCGACTCCAAATTTTTGATTTTTTGACAAGTTGAAACTTAGACAGAAACAGAGCAAGCTGCCCTTGGGATTTACCTATAGGGCAGCTTGCTCTTTAATTCATAATTTTTTTATAACGTCTAAAATATCTCCATCAATAGAAATTGACCTGTCAGCTATTTCGTCTGGCACATAAGCCTCATTCAAATTCAGGCATACATAATATGCCTTAAGATTCTGTGCTGTATACTGCCAAAACGGATACTTGATAATAACCGGCGTATTCATTCCCACTCCAAGTTCAAGGTAGACAATATTTGAGTTTTTATGCCGTCTGATAAACTCTGAATAACAATCTGCTGCCCTGTGCCAGCCTTCATCCTCAACAAATGAATCGTCACACCGCAGATTCACTGTCATTTCCTCTTTGCAAACAGGACAACGAGGGACAAGTTTCTCTGGCACTTCCATTGCAATCTCTGCACCCACCGGAATGGTAAGCGAGTCATCACCTTCTATAACAAATCCCTGCGCTTCAATCATGTCTCGTACAATCTCTTTATTATCATAAGTCTCATTATGACATGGCTTGCTGCACTGGAACAAACCATAATCACCCTGTGTATAAAAAAGTCGTTTCTTGTTAAAACCTGCCTGCTGGAACTGGTGGTCAACGTTTGTTGTCAGCACAAAGTAATCCATATCCTTCACCCGATCCAGCAATTCTGAATAAACCGGTTTCGGCGCTTTCACGTATCTATTCAGCCATATATGACGGCTCCACCATGCCCATTGAATTTCAGCAGAAGGAAACGGATAGAAGCCTCCGGAATACATATCACGGATGCCATATTTATCTATGAAGTCCTGAAAATATTTGTGAAACCGCTCTCCGAAATAGTTAAATCCGGCAGCCGTGGACAAGCCTGAGCCTGCACCGATAACGACAGCATCAGCGGCATCCAACACTGCTTTGAATTTTTTTATTTTATCCGAGCAGTTCCCGGTAGATTTCGAGATCGTATTCTTTGAAAACATTGAAGATCACCTTCTTTACTGATGTAGATTTTTTCAGAAATTCTCTTACCGTCTGCACGGCAATTTCCGCTGCTCTATAATTTGGAAACATGAATACTCCTGTTGAAATACAGCAGAATGCAATACTCGACAAATCATTTTCTGCCGCTGTTTTAAGGCAGGAGTTGTAGCATGACGCCAGCTGCGCTTCATGCGTTTTCGTCAAACGTCCGGATACAATCGGCCCGACAGTATGGATCACGTATTTTGCCGGAAGGTTATAACCCGGTGTGATTTTTGCCTGACCGGTCGGTTCTTCAAATCCCTGTGCAACCATGATATCTGAGCATTCTTTTCGCAGCTGAATCCCGGAAAAAGTGTGGATGCAATTATCAATGCAGTTATGATTCGGCCTGTAACAGCCAGTCATTCCGCTATTCGCGGCATTTACGATGGCTTCCACATTCAGTCTGGTAATGTCGCCCTTCCAGAGACAGATTCCCGGCTCAACTTCTTTAAGGGTATTCACATCCACAACACCCTTGGCTTTCTGTTCTTTCTGGAGATACTCATCCTGAACACGGACAAATTCATCATCTGCATCAGCAGGCATTCTTACATTCATGAGTCCTCTTAAAAGCTGCCGCTGACCAGCTTCTTCTTGTGAAACCTCACATCCCTTATATTCAATATTCTCCGACAGGAGCCGCCTTATCAGATACGTCCTTCTTTCTTCCTGCGTCATACCATCGCCTTCTTTCAATCACGCCAACCGGGCACGCTTCCGCACATCGCCCGCAATGGAGACATCGGTTCTGATCGATGACGGCAGGAATACTGCTGCTATCAATACAACTCTGCGGACAAACAACCGAGCAGTTTCTGCATCCTATGCAGCCTTCCCCTACAAAAAAGCCGGATATCAGTTCCGGTTTTATACCAATATTAATCGCTCCTCTCGTCACATGAGACGGATCACTTATATCAAAGAATTCGCCCTGCGCATCATACAGACGGAAAACTTCAAGTGCGTTTCTGGTATCACCGGGATAGATTTTCTGCATATATTCATTCTTCTCGAAAATAACATCCAGCTTCTCACTGCCGATGTTCTCAACACAACCGCGAAGAGAAATCGCTTTCTTATCCCTGACTGCAGACAATGATATATATTGCTGCTCCTGCAGCTGTCTATAAAACTCTTTTCCTTTTGCCGGCAGAAAATACACACCGTTGTCATCCCACAGCATCATATCGATTGCTCTGGTAACCGGATGACCGTCCTTATCGATTGTAGCGACGATGGCAGAGTGGATTTCCTCCACAAGAATTCTCAAATATTCCCGTGTATCCATTTAACTTCTCCTGCAATTCTGCCCTGCAGATAAAAATTACTCCACAGGGCAGAAATTACTGGTAACTGAGTCATCGGCAATTACTTTCTAACCACACTAATTCTCTGCTGAATGTGGTTGCCGCTTTCAATCTCATCAACCATAGCAATGGCATAATCCGCATAGCTGATGATGCTCTCGCCTCTATCGTTGAGAACCAGCTCTTCACCGCCGAGGATATATGCCCCGTCCCTTGAGCCGTCAGCCTGAAAATCGCCCGCCGGGCTGATATACGTCCACTTCACATCCTTGCGCTCACGAAGCTCGCCGAGTGCCTTGGCCATTGCCGCAGCGAGAGGCTTGAAGGCATCGGGGAAATCCGTGCCGTCAGAGACACATGTAGTATGTTCCGGATTAACATAGAGGGAACCTGCACCGCCGACAACCAGAAGGCGAGTATCTGTCCCGGACAGAATATCACACAGATGATTGAGCGATGTGCTGTGCTGAGGAAGCGTGTCCTCCGTCCATGCTCCGAATGCATCCACGACTGCATCAAAGCCCTTCAGATCCTCTACTGTCAGATCAAACAAATCCTTCTGAACGTAGGTCTGTGCTTTGGTATTGTTCTCCTTGCGTCCGAAAGCCGTAACCTCAAATCCTCTGTTTACTGCTTCCTCGATAACCTTGTTTGCTACTCGTCCATTTGCTGCTACTACTGCAATTCTCATGTTGATTGCCTCCCTAAAAGCTTTTATGTTATAACTCTCTTGATTACAGGCAAAGAATATCACGATCTCGTTGTAATGTCAATAGATACATCAAAAAATTTGAGGCCTTCGAATTTTATCCGAAAGCCTCGGAAATTATGATCATATTTTCTATATTAACCTAATTCTTTTTGACCTGCGTACTTTTCAGTATCCCCTATTACATCCGCCACGGTTATCGCTGCCATTTTCTTTTCCATTGCACTCTGCACGCGCTCAAGTTTATCATCCAGAATCAGGTAAATATGCCCGCCAACCGGACAATCGGTATTTGGATTTTCAAGGAAACCTTCGATAAAGCTGAGTCGGAAAAGCAGCGTCGGGCAGAAGCACTCGGAAGGCTTAACAGAAAGAAAGATAAACCTGCTCAGACAGCACCTGTACATTTCCATTTTGAAAAGCCTGAAAAGAGCTATGACGATCCCGCACTTCAGGCCGAGTACCTTTACAGCCTGATTGAAAGGTCGGTGATATAAGATGGCAAACGTAACCTTTATCCCGGCTAGACCTAAGGTCGGAAACAGCGTCAGCAAGGACAATGCGCCTAAACTCCGTGTTGCTGCCTACTGCAGAGTCAGTACCGATTCCGATAAGCAGGAAACCAGCTACGATGTGCAGGTCAGTCACTACACAGAATACATTCAGCAAAATCCACAGTGGGAGCTGGCGGACATTTTCTCGGATGACGGCATCTCCGGCACCAACACCAAAAAGCGAGACGAATTCAACCGCATGATCGACGAGTGCATGGCTGAGAACATCAACATGATCATCACCAAATCGATTTCCCGTTTTGCCTGCAACACCCTCGACTGTCTGCAGTACATCCGACAACTCAAGGACAAGAACATCTCGGTCTATTTTGAAAAAGAGTCCATCAACACAATGGATGCCAAAAGCGAGGTGCTGATCACGATCATGGCCAGCCTTGCCCAGCAGAAAGAGCCAATCCTCAGCCAGAACGTGAAAATTGGACTTTATATCGATACCAGCAGGGAAAGGTCGTAAAACGAATCTATCGCGAGTACCTGGAGGGCTCCAGCATGGACAAGATTGCTACGAGGCTTGAAGCAGGACTACAATGCCATCGCAGACGAGACCTTCCGGCTCCGCAAGCAAAAGGAAAGAGCCACCATCAACAGCCACAGCCGGGAAGAAGCCATAAACCGAATCAAGGAGCTGCAGGACTTCATCGCCGGGCAGAAAACGGGCATCCGCAAATTTGATAAGGCAGACGTCCGGAAACTCATCCAGAAGATTACCGTCTATGCAGAGACATTTACCGTCGAATTCAAATCCGGCGTCAACATTGACATTACAAAATATAAGAGCGACTCCAAATTTTTGATTTTTTGACAAGTTGAAACTTAGACAGAGACAGAGCAAGCTGCCCTTGGGATTTACCTATAGGGCAGCTTGCTCTTTTTTGTCAGCAACTATTTTTATACTTTTCTTCTTGTCAGAACACTTCCAATAATGCCGGCGATGAAAATAATCGGTGCCATTCTTACAAAGACAAACTCAAACGCATGAAATAACGTACCGGCAACCGCAATTTCCGGATCGCTATAATCCCACCCAAGATAAGGGCTGCCAGCTATGCCAATGACCGCAAAGATAAGAACCGTGATGGCACACAAGATGATAAATAATCCATGCAGCAATCGTCTGCTTCGTTCTTTTCGCTGCGCCAGCTGAAGATTAATGACTTCAAGTTTTTCAGAAATCGCCTTTAGTTCGCTTGCCTCCGACTCATTAATACTTTCTCCAAGCAGCGTGCTTACCGGCGTTTCAAGCACTTCCGATATGGAAATCAGCATCTCAGAATCGGGAACTGATAATCCCCTTTCCCATTTGGATACGGTCTGTCGTACTACGTTCAGCTTAACTGCAAGTTCGTCCTGCGAAAGTCCTTTTGATTTTCTGATCGTTTTAATGTTTTCACTAAGCATGATCAAAACCCCCTTTCGCAAATACCTTACCTCATTCTGCTCCGTTGCCTCAAGCAACGCGAATTAACATCCCGTGACCTTCTGCTTTATTTTGCGCCTTTCCAGCTCTAACATCTATCCCGAACACTCAATAAGCCCCTGACATCTATCTTGCGCACCCGCCCCCGGCATCTAACTTGGCAACCCAACCCTCTCACATTTTCGTCATCCGTTCTCAAAAATATCCATCCCCTCAACTGTCTTTTAACGGCCAAAACTCGGAATTCCTGTCCGACTCTATGCTTTGCATCAGCTTTTTAACAAAGAATTCCGCCCATTTATCCGAAGACCTCTCTTCATCATTGATCGAAACGTAATCTACTGCTTACCGGCTATTGCTCTATCTTTCATCTGCAAAACAATTCCACTTCCATTTTGTTAAGATCAAATTCTTCAGACATCATGCCAATTAATTTTATCTGGCGGCATTTATACGCTCACCATCTCTAACCAGTCTTTATAGTCTCCGCCATTTCAATAATATCAAAAAAATCCTTTTTTGACAGTTTCATTGCTGTCAGAAACTTCTCATCATTTTTGAAATACTTCCATAACGGCTTTTTATCCGTATCCTTTATTTCGATTTCACATAAAAGATTGGCCAGATAAATAATCAATGCGCGCTCTTTTTCACTAAGTTCATACTTGTTCTTGGCTATCTTATACTTTTTAAAATCTTCTTCGTTATATTTCGGCCTCAGTCCCATAATCGGGTTGACAAGCAACTGCGTGGATGCATTCATAAGATTGACATACGCACCCAACTCATATTGCTGTGCTTCCGTCATCTTTTCATAGTCCAGCCCGAATGTACTGATTTTCTCAATCACTTCATTAAGTTTTAACGTCGCATCGTCAATTCTTCTGATCCGTTCGTTTAACTCCCTAATAGCCAAATCGTGTGATTTCACATCTCACTTGCCGATCTGCGTAAAAATATCCTCAAGGCGATCCTTGTCGCGCTTGTTTTTCCAAAAAAGGAAACCGGATCCGATAAACGCTACTCCTGCGATTGCCCATCCTACAGGACCGGCAAGCGCCAGCAAAGCATTCCCGGCAGCCATGCCGCCGCCAGCGGCAAGCGCGCCGCCTCCAATCCATGCAAGTGCAGCGTTAGTAGCTGCAGCTCCGCTTAAAATCGATATTGCCGTCCCTGTAGACGCAACGCCGAATGTGGTCGCAACTCCCATCGCCGCTGTCGGGCCAAGTGCTGCGACAGCGGCTCCTGCTCCAACACCTGCAGCGCCGGCACCTGCATGTTTCACCTTGGCATCCCGATAATCAGATTCAATCTTCTCGATCTTCTGTTTCCAATTCAATCTGATTTTCTTCAGCTCTTCGTATTCCAGATGCTTACCACTCGGAATCTTCCTGATGGCGTCAAATTTCTTCTGAATGGCGGTCAGTTCCTCATAAAGCTTATTCGTGTGCTCGCCAAGGTCTGCAATCTTCTCATTCGTTTTGCTGATTGATGCCTCTGCCTCTTCCCGTGCGAGTTCAAACTTTGACTTTTGCTTGCTCATTGTTTTCTACCTCCAAAATACATATCTATGTCTGATTTAATTCTCAGTATTTTTTCTTCAGGAACACCTCTAAGTTCAGCAAGCTTCCCGGATTTCCCGAATGCCTTGACATACATATCGCTATTCTTAAAATCATCCACAAAATTAACAAGATCCTGATCTGCATATTTTTCAGATAATAGCAATAGCGCATCCAAATAACTTTCAACGATATATTTTTCTCTCTCCGCGAATGCCGCATTGCTTTCAGCCCTGCGTATCCCAACCACCCGCTTGGCCTCACCATACAGCGAGATTGCAAAGCGTCCTATACCTGCAATATTAAACCGAAGAGCAAATTCCGTGACATTAAAAGTCCCACCGCCCATGGCCAATTCGCGTATTGTTGCATCTCCGATATCCATCATACAAAAGACACCATGCGCGACCATCAACATTCTTTTTACGGAGAGATTCGAAAACGGTTCATATTTTTGCCACAGTATAGTTTCTGAGCGTTCGCTTCGCTCTGTTATCTTGAAATACTGTATCATCCGTCTTACTGCATATATCAACCGGACCAAAACTTCGTTAATCAATACAGGAATAGCTTGTGCTGCTTGGAATCTAATATCATAACCTTGCTTGTATATGCTTAATGCAAGTTCATTCAGGTTCCTATCAAATTCAGATGGTTCTATTTTCAAAGTACGTTTGATCGTAATAATGTCATTTGTCCATGCCCAAAACGGAGACGGAATCCCCATGCCTCGGCCTTTGCTGCCTGAAGAGCCAGACACGTCAGAAATCAAATGTCCGAACCAATTTACAAAACCACAGAACAATTTGCCAGGAGTGCTGTCTCCCTTTAGTTCAAAACTTCCGTCAGCATTCTGGAGTGCTATCAGTTCTCCGCCGGAAATAAAATGTGCTTGATTCGGGGTTGCAAACTGATCAAGTATTGAGAAAAACAACCCCAGTAAAGTTGAATTATGTCCCAAAGACTTAAAATGATGATTGACCGAATTTAAGTCGAAGACGATGCTCCCCACATCTCCTGCCCCTCGCTGGTCATATGGAATTTTAAATTTCTTTTCGAGAAAGTTTATTGCGGAAGACAACGCACCATTGTCTTTTCCGTCCCAGCCACAGAATTTTGCAAAATCTATTGTACGATTAGCGAACCATTTGTCAGTAATACCTCCAAATGGGGATTCCCCAGGTTCGCCCACCAAAAATATATTGATTATTCCGCATAACGCTCCAGAGCTTGCCGCAAGAGCATAGTCACGTTTATCACAATCCGACTTCATTTTCTGAACAGAAGCAATTGTCTCCTGCAAATCAGCCAGCTCCCCCTTTGCCTTTATTATGGCAGATTCAATCGAAGAGGTAAAACTGAATCGGTCTTCTGTGATATCCAGACCAAGTATTGCATTGCACTCATTCTCTGTAGAATTCATTATATTCCCTTCATTAGCAAATGATGCGCGTCCAAGCAAATCGTTTTGTTTTTTGATTGCAAAGTTAGAACCATCCATAATAAATCATCAACTTTCTTTCCAACATTTTTAAAGTTCAACGACTTAAGAGACATAAAACCAACATTCTTCCAAAATCGTAATATGTCGATTCCTTCTGAAACGAACATTCTCTTTAGATCAATATGCGCACTCTTGACATCAGACAAGTCTACCTTCTTGCCCTCCATACAACCGTCTCGGCGTGACTCATCCATAAAAATATATCAAAATGCCAAAAATTTAGTAGTCCTTTCGAAATCCTAAAATTTTAGCCAAAACATTTTTGACATCAAATAGCCCCCACGGCTTTAGTTCAATAATCCCTTCGTATTCTTTTTCTATTCTAATTAAATCAAGTACATCGCCTTCAAATATATAATATGGTTTTGATAGTTCCAATGCATAGTTTTTAAAAACATTATATGATTTTTCATCTGCAAATCTAACCACAAATACTTTATCTTTCCTAGTAACAATCGGATTATACTCCTCATTGAATTTTCTCAATATTGTCTCTACTTCATCTTTTTGATAATCTTCACTATATAGCTCCATATAAGTATTTTTACTGTCATAACAGGATATGCTCTCCTCCCAGTTTGCTGAAATTCCATTCTCCAAATGTATATCATCATTATCATCTTTAATATTCATAATTTTCTTAACAATATACAATATTGGAGCATCATCTAAATCTGCAACTTCTTTTTGAATCTTATCAAGATCTCTAATGATTTCATTACAATGATAATTACAACAGGAACTAAATAATTTTAGTATTTCTCCATTATGAATAGAATTTTGATATAAAAAAGATGAAAGTTTTTCATAGAGTTCTTTATCTTCAGCATTATCATTTAAATTTAATGGTTCATACGTATCACCTTTCCCATACACATTGCTCTCGTGCAAAAATTTTCTTTTGCATTGCTCCTTTAATAAATATTCCATATACGTACTTCTCAGCCTTGTATCAAGTTTATAATGTATATTACAATGGTAATTGTGATTATATTTTTCTAAATCTTGTGCAATTTTATTCTTAAAAAAATGTTTTGCTGTCAATATATCATTCATAGCTTGTTCTATAATTTTGTCTTTTATCTCATTATTACAAATATTAGCTATCCCTAATTCTTTAAAATCATATTCTAAATTCTCTTCAATTGACTTTTTTTCTTCTTTCAATCCATTGAATTGAAGTTTTATTTCAAGTGATATCTCCTTAATTGTTGGTCGTTCATTAGGATTTTGTTTCATGCAATTTTCTACTAACTTGTCAATATCCATTAACCATGGATATATATCAGATATTAAAGTAAAATTAGATCCTCCGGGTTTTTTTCCAGTGAAAATTTCATTTATAATCATTCCTAAAGAAAATATATCAACAGCACTAGTAATTTCTTTTGATAAGCCTTTTATCTTTTGTTCTGGAGCTGCATATCCTCTATTTGCCAACAAATCATTTTTATTCGTTAAAGACGAATTTTCAAAATGAGCAATACCCAAGTCTGCTAAAACCAATCTACCTTTCTTTGCTAAAATATTTTCAGGCTTTAAATCTCTATGAATCACATCTTTACAGTGAAGAAACTCAAGAGCACTACAAATCTGAAATATGTAGTCAAATCCATCTTCAATACTAATTCCATTTTTTACTAAATCTGCTAAATTATTTTCATAAAGCGGCATTACGTAGCAGAGTGCATTGTCAATTTCCCCATGATCATATATTGGAATCAGATTATCATGTTTGTTATTTTCGCAAAACTCTATTTCTTTTTTAAAGCGTTCTTTTTTCTTACCCTCATTTAAAATTTTTATGGCAAATTTTTCATTACCACTTTCTGCAGACCAGACTCTTGAATTTCCCCCATCCCTTATGCGTTCAATAAATTTATATAACTTACCACCTATTTCAAAATTTTTCCCTTTGAATTTAGTCATTCCTTATTTCTCCCCTCCTAAATAATTCTTTGTATCTCCACACACCGTATTAATACAAATATAAGCATCAATATAATTTTTAGGAGTTTTTCTTTTCTCCTTCATCATCTTCATTTAATACAAAATGCTTGTAAAACTGCTTAAAATGCAGGATTTTCACGATTTCACTCTTTGTATCAACGCTATGCACTCCACATGCACCGTCTGGGGAAACATATCCACGCACTGCACCGTCTCGACGCGGTAGCCCGCAGCGACAAAAGCCGGCAAATCCCGGGCAAGGGAGCTGGCCTTGCAGGAGACATAAACAAAGCAGGCCGGCGCAAAAGCCAAAATATCCGGCAGGGCCCTGGGATGAATGCCCTCCCGCGGGGGATCGAGCACGATCACCTCCGGCGCCTCGGCGAGCTTCCCCACTTCCGCCTTCACATCGCCGGCGATAAAGGTACAGTTGGTCAGACCGTTGGCCGCCGCGTTGGCCCTGGCCGCATTCACCGCCTCCGGAACAAGCTCGATGCCCGTCACATGCTCCGCAATCGGGGCGAGCACCTGAGCGATGGTCCCCACCCCGCAGTACAAATCAAAAACGGCCGGCTTTTTGCCGCTGCCCCGGCGCTCGGTGCCGGCGGTCACCGCCCGGCGCACCGCGGTGTAAAGCGTCTCGGCGCCGCGGGTATTGGTCTGCAAAAAAGAAAAGGGCGACACGGCAAAATCAATGCCCAAAATCGTGTCATGGATGATGCCCTCGCCCAAAAGCATCCGGCTCGTGTCGGCCCGGGCCACGTCCGCCACCCCGTCATAAACCGAGTGGATCACCGTGGCGAGCTTGCCGGCGAGGGGCAAATGCTCAAGCGCCTGCACAAAGGCCGCATCGTCCAATGTGCCCTGGCTGGTCGTCACCAGATTAACCATGATTTCGCCGGTGGCCGCCCCCCGGCGCACCACCAGATAGCGCAGAAACCCGGTGTGCGCCCGTTTGTGAAAAGCCTGAGCCCCCCGGGATCTGAAATAGTCCAGCACCGCGGTGACAATCGCGCCAAAATCCGGATGCGCCAGTGCGCAGTCCTGAGCCGAAACGATGTTGTAAAAATGGCCCTTTTCGTGCAGGCCGAGCATCAGCGGCCCGCCGGGGCAATCGTCCCCAAAGGAAAACTCCATCTTGTTGCGATAGCCGTAGATTTCCGGGCTGGGCAGCGCCGGCAGGTGTTCAAACCCCGTGATGCCGGCCTCCGCCAGCAGCGTCATCACCCAACCGTCCTTCATCGCCAGCTGTGGCGGATAAGCCGTCGATTGATAGGTGCAGCCGCCGCAGCGGCCGAACATCGGGCAAACCGGCGTCACGGCGTCCGGCGCCGGCGCCAGCACCTCAAGCAGCTTGCCTTCGGCCTTGCCCTTGCGCTTCTTCGAAATGCGCACCTTAAGGATCTGCCCGGGAACCGCGCCCTTCACCGCGCAGGGGATGGCGGTGCCGCCGTCTTGAATCGGGCCGATGCCCTTGCCCGGATAGCGGGTGCGTTCGATTTTAACGGTGGTAATGTCCCCCTTTTTCATTCACTTGTTTCCTTCCTGATGATAGCGTCGCGCTATGATTTTGCTTTGATTTTAGCATAGTTTGCCGCCCATGCCCAATTCTATGCCGCGGCCCGTTTATTTTTTAGATTGGCCCGATTTCCGCCACATCCATTTTTTTCTTTGCTTCCCTGCGTTCTCGCCATTTTTTTTGGTTGTTCCGCTAATTATTGCCTTTATTTCAGTCGCCGCTCGTGCTATATTAAAAATGTATTCTAATGATGACGAATGAATCGAGGAAGTAACATGGCAGATTTACCGATGGAGCAAATTCTAAATGAAAGAGATGCTCTCAAATCCAACGAGGGCAAAATGCGGATCATTCAGGAAACTGTTCCTGGCAAACAGGTGACCCTCGCCCACATCATCGCGGGCCCGGAAGCCATCGTTTATCAGAAATTGGGGCTGAATCCCGCCATCGACTACTCCCAGGCCGCCATTGGCATCTTAAGCATGACCCCACCGGAGATCGCCGTAATTGCCGGCGACATGGCCTGCAAAACCGCACATATCGATATCGGCTTTATCGACCGTTTCAGCGGCACACTGATTTTCACCGGCCGTATTTCTGATGTTTCTTCTGCGGTTAAAGCAATTTTAAATTACCTAAAGCGAACCCTTGGGTTCACCATTTGTGATATTACCAAAACCTGATCTCCATTGGCGCTTGCCAATTGTCGATACTTTCTCACCTTCCACCGGTTGCTGGCACGACCGGTGGTTTTTTGTTGGCTTCTTTTTCGCCTGCCGCCGTTTCAAAGCGCAGGGCATTAAAAAGCAATAAAAAACCACCGGTGCCGCTCGTGCAAAGCGGCATTCGGTGGTTTTTATCATCAAATTTGTAGGTCCGAACTTATTCGGCCGGTGCAATCGCGCCCATCGGGCACTGATCTGCGCAGGAACCGCAGTCGATGCAGGCATCCGCGTCGATCACGTACGGAGAACCTTCAGAAATTGCTTCGGTCGGGCACTGATCCGCACAAGCACCGCAAGAGATACATTCGTCAGAAATTGTATAGGCCATAATCATACTCCTTTCAGCTCTTTAATATATTAATCATTATACCCAAAGGCCGAATTAAATCAAGATGAAACGAGCACTTTTTTCAAATGATTTCGTTTAATCCCTTGGTTTTTTGCCGGTTTCAGCGTTTTTTTCCGTTAGCTTCGGCGAACGTTTCGCGCCTCTAACTGTCTGTCGCTGATGCGGACTGCCATTCTCATAGCGCGCCTCTTTTCGACCGGATGGATGATGCCGATGCCGGAGCCTGCGGTGTTCGTCTTTGCCTTCATAGCGATCGTCGTCTCGATAATCCCGATGATTTTTCCCCTTCCCGCGATGGGCATTTTTGACATCGCCGTCGCCATTGTCGTCATGGTCCTCCTGGCGTTTTTGCTGCTGCCGTCGGTTATTCGCCTGGACGTGCTTGTTCCCGGATTTCACCACTTCATCCATGCCGAAGGTTTTGATTTCCAGTTCGTCGCTGTCCGTCTGCATTTTTACGAGCACTTTTTCTTCCAGCACGTTCAGGCGGTACACCTGGCCTTCGCCCTCCGGCGTGGTGACCCAGTTGCCGATCTTTGGCATGCGCTTGGTCACATCGTGATAAAATTCGTCCTCATAGGTCAGGCAGCAGAGCAAGCGGCCGCACACGCCGGAAATCTTAGACGAATTGAGCGACAACCCCTGCTCCTTCGCCATTTTAATGGATACCGGACGGAAATTGTCCAGCCACTTCGAGCAGCAGGTTTCCCGGCCGCAGATGCCCAGAGTGTGGAACATCTTGACCTCATCCCGAACGCCGATCTGCCGCAGTTCAATGCGCAGATGAAAGATCGAAGCCAATTCCCGAACCAACTTTCTGAAATCGAGCCGTCCGTCCGCCGTGAAATAAAAGATGGCCTTCTTGCGGTCAAAGGTGAAGGATACGTTGATGAGCTTCATATCCAGCTCATTGGCCCTGGCCCGCTCGTCAAACACTCTGCGGGCTTCCTTTTCTTTTTCTTTCAGGACCTGATAATCCTGCCGATCCTCCTCCGTCGCCACCCGCAGCACCGGCTTAGCCGGCGTCTGCAGACTGGCCTCGTCGATGGTTTTTGGCGCCAGCGCCGCCTCTCCGTATTCGATCCCCTGGGCGGTTTGAACGACCAGCGGATCGCCGCGATGGATCTCGAGGCCAGTAGTGTCAAAATAATACACCTTCCCGCCCGGCTTGAATCGCACGCCGACGATTTTTATCTTCATGATTGATTCTCCTGTAATTCTAATATTTTTAATAACGCGGCTTCCCACTGGATGCGCGGGTTGGCGTTGGTCGTCAGCCGACGGCCGAGTTCAAACAAAATCTCCCGAATCCCGTCGATTTGCGTCGGGCCCGCCAAGGCCATCAATTGTCCGGCGTCTGCCGAAAGCGCCGATGTCCCGCGGCCCGTCAAGACCGCCGCCTGCGCTTCGCTCAGCCCGCGGATCAACGCGGCGATTACCGCCTGAGCGCCGACATCCTTGCCGATTTTTTCCGCAAAGGGAAACAGCGTCTGTAGCTGCCCTTTCAGTATATCACAAATCACCTCAAACGCCGCATGGTTTAAAACTTCGGCCGCTTCGCCCTGCCACCGGGCCAATGCCCGCCCGGGGCATCCCTGGGCACCCTGCACCAGCGCGTCCATCTGCGCCGCTTCACAGCCGGCGGCTTCAAGCACGGCGCGCATCTGCCCGTCGCTTAGCGGATCGAGTGCCAATCGCTGGCACCGTGAACGAATGGTGGGTAAAATCTTTTCGCCGTTTTCCGCCAGAATGATAAACACGTTGCCCGGTTCCGGCTCTTCCAGCGATTTGAGCAGGGCATTTTGCGCCTCGGGCGTCATCGTTTCGCCTTGGGCGATCAGGCAGACGCGATTGCCCCCGTCAAAGGTGCGGGCGGCAATGGCCGTCAATAATTGCCGGACCTGGGCGATCTTGATATTTTTCGCCCCTTCCTGCGGAGCCACCTTCAAAAAATCCGGATGGGTTTCCGCGGTCACGTGCCGGCAGGAAGCGCATTCGCCGCAGGGCCGCTGCGCCGGCGGCGCCGTGCACAAAATCGCCTTGGCAAAAGCCCGGGCCAGCGTGGTCTTGCCGATGCCCTGCGGCCCCGTCAGCAAATACGCGTGACTGATTTGATCCTGCTGAACGGCCCGCGTCAGCAAATTTTTAATGCGTTCCTGACCGATGATCCCTTCAAACATGACGTCCATGCGCGGCTCCTTTCCGATTCATTCCCGTTTAATGCTGATTTTATGCTTCCCTCGTGCGTTATTGCGCTTCGGCGTCGACAACCGTCACGCCGTCCCGGGCATCGACGCCCATCACGGTGATGCCTGCCGCCAATTGCGCCTGCACATAGGCGATGAGCGGCGCTGTCAGGCGGTCTCCCGGCAGCACGACGGGCACGCCCGGCGGATAGGGAACGAGCATTTCCCCGCTGATCATCCCCCCGGCCCGGGCCAACGGCACACGGCGCTTGGCCGCGCCAAAGGCCCGCCACAGCGGCCAGGCCTGATTAAAGCGCCCCGCCGGCAGTACCGGTTTTGCATCACTTTTTTCCGCCGGCTGGCCGACGCGGCGGTTGCTTTCTGCCACCGCCCGGATGAGTTGCCCGAGATCCTCGGCGGTGGTGCCGATCCCGGTCAAGGCCAACAGCCAACGGGGGGTCTCCAGCTCACAGTAAATCCCCTGTTCGCGCAGGCGGCGGCCGACGGCCATGCCGCTGCCGTCCCGAACCCCGTAGAGCCACTTGCTCGCATCGTAGCTTCCGGCCGGCGCATATAAAAACAAATTATCGGTCGCCCGCGAGGCCCGGGCCGCTGCCCGGTGGGCCCGGGCAATGGCGCCGAACACGGCAGCGCCGCGATCGGCCGCCTCAGCGACGGCGCGTTCCACCGAGCGCATCAAACCGTAATTCGGACTCGACGACTGCAGCATCGCAAGCCACACCGAAAGCCGTGCGCCATCGATGCGGTCACTGCAGCGATGCAGCAGCGACCCCTGGGTCAGGGCCCCCAGCATTTTGTGGGTGCTCTGCACCACCACATCGGCTCCGGCCGCCACCGCGTCCGTCGGGTATTCCTTGTCAAACGCCAAATGCGCTCCGTGGGCCTCGTCGACGATCAGCCACTTCCCAGCCCGATGCAGCCGCTCGGCAATCGCCCGGGTGTCCGACACTGTCCCGTAATACGTCGGCGTGGTCAGCACCATGCCCCGGCAATCCGGATGGGCCGAAAGCGCCTGTGCCACCTGTTCCGATGTCACCGCCCTGGGAAAGCCCAGGGTCGCGTCCGGCACCGGGTCAATAAACACGCCGCGGATCCGCCCCAGAGTCAGCGCGGTCAAAACCGATCGGTGAGAATTGCTCGGAACAATCACCGCGTCCCCTTCGCCGGCGCCGGCCAATATCGCCGCAACGAGTCCGCTTGTGGTGCCGCCCACCAAAATATGCGCCGCCTTGGAGCCGTAAACCCGGGCCAGCTCCCGCTGACTTTCGGCGATGGCCCCCGTCGGGTGATGCAGATTATCCGTTCCCGAAAGCTCCGTCACGTCGAGACGCGCCCCGGCAAAGCCCCGGCCCTTATGCCCCGGCATGTGCAGGCGCACCCGGTCCTGATCCGCAAAGCTGCGCAGGGCGCCGTTCAGCGGCGTCTTCACGCCAATATCCCCTGATCCCGCAGCGCCGCCTCGACGGCGCCACCGATGGCATCCACGCTTTGCAAAACACCGTCCTTCAGGCAGTCAATGCGCGTCCAGCCGTAACGGGCAACCAATGCCCGCCCGGCGCGATAGGCCCGTTCAAGATAGGCCGGGTGGCTTTCGTGAATGTCCTTAGCCGCCTTCCCCGTCATTTTATTGGCGCGGCCGGCCATGAGCGTTCCGCTGGCCTCCGGGGGCATGTCCAGATAAATCACCGCGTCCGGCCGGGGCAGCCCCAGCAGGCGAAATTCATAATCCTCCAGCCAGTCGAGAAAGGCCTGCCGCGCCGCCGCATCCGCGATCTTGCCGGCCTGATGCAGCATATTGGCCGTGGTGTAGCGGTCGGCGATCACCAGGCCGCCACCGGCCAAAAACGGCCCGATCTCCTGCCGATAGGAGGCATAGCGGTCGGCCGCGAAAAACGTCGCCGCGACGTAGGGACTGACGGCATCGGGATCCTCTCCGAAATCGCCGGCCAGATAGTGGCGCACCATCGCGGAAGAATCCTCGTCATAGCGGGGATAAGCCACCCGCAGCACCCGCTTTCCCTGCGCCGCCAGCCGGCCGTAAAGCCGCTGGGACTGCGTCTGCTTGCCGGAGCCGTCGACCCCTTCGATCACGATGAGTTTACCCGCTTGTTGTTTTGCCATTAAACCTGCCTCCGTTGATTGAATGGCTTCATTATAGCACAGAATACACAGAATCCCCGCATTAAAAAAGCAGAGCCGCGCTCTGCTTTTAATGAAGCCAATGCCTTATCTTAATTCATCGATGAGTTCAAGCCGGGTGTGTTTAACAAAAACGTCGACGATGTCAGGATCAAAAAAAGTGCCCGAGCGTTTTGCGATCGCGTCCAGACTCTTGACCACGGAATTCCGGGTGAACACCCCGTGGCCGCTGCGCAGACCGGTAAAGGAATTGGCCACCGCGCAGACCCGGGCCAAAAAAGGAATCTCCTTTCCCGCCAGCCCGTCCGGATAGCCGGAACCGTCAAAGCATTCGTGATGATAAAGCGCGATCTGCTCCGCGGCAAAGCAAAAATCCGCCGCCTCAGGCGCCTGCTCGCGCATCCGAGAAAACACATGCTGCCCGTAATCCACATGGGCCATCGCCCGAAGGCGCTGCTCGTCGGAATAAAGCGCCCGGTAATCGTTGAGCTCCACCGGCAGGAGCACTTTGCCGATATCGTGAAAATCAAAGGGGGACAGCCCCTCCCACATCAAGCTTTTCTCCAAATGTTTCATGTCGAGCATGCGCAGAATCACCCGCATATATTGCCCGGTTTCCATATTGTGCCAAATGCTGGTCTTCGGCAGTCGATTCATGATATTGATTAAAGTTTTTGCCGCGTCCTTCATCGACCATCGCCTTTCATTTCTTGATTTCTTCTTGCTTTTTATTTAAAGAAGTTTTAATTTATTTATTATCATATCAAAAGGCGGCGGGCATCACAAGCAAATTTTCGATGGGATTGCCGATTCGTCAAAAGCCCGCGCCCCTGCCCCGCAGCAAAAAATTTAAAATTCGCGCAGCACGCATGAATCCTTCTGAATTTTGAGCGTCTTTGTGTTATAATGCCCTCAAAATTCATCGGCGGCCATCGGCCGCCCCTTCTGCGAGGCAATCATGTTGAAAAAAAATAAAAACAAAAAAACGACGCCCACAAAACCAACGTCATGCGCATCCTGGACCAGGCCCATCTGGATTACGAATCCCAGTTTTACGAGGCGGACGACGGTGCCCTTGACGGGATTTCCGTCGCGAACAAAATCGGCGAAGATCCGAACGAAGTCTTTAAAACCCTGGTGTGCCGCGGCCACTCCGGCGGCTTCAAGGTCTTTGTGATTCCCGTCGCCGCCGAGCTCGACCTGAAAAAAGCGGCCCGCGCCGCAGGCGAAAAATCCGTCGCCATGATTCCTCAAAAAGAGCTTTTGCCCAACACGGGCTATGTCCACGGCGGCTGCTCGCCCATCGGGATGAAAAAGGCCTATCCCACCTTCATTGACAAAGCGGCCGAAGCGCAAACGCGCATTTATGTCTCCGGCGGCCGCATCGGTGCCCAGGTCGGGCTCGACCCCCGGACCCTCGCCGAATTTGTCGGTGCCCCTTTCTGTCCCTTAACGCGCTGAGCCGCGCGCATTCAATGGATTCATCATCCACGAGGATTTTTTATGACCATTCAAAAACATTTCACTGCCGACCGCATCGACTACCGCGATGCCGACACCGGCGCACTTTTAGCCGAAATTGATTTCCCGATTACTGATGCCGGCGTGCAGACCATCGTGCACACCCTCACCGACGACAGCCTGCGCGGCCAGGGTATCGCCGGCGAGCTGGTGCGGGCCGCCATCGATACCATCCACAAAAACGGCAACCGCGTCGCCGCTACCTGCTCCTATGCCCAAACCTGGCTGGAACGCCATCCCGAGGCGCTCGCCGGCGAATCCGAGGGAGGCACCCATGCCTGACCGCGATCACGCCCACAGCGACACTTACTACAACACCCTGGACGCCATCATCAAGGCCATTAACCAAAAGCTCCCCGACGCCGCCATCCACGACAGCGAAACCCTGGAACGTCTTCTCGACGACGTGCTGATGCACTTCAAGTACGAGATGCTTTAAACAGAGCCGACGCTCTGTTTTTTTTCGGTCTTGGCATGCCTTTAAGTTTTCTGCTTTACAATAAAGACTTCACCATCCACGCTGTGAATCAAAAATCTGATAAAGGAGCGTCGTTTTTGCACCGCCAAAAAAGAACAAAAAAAAATCGCCGTCGGGGCAACGGCTGTCTGATCCTCATGCTCATCGCGCTCATCCTCGTAACCGTCGGCGCCGTCGCCGCCCGCACCGGACTGCTCAGCCATATTCTGAACAACGATTGGTTCAACCGCGGCCATCTGACCAGGCAGGTGCGCGACTACCGGGAAACCATCGACCGCTACACCGCCGAATATCAAATCCCCGCCTTCACCCCGGTGATTCAGGCCATGATGATGCAGGAATCCAAGGGACTGGGCCGCGACCCGATGCAGGCCAGCGAATCGCCCCACAATGTGATTTATCAAAAATCCCCCAACAGCATCCAGGATCCGGACTATTCGATTCAAGTGGGGACGAAATATTTTGCCGAGTGTCTCAGGATCGCCGGCTGCAGCCGCCCGGGCCAGACCAACCGCCTGATGTTAGCCATTCAGGGGTACAATTTCGGCAACGGCTATATCCGATGGGCCCTCACCCGGGACGGCGGCTATTCCCAAAGCAACGCCGAAGCCTTCAGCGCGCGGATGAAAGCCCGCCTGAACTGGAACAACTACGGCGATCACCGATACGCCCAAAAGGTGATGCGCTATTACCAGCAGATCCTTAACGAAAATTAACCCCTCACCGCTCCCGCGCGAAGTGGTG
>NZ_GL622359.1:1986410-2018181 GCF_000185505.1 Pseudoramibacter alactolyticus ATCC 23263 | reverse complement strand
TCACCCGTCGGGGAGCTTTTTATTTTTTGACCGCTCGTTGTTATCCCATGCCAGGCGGGGCATTGCAGCGCTGTTCTTCGCGTTTAAGCCTCTTTCGGCAACAGGGTCTCGGCCACCGCCTTCAACACAAAGATCCTCAAGCCCTCTTGTCATGCCTTTGCTATTTTCCAGCCAAATCGCTGAGCTTGCCCTTTTCAACGATCTCAGAATGAAATTGATCGTCCTTGCCCGGCGTACCGCGTTCTATCGTCCTGACGATTTCATAGGTCCCTTTATCTGTGTCAATATCAAGAAGATTTTCCGTTTCCACGGGAATGCCCATGTCTTTTTGGACTTCCTTTCTGATATTTTCTTCGAGCCCGCCCATCCCCCTGCTTTTGAACAGCAGCGTAAAAATGATGAAGATATCGCGTTTTCTCTGACTCGCTTCCGGGAAGTGCTCTTTAATCCAACGATCATGCAGGTCACCGTCGGCACTCCACTCAACTTTTATAAACTTCGGCCCGCCCGCCGTATATCTGAACCGAATGATGGCCTCTCCGGAAGCCCCCGATAGGTTATAGGTTTTTCCTTTAACGGCAGCGTATTCGGCAACCTCTAAATAAACATAAGCCGCCCCTTTGCCGCCGTCTCTGTCAATGCCGAAGACTTTGGCGTCTGCAAAAGCTTTATCCGGGACATATCTTGCATACGCGGTCTCTATTTCACTTTTCGCCACTTGCTTCATCAAAGTCCGCAGATCCGACGGGCTCAAATTTGCGTTTTCGCCTGGATGATTCCTGCGGCTGTTATTCCGGTTCTGCCCGGCGCATCCTGCCATCACTGCGATCAGCACGACCGA
Organism: Pseudoramibacter alactolyticus ATCC 23263; assembly: GCF_000185505.1. Classification (GTDB taxonomy): domain Bacteria; phylum Bacillota; class Clostridia; order Eubacteriales; family Eubacteriaceae; genus Pseudoramibacter; species Pseudoramibacter alactolyticus. The sequence goes on along the minus strand of NZ_GL622359.1, from coordinate 2,017,340 downwards.
TATCAAAACAATGCCCATTATTTTCCCTGTGCTTTTGCCTGCCATTTTCCTCCACCAGCCTTTCAATCGCTGCAGCTCCATACCGCCGTCATCCCGATAAACGGGGATTTATATAAAGATATCCATATTGTTCCCATGTTATTAAATTATTCATTAAAAAATATTGTAAAACTTTACCTCTCCCGTTTTTGTCTTGAATGAAATTAATCCCAATAAAACACCTTTGGCATTACAATCAAACCTAAAACCCAAATATGTATCTTTAGAATAATATACTTTTCTTTTAATTACAGTAATTCGTCTATATAGATATGAAAAAATTTATTATACGATCTTCTGCTTTTTCTTTGTCAGTATATTTTATTCCTTCTTGATCATAATACTTATCAATTTCTGATTGAATATCTTGATATATTTTTTCTTCTAAGTCATTCATTTTTCTTTTTTCCAAATTCACATTCGCTTATTTCATCCGCCGCTCAAACCGAAACAGCCTCACCTGTCTTTTTCTCTGCATCGAAGTTATCCGGGCACTGGGATGCCGGCCGTTACGGCATTTATCTCTTCAGGGCAACAAGGTCTGACTGCCCATAACGATGATGCCAGGTTCTTTTTATATTGCCAATATTAATGATTGCTTTCAAGCTTTTTCTTTGATATCTTCAAAAAAATCACGAATATAAGCATTATATTCAAACTGCCTGTCTATCGTTGATTGCCTTTTTTCTTTTCTTCCAATTTCAGCCGTTGCTGAAATGCAACATTAAAAGAAGATGGGTAAAACTTTTAAAAGTCTCTGCGTTCGATCCTTTATTCAAATCCGGTTTTTCGCCCAGCGATATACGCTCCTATAAACAAAATTTTATCTATATCTTTCCTGAAGTCTGCGGTCTTTTTATGGTGTGAGTAATTTTATTTAGTCTCTCCATAATAATATATTCAATAATATTTATATTGAAGTCTATAATAAAAGCAGATAATAATTATGGTAAACAGAAAAGAGGCCATGGATGTGACAAGTGATGATTTCCCTGTTTGGCTCAACGAGCTTGATGAAGAAGACTTTGAATTTGTGCGGCAGTTTATCCTGTGTTCCGGATCGTTAAAAAGTATGGCACAGCACTATGAGGTTTCCTATCCTACGATCCGACTGCGGATAGACCGGCTGATTCAAAAGGTTGCCGGTGTGAGATCGGGGGAAGACCGGTTTGTCAGCTTAATCAAGGACATGGCTCTAGAGGGTGAAATGTCCTATGAAGCGGCCAAGAAACTGATTTCCTCCTATAAAAAAACAGGAAGAAGGCAAGGATTATGAAGTTTATTATTTTATTGATTTCCGCGGCATTGTTCTGGGCAGAGTGGCTTGTCATCCGCAAGACCTCTGTAAATAAATTCATTCCCATCATTGTGGCCTTTGTGATTGGCATCCCTTTAGGCACGGCAATCGGAATTCATCTGATTGCTGCACCTCTCCTGTTTATGCTCCTGGCCTGAGCATTTTGCGAAATCGAAGATTGGTTTTTCAAGCGAAAAGGGCGTAATGGTATGACAGAAACAGAAAAGTCGAAACTGAAAGATTTGTAAATACCCTGCACGATTTGACGGTGGCCATGCTGATACGGCATGGCTGCTGTTTTTTATCAGCTCTCCTCTTCAATCAATCCTGCCTTTCAGTCCGTCCGGCAGGTATCCTCGCCTTTGTTTCGTGAGCCGCTATCCGCCGAAGCATATCTGCAGCATGCCAAGCGGCATTTTCTCTTTATAATTACAGCATTTGCACAGGACATGTTTAGTACCCTTTCGGCAGGATTGTTTTGAAATTTTTTCGAGATTTTTTCTTATTCAAATCTTTAAAACAAAGCTTTTGCGAAAAACTTTTTAAAAATGTATTGACTATGACATAACGTGATAGTTTATGCTCATATTCGTCAGGAGGTGCTTGAATGTATTTAATTAAAAAAGTCAGTGAAATCAGTGGTGTATCGGTGCGCACTTTACATCATTATGATGAGATTGGTTTGTTGTCTCCCCGAAAAAACGAAAATGGGTATCGGTATTATTCTGAGGATGACATGTCTCTTTTGCAGATGATACTGTTCTATAAATATTTGAGATTTACCTTGAAGCAGATCAAAGAACTGCTGCAGCAGGATGAAAATGCATTACTGACTCATTTAAAAAAACAGCTGATTTTAATGCAAGCAGAAAAGCAACGACTCCTAACACTTATAGATACATTGGAAAAGACGATTGAATCCCAAGAAAGGAGAATGGTTATGCCAATGGAAGAAAAATTCAACGGATTCACATACCAGGATAATCAAAAATATAAACAAGCTGCAATCGATTTGTATGGAAAGGAAGTCATTGAAAAAGCTATCGAAAAGCAAAAAGGAAGAGAACAAGAACTCACGGATGGCTTTAATAAAATATTCTTTGCCTTTTCTGAAAATATGTCGAACGGGCTGAATGCCACATCTCACGAAAATATAGGATTAGCAAAAAATTTACACAAGCATCTTTGCAGATACGCTTTTGATTGTCCAATGGATGTCTTTTCGGGCATCGGGTATGGCTATGTAAAAAATGAAGAATTCAAAAGCAATTTAGACAAATTCGGGGAAGGAACGGCTCAGTATGTATGTGATGCCATTCAAAAGTATGTAAACGAAAAGTAAAAATTATTATTCTCAAAAAGGACTGCGAAGAAATGAAATATCATTTCTTTGCAGTTCCCTTGAGCGTGTGTCTTATATGCCGCCTCAGCTTTTGCGATTAAATCGGTGCTGGCCGCTGCTGAAAGGGATGGCCGTGGATCGCTCCAAGAATCTACATGAATGAATTAGGAGAAGATTGATGAAAAGCGTATTGAAAAAATAACGGACAGCTGGTTCGGATACTCGATCGGCAGTTTCTTCTTGGCGACCGTTGGCGGTCTGATCGGCATGTTGATTACGGGAATACCTTTGGGCATTTATGCCGGGCTGGCATAGGGGGACAAGATCGCTGCGATGACGGGCGGTGCGCGGGAAATCATCACAGGTTTGATGGGGCTTATTCCCGATTGGATCATAACCGGGCAGGCGTATCTGACCTCTATCGGCATATGGCTTTTTGCACTTTTGTGGTTCAGGCGCAAAGCGAACAAACCGATCTGGGGCGCCGTCAATAAAAAATCGACCGGAAATCATTACAAAAATCTGATGATCGGATTGGTCCTCGGTGCAGTCCTCAACGGATCCTGCGCACTTGTGGCATAGCTGCGCGGGGATATTGTTCTCCGTTATGATTCATTCAACGTGGTCTATGCACCGATTCTTTTTGTATGTGTATTCGTTCAATCGTCAGCGGAGGAACTGATCTGCCGAGGCTATCTGTATCAAAAGCCGATGATCGCAATCGTTGGAAATGCCGTCTTATTTGCAGCCTTTCATCTCCTGAATCCCGGGGTGACCCTGTTGTCTTTCATGGATACCGTGGTTTGCGGACTTCTGTTTTCCCTCATGGTTTACTGCAGCGACAGCATCTGGATGGCCATGGCGGCCCATACGGCGTGGAATTACCTCCAGAACATTGTCCTCGGGCTGCCCAACAGCGGAAGAGTCATGCCTTATGCGATCTTTAAACTGGATATGGCTTCAGCCCGAAACGGCTTTGCTTATACCACAGATTTCGGAATCGAAGGCTCTGTGATGGCCATTCTGGTACAGGTGGCCGCCATTGCGGCGTTTTTGTATTTGATTAAAAAAAATGGCGCGGGCGCCACCAACATCTGGGCAGCGCAGTGCGATAAAAATGAAATCGGTGTAGAACTGAAAAATTCAGACAGTATTTTGATTAAGTAAAACCGCTGCGCCGCAGCCTTGGCGGGCATAATGAATATGGATTCCTTTTCGATTCGGTACATCTATGGGTATTGGCCTTGATAAACGCGATTGTATAAATCAAAACCGCCCGCACAGCAGGCGGTCAAAGTTCCGTTTTCCGCTGGGAAAAACTGCAATGGAGCGCCCTAATAAAAAATCCCTTTGCGAAAGGATTATGCCTTTCTCGGAGGGCAACGCAATAAGCAGAAATTTAATCATAACTTTCTTCTATCGTTATCCATTTTGCACCTCCCCTGCCTTTATTGGCGGAGCGGCTGCTCATCTGTTCATAACTTTATGAACTCACATGCCTTTATCAGCATGAACTATTCCAGATAAATTATAGACGGAGGTGAACTGTTCGTACATGCTTTACCTGAATCATCGGGACTCATATTGAAAAGCCGGGAGATCGACCGGATCATTCACATGCTTTACAAGTGTAGCGACAGAGCCTTGGAAATAATCAAGGCAACTATAGCCCTCATCCATACCGCCCCTGAAAAGCAGCCATAAAGCTGTTTTTCTTCTTCGATTTTTGTCTATATACAAAATTGCTCCTTATGATGAAAAAGAGCCGGTGACCACAGTCTTTCGACTGTCGATCATCAGCTCTTCGTCTTTGCGTCCGGCTCTTTGATGATGGTGATATTTCCTTGTTTCAAGTCAATCACTGTTTCTTTCTTGCATTTTGGGCAAAATAGCGGAACCCGTTTTAGTTCTGCATCATCCCTGACTTTTACTCGCGTTCTGCCTTCACATGTCGGACAGAGTATCCATGTTGTTCCTCTCACGACCGTTGACCCATACATCCTTTTTTGAAATTTCCAGGTTGCTATTATGCCAGATATAAAAAGTTAAGAACCAAGAATAAGAAAGGCTGGGTTGTTTTCCCCTGAAACTCACTGCTTACCAGTTTCAATGTTTCCATGATATTTCCTCATCCTTTTTTACAATACCGTTGATTTATAATATTCAACTAAAATAAAAATTGGAGCATTTCGCCCCTATTCCGCCAGGAAGGGGATGCGGACTTTTTCTTGAACTGCCTAAGCAGCAAATCCAAGACTTCGTCTGTACGCCATAGGGCTCATGTTCCCGAGTGACACCTTGATCCGTCTTTCGTTATACCAAACAAGTTCATGATCTCATCAAGGCTCTTGCCATTCTTGAACGTTAAACTTGTAATTTATGCAATTTTACAGGAAAGGATCGAAAAAATATTATATTTCAGAGATTATATAGATTCACTGATTTCGATTAACTTGGCAAGCTTGCAGATGCGAATCCATTTTGCATTGTATGCAATCAGTCCGTCCGCTTTCATTTTACATAATTCTCTGGAAAGAGAAGTCCGCCGTACGCCCAGCCGCTCTGCTAATTCTTTTTTTGAAAAATGAAGCAGAATTTCCAGATTGTTCTGCATGTTATATTCATAAATCAAATAGTCTGCGATCTTTTGCCGAAGCGCTTTACGGGATAAAACATTAATTTTACCGGCAAGGACAAGTGTTTTGTCGGATATGGACGTCAGCAGCCGGGAAAGAAATTCCCGGTCTTTCTGACCAATGCTTAGAATCGTTTCCTTTTTTAACTTGAAAAATTCGACTTCCGTATCGGCAACGATCATCATCGGAAAGTGTCCATTCTGCGAGAACAATAAGTTTTCACCCAGGGTATCCCCTGCAGTGAACTGATTAACGATTAACACATTTCCCTCATTGTCAATTTTCTGAGCTGAGGCAGACCCTTCCAAAACAACATCTAAACTTTTGCACAACTCATCCTGCCAGTAGATGATTGCTCCTTTGCTGTATCTTACGGTCCGATACAGCCCATTTTGAAAGTATTCTTCTAATTTCTCATCTGAAAGTCCATAAAACAGAGCGGTCTTTTTTAAAATTTGAAAAAAATTATTCTTCATTTGCAAATACCAATTTACAATTAGTTACCATAGTAACACTTCCTGCGGACAGAGGACAGTATAATGCAAAAAGCATCAAAAATAAAGGAGTATTTGCATGAAAACGAGACAAATGAATTTTGCAGAGGAGACAAAGAACTTTCTGTCAACAATCGTTCCGGATTATTTTCTTTCGTTGCAGAACAGGGATATTCCCCCGCGAATTGCTTCGGCAATACCACGGATTGCCGTTTTGGGAACGGATATTCCGGAAATTTATCTTCGCGCTGCCGGTTCCGATCCGGTGTATATACCGGAAAGCCTTTATGCGACTTCGGAATATGCAGAGAAAAACTTTCCACAAATATGTGACCCGGCCATAAGATCGGCTGTAAGTTATTTGACAAAGGGAAGCATCAAAACATCGGATTTCGGTGCCGTGGCGCTGTCCGATGCCTGTATGGATGCGCGTAAAGCAAGCCAGTTCCTAAAATCGCATGGCTTTCCGGTTATTATGCTGGAGGAAGGACCGGCGCTTGCATCCGATTTGACAGATACCTGCCGATACCATCACAACCGTTTTCTCAAACAGCTTGAGCCTGTCACCGGGCATAAAATCACCCGGGTCTCTTTAAGGGATGCGGCCCGAAGGATCACAGCTGCTCATAAACTTTTAGACGCGGTTTCATCTTTGTCTGTTCCGCAGACAGCGGTGGATTATATCTGCCAGACCTACTACATGGCAGACGACAAAGATGAATGGATGATGCAGGTTCAGCATTTCATAAAGGCGCATCCCCAAAAACAGGTAGAAGAAAATAAACTTTTGTTAATAGGGTCGCCGATTTATTTCCCGAATATAAAACTTCCCAAAATTCTCAGCGACCTTGGAATGACTCATTATGAAAACAGATGCGGTGTAAGGATTCCTCCGGATTATTCTTCAGCCTTTCAAGGCACGATGTCTGTTCCTGCTGTGTTAAAGACAATACAGGAAATTCATTATAAAAAAGCAAAATCGGATCCCGCCATACAAATTATAGACGATGACTGCTCTTTGGACCGCTATCAAGGCGTGATTTATCACGTTTTAAAGGGACAGCTGAATTACGCGTATGAGGCGGAACGTCTTGAAAAAGCAGCAATAAAAACGGGGACACCCTTTGTTTGCATAGAAACGGACTATACCAATGCCGATGCTGAACAGATTCGCATTCGCCTAGAGGCTTTCTCAGAATTATTGAAAAGTGATCCGTCTCATAAACGATCAATATTGAAAGGAGAACTCTCTTGAAACGGTTTGTATCGACAAAATTTTATTCAAGGATTAAAAAAATCAGAAACGCGCATCCATCCATCATGCAGCTGATGCCAAATGCCATAGGGGGATTTTTGGCGGTGACCGCAGCACGAATTGGGCTGTTACAGCCTCTTGCATCAGGCCAGCAACAGGCACAAAAGCCGATTGCTGCCGGAATGGCGCAAATCTTAGTGCATCTGCTCTTCATGGTTTTGATCGCGGTAAGTGTTTGCGTTTCACTGCTGCTTAATCACAAAAAAAATCAGAAAAAAATTCCGGTCCTCCCTGTTTTACATCAGAAGGGGCGTTCATGATGAAAAGAACAAAAATTACGATTTTCAGATTTAGTATGCTTCTGTTAGCTTATCTGCTGTTTATTTTTCTGGGAGCAAAGTACCGGCTGATTGTTCTTTTGATCAGTCTTTTAAGTGCATTATTATTCGGAAGATTATGGTGCGGCTACGTTTGTCCGTTAGGATTTTATCAGGAGATTTTGTCCTTCCTGAGAAAGAACACAAGAATCCCTTCTGTGCATAACTCCAAGATGGTTCAGCTTCTGGTTCGTGGCCTGAAATGGATTGTATTTGCCGGATTTTTGTTTTCTGTCGTATTTTGGGGACTTCGCCCCTCGATTTATATTCGTCCGGATCAGTTGTTTACAAATGTCCGGACCTCCGTTTGGTGGTTGATTTTGACTGGAGTTTTTATCGGTTTGTGTTTTGTACAGGAACGATTCTTCTGTAAGATTTGTCCCTTGGGTGCTCTCAGAGGCATTTTTAATCGGGGGAGTTTCAGCAGGATCCGGAAAGCTCCCCAGGTCTGTACACATTACAGAGCCTGTCTGGAGTGCTGCCCAATGGATATTGAATCGATTTATCTGGAACGCGAAAAAAAGGATGTCACGCATTCTGACTGCATCTACTGTATGAAATGCATTGAAGCCTGTCCCGAAGAGGACGCCCTTTCCTTTACCGTATTGGGGAAAAAGGTACTGACTTCGCATCGGAAAAGGAGCAAATAAATGAATCATCGTACGGAAGAACGCTACATCCGAAATATTTCCAGAGTTTCAGCGGCTGCATTAGGAAATTTTGAACATTCGGATCTCAAGGAACTTCAATATTTCACAGATAATCTGAAACGTGCCTTCGTCTCTCTGGAAAAGGATGAAACAGAATATATTGGAACGTATTGTATCATGGTGCCGGATGAAATTATTTTTGCTTTTGGCTACCGACCATTGCGGCTTTGCGGCGGACATCATACGGCGGCTTTAATCGGGGATGAGTTGGCACCGAGAGATGCCTGCCCAGTCATAAAAGCAAGCGTCGGGTTTCACGCCATGCAGGTTGTTCCGCTTTACCAGCAATGCAAGTTGGTGATTCTCCCGCTGACATGCGACGGAAAAAGAAAAAGCGCAGAGCTGCTCTCAGAATACGTGCCGGTCATTCCCCTGCCGGTTGAAATGAGCAAGTCGGAAGATGATTTTCAATATAACACTACGGCATTGCAGTCGCTGATTAAAAGCATCGAAGCAGAAACAGGAAGGAAATTTTCAACCCAAAAACTGGTGCAGGCCTGTAAAGATGCAGACCGTGCGCAGCAGGAAGCCTACCGGCTGTATTCCTATCTGGCCGCTGATGATCCGGTGATTCGAGGCTCTCAGGTAATGATGATTATGAACAGCTATTGCTACGATCTCCCCCAAAAATGGGCGGAGCATGTAAAAAGACTGAACACGGAATTAGAAAAGCATAGAGGAAAAGCTTCGCCACATTCACGGCGTAAACCGCGAATTTTTATTGCAGGCTCACCGATCACATTTCCAAATTTTAAGATTCCTTTTCTTCTTGAAAGTCTGGGTGGGCAGATTGTTGGTGATGAAACCTGTATGTCCGGAAGGCTGCTGTACGATCCGATCATCCCGGACGAATGCAGCAAGGATGGCATTTTGCGGGCTCTCTCCGCACGGTATTTCAGCGCCTGCACCTGTCCTGTTTTTGAAGAGACTGAGGACAGATTGAATTCCTTGCGTGAAAAATTACAGAAGTGCAAGGCCGAGGGTGTGATTTACCATGTGCTTCGCGGCTGCACCCCTTATGATTTTGAGCTGCCCCTCATTGAAAAAATAACCGATGAGCTGGGGATTCCCCTGATACGCGTTGAGACGGACTTCTCTTCTGAAGACGCTGAACAGGTCAGGATCCGTCTTGAGGCTTTCGTGGAATTGATTGAGCAAAGGAGAAGATAAATGCGAACTTACTATATGGGATTGGATGCCGGCTCTACATATATGAAAGCGGCTTTGATTTCTGAAGATCAGGTTGTATCGACAAAATTACTTCCAACCGGGATTGATTGCGAAAAAACGGCGGATGAATTAGTGCAAGCAATTAAACGTGACACAGAGGTAACAAACGAGCAGATGCGATCGATAACGGCTACGGGATACAGCCGCAGAAGTATTAGTTCCGCGGATTCCACGATTTCTGAAATCACTGCTCACGCCTGGGGAAGCCGACTGACAGCCCCGAAGGGAGTACATCCGAGATTGCTGATTGATATTGGGGGGCAGGACAGCAAAATTATTAGTATGGGACAGGAAGGACAGATTGTAAATTTTACAATGAATGATAAGTGCGCTGCCGGAACCGGAAAATTTCTGGAAGTTGTTGCAGAGCTTCTGGAAACAACCATTGATCAAATTCCCGAATTGGCGAAAGCAAGCAAGAATCCCTGCCAGATCAACAGTACGTGTGCCGTTTTTGCGCAGACGGAGGTGATTTCTTTGCTTGCTCAAAAAAGAAGCCGGGAAGATATTTTAGCCGGGATGCACCTTGCTATGGCAAATCGAATTGCAAAAATGGCAAGAAAATATAAATCGGACGGCGATATTCTGATGACCGGAGGCGGCGCGAAAAACGACGCATTGCGGACGGCACTGGAAGATGAATTAATGACGGATATTCAAGAAGCCAATTTTCCTCAATACAACGGGGCCATCGGGGCCGCTCTGATTGGAAAGTCAAGAGTTATTTAACCTGCAAAACCTAAGCTGATCCCAAGAGATTGCTCGAATAATGACCGGTTGCTTCAAGACCTACGTTTATTTTTGCTTTGTCATAGCAAAAATATTCTGATAAAGCTCGTCGTAACCGGTTTTGTTGTTAGCGATTGTGAAACCGGGACATAAAATCTCCGCATTGGATCCCAAAATACAGCAATCATGCTCGTTTTTGGCAACATCGATACCAACATATCATAGAGCAGACCTTTTTTAAAAGTATTTGACGCCGTTAAAGACCCACAGTCCCCTTCCTTGACATACCCATCAACATGAATTATAAAAGAATAAAGGATTTGAGGTTCCAGTCCACTGACACCAGCCCTTCGATTTTCAACTATTATCATAAAAGATCTATTTACAAAAAGATTTTTCCACCTTAAAAAATTAGAAAAGGACATTGAAGAATACAGGAGGCGTATTAATGAATGATGAAAATAACAATCGCATCAACCTGTTTATCAAAGGGGGTATTCTCCTTGCCGTGATTTTGGTTGCAACCATGATCATTGTGTCTATCATGGCTGATTATGGCAATCACCCCTACCTCTTCTTCCTTCAGGGTTTGTTCTCATGGATTCTTATTGTGAATCCTTTCTTACTTATTCTTCTTTTGTGGGTTTTCCGCAGACATAGCATTGCCTGTCGATTGGGCTCAAATCCGTTTGAGGAAGTAAAAAAGGCAAAAGAAGAAAGCCGAAAATTAAGCCAATCAAAGCTGATTTCTCTGTTTATTGGCTTGTCTTTGTTCTTTCTCCTTGCAACGCCCGGGCCGATGACGCTGTTGGATTTACCACATCTTAACACTCCAGCCAAAACGGAAGTCAGATATCCACGGGTTTCCTATGAATCTTATTCCGACGATCCCCATTTAGAAGGAATCGATCATAAAGGCAAGAATGTCGTAATCAGGGTGAACAGCTTTCAGATGCAGCGAATTAATCAAAGAGCGAATAAGAAAGCCCCTGTGCAGGCATATTATATGCCCCGCAGTCGATGCCTCTTATACTTTGAAGAAAAATGAAATTCCCTTTAAACCTGCTCCCTGACTTCCATGATTTCCTTGACCTGTAAAAAGCAGCTAAGCACTTGAACAAAAGCAATTCCTCTAATTAAAAACAGAATAAGATTTCAGAGAGAACAACCTTAGCTAAAATCCCATCCCAAGCATTCCATTACATAAAATTCAGCCGGTCGTATTTTTGAGATCCGTCAGGCTGTAGGGTAAGTTTCGGTGCTTTTTTAGAGAAGATGCCCTTAAAAGACATGAGATCAGAGAAAGGACAAATGCAACACCTGCCATTACAGCGACAACTGGCGCCAAAACCACAAATATGGCTGCTAAAGTCTGGGTAATTATTTTACCGAATGCCATATAATCATTTGCAACCGGCGTTTGGGCATGCTGCATTCCAAGAATGGCGAGCACAATTTCAACGACTGTAATAAAAGCACTCAATACCGCGATGCATCCGCTGAGTATGGTTCCAATCAAAATCCAGTTCCTAATTTTTATTGTGAGATCAATACGGTTTATAATCAATATCCAAAGTATCCGTAAGTTCTTTAAGCGTAAATCCTGAAAAGTCAAATTTTTTCAGGGCTGCCGTAATCCTCGGATCCTGTATCATCCAAAATGCGTATTTTTGATTGCCGACTGTCACCGTCCGCACCTCTGGATGCTTCCCCAGAATGGTCAAATTTTCGGCCTCCTTCAAATTGCTCCACATCCCGAAATAGATGTCTTCGTGTACAATTGCGGCAGAACCATTTCCAGAGCCACTGGTGCAAAATTCCTGGGCGATATCCTCGCTTACCGCATCATCACAGTCATAAAGATAATTTTCTTTTGAGTAATCCCTGGTAAAATAATCTGTTCCGGTCACCTGAGAATATTTCCCATTTTGAATTTTTAACGAAGATACCCTGAAGGTTCTGTTATCTGACGGCGAACTGAAATAAAGTATCTCCCGATTGGTCTTATAGATATAGAAATGATCCGCCTTTTTCAAATCCTTTGTATCGTCATCTTTCTTCAAAGCCTCTTCCGGCGTGTCATACCATTTGAGTCCCCGATGGCCGGAATGACCGGGAGAATCATTAACTCTGGTTCCATAATAACCGGGGATGTCCGAAATATCTGATTTGGTCGTGATAACGGGAATCATGAATGCAACAAAGGCGATTCCTATGGAAAGAAGGAATATGACAGCCAGCTTTTTGGCAAACTTCCTGCACTTCCAAACCACAATACCACCGATAACCAAGGCGATCGGAATGGCGTTAAATATAATCAGAAGATTAACGTCTCCTATTATCCTGCTCCCCGTTGATGGGCTCAGTAAAAAGCCCAGCGTAATAAATCCGCCGCCGAGTGCTCCGATAAGGATCATACATACCGCCAGGATCTTTTTTATTTTTTTATGCGTCTTCAAGATGGGTTCCTCCTTCTAAATCATCTTCTTAGCCCATGCCATAACTGCGCAGCCCCCAGCGCCCTACTTTTCATTTGTATTAGGAAGGCCTTTGATGGATACCGTCTTGGGATTCAAACCGGCATTTATATTGCTAATAATCCAAAAATAGCCAGTGTTGCCACCCCGAAGGGAGAGCGAAATAATTTTTGCACAGGGAATGCCGTCTACTGTCACCCGATCCATATGGGGATATCTGGAAACTCCCCAGACAAATAATTTATCTGCTTGCGGCATCACACTTTTCCGGCTAAGCGAAGCTGACAGGTCCGCCCGAAGGGTCTCCTCGTCAGAGTAAGAATCAAAACTAGCCGCAGACATTTTTCGGGTGCCAACAGCATAATAGCGTCCGCCTTCCTTATAAATATCCACGCTGAGCACCTTCAGAGCCATATAGAAAGGGTCCTCCTCCTGGTATGACCCTTTTTTCACATGTTTCGGAGCGGGCTTTTGATAAAAAACACTAACGGCGTGTGAATCTTCAAAACGGTAGAATTCCCGATAGCCTGCATCGAGTTTGGTGTTCTTAAGGATTTCATCCGCGGAAGAATAACTTTTGGCAAAAATATCGTCAGTGTAGGAAAATACGTTGGCATTCGCTCCGCTTAAAACGCCTGCATGATGTTCCATTTGATTGAGCTGAGATGCAAGCATCCCATACATAGACACATAGACAAGCACAATGAGCATCAAAAATTTCCTTGAAGCCAGGAAACTTCCTGCCTTGCGGTATAAGAGAACGGGAACCAGAAGCACCAAGATGTATAACGGGATAAAGACCCATCTCTGCATCGGGCGGGACAGCCCAATCCCCAGACTGGCTTCGGTGCAAAGAAAGAGCAACCCGATCACGAAAAAGCACATCCGAATTTTGATATGTGGTTTTTTCTGCTTCTTTGCTTTCTGTTCTGTTTCCATACGTTATTCTCCTATGTGCATCACATGAATCAGCCCGGATTCAGCCGCCATAAAAACAAAAGATGCCAAAGACCGGCACAGTTTATTCATTCACATGCCGGCTATGGTTTTAAAATATCCCATGTATGGCGCTTTCCACCTACTTAGACAAACCGAATTCAACCATATCCATTCCTGCCTCAGCAACAGAATCTCTTGCATAGGCAAACTCTCCTCCGGGTGTCTCTGGATGCAGTTCCAGTTTGATGATTCCCAGACGGTTCGCATTTCTCTCGTAGTTGGTGCAGCACTGTGCTATCAGCTGATATTTTTTCTTTCCACAGATCACCACAGCCCGAAAGCCAACATAATAGGTCCCGAATCCCGGCTGAACATGATTGTCGCCCGTTGAATCCAACAGGTAGCTCATCGAGGTTGCGCCAGTCCCCCGGTCTTCGTCTATTTCTGTAATCCGGACGCGATCCGAAGAGCCCGTGAATATCCGCGTCAGACTGTGGATCTTCTGTTCCGTCTCCGGCGCCGTGTCAAGAACGGTCTTAAAATACATCCCTTTTAACTGTTTGGCATCTCGTCTGTTCAGACACGTCTCGATTTTTGCGGCAATTTTTTCACTGTATTTCTGCGGGGATTCGCCGGCATCATTCATAACCGTAACGGGCCCCTTCTGATAGCCCGGCCCCGTGATGGTCTTATCATAGGCAGATGATCTTTTGAGTGCCGGCAGGGCATTCGCCAGCGTCAGGGCATGTTCTCCCACAAAAATTCCGCATGGCGATATTCCCCGTTTTTGTCCCCGGCTATCCGGCTTTGCAGCAAAGGCAAAGCCTTTTTGACGATACAAGCTATCATCCACCATACTCACTGACCACACGCCCCGGAAAGCAGGATTCTCTTCCTTCGGAGAGTGAACAACAAAAAACAGATGATAAAGTTTGGCATCGGCACCTGCCTCTTTTTGAGTGGGCGATAGGTGTTCTTTCACATAAACTTTATATTCCGAAACGATGACCCCATGCGCATAGTTCTTTTGGGATACCAGATCGAAATTGGTCCAATATCCCTTTGCATAGTCATGCAGCTTTTTCCAGTTGGATTCCAGAGAATCTGACGTCCGCATATTGTCCAGGAGCTCTTTGCCGAACATGTCATGAAAGTCATACAGATTTTCGGCGCCATGCTCAATGACACACATCCACTTCTCTCCCGAGCTGTCTTTTCCGTATGATTTTTTCATCCCTTTGTCTAATTTGCCAAGTCCTTCCAGGGCTTTTTCTTTTGCGGTTTGTTTTATCTTTCCGGTATTGATGCCGCAAGCGGAAAAGGCGCAGACAAGAGCTGCCGCCAAAATCAATGCAGAAACCTGCCGTCTCCAATGCTTTGCCATACTCTATCTTCCTCCGCTCATCGACGTATTTTTTCACGTAAACCAGATCGTTACTCTATGAAAATGTGCTACATTACCTATTATAAGATGATTTTATCATATATTATTGCCTTCGTGATATCCCAAATGCCCATTTAACACTTACTGCGTATTGAAACATCCCTTCATTTAGCCGTTGCAAATACTCTTCCGAACAAATTCCTTTTGAACAAATTCCTTTTGCGGCTTTTTTCCAACATATCTGTAATGCCGTGGCTCATCCTTCACGCCAGTAATATCAGTCTTATTCGATGGATAAACCCGTATTTATACGAATTATTTTTTTATGAATACACCGCACCCGGTAAACAAATAGATGTACCTGCATTGATATCAATGACAATCCCAATCTCGCTTGTACCCGGAACGGCCACCCATTCTTCTGCTAACCTTCTCGCCTCAGATTTTGAATGTCCCTCATTTCGGTGAGTAGAGATTTTATCATTAAAGAGTTTTTGTTGTTCTCTCGTCCGATACCCTTCTCTTACAAATAGCTGTAAGCCCGCAGTTCTCGCGTCATCAAACATTGCTTGCAAGTTAGGGAACTCCAGTATCACGTTTTCCGTCGCACTGGATTCAGAGTGTAATTCGAGCCAGTATGTTCGTTATCCAGTCTAATTGTTTGGATTTTATCAGTTTTTATCCCATTTTCATTAATATTCTCAGGAGGAAGATTAAAGAATGTCCTGATCTGGTCAAGCATCGCGCTATTTTTATACAAATAGGATAAATGTGAAAACATGGTGGCCACATTCTCTTTGAGGCTGTCAATGGAATTGTTATACAAGACAAATCTACCGATGGATAAAATCCCAGTAAAGGTCTGTGATAAAATCAATAGCGTAACACCCAAGTCAACGGTTTTTTCTAACAGCGTGAGAACAGAAAACGCGCGATCCCTTTTATAGTTCAATCGTATCAATTTCAGATTGCAGAGTTCTTTTATGTCTTGGTATCTATTGATAAAGAAATCAAATAAGCCAAAAGTCTTAATTTCTTTAAAATTTTCTAAGCCCGTCAGCAAATAGGAGATGTAGCCAATTTTTCTATTTAGCTCTGTGTTTTCCTTCTCTACGGCATATTCTTTGAGATTATACTTCTTTTCAAACAGGTACCGGATAACGGGCACTGCCATAATAATCGCAAACAAAACGATGTTGTATCTGATTATAATGATCGTATAAGACACTGTGCTGATCATGGTCGACAAAAGCAAAAAAGTTTTGATACTCCCCAAGATACCGGCATTTGCATCGTACTGTGTCCTGTTGATTAGATCGTATGTATGACTGCTCTATAAAACCATCCTTTGAAATCTCTCTATTACCTTTATAACTTTCCTCCTGTTTTTCATAAAAACACGTTGTAGAATATCTATTGCCCTGATAAACTTTTTGCTATATATGCGCAAATTCCTCCTCACTTGTAATCATCAATCTCAGTTCATATGTATTTCAGTGCAATAGAAATCTATGTTCATGTTGATGATTCTGTTATGAGTTTTCTTATAAAATGGCCTCATTATAATTTCTATATACGATTGGCAATAGTAAGACCACTATGATCAAGTAAAAAAATATTAAAAAGGGAATCTGACTAAACACCACGCTCCCGATTTGGTATATATATGGTATCCGTGCACAGTTTACTATGTTTGTTAACTGATCCGGCGTAAGGGTAAAAAACGTCCGAAACGGCAATGCTCGCCCAACAAACGGAGAAACGCAGAACAACAAGAACGGTATACATACCGCAATGCCCATTGTTTTAGTTCTGGATGCCACCAGCATTGAAACTGAAGCAGAAAGTAGACTGGCGATATATCCTCCCAAAACAATAATTCCATACATCTGACCACAGGAGACCGTATAGATCGCATAAGGGAATTCAAATTGATAGGGTGTGTTCGCGCCACTGATTCCTTCAACACTGAAGCAGATGGCAGAGAGTAATCCAATGCCGATAAGATAAACAAGTGTTGCGGTAATAAGACCGGCAGCAATTTTATTACGCGTCGCTTTTGTTTTACCATATTGCGCGGAAAAGAATACGGAATCAGCCTTATAACTGAATTCTTCTGAAAAAATTCCGGCGCTTATAGCCCCGATAATAACCAACAGAATTAAGCTGGCAGTTGTGACATATAAAAACATCGTATCCCAGGAATCCGCCGCTTCATAGTAGAGCGGTGTTCGAATTTTCTGATATTGTTTTGTCAAATATCTTTCTTTCTCAGGCGTGGTTCCATACTCTTTGCTCGAAGCAAGCAAATTTTCTTTGTAAATGTCGTAAATCGAATTGACCTGGGAGGCGTTTGCAGAAAGCAATGCATTAGAATAATCATCAAAGTCACTGCTTTCACCTTTTAACATTCTTCCAGCAGTTTCAACAATGTCCTGACTGGATTGAATTGTTTTCCCATACATCTCATCTTCTGTAAGTTTTGATGCCTTGCCTTTACCTTTTTTCACTGATTCTACAACTTCTGCAAATTTCGCCGGTGTCAGATCCCCCCGCCAACGATTTTTATCTGCCGCAAGAGATCTTGCAGCAAAAATACCGCTATGCGTTTTCCCGTTTGCATCAACAAAGTTAAAACTGCCAATTGAAAAAACACCGAAGGCGACAACTATCAGGAGAGCGGCGATAAACAGTGCGCAATTTAACCTCTTATTCAAAATTTTTTTCATTTCATATCTCAGCATCATTCCTCATCACCTGCTTTCTCCCCAAAATAGTATAAAAAGGCATCTTCCAAAGTAATTTGTTCTTCCTTGGCATATTCCACAGGCGGCTGACTCGCAATGATACGAAGCTCAGCCCCTTGCAATATTGTTTTTACATTTGCCACTAAATACCGTTTTAAATAGTCCTCCACATCGGAACGAGAAATTGTGCATGTCCATGCCTTCTGATCAATGGAAGAAGTAATATCTTCGGCAGTTCCAGTAAAAAAGAATTTTCCTTTGTTCATCAAGATGATCTTATTTGCGACAAATTCAACATCAGAAACGATGTGTGTCGAAAGCAAAACCAACCTTTCGTCAGCGATTTCGCTGATAAGATTACGAAAGCGAATTCTCTCATTCGGATCAAGCCCGGCAGTCGGCTCGTCCAAAATCAGTATTTTAGGATCATTCAACATAGCCTGTGCAATCCCTACACGGCGCAACATCCCCCCAGATAGCTTCCTCATTTTCATTTTTGTCGCTTTTTTCAAGCCGACTTGTGATAGGAGATGATCGGCTTGTTTTTTTGCATAGGATGGTCGCAAGCCTTTAATTGACGCAATATACATTAAATAATCCCATACAGACAAATCGGGATAATATCCAAAGTCCTGCGGCAGATAACCAAGTTTTTTTCGATAAGACTCCTTCAGCTCAAAAATATCCTTACCATCGTACGTGATACTTCCGTGCGTAGGCTGAATCAGCGTGCAAATCATGCGCATCAAAGTTGTTTTCCCTGCTCCATTTACTCCCAAAAGACCATACACACCGTTTGTCATATCAAGACTCACGTCATTTACTACATTAAGATTTTCATATCTTTTCGTTAAATTAATTAAAGACATCTCCAAAATAATTCACCTCCATATATTTGTTACAACTTCTAAGAAGTCGATAAATCATAACGATTAAAAACAGAATTGCCATTCCAAAAATACTCATCCACACCGGCAGGGCCACTGCAGCATAAATCAAGTCATTTGCAGAGATAGCCCACCATACTGCGCTCCAGATAACACAAAGTACCATCGCGATTCCCGAATTACGGTACTGCCTTCCAAGAACAGAAAAGCAGATGCAAGCCGTAACCGTCATAGGCAAAAGAAATTCTGTAACAATCTCTCTAAGAGAGATGCCAACGATAAAGTGTACACTTCCACTAAAAATCGTGAGCATCAGAATATCCATCAAGCCAAACAAAATAATCCTTGCCGCATAAATTTTTTGAACGGAATAATAGGCCGCGCTCTCAATTTCCATGCATCGATTTGTAAGATTTTTCCACAGCTCCGGAATCATAAGAATAATAAACAATGTGCCAAGGATTCCCATTTCCCGCCGAATATAAAGTGCTCCTCCTCCCGTTGCCAATAGATACCACGCCAACCAAAGAAGAGCAAACTGAAGAATCCACCACCTTTTTTTTATCAAACGGAACTGCTCACAAATAAATTCATGATAAGAAAGAATCTGTTCACGCTCTCTTTTTATAAAAGTATCTACAGAGTGATTAACAACCGCCTGAATCTCATCTTCATCAACCACAACTTCTAATTGATTTTCTTTAAGTACCTTTTCGATATCCATCTGGTTACTCCATTCTTAATAGCTCTTCCATCTGCTCTTTTGCTTTTTTTAAGCGATATTTAACAAGTGGTAGACCAATTCCGAGGACATCCGCAATTTCCGCTTGTTTCAAGTCCTGATAATAGTATAGAATCAGTACTTCTCTGAGTTCGTCCGGCAGCTGATTCAAACACGTGAGTACCGTTATCTGTGTAATAGCATCTGTTTCTATGCCCTCTGAATATCCTTCATTTTCAATGTGGTTTAAAACCTGCATTTTCTTTTTCTTATGGTAGTTATTGCAAAGATTTCTAGCAATTGTATATAAGTAATTTTTGGCTTTCCCAATATGTGAATACCCAGAAAGATTCCGGAAAAATTGCAAAAAAGTATCCTGTGTGAGGTCTTTCGCATCTTCTGCGTCGTTGCTATGGTATGTACAATATCGTAATATATCTTCGTAATACTCATGCACAAAGAGGTCGAACGCTTTTTCGTCCCCCCGTCGCATTTTCCTTATAAGGCCATAGTCTTTATTCACAGGCTCCCCCCTGCTTTCTCTGCTATCAAAATATTAATCTACAATGTATAACAATTGGATGCCCAAAAAAGATAGCCGTTTCCAAGAATTTTTTCTTTAACGGCTAAACCCTCTTTGTGATTATAAAACTGTTCCCCAGAATGTTAATAAATTAAACATCCTTCATCGATAAAGGTCGACTGGTTCCAAAGGTTTTCCCGGTTGCAAAGGACCGGGTTATGGGAGATCGCGTTCTCCTCAAAGTAAATGCCGCCCGATCCTGAATTTCCTGTGCCTTAAAGGGCATGAACACCGCCAGGCTCTCCCTGGTCAGCGTCCGAATGCCCAGCATTATCCGCTGATCGCGGGCGGTCAGATCGCCCAGGAATGCCTTGGCTTCTTTCCGCTGCAGCCCCATATCGTAGGGGACCACGGCGGAAAAGTTGTTGATGACGTTCTGACGGCGCTGCCGGTTGGTGATGTTGGTGGCCGCGCCGGCGTCCAGACTGTTCAACAGCTCTGAGCAGGCAAGGCACATGGTTTTCTTGTAGAATTTGCCTATCTGCACAAACGGGGCAGCTGCATCCCTTCACGCGAGATAATATGACCGCTCTCCATTCGTATCCACACAACGAACAATGCGCCAGACATTTCTTCTGGACTTTTCGTTAACCATCTCCGGTCTCAGAGGAAAGTTCTTTTCTGACCATTCACCAGTCAATTCCAGATGTACCGCGGCAAAGCCGTTCTTCATGCCGCACCTCCCGCCTTCGCTTTCTATATGGAAGCATAGGGAACTTCTGCGTTCAGGTACAATCTGTGATTAATACCAAAAATAAAGAAAAGCCTTGAGAGTGTTAATTTCTCAAGGCTTTTCCATAGCAAATATACGATTGTTTCCCTTCTGCACGTTTTCCTGCACCGCTTGATGTAAATTCGATGTAAGATGTAGGATTTGCGCCTTCCGGGTGTCCCGGTAAACCCGCATGGCTACCAGATTTTTTGTTTCCTTTACTTGTCGATGGGCTTCATTGTCGGGAACAGGATCACGTCGCGGATGCTGCGCTGTCCGGTGAAGAGCATCACCAGGCGGTCGATGCCGATGCCCAGGCCGCCGGTCGGCGGCAGGCCGACTTCCAGCGCCTTGATAAAGTCCGCATCGTAGGGATGGGCTTCGTCGTCGCCGTCGGCTTTCCTGGCCATCTGCGCTTCAAAGCGGGCCTTCTGATCCGCCGGGTCGTTGAGCTCAGAAAAGGCATTAGCGCATTCGGCCCCGTCGATATAAAGCTCGAAACGCTGGGTATAGCGCGGATCGGCCGGGTCTTTTTTTGCCAGCGGCGAAGTTTCCACCGGATGCATCGTCACGAAGGTCGGCTGGATCAGTTGATCCTCACAGGTTTCGTCAAAGACTTTGGCCATGATTTCGCCCACCGTGTCAAGATCGGCCACATCGACCTCCAAACCTTCGGCGGCCGCCTTCGCTTCGGCCGGATCCGTCATCCCGTCGAAATCGACGCCAGTCACTTCCTTCACGATATCCACCATGCGCGCGCGGCGGAAAGGCTCACCCAGATGGATCACCTGACCATCGTATGCGACATCGGTGGTGCCCAGAATTTTATCGGCCAGGTGGTGGTAGAGGTCTTCCACCATATTCATCACGTCGACGTAATCCGCATAGGCTTCATAGGTTTCCAGCTCGGTGAA
This sequence comes from Pseudoramibacter alactolyticus ATCC 23263, assembly GCF_000185505.1. Lineage (GTDB taxonomy): Bacteria > Bacillota > Clostridia > Eubacteriales > Eubacteriaceae > Pseudoramibacter > Pseudoramibacter alactolyticus. The sequence continues at coordinate 1,995,867 of NZ_GL622359.1, read as the reverse complement.
TTCCGGGTTGTGGGTCGGATCCATCCCCTCGTTTCGGAAGACGCGGGAAAGCTCATATACCTTATCAAAACCGCCGACGATCAGTCGTTTCAGCGGCAGCTCCAGGGCAATCCGCAGATACATCGGAATGTCCAGCGTGTTGTGATGGGTGACGAAGGGGCGGGCGTTAGCGCCGCCGGCCAGATTGTTGAGCACCGGCGTCTCCACCTCAAGGAAGCCGCGGCCGTCCAGGAAACGGCGGATCTCGGTGATGATTTTCGAGCGGATCACAAAAACGTCGCGCACCTCGGGATTAACGATGAGATCGACGTAGCGTTCACGATAACGGATATCCGTATCCTTCAGGCCGTGGTATTTTTCCGGCAGCACCTGCAGTGACTTGGACAACAAAGTGAAGGCGTTCACCCGCACGGAAATCTGCCCGCGCTGGGTTTTAAAGAGCTCGCCCTTGATGCCGACGATATCTCCGATATCGACCTTTTTGATCTGATCGTAATCCGGCAGCAAATCTTTCTTCAAAAAAAGCTGAATGCGGCCGCTGCTGTCGAGCAGATCGTAAAAGCCGACCTTGCCCTGGCCCCGTTTGGCCATGATGCGCCCGGCCAGGCTCACGTTCTGGCCTTCGTGGGCTTCGAAGTTGTCGGTCAGCTCGGCGGCCGTGTCGGTCACATCGTAGCTGGTGATCTCATAGGGGTTCTGGCCGGCTGCCTGCAGCTGCGCCAATTTGTCCCAGCGCACCTGAATCACGTCGCTGGTTTTCGGTTGATTGTTGTTGGACATAATTTCTCCGTGAATTGAATCCTGTATCGTATGATCGCCCTGCCGCGCTTTGAAGGCCGCAGGCTTTGAGCATTTACCGGTGAATGTCTAAAATTTCGTAGGTCACCACGCCGCGGGGCACTTCGATTTCCACCACATCGCCAGCCTGGCAGCCCATCAGCCCTTCGCCCACCGGGGAAGCGTTGGATAGTTTCCCTTCTTTGATATTGGCCTCCGCCGAGCCGACAATCTGATATTCCAGATTTTTTCCGGCTGTTGCCACTTTGACATAGCTGCCGATCCCGACGACGTCCGTCTGGACCTCTTCCACCACCTTCACGTGATGAATCTGATGCTCCAGCTCCTTGATCCGGCCTTCCACAAAGCTCTGTTCGTTTTTCGCTTCGTCGTATTCGGAGTTTTCCGATAAATCGCCGTAACCCCGGGCGGTGCGCAGTTTTTCGATGACTTCATAGCGGGTGACGGTTTTGAGCTGCTCCAGCTCCGCCTTCATTTTTTCCAGGCCTTCCTGGGTGACAATCATTTCTTCGCTCATGGTTTTCCTCTTTTTTCTTCCCGGATTCCTTCGCATAAAAAAAAGACCGGGAGATCTTTTGATTTGTTTTCATTATAGTGATTTCCCCGTGAAAAGTCAATGAAAACAAATGGAATCCATCTGCTGACATATCCCCCTTTACTGGACAGACAGCAGAGGGGGATAGCACGCATCGGACGCATCAGGAAACCTTGCTCCATTTCTCGGAGCGTTGCTTTTTCGCAGCCCCGCTTTAAAAGTCTGATTGAAAAATGCCCCCCTTATCCACGCCCCGTCGGCGGCATGTTGAGCACTCTGTCTTCTGCATCCAATGCCGCTTCACGCACTGCTTCGCTGACCGTCGGGTGAGAATGGATCGTCTCAATCAAATCATCAAGCGTTGCCCCCATCTTGATGGCAAGCGCGCCTTCAGCAATAAGATCTGTTGCGCGCCGGACAACACGAATGCCATGTTCCTCAACGAAGCGCTGATTGATCTCACGAATCGTATTTTGATATTGACCCACGACAACGGTTTTGTCATTCTGCCAAAGCAAGAGGTAATGACCTTCTTTTTTATTCAGCAAAATATATTCCTCAAAGGCGAGATTATATCCCGGGTCTGTGGAACCGGTCTCCAAATAGCAGATCTGTTTGTCCGTGCTCTGATTATTTGCCATTTTATTGACCCTCTCTTTATTCGGCTGCGGCATCTTTTCCGGCGCCGTCTTTGAAATGCCATCCATTAAAATGTTCTTGTCTCTAATACTTCTCTAAAAACGACCGGCTCTCCGTCAGATTTGTGCCACCGGCGAATCGTATTTTTCACCAGATTTCCCAAATTCATATCGTCATCTTCCGCAAAGGGAAGATGATAAACCGCGATATATTTCGTTTTTAATTCGCCGTGATAAAATTTCTTTCCGCGGATCGCGCTCATAAACATCGGATTTACAAAAGTCACAGCCTGTTCTTCAGACAATATTCCTTGAAACGGGACATGCATATAATCCATATCGGATGTCAATAAAATCTTTTTCTCGTTATCGAAGGTCATTTGGCAGCAGAAGTGCTGCACCGCATCTTCCGTCTCGCTCAAGTGGCGTGTCTTTTGAAATTGCAAATCCAGATGCTCATTTAAATGAAACACTTTCTCGTCCGCTGCTTTAGAAAGAGCCGTATAAGCCATTTGAGAGGCCGCAAAAAATTCCCGAATCGGCCGTCCCGCAACGCACTCCTGCGGAAGAAAAATCCGCTTGACGCTGTGTTTTTTGAGATATGCGGTCACTTTTCTTTCACAATAGTGATCCAAATGTCTGTGTGAAAAAATCAAATAATCGATATGATCAAACGGCGCGTCGCCATTCATCACCATTTCTTCTATTCTTGGGGGCATTTTGCTGAACACATGGCCCTTATCGTCATAAAGACCATCCACCAGCACTTTAATATCTTTATACCGAATCAGGATGCCGGCGTTCGATACCCATGTTGCCTGTATTTTTCCAACCATTCCGATTGCTGCCTGCTGATTCTGTCCATTCGGTCAGCAGGTTCCTCCTCTTCTCAGCGGACAACCTTCTCGCACGGAATTCATCCGGTCGTTGCCGCGGGCTTTTATAATCCGAACCCTTTAAGCCGCCGCCTGAAAAATTCCACCTGTGCTGCAAACAATATTTTTTAAATAATACCTTCCAAACCTTTAATGTGTGCTTACCTCTCCTCGGCCCATTCCTTTTCCAGCGCCTCGATATTGCAAGTGATATCAAATTCTCTGTCCTTGAAACTAACCTCATAAATCAGGGGATTGTCTGTTTCCCATGCCGGATCGCCGCGGCTTAAAACCTTCCATCGTTCAAAGGCCTCGCAAAAACCCTGATGCAAAATTTTTTCTGCATATCTTCGCATCGCTGCAGCGGCCTGCAGGGTATCATGGGTGCCCAAATGATAGACCTTTCCTTTAAACCCGATCACCGCTTTATATTTGCCGTTCTTATTTTCATAAACCCCCGTATAGCCGCTCGCATTATCGCTGCGAATGGCATTTCTGTATTTAAGCAGCGTATAGCTGGTCCCTTCGTACAGGCTAACTTTCTTAAAAACGGCTCCTTGCACCTCTGTCTTCCTGCACCCACAGCTTCTTGTGTTGCCGTGCACCAGTGCGTCCTCGGTTACCAGGCATTCATTGCCGCAGGCGCAGCGGCACTTCCATTTGATGGATCCCTTTTTATCTCTGTGGGCTGTTGGATAAAGAGCGGTGAGCCTGCCGAACCACCTCCCTCTCAGGTTCTTGTAATGAAGATGCCGCTTTCGTTGGCATCCGCAGCTTGTGGTCTGCCCCGCCTTAAGCTGTTTGGCGGTGAAAACCGCCCGATGGCCGCAGTCACACTGACAAAGCCATCTGACTCTGCCGTTTTTGTTTTCCGCCCGCCTGACGACAACAAGCTTTCCGAAGCGTCTGCCGGTCAAATCTTCGGCAATGCTTCCATTTCCCGCGGTTTTTTTCGGCTCGCATCCACAGTTGGTGACAGTGCCTCTTTGCAGACGTTTCGTATCGACTATTATTTCACCTCCGCAGTCGCATTTGCAAAGCCACTTGGCATATCCTTTTTCGCCATCTTCTATTCTGTGTAAAGCGGTCAATTTTCCAAATCGTTTCCCTTTCAGGTCAAGATATCTGCTCATTTTTTAACTCAGAAATTTCGTTTCAATTTTCATTTATCATATGAAATATACAAAGGTTCCCAAAACACAATAAGGGATTGGCACACCAATCCCTTATCATTTAAATATTCATTTGTTTTTTAATCCATGATGTTTTCACATCATTTTCCCATATTTGACTTACTGTCTTTTTCTCCTTCTGACAGCCGTCGTTCCAAGGGCCCCGCCGGACGCGAGCAACAGCAGCATGAACAGGCCAATGCCGGTATGATCGCCGGTCTTTGGCGGTGCCGGCTTTTCAGGTGTTTTGGGTGTTGGATTCTTGACCGTATTCGTATCGGAATCGTTGACGCCGTCCCTGACATTGGCTTTGTTTGTCAGCGTTGCGCCGTTGGGACGGTTATCTACCTTGACGGTAAAGGTAACCCTGAAGATTTCTCCGGCTGCCACTTTCTTAGTCCAGGTGACGGTGCCGCCCGATACGACGCTGCCCGCGAATTTTCCGCCGTTATCCGCAGACACAAAGCTTGTGTAAGCCGGGATTCTGTCCGTAATCGTCACATCGCGTTCTGCGCCGGTGGTATTCGCATAGGTAATGGCGTAGGTCAGTTTTTGACCCGGTTCTACCCGCTGGCCGTCAATATTGGTGGTCGTTCCAGACTTGAAGACTTCCTTCCTTGGCTCGGTCGGGGTTGGGTTATGGGTTTCGTTGGTATCATAATCGTTGGTTCCGTCATTGACCCGCGCCTTGTTGTCAACCGGCGCGCCGTTGACGTTCGGATCGACCTTGACGGTAAATTTAACGGTGACGCGGCCGCCTTTGGCCACATCGGCGGTCCAGGTGACAACGCCGCCGGCTTCTTTGCCGCCGTTTTCCGCAGATACAAAGCTTGTATAAGCCGGGATCTTGTCGGTGATGGTCGCCTTCACGGCCTGACCGGTGGTGTTTTCATAGGTAATCGCGTAGGTCAGTTCCTGTCCGCCCTTAACGGGTTTGCCGTCAATGCTGGTGGTCGTCTGGGGCTTAAAAACGTCTTTGATCGGTTCTTTGGGCGTCGGGTTGTGGGTTTCGTTCGTGTTATACCAGTTAGTCCCGTCGTTGACCCGCGCCTTGTTGTCAACCGGCGCGCCGTTGACGTTCTGGTCGACCTTGACCCTAAATTTGACGGTAATGCCTGCGCCTTTGGCCACATCGGCGGTCCAGGTGACCTTGCCGTCCGCATACTTACCGCCGTTTTCCGCCGACACAAAGGTCGTGTGTGCGGGAATTTTGTCGGTAATGGTGGCCTTGACCGCTTGATCGGTCGTATTCTTGTAGGTGACGGCGTAGGTCAGTTCCTGACCCGGTTCTACCCGTTTGTGATCGATGTCGATGGCCGTATTCCCTTTAAAGACTTTTTTCCCGGGTTTGGTCGGGGTCGGGTTGGTCACCTCGTTGGTGTCGTAGCTGTTTTTGCCGTCATTGGCCGTTGCCTTGTTTTTGATCACATTGCCGTTGACATCCCGATCGACCTGAACCGTGAAGGTTGCCACAAAGACATCCCCGTCTGCGACCTTCTTGCTCCAGGTGACGACGCCGCCGGCTTCCTTGCCGCCGTTATCCGCGGACACAAAGCTTGTATGCGCGGGAATCTTGTCGGTGATGGTCACATCGGCTTCTTTCCCGGTCGTGTTCTTGTAGGTAATCGCATAGGTAATCTTTTGCCCTGGTTCCACCCGCTTGCCGTCGATCTTGGTGTTGGACTGAAATTTCAGCACTTCCTTCACCGGCTCTTTGGGGGTCGGGTTATGGGTTTCATTGGTGTGATAATCGTTGGTGCCGTCGTTGACCTTGGCCCGGTTGTCCACCGGCACACCGTTGATCTTTTTGTTTACCTTGACGGTAAATTTAACGGTGACACTCTGGCCCTTAGCCACGTCCGCAGTCCAGGTGACAACGCCGCCGGCTTCTTTGCCGCCGTTATCCGCCGACACAAAGCTTGTATATTGGGGCAGCTTGTCGGTGATGGTGGCCTTGACATCCTCGCCCGTCGTGTTTTTATAGGTGATGGCGTAAGTTAACTCGTCGCCGGGCTGCACCACTTCCCCGTCAATCTTGGTGGTCGTGCCGCCCTTAAAGACTTCTTTCTTCGGCTCTTCCGGTGTCGGGTTATGGGTTTCGTTGGTGTTGTAATCATTGGTGCCGTCGTTGACTTTGGCCTGGTTGTCCACCGGCGCGCCGTTGACATTTTTATCCACCTTGACCGTGAATTTAACGGTTAGGCTCTGATCCTTGGCCACGTCCGCAGTCCAGGTGACAACGCCGCCGGCTTCTTTGCCGCCGTTATCCGCCGATACAAAACTTGTGTGAGCGGGCAGTTTGTCAGTAATGGTCGCCTTAACATCCTTGCCCGTCGTGTTCTTGTAGGTAACGGCGTAGGTCAGCTCTTCGCCGGGCTCGACGCGCTTGCCGTCAATTTGGGTGGTGGTTCCGCCCTTGAAAACTGTCTTTTCAGGTTCTGTAGGTGTTGGATTATGTGTTTCATTTGTTGTGAAATCATTTGTTCCATCATTCACCTTTGCAACATTACCAATTGATGCTCCGTTGACATTCTTATCTACTTTTACTGTAAATTTAACTGTTACGGACTGATCTTTTGCTACATCGGCTTTCCAGGTTACTACTCCATCTTTTTCTGCTCCGCCATTTTCTGCGGATACAAATGTTGTATGCTCAGGAATCTTATCGGTAATTGTAGCTTTTACATTTTTTCCCGTTGTGTTCTTGTATGTTACTGCATATGTTAGCTCTGATTCAGGCTGAACTACCTGTCCATCAATCTTTGTTGTTGTTCCACCTTTAAATACAGTCTTTTCAGGGCCTGTTGGAGTTGGATTATGTGTTTCATTTGTTGTGAAATCATTTGTTCCATCATTCACCTTTGCAACATTATCGATTGGTGCTCCGTTGACATTCTTATCTACTTTTACTGTAAATTTAACTGTTACGGACTGATCTTTTGCTACATCGGCTTTCCAGGTTACTACTCCACCAGATTCTTTCCCGCCATTTTCTGCGGATACGAACTTTGTGTGAGCAGGAATCTTATCTGTAATAGTTGCTTTTACATCTTCTCCCGTTGTGTTCTTGTATGTTACTGCATACGTTAGCTCTGATTCAGGCTGTACCACCTTTCCATCAATCACTGTGGTTGTACCACCCTTAAATACAGTCTTTTCAGGACCTTTTGGAGGGATTAATTTAGTTTTTACCGTATTGGCAAAAACCGGTGTATTATCGAAATACATTCTGGCAGTAGAGTTAACTACCTCGTCATCGCCTTTCACTAAAGCCTTTTTATTAGTGACAGTATTGTACGTGATTTCATATACTTTCCCGGCTTTATCTCTACCAAACAACGCTTTATTAATAATATCTATTTCAATAGTCGGTGGAACACCTTCCGCCTCAATTTTTGATAGCTTGTAATCTGTGCCTTCATTTAATACTTGTCCATCAAGTTTAACCTGAGCATTCTTAAAATCAACCTTTTTATCGAATTGATCTGTAAATTTCAAGCTTTTAATATCATCAATAATGTCTACACCCGGTCTTGGAACTGTATAGGTTACCGTATATTTAATCGGTTCTCCGACTTTTTTAGGTACTTCTTTCTTATCTACTACCTTCTTGGCTGTTTTTTCCGGATTATTATAGTAAGGAACTTCTGCGTAAAATTTGAACAATGACCCACTAGTTGCTGCAGAGTAGTAAGCAAATCTAATGCTATTTGCTTTAGCCCTCATTGCAAAACCGGTTTTATTATATTCATCCACTCCTGAGGTTCCTACTTCAGGCATACTTGGATGTGCCTCCCACCAATGCCAATTGTTTAGATAATCATGTTCCTGAATTTTCACATCGTTGTTATACACAATCTTATCAATAGCGGTGTTTATATTTTGCACTCCCACACCCTCATAAAATGATGTTTTATTACCGTTGTATAACTTATTTCCCGGTTTTACATCTATATCAGTAGGTTGCATAGTTAATTTCAAATCACATGGAGTACCGTCTGCATACTCCAAAGTGGCAGTAACTTCTGCTCTTATACCAAACGCCTGCTCAACATTGGAATTAAAGTTCGGATGGTCAGGATAAATATGGTCCATTAGCTGAATCCCACTATCCCCCCAGTTTTGGTCCACTGTCAAAAATGGTACTCCGGAATTTGGGTCATTAAAATTTTCCTGCTGTCCACAATACTGTGTCGGATTCAACCTCAAATGATTAACTTTTACTCTTACATTAACTTTTCTGCCATTTATTTCTCCGGCATTGCTAAATAGTAACTCTAATACATTGTCAAAACCTTGTTGTGTTGCAGACTTGTTAAACTTATGCATAAAAACAGTACTTTTCTTCCACTTGCCGTTTGGAACAACAGTTTGTTGCAATGTACCTGAGTCTGTATGCAAAACTTGCATATTCTCTTGTCTGCATTTAAATTCATACATATCCAGTTTTGATAAATCTAAATCTGTATGAGAGATTTCCAATCCTCTGTTTGGGGATTGGGCAAAAACTTGCATACTAGGTGCTGACATGCCAAATAACATTAGCACAAACATCATAATAGTCAGACTTTAATTTACTTCAATGATATACTGAAAAAAATATTAAAAAAGGGGAAGGGTACGTGCCCTTTTTGTCTGTAAATTAAAGTCTGATTTAATAGACAGTCCCGAGAAAGGAAACTTGGCAAACGCGTGAAGATGTAGCGGAATGAGCGATGAAGGGAGGAAAATTTATGAAATCAAAGCTCAGAAGTGCGGGCAAAAAACTGCTACCTTTTTTTACAAATTCATTATATAAAATCGTTTAATCACGTAGTTTCAGCCATTTTGAAAAAGTCGCATGGCTGACGTTCAGAAGCTTCGCTCCCGCTCTGAGGCTTACCTGCCCATTCTGCCAAAGCGCTGCAACTTCATCAAAATTATCCGGCTTTGCAATGGGTCTTCTTCCGAACCGCACGCCGCGTTTCCGGGCCTCCCGGATTCCCTCCAGCTGTCTTTTATGCGTGTTTCCCTTTCAATTTGCGCCACATAGGACATGACCTGCAGCACAAGGTCCGCGATGAAGGTGCCGGTTAAGCCGTTGACATGTTTTCTCGTATCCAGAAGCGGAAAGTCGATGACGACAATATGGACAGCCTTATCCTTTGTGATGATCTTCCACTGGGTTATGATCTCGTCATAATTTCTTCCGAGTCTGTCTATGGATTTGATAAAAATCTCGTCTCCGGGCTTTACTTTGCGCATCATTCTTTTGTAGCCTTTTCGGTTAAAATTTTTTCCTGTCGCCCTGTCCACAAATATCTTTTCTTTGGCAATACCCTGCTCCTTCATAGCCGTCATCTGCCTGTCAATATTTTGTTCCCTGCTGGAAACCCGCACATATCCGTATTTCATAGATTCCTCCTTTTTTGCTTATATTATGAGGAATATTTGAAATGG
>NZ_GL622359.1:1891362-1982819 GCF_000185505.1 Pseudoramibacter alactolyticus ATCC 23263 | reverse complement strand
GCTTTTTTGTATCCCAACCGCAAGCGCCTACCGACAACGACCAGTCCCATGGTCATCCGGCACCTTTGCGAAATCATTGACCGTCGCGACAGCTTCACAGCCGTTCCGCCGATCATGCCGATGCGCGCCATTAAAAAAGATCCCCGTCACCTGTTTTCAGAGACGGGGATCTCAACCGGCAAAGACCGGCACATTTTCATAAGGTATTCAAATAGTCGTTAATGGCCGCGGCGGCATCCTTGCCGGCGCCCATGGCCAAAATAACGGTCGCTGCGCCGGAAACCGCATCTCCCCCGGCAAAGATGCCCTTACGGGAGGTCTGACCGTTTTCATCCGCGACAATGCACTGCCATCTGTTGGTGTCAAGCCCCTCCGTCGTCGAGGAAATCAGCGGGTTCGGCGAGGTCCCCAGCGCCATGATGACGGTGTCAACTTCCAGATCGTATTCGCTGCCGGGAATTTCGATCGGACGGCGCCGACCGGATTCATCCGGTTCGCCCAATTTCATCTTGATCACGCGCAGCCCCTTCACCCAGCCGTCCTCATTCACGAGGATGGCCTTCGGATTGGTCAGCAGGTGGAATTCAATGCCTTCTTCCTTGGCGTGGTGCACTTCTTCGGCACGGGCCGGCAACTCCGCTTCGCTTCTCCGGTAGACAATATAGGTATCCGCGCCCAGGCGCAGAGCCGATCGCGCGGCGTCCATGGCCACGTTGCCGCCGCCGATAACTGCCACTTTCTTCCCGCGGTGAATCGGCGTGTCATAGCCCTTAAAGGCCTTCATCAGGTTGTTGCGGGTCAGGTATTCATTCGCCGAGAAAACGCCGTTGGCCGTTTCCCCCGGGATGCCCATGAAGCGCGGCAGACCGGCGCCGGATCCGATGAAGACGGCGTCGAATCCTTCTTCATCCATCAATTCATCGATGGTCGTCGCCTTCCCGATCACCACATCGGTTTCGATCTTCACGCCGAGGCGCTTCACATTTTCGACTTCCGCCGCGACTACCGCTTCCTTCGGCAGACGGAATTCCGGAATCCCGTACACCAGCACGCCGCCGGCTTCGTGAAGCGCTTCAAAAATCGTGACGTCGTGACCCTTCTTGGCCAGCTCGGCAGCACAGGTCAGGCCGGCCGGGCCGGAACCGATGATCGCCACCTTCTTGCCGGAGACAAAACCCGGTTTTTCGGGCACGATATTGTTTTCGCGCGCCCAGTCGGCCACAAAGCGTTCCAGCTTGCCAATCGCCACGGCATCGCCTTTGATCCCCATCACACAGGGTCCTTCGCACTGGGATTCCTGCGGGCAGACGCGCCCGCAGACCGCCGGCAAAAGCGAAGATTCCTGAATGATTTCGAAAGCCTTCTGATAATTCTTTTCCGTCACCTCGTGAATAAAGCCGGGAATATCGATGGAGACCGGGCAGCCTGCCACACAGCGCGGCTTTTTGCAGTTCAGGCAGCGATTGGCTTCTTCCACCGCTTCTGCTTCGTTGTAGCCATAGCACACTTCTTCAAAATTGGTCGCCCGGGCTTTCGGATCCTGTTCACGCACCGGGACTCTGTCCATTCGCTTTTTCGCCATTACGCTTCACCTCCGCAAACGCCGCATCCACCGTGATGGGTATCACCTTCTGCTGCTGCCAGCATGGCGCGCCCTTCTTCGCTCTTGTATTGGGTTTGGCGTTTCATCGCCAGATCAAAATCGACCTTATGACCGTCAAACTCCGGCCCGTCGACACAGGCGAATTTCACTTCGTCGCCGACGATGAGGCGGCAGGCACCACACATACCGGTGCCGTCCACCATGATCGGATTCATCGAAACGATGGTCGGCAGGCCCAGCTTTTCAGTCGTCAGGCAGCAAAACTTCATCATGATCATCGGACCGATGGCCACGCACACATCCCAGGTTTTGCCTTCGGCCGCGAGATCCTCAATTACTTTGGTCACCATCCCGCTGCGGCCGCAGCTGCCATCGTCTGTAGTGACATAAAGGTTGCCGGCAACCGCGCGCATTTCATCTTCTAAAATCACCAGGTCTTTGGTTTTCGCCCCGATGATGACATCCACATCGATGCCGTGGTCGTGCATCCACTTTACCTGCGGATAAACCGGCGCCGTTCCCAGGCCGCCCCCCACGAAAAGCAGCTTCATCTGCTTGAGTTCGTCCAGATCCTTTTCAACCAATTCCGAGGGCTTACCCAGCGGCCCGACGACATCCAGGAAAGCGTCGCCGGTCTTTAATATCCCCATGGCTTTGGTCCCGTGCCCCACTTCCTGCGTGACGATGGTCACGGTCCCCGCTTCGCGATCGTAATCGCAAATCGTCATCGGCAGGCGTTCCCCCTTTTCGTCAACGCGAACGATCAAAAACTGTCCTGGCAGACAGTGCTTGGCCACACGGGGCGCTTCCACGTCCATGCGGAAAATGTTCGCGGCAAGGCGTTTCGCCTCCACAATCTTGTACATACTTCCTCCTCCTTGTGATGCGTTTTCGAAGTCACTTCGAATGCTTTATATTGATGACTTGCTTGCCGCGCTGCAAACCTGTGACACCGCTGCGCACAAATTCAATAATACCATAGGGTTCCACCATGCCGATAAAGGCCGCCACCTTGCTCGGCACGCCGGCAATCTGCAAAATCAGGCTGTCTTTGGCCACATCCACCACCTGGGCGCGAAAAAGATTCGAGATGCCCACAATGGTGGAGCGCGTCTGATCGTTGGCTTTGACTTTGATAAAAACCAGCTCCCGCGTGATCGCGGCGTCTTCTTTCAGCTCGATGATCTTGATGACGTTGATGAGTTTATTAAGCTGCTTCTTAATTTGTTCCAGCGTCTGTTCATCGGCAGTCACCGTCATCGTGATCCGGGAGAGCTGTTCGTCCTCGGTGATGCCGACGGTCAGGCTGTCGATATTGTAGCCGCGGCGGGCAAACAGCCCGGAGATGCGTGCCAATACCCCAAACTTATTCTCGACCAGTAATGATAAGCAATGTTTTTGTTCCATCATCTGCGCCACCTTAAAACTTCAAGTAATCTTCGCTGACCACACATTCCACCAAGGCCGGCCCCGGCTGTTTGAGTGCATTCAAAATTGCCGTTTCCGCCTCTTCCTGGGTCTCGGCATGATAACCCTGAATGTCATAGGCCTGTGCCAGCTGCATGAAATTAACATTAAAATCGATGTCGGTTCCCGAATAGTGATTTTTGCCGTAATTGTCGTGCTGCTGCTGGCGCACCATGCCCAGCTTGTGATTGTTGAGCAGAATCAATTTGACCGGCAGGCGATACTCCGCAATCACGCCGAGCTCTCCCACCGCCATCTGGAAACTGCCGTCGCCACAGACACCGATCACCGTTTTGGGCGCCTTTCGCGTGGCAAAGGCCACCCCCGACGCCGCGGGAATGGCATACCCCATCGTACCCAGACCACCGGACGTCATATAGCACCGATCGTTTCTCACCTGGAAATGCAGCGCCGCCCAGACCTGGTTGAGCCCGACGTCCGCCACCAGGGTCGTGTCTTCCGGCACCTGCCCGGAAAGCCAAGCAAAAATTTTTTTTGGGTTGACGCCGGCCATGCCCGGATAATCGTCGAGGCACACCGGGTTGTCCGCTTTGATCCGCCGCACCTCCTCAAGCCATTTCCGGGTGTCCGTTTCAATCCCCTTCTCCAGCAATTCGGCGACGACAATCTTCGCATCGCCGACAATGGGAATATTGGTGTCGTTAACGTTTTTTCCAATTTCCGCCGGGTCGATGTCGATGTGGATCAATTCTTTTTTGTTGAGCACATCCGTAGATGTGCCGCGGTTGCTCATCCGCGCGCCGATGCAAAGCGCGAGATCCGCCGCTTCCACAATCCGGTTGGTGTGCGCATAGCCATGGCTGCCCCAGATGCCGGCATAAAGCGGGTGATTCTGCGGGAAGGCGCCAATCCCCATGAAGCTCGTGACCACCGGCGCCCCAATGGTTTCCGCCAGTTTTAACAACGCCGCTTCCCCATGGCTCGACACCACGCCGCCCCCGGCATAAATCAGCGGGCGGTCGCTGGCTTTGATCTTGCGGATCGCGCGGCGGATCTGCCCAGTGTGACCTTCGTAGGTCGGCTTGTATCCGCGAATTGCCACCTCATCGCTGTATTTCGGGCGCTTCACGATTTCGAGCTGCACGTCCCGGGGGATATCGATAAGCACCGGCCCCGGCCGGCCGGTCGATGCGATAAAAAAGGCTTCTTTGATGATTTTTGGCAGCGATTCGGGATCCTTGACCAAATAGGAATGTTTGACAAAGGGCAGCGTCGCGCCAAAAATATCCGCTTCCTGAAAAGCGTCCGTCCCGATGAGTTCCCGGTTAACCTGGCCGGTGATGGCCACAACGGGAATCGAATCCAAATACGCCGAGGCGATTCCGGTAATCAGGTTCGTCGCCCCGGGGCCGGATGTCGCCAGGCACACCCCCACCTTGCCGGTTTCTCTGGCGTAGCCGCTGGCATAATGGGGGGCCGATTGTTCGTTCCGAACCAAAATGTGCTCGATGCTCGAATCGCGGAGCGCGTCGTAAATCGGCAGCAGTGCCCCGCCGGGATACCCGAAGATGATCTCCACGCCCTCTCTTTCCAAGCATTTAAATAATAGTTTTGCGGTTAACACACTGTCCTCCTCCTTGTTATCGGCTATCGCAGGCGCCGCCTGCCCCCGGCTGCCTTTTGCGGCGCAGCCGTTTTGCACAGGGCAATACCCGACGGGCCGATTTTAATTTTGCCCCGCTTTTGCAAATGGCCGATGGCCCGTTTGAACGCCGCCTTGCTGATGCCGAAATTCTGTTTGATCACCGCCGGCGGTGTCTTGTCGTGATAGGGCAGAAAGCCGTCGGCTTCCTTCAGCCGCCGCAAAATCAGGGTGCCGTCGGGGTTGATTTCTTTATAGCTTTTTTTGTTGAGACTGAGCACCAGGCGGCTGTCGCGCTTGCGCACCTCGCTGACTCGGGCCTTCACAACCCGGCCGTTTTTAATATCGGGCGTGAGCTCCTTTCGCGGGATCATGCCGTGATAACGGTAGTCCACCGCCAGAAAAGCGCCGATGCCCGGGTTGATCTGATAAACGTATCCGCTGACCCAGTCCCCTTCCTGGTAGGGCGAATTGGCTTCGAGACGGTTATAGACCTTCATCGTCGCACAGAAGCGTTCGCTTTTATCCAGATACAAGGCCACCAGATATTCCCGCCCGATTTGAACTTTAACGGTCTGCTCATGATAGGGCAGCAGCAGATCCTTCTCCAGCCCCCAGTCGAGGAAAGCACCGATTTTGGTCAGCGCCGCCACCTTGAGCGGGCGCATCTCACCAAGCAGAATCTTCGGCGTGCGAAGGGTGGCAATGGGCCTGTCGTCAGAATCTTTATAGATAAAAACGTCCAGGGCATCGCCCCTTTGAAGATTCCGGGGCATTTCCTTCTTCGGCAGCAGAACGGTCGGCCGCTTGTCCGAGGGATCCTGAGGATCGGCCAGGAAAGGACCGATCTTTGACAGGTGATCCACCTCCAATGTCTGAATGGTTCCGAGCTTAAACATGCTGCCTCCCGTTTTTAAACAAAACCGCCGCCCGCGGCTTCGCTGCTATTTTAATTCCTTAATTTCCCTGCGGTTGTCTTCGATTTGGTCATTGAGCGCTTTGAGCTGGGTCTGCAGCTCGTGAAGGATCTTGTCTGCGTAACGCTGCGTGCCCACCCGAATTTCCTTCGCCTGGGTCTGGGCGTTTTCCACGATGATTTCGGCCTGGGTCTGGGCGGCCTTGGTCACCTCGTCGGTATCAACCATTGCTTTCATCTGTTTTTCCGCGCTGTTTTTGATCCGGTCAGCGCTGGCCTGAGCCTCGAAAAGAATTTGCTTCTTTTCCGCCACAATCTCGCGCGACTCCGACAATTCCCGGGGCAGTTCTTCTTTGATTTCGCCGATGATTTCCAGCGCTTCGTCCGGGCTGATCATCGCCTTGGACGAAAAGGGAACCGCGTTCCCCCGTTCTATCAATTCTTCCAGTTCTTTTAAAAGATCTGTGACTTTCATTTTGTGTTGCCTCCCTGTCTGTCTTTGACGGCGCGAATCACCGGAGCCGGCACCAGGCCGGTCAGATCACCGCCGAAGGCCATCAGCTCCCGGATCGCCGTCGAGCTGAGCACGCTGTAACGCGTGTCCGCCACCAGATAAAAGGTCTCGATCTCCGGCGCCAGGCGCTTGTTGAAATAATCCATCTGCATTTCGTATTCGAAATCGACGATGGTCCGCAGCCCCTTGACCACCACATCGGCCTGCACCGAACGGGCATAATCTGTCAAAAGGCCCTCGTAATGGTCGACGGTTACATTGGCCAGCGCCTGCGTGCTTTCGGCCAGAAGGGCGAGCCGTTCCGATTCGTCAAAGCAATAGTGCTTGCTCACGTTTTTCATCACGCAGACCCGCACTTCATCAAAAATGCGAGCTGTTCGAGCGATCACATCCAGATGGCCCAATGTCACCGGATCAAAGCTCCCGGGATAAACCGCGATTGTCATCCGACGTCTCCCATCTGTAATAGTCCACCACGGTGATGCCGTAGCTTTTCTGCTTGCAGTGTTTTAAAGTGCTACAAACTACTGGCATTATAACAGATTTTTCATGTTCTATCATTATAATTCCCGTGGATTTGAGGATTTTTTTGGCGACAATCTGCCCGCATAAACGCGCAGAAGCGGCGGCCATCACGTAGGGCGGATCCATAAAAATCAGATCGGCCGCAACCCCTTTTGCCGCCAGGATATCGATGCCCGACCGGGCGTCTGTCTTTAAACAGTGCGCCCGGTTTTCATAACGCGCCCTGCGCAGATTGCTGTGAATCAGATCGATGCTCGCCGGCGCCGTATCGAAAATCCAGGCCGTCTTAACCCCGCGGCTGAGCGCTTCGATGGCCATGGCCCCGCTGCCGCCGAAGCAATCGACAAAAACCTCAGCCGCCGCCAGCTCCCATTGAATCGTGTTGAAAATCGCCCCTTTGACCTTGTCCGCCGTCGGACGCACCGCTTTCCCCCTCGGCGCGTTTAACTTCAGGCCGCGCCGCTCGCCGCCAATCACCCGCATGATCGTCCTCCATTCTTGCTTGCTCTTTTTGTCAATTCATCGATATCTGCTCAACACCGTGGTCGAAGGCGCGGGTCAGCGCGTCGCAGCTCGCCATGTCCTCCGCCTTGGGCGAGGCCAGAAGCTGCTCGGCAATCGCCCTGGTTTCGGCCAAAAGCGCCGCGTCCGCCGCCGGATCCAGCGCCGACAGCGCCGGCAGGCCGTGCTGCCTGGTGCCGAAGGCATCCCCCGGCCCCCGCAGTTTAAAATCCGCCTCGGCAATTTCCTGCCCGTTGTGATGGTTCACAATCACCTTCATGCGCGCGATGGTCTTCTCGTTCACCGCGTTGGACACGAGAAAGCAATACGCCTGGGCGTCGCCCCGGCCGACGCGCCCCCGCAGCTGATGCAGCTGGGACAGACCGAAGCGGTCGGCGCTCATCACCACCATCATCGTGACATTGGGCACGTCGATGCCCACCTCGATGATGCTCGTCGCCACCAGGCAATCGATTTTACCGGCGGAAAAATCGACAACCACCGCCGCTTTTTCATCCGGCTTCATTTTGCCGTGCAGGCAGGCCACCCGGTAAAGCCCTTTATAATAGCGGTCCACTTCCCGGCAAACCGTCTGAGTGTCGCGCACCTCGGCCATTTCCTCGGCATTTTCCACAAAGGGACAAACGATAAATCCCTGATGTCCGGCAGCCATCTCCACCGCCATCATCCCCAAAATTTTACGTAAGGCTTTCTCGGTATAAAAATAGGTTTTGACCTTCTTGCGTCCCGCCGGCATGGTATCGATCACCGAGATATCGAGATCGCCGTAAAGCACCAGCGCCAATGTCCGCGGGATGGGCGTCGCGCTCATCACCAGGGTATGGGGGCGCTCGCCCTTGAGCGCAAGCAGTCCCCGCTGCCGCACGCCGAAACGGTGCTGCTCGTCAGTGATGACCATGCCCAGATTGTAATAGGCCATGTCTTTTTGGAAGAGCGCGTGGGTGCCGATGATTACTTGAGCGTCGCCGTTCGCAATGTGGGTCAGGGCGTTTTCCCGCTCCGACGCCTTCATGCTCCCGGTAACCAGCGTCACACTGATGCCGTAGGGGGCCAGATATGCTTCGAAATTGCGGGCATGCTGCTCCGCGAGAATTTCCGTCGGCGCCATATAGGCGCATTGATAGCCGCCCAGCGCCATCAAATAAGCGCAAGCTACAGCGACGACGGTCTTGCCGCTGCCCACATCCCCCTGCACCAGCCGGTTCATGATCCGCCCGCTCTGAAGATCAGCGGCAATCTCCGCGAGCACCCGGCGCTGCCCCTCGGTCAGCAAAAAGGGCAATCCCCGCTCAAAGCGCGACAGGCTCGCGGGATGCGCCAGCACCACCGAAGACCGCCGCGTCTCGCCGCGGCTTCGCAGCAGCCCGAGGTTGAGCTTGAGCGCTTCTTCAAACTTTAACCGCGTCCGGCCCGCTGCGACCTCAGCCATCGTCTGCGGGCAGTGCAGCAGCTTAAGACATGCCGCACTGTTCGGCAAACACCGGTCTTTCCGCAAGGTTTCCGGCAGCGGATCCGACATGGCGATGTCTTCTGCGAGCACTTTGGCAATCAGCTTGCGGAGGGTCTCCCCGGAAACGCCGCCCACCGGCGCGTAAACCGGTGTCAGCTCAAAAAAATTCCCCGGCTTGTCCGTCGGGACAAATTGGGGATTGGCCATCCCGCACTTGCCCTTCTTCTCGGTGATGCGTCCAAAAAAATAATAACGCGCTTCCTCGTGAAAATGCTCCGCGAGCCAGGGTTGATTAAAAAAGGTGATCTGCCCCGTCACGCCGTCGTCCGTCGTCACCGACAAACCAAAAAGGGACAGATTCCTGCGAATTCGCCGGACTGTCCCTTTGCGGCTGACGCATGCCTCGATCGTCACCGCTGTTTCCGATGGCGCGGCGAAGGTTCCCCGCCGCGACCGATCGATATATTGCTTCGGGAAATGAGCCAGCAGATCTTCAACCGTGAAAATCCCGCCGTCGTTCAACGCGCGCTCCCGCTTGGGGCCCACGCCGGGCACGTCCCGAATCCTGTCGTCAAGTTTCATTGGCTTTCAAATCCCTTGTGCCCCCCAGGCACTGGCTTTTTCAGATTTTATTCGACCGAAACGATGTAATAATAGAGCGGCTGCGCCCCTTCGGACACCTCGATGTCACAGTCCGGATAAGCCTCTTCCAGCTGCGCTACCAAGGCTTCCGCCGCCGATTCCGGCTGATCTGCCCCGTAATAAATGGAGATGAGCTCACTGTCAGGCTCGATCATCCCTGCGAGCAGCTCCGCGGTCACCGCGTTCACATCCCGACCGGTGGTCTGGATATCGCCATCGCTGATCCCCATGATGTCGCCTTTGGCAATGGCCATCCCGCCGATGCTGGTATCGCGCACCGCGTAAGTCACTTCGCCGGTCTTCACCCCGTCGAGCACGGCCGTCATCGATTCAACATTGGCTTCCCAGCCGCCGTCCGGGTCGAAGTTGAGCATCGCCGTGACGCACTGGGGAATGGTCTTAGTCGGGATCACATGCACCGCTTTGTCTGAAATGGCCTCCGCCTGACTCGCCGCCATGATGATATTGCCGTTGTTCGGAAACAAAAAGATGTGATCCGCGTCAATCCGATCGATCTCCGACATAAAATCCTCGGTGCTGGGATTCATGGTCTGCCCCCCCGCGATTACCCGGGTAACTCCCAAATCTTTGAAAATGCGGGTCAGCCCCTCGCCGGGAGAAACCGCCACGAAGCCATAGGGCAGGTGTTCGGCCGGCGGATCCGTTTCCGTTTCTTCTTCGTCGGGCACGCCAAGCATTTCGCGCATATTGTCCACCTTCATCCGGGTGAGACTCCCTAACGACAGCCCCTTTTCAAAGGCCTTGCCCGGATGATCGGTGTGCACGTGGACTTTGATGACATCCTCATCCTGAATGACGAGCACACAGTCTCCGATGGTTGACAAGTAGTCGCGCAAATCGTCTGCATCCGCGCCGTGGGCGTGCTTGACGATAAACTCGGTGCAATAGCCGAAGGTCAGATCCTCCGGCTTCATATGGGAATCATCCACAAAGCGTTCTCGGTCCGCC
The DNA here is from genome assembly GCF_000185505.1 of Pseudoramibacter alactolyticus ATCC 23263. Lineage (GTDB taxonomy): Bacteria > Bacillota > Clostridia > Eubacteriales > Eubacteriaceae > Pseudoramibacter > Pseudoramibacter alactolyticus. Next base: position 1,972,608 of record NZ_GL622359.1, on the reverse strand, counting down.
AAGGTGAGCTTGACTTCCCGGCCGAGATCTTCGCCAGCAAGTCCCTTCACCGCTCCCTCACAGATGAAAATGAGGCCCTGACCGCCGGAGTCCACCACGCCGGCTTCCTTGAGCACCGGCAGCATGTCCGGCGTACGCAGCAAGGTGTCCTTGCCCTGCTCGAGCACATCGGAAAGGAAAGCCAGCACATCTTCGTATTCGCTCTGATGGGCTTCGGCAAATTCGCCCATTTCGCGAATCACCGTTAAGATGGTGCCTTCCGTCGGTTTCATCACCGCTTTATAAGCCGTGTCCCGGGCCGCGCAGATCGCCGCCGCCGCCCCGGCCACGTCGAGCGTCTGCTTGCCCTTGGTCGCCGCCGCGACCCCGCGCAGAATCTGAGACAAAATCACGCCGGAATTGCCTCGGGCGCCGATGAGCGCTCCGCTGGAAACGGTCTTGGCCACCGCGTGCAGATCATTTTTTTCCAGTTTGTCGAGCTCCCGGATGGAGTTGGAAAACGTCATGGCCATATTGGTTCCCGTATCGCCGTCCGGCACCGGGAAGACATTCAATTCATCGACTGTTTTTTTATTGAGTTCAAGATTCTTGGCGCCGGTCTCAAACATGCTGCGTAGCACGGCGCCGTCAATCTGCTTGATTTCCATTCATTCCTCCACATTATGCCCGGACACTGACCACGTTGACGGTGACCCGTTTGACTTTCAGTCCCGTCTGGCGTTCGACGTTGTATTTGACGGCTGAAATAATATTGTCGGCCACCACCGATACCTTGATGGTCTGTTCGACGATCACGTAAAGATCGATCAGCAGCTTGCCGTCGCCGTCAAAGCTCACGCCGACGCCCTTGCTCAGGCGTTCCCGCGTCAGAATTTCAATCAGACCGTCCCGGCCGCGCTGATGCGCCATCCCCACCAGGCCGTAGCACTGCATGGCGGTATCGGCCGCAATATCGGCAATCGCCTTTCGGGATAATTCGATATAGCCCAGATCATTTTCTATTCTCATTATCGACTCCTTGTTGCATGCAAACGCGCAGCCGGTGCCATGGGCCTCCCCGCGGCGCATGATCTTGCGATTTCCTGCGGCGTCCGTCGGCTTTTGGCGCGCTTTCTTCTCCTCTCATACTGATTTGTGACAAGTCCCTCAATATGAACGTATTATATGAGCTATTTTACCGCTTATCCCTCCCAAAGTCAAAATAAAGTCAAAAAACTTATTGCATCCTTTCAAAGCACTGTGTTATAATGGCTCCTGTTGACACAGACGATTCGAAAACAAGGGAGGTTTAGAGCATGGCTAAAGAATGCTTTGTGTGCAAGAAGAGCGTTGTCTCCGGCAACACCGTCTCGCACTCAAACAAACATAATAAAAGAATGTGGAAGCCCAACCTGCAGAAAATCAAAATCTTGGTCGATGGAACACCGAGACGCGAATATGTCTGCACCCGATGCCTGCGTTTCGGCAAAATTGAACGCGCATAAGGCACCACAGCCGTATTACACAAAAAAAGAAGCACGCGAATGCGTGCTTTTTTATTTTTTGTTTTGATGGTCTCAGCGCCGTCACTCGCTCACGATGTCGAGAAGCACCCGGCCTTTCCTGATGGTAATGCACTGCTCTCCTTCGGCCGCCACATTGCTGAGCGTGCGGCCGGCCGTCTCCGGCGTGAGCATCGCTTCCTTCAGCGGATAATCAAAGCCCGCAAGGTTCACCGGTCCTGCCGAACCGCACCAGGGAATCAGGCTCACCGTGGTGCCCGGCGCCAGCGCGAGCGGCCATCGCCCCGGTCCGGTCAGCAAGCGCAGCCGGTTGTGGGGATCCACCAGCCAGCCGATGGCCTCCGCCGCTTCGATGCTGATGAGGGTATCGATGGAGCCGATCACATGATCGATCCGGCTGCCCATCGCCCCGAAAAGAATCACCGACGCCGCACCGCCCGAAAGCGCCACCGACACCGCAAGCTCCGTGTCCGTCTGATTTTTTCGCACCGGGTGGCGCTCCACCGGCACGCCTTGATCCACAAGGGCTTGGATCACCGCCGGATCCGCCGAATCAAAATCTCCGACGAGCACATCCGGCACAAGCCCCAGCCGGTGTGCCATTTCTGCGCCTTTGTCCGCCGCAATAATTTGATCGGCCGGCTGTTCTTTTAACACTGCGCGATAAAAATCCGGCGCGCCATAGCTGCCGCCGGTAAAAATGACTATATTTTTTGCCGCCTTCAATAGCGGTTCCTCCCTTTCAATTCTTCGAGGAGCGTCACATAATGTTCGTAGCGGGATGGGGCGATCTCGCCGGCCGCCAGTTGCGCTCTCACCGCGCAGCCCGGCTCCTTCAGATGCAGACAATCGTTAAACTTGCAGGCTCCCCGAACAAATTCCGGGAAATAATCCCGCAGCCTCTCGGGCGCGGCCGCCTTGGTCAGCTTCAACGCGGAGAACCCGGGCGTATCGAGAATCCATCCGCCGCCCGGCAGCGGCAGCAGCGCCACGTGACGGGTGGTATGTTTGCCGCGGCCCAGCTTTGCGCTCAGCCCGCCGGTGGCCATCACCGCACCGCCGCACAGCCGATTGGTCAGCGTCGATTTGCCCACCCCGGAAGGGCCGGCCAGAAAAACGGTCTTTCCCGCCATGTGTCGGGTCAGTTGCGCATCAGCCGGCGCCTCCGGCGAATGGACTACCACGGGATAAGACGTTTTGCGATAGGTCTCCACGACGACCCAGTCTGTTTCTTTAGCCAGGTCCTCCTTGGTAAAGCAGATGATCGGGGCAACGCTCCGCACTTCGCAGGCGATGAGCAGCTTATCCAGAAGCAGGGTGTTGGGGCGGGGATTGCTGAGCGCAAAGACAATCACCGCCAAATCCACATTGGCCACCGGTGGACGCACGAAAACATTCTTGCGCTCGGCAATGGCGGTCAGCGCGTATTCGCCATCCTGGGCACCGTTCTTTTCGACGGTGACCCAATCGCCGACCATCGGCGTCTGCCGATTGTGACGCAAGATACCCGCCGGCTTCGCGGTGATCCGGCTGCCGTCTGATTTTTCAATGGTATAGAAACCGCCGATCCCCTGGACAATGCGTCCGGAGATCGGCGTTTTGCTTTGTATTGTTTTCATATCCAGCTTTAAGGATCAGTTGTCTGCTTCGTCCGAATCGTCATTCTTTGAAGAGCCTTTGGCTGCGCTGCTGTTAGGATCGACCCCCTTGCTGACCACAAAGTTAATGGTCGTTCCCTTTTCGATTTGGGTGCCTTCACTGGGTGACTGGCTCATCACCACACCGGATGCATAGGAATCCGAATACTGCTGAGTTACCGTCCCAACGGTAAAGCCGTTGGCTTTGATCCGGCTTTCAGCATCATTCTGGGTCAGCCCCACAAGCCCCGGCACCGAGACCGTTTCCTTTCCCTTGGAAACATAGAGCGTGACCTTGCTGTTTTTATCCACCGCAGAGCCGGCCGAGGGCGAGGCGTTATAAACCACACCGCTGGAATAACTGTCATTGTATTCCCGCTTGATTTCCGCCACCTGGAGATTGGCCTTTTCCAGCGCGGAAACTGCTTCGTTTTCGGTCATTCCGACGACATTGGGCACCTGCACGCTTTCACTTCCCTTACTGATGACCACTTTAACTGTGCGGCCTTCTCTGGACATGGCATTGGCCTTCGGCGACTGGGAAATGATCTTGCCCCTGTCCACCGTGTCGCTGTATTCGGTGCTTTCCACTTCAAGGGTCAGGCCGACGGCTTCCACGGCCGTTTTCGCCTGACTCTTGGTCATCCCGGACACATCCGGCACCGTCACTTTCCTGCTCGCCGAAAACGCGTGGTAACCGGCCACAATACCGGCAATAGCCAAAGCGGCAACCAACAGTCCGATCAGCACGCGCTTGCGCTTTTTCTTTTTGCGCAGATCGTCAATCCCCGTTTCATCAGCCGCGTCACCGGCCGTATCTTCCGGCTCGACCTGAAAGAGGCTGTCATCGCTGATCAGACCGCCGTTATTCGCCCCGCCATTCAGGTCGACCGAGGCATTTAACATGATTTGATCGAGATCCGCGATCAGCTCTTCGCAATCCTGATAGCGATCGTCCGGCCTTTTCTGACAAAGCCGCACCACCACATCGCTGACGCTCTGGGGGATTTCCGGCAAAATGGTTTTTGGCGGGGTGATGTCCTCCTGGATATGCTTAATCGCAATAGAGACGGTATTTTCTTCATCGAAGGGGAGTTCCCCGGTGAGCAGTTCATAATACATGATGCCCAAGGAATACAAATCGGAGCGTTCGTCCACAAAGCCGCCCCGGGCCTGCTCCGGCGAAATGTAGTGCACCGAGCCCATGGTCTGATTCGTCATGGTGATGGTGGAACTGGTGATGGCCCGCGCAATGCCGAAATCGGTGACCTTCGGCGTCATATCGGCGGTGAGCATGATGTTCTGGGGCTTGATATCCCGGTGAATGATGCCGTGTTCGTGAGCGCATTGCAGGGCTTCCGCCACATCGATGATGAAATTGGTCGCTTCTTCATAATCGAGGCGGCCTTTTTTGATCAGATATTGCTTGAGGGTGATGCCGTCCACATATTCCATCACGATAAAATACACATCGCCATCCACCCCGACATCGTATACCGAAACGATATTCGGATCGGAAAGGCCTGCCGCCGATTGAGATTCGCGATCGAATTTCTTGATAAATTGCTCGTTTTCCGTGTATTCTTCCCGCAGGATTTTAACGGCCACAAACCGGTTTAACTTCAAATCCCGCGCTTTATAAACGTAGGCCATGCCGCCGCGGCCAATCAACTCAATGATTTCGTAACGGCCGTTCAGAATTTTTCCGATCACTTCACTTCCTCCTTCAACGCTGCAGCCGGCTCCATTTCCGGTCTGAAGATAATCACGGTAATATTGTCGTCGCCGCCGTTATAATTGGCGAGATTCACCAGCTTGCGCGTCGCTTCTTCCATACCATTCTCCATAACAATTCGCTGAATCTCCTCGTTGGGCACCATGTTGTACAGCCCATCGGAACACAGCAAAATGGCATCGCCGGGATAGAGCCTGTATTCGAACAAATCGGTTCGGATGATTTCGTCCGTGCCCAAAGCCCGGGTAATGATATTTTTCTGGGGATGCTCTTTGGCTTCCTTCGTGGTCAAGCGGCCGCGGTCGATCAACGCCTGCACCAAAGAGTGATCCTTGGTCAGCTGTTCGATCGCCATTGCGTTAATGCGGTAAGCCCGGCTGTCCCCGATATGGTAGAGGTACATATCGAGACCTCTGACCACTGCCATGGTCAGCGTTGTGGCCATGCCCAGCTGTTCCGGATCCACCACGCCCTCCCGGATGATTTCCTGGTTGATGGCGTTCACAAAGTGATTGACCTGTTCGTAATCACTGTAATCTTCGATTTCCGCAATACGCTCCTTGATGCGGTCGATGGCCAGCTGGCTGGCAATTTCCCCGGAGCGGTGCCCACCCAGGCCGTCCGCCACTGCAAAAATATAGTAGGTCTGGCCGTCTTTTTCGATATTGGCCGCCAGATAGGAGTCTTGGTTAATTTTTCGTTTCGCACCTATATTTGTGGAGTACGCACACTTCATCTTTCACCTCTGGGTTTTGTCACCATCGGGACCGCCTGTTCCTGCCGATGGCGCAGCTGGCCGCAGGCCGCATCAATATTCTTCCCGATTCTTCTCCTTATTGTACAGTTAATGCCGCCTGTTTTCAACTTCTTCGCGAAGCCCGTTACATTTTGACTGCCGGCAAAAGGGCCGTCTGTAATGGGATTGAGGCGAATCAGGTTGAGGTGCACATTCTCGCCGGAGAACAACCCGATCAGAGCTTTGGCATCCTCGTCCCGGTCGTTGACGCCGGCCATCAGCGCGTACTCAAACGTGACCCGCCGGCCGGTTTTGTTAAAATAATTTTTACAAGTCTTAAGTAATCGATCCAGTGGATAGCGCCGGGCCGCCGGCATGATCTGTTCCCGCACGGCCTGATCCGGCGAATGCAGTGAAATCGCCAGATTGATTTCAAGCGCTTCGTCCGCCAAGCGCTCAATCATCGGCACGATCCCGCAGGTCGAAACGGTGATGCGGCGCATCCCGATGCCGAAGCCCTGGTTGAGAATCTGAATAAAGCGCAGCAGATTGTCGTAATTGGCCAGGGGCTCGCCGATCCCCATCACCACCACCCGGCTGATGCGGACGCCCTCGGCAGCTTCGACCAGGGCAATCTGGGCCGCCATTTCTCCGGCGGTAAGGTTTCGCACCAGCCCGCCCTTGGTCGAGGCGCAGAAGGCACAGCCCATGGCGCAGCCCACCTGGCTCGACACACACAAAGAATAGCCGTAATCATAGGCCATGAGCACCGTCTCCACGCACTCGCCGTCCGCCAGACGGATCAGCATTTTCTTCGTGCCGTCCTCCAGGTCGGCCTGCACCCCAAGCACCTCGCCCCAGTCGATGATCCAGCGGGTCTTTAGCGTCTCCCGCAGCTTTTTCGGCAGATTGGTGCACGCGTCAACTGCCATCGCCCGCTTCCCATAAAGCCATTCAAAAAGCTGCCTGCCGCGAAACTTAGGCTCACCGAGATCCCGCATCAGCGCCGAGCAGCCGGCCAGCGTGAGCCCGAAGAGGTTTGAAGGGGCGTCACCATTTTTCTCGTCGGCCAAAGGCAACGCCGGTGCTTCGCCATCCCGCGCCGCCGTATCTGGTATTCGATTCTGAATTTTCGCTTGCATTTTTTTCATATCGCCCCTATTATATCAGAAAAAAAAACGCGGTCAAACAAAGAGACTTGTCCCGACCGCGGCCCTTTTGATACAATGGTTTTACCAAGGGGGATATTAACATGTCACAACCGATTCAAACCGCCAAAACCTATGTCTTCGGCCATCAAAAACCGGACACGGATTCGATCTGTGCCGCGCTGGCCTACACCGCCTATAAAAAAGCGGTCGGCGACGAGAACATCGTGGCCTGCCGTCTCGGCCCTGTCAACAAAGAAACCCAATTTGTCCTTGACACCTTTGACGTCGAGGCGCCGCAACTCATCAAAAGCGTGAAGCCTCAGGTTTCGGACATCAACTTCAACAACAGCGCCATGGTCACCGAAGACGCCTCGGTCTACAAAACCATGGCTTTAATCATCGACAACCCCGGCCGTTCCCTGCCGGTGGTCGACGCGGATCAGAAGCTTATCGGCATCGTCTCGCTGCCGGACATCATGCATGCCTACACCGATTCTTTCACCGAAGATTTTCTCAAACGCGCCGAGACACCCTACCAGAACATCATCGACCTGCTGGAAGCCCGGGTGGTCGGCGACAACGGCGCCGCCGTCATCACCGGCAATCTTTACGATAATTCCCAGCTCGCCAAGGATGCCATGCTGCGCCCGGAAGACATCATCCTGACCACCGCCAACGACGGCGCCCTGCGCCAGGCCTTTACCTTCGGCAGCCGCACCATCATCGTGTCGGACACGCCCGCCGGCACCACGCCGCCGATTCCGCGCAACTATGACGGGCTTGTCATCCTCACCCACAAGCGCCCCTTCCAGGTGATTCGCCTCTTGTCCCAGGGGATCCCCATCAAACGCTACATCAACCGGGATGCGGTCGAGTTCTTCATGCTGTCCGAAACCTTGGAAGATGTCAAAAGCAATATGGTCTCTTCGTCCCACAGCCGCTTTCCCGTCGTGGATGAAAACGGACGCGTTATCGCCACCATCACCAAAAGTTCGCTGATCGATTTCGGCCGCAAAAGGGTGATCCTCGTCGACCACAACGAACGCACCCAGTCCATCGCCGGCCTTGACGATGCCGAAATCGCCGAGGTCATCGACCACCACCGCATCGCTGAAATCGCTACGGCCGCCCCCCTTTATATGCGCGTCGAACCGGTGGGCTGCACCTGCACCATCATCACCAAGATGTTCAACGAAAAAGAGCTGCTCATCCCGAAGGCCATCGCCGGGCTTTTGCTTTCCGCCATCATCTCCGACACGCTGCTCTTCAATTCGCCGACCTGCACCGATCAGGACCGTGCCGCGGCACAGCAGCTCGGGGCCATCGCCGGCGTCAACGTGAAGGAATACGGCCGCAAAATGCTCATCGCCGGCTCCAACCTCAGCGATATGAGCGTTCAGCAGATCATCGGCGCCGATCGCAAAATCTTCACCATGGGAGACTACAAAGTCGCCGTTTCCCAGATCAACACCGGCGACTACAAGGCCCTGTTCGAACATTTGCAGGCGCTGCTCGATCAGATGCAGGCCAACTGTGAGGCAGATGACACGGATCTTGCCATTTTGATGGTGACCGACATTGTGCTCGGCGGCTCGGAGCTGCTGGTGGCCGGCAAGCACCGCGAACTCGCGCACGAGGCCTTTGGCATCGAGGACGAGGACATCAGCCAGTTTTTCCCGGGAATGTTCTCCCGCAAAAAACAGGTGGTGCCGCCGCTGATGAACGCCGCTGCCCTCTTGTAACATGCGCCATGCCCACTATGCGCGCCGATGGTGCGCCGCCATCGCGGCTATCGCGCTTTGCCTCGCGGCCTCCGGCTGCAGCGCGATCCATCTGGGCAGCCGCCCCATCAACCGCGAGGCCGGCGTGATCTCCCCGGGAAAACGATCTGACTATCGCGACGGGCGTTACGCGGCCGTCACCGACACCACTGACACCCATGGCTTCGGCCAGCAGCTCATCCTCACCGTCCGCGACGGCATCATCACCCGGGCAATCTTTGCCGAACGCAGGCCCGACGGCGCCGCCAAGGCCGAATCCGCTCTGCCCTGGCTCAAAAACAAAACCATCCAAAGCACCGCAGCCCTGCGCCAGCAGCTGATCCGCGATCTGATCGCACATCAGGATCCCCAGGTCGACACCGTGACCGGCGCGACGGAGACCAGCGGCACCTTTCGCCGCCTCGCCCGGGCTGCCCTTCGCAAAAGCGCCGACGCCGACACTTCGCCAGCCGTCATTTCCCCCGCCCGCACCTACACAGCGACGCTTTCTTCGCCAAATGCCGCCGGCATTACCTGCGAACTGCGCATCCGCTACCGGCACGGCCGTATCACCCGGCTGCACTTCCAGGAACGCATGGACGGCGAGTCCCACCGTTTCAGCAAAGCGCAAACCAAACAACTCGACGGCTGGATGCAGTCGGCCAAAGCCGGCAATACGCTGAGCCCCGTGAGCGACAGCGCTGCCGACCGCAGCCTGCTCGCCGACTACAACGCCGCTTTAGCTGCCATCCGCAGGCAGCGCCAAAATTTCAAGCCGTGATACCGGCAAACAAAAAGACCATTGCTTGGCAATGGTCTCAGACTACAGACAAAGTCCACGGTAAAAGCCGTGGATTTTTTTGTTGTTGCGCACGTAGACAAGGCAATTAACTGGCCCTTCACTTATGGGTTGGTCCAGGATAAATATTCCGATTCTATGGGTCGTCCCAGTATCGATCCTGCTGCGTTAATTAAGGTTCCCTTTATCCAATATCTTGATGGTATCAAGCCGGCGTCAGACAATCAAAGCGTTGAAGGCCAACATGGTCTACAGTTCCTGGATTTAGATTTGTACGATGCTGTGCCGCATTTTTCGACCCTTGGAAAGAATTACACACGTCGGTTCCAAGGAACAGATCTATTAATGAAGGCAAAACGGGAAGTAAGAATGGCCTGATTAGAGGCTTTTAATTTCTCGGATTAGCAATAATACATTACCAGAAAAGTGGAATCGCGAGTCCCCCACTTTGTCTTCAGTCTGAAGCCGAAGCATTGTTTCGGCTTTTTTAGTTGGTTGTTTATCGATGCGCCTGATGCCGGCCCGATGCCCGGTGCACGACCCAACACAAGGCGATGGTCAGCGCCATGGCCGGCAGGGTACTGCCCACGGAAATATCCGCCCGCATCAAAAGCCGGTAGGACACAAATCCCACCGCCCAGATCGCAAGGCTTCGCCAGTCGACGGCCGCGTCCCAACGGTCGCGCTTTAAAATAAAGAAATCCGCAATCTGCCCGCCGATCACGAGGCACCACACCCAATGCCCCACGGCAAAAATGCCGCCGGTCGCCTGGGCGCCATCGTAAATCATGATGGCTGTCCACCCTGCCAGCTGCAGCACATTAAGCGCCGCGAAAAGCAGGCCGCCCCACTATCCGAAACTCATCTTCACCGTCTCCATGGCCGAGCGCCGAGTACACCCGCCGATGAGTCCCGCCAAAAAGAAAAGACCGCAGCCGATAACGTGCCCGATGACAATGGCCAGAAACCCTCGGCCAAAACCCAGCGGCGCAAAATAGGTCCCCGTTAAAATCTCGGCGATGGATACCGCCGCACCAAACCAGATCAAGCCGTTTTGAAAGCCGGTGGTTCCCTTTGACTCATTCAGCCGGGGCCTCCTCACGATACGCCGCCTTGATGTCAAAGGCGTGATTCATCGGGCCGAAGCCCTGCCCCAAATCGAGACCGTCCGCCAGCGCGCCAACCAGGTAAGCCTTGGCCCGCGCCGACGATTCTGCCAGCGCAAAGCCCTTGGCCAGATTTGCCGCGATGGCCGACGACAAGGTGCAGCCCGTGCCATGGGCATTGGCGGTGTCGATGCGCCGCCCGTTAAGCCAGCGCAATCGCCCCTCCTGCCAGAGCAGATCGTTGGCGTCGTTTACGCGATGGCCACCCTTGACCAGGACAGCGCAGCCGTAATGCTCGCCGATTTTCGCTGCGGCGTGTTCCATGGCGGCCGGTGTCTCGATGGGCATTTCGGCCAGAATCTGTGCCTCAGGGATATTGGGGGTGATCACCTCGGCTAAAGGCAGCAATTCAGCCTTTAACGTGACGATGGCCTCATCCTGCAAAAGCTTCGCGCCGGAAGTCGCCACCATCACCGGATCGAGCACGATATGCCGCGCCCGGTAGGCTTTTAATTTCTCGGCGATCACAGCAATCAGCCGCGCCGACGAAACCATGCCGATTTTCACCGCGTCGGGGAAAATATCCGTAAAAACCGCGTCGAGCTCCTGCCCAAGAAAGCCAGGTGTCACGTCCATGATGGCCGTGACGCCGGTGGTGTTCTGGGCGGTGAGCGCCGTAACGGCGCTCATCGCATAAACCCCATTGAGGGTCATCGTCTTCAAATCCGCCTGGATACCGGCGCCGCCGCCGGTGTCCGAGCCTGCGATCGTCAATGCTATTTTCATGCAATGCCTCCTTAAAATCATCTCTTCTTGATGCCGCATCTAAAGCTTTCCCGCAGCGCACGGTGACTCCCACGCCGCAGTTATCGCCTGATCGGTTCATGGCCGCCCATTAAAAAACGCAGGCGCCCACATGCCTGCGTTAAAAATTTTTTCAATTTTTTCCCTACGTTGGCATGATCCAAATCAGGTTGTGGGTCAAAACCTTGCTGGTTTTTTCTCAGCCCGCGCCAGCGGACTCCCCCTATTTGATGCATTCTTCAGATTATAAATTAATACTTTACCAAAAAATATTTTGTCGTTAAAGTTATTTTTTAATGCCGGCCACTATTCGGCAATCACCATCTGAATATGCAGTGCCTCGGCCTTTTGGCGGTTGCTTTCGGAAATGCGATTGTCGGTGATGATCTGATGCACCTCGTCCATCGGGCAGATAACCGAAAAATAACCGTTGCCGAATTTGCTGCTGTCCGCCAGGACATACACCTGGTCCGCCGTCCGGAGGATCGCCTGCTTAATCTGCATCTGCGGCGCCGCGATGGATGTCAGGCCGATCTCAAAATTGATGCTGTGCACACCGATGAAGGCTTTCTCCACCTTGAAGCCGGCAATGCTCTTTTCGGCCAATTCTCCCATCGTCGCCGGCAAAAAACCGCCGACATTGCCGCCGATCATATAAAGCTCTACGTGCGAAAGGTTGGCCAGCTCATTGGCCGAGGCCAGCGAATTGGTCACAACCGCCACATTTTTTTCCGGGTGCGCTTTAATGAACAGGGCCAGATAAAAACAGGTGGTCGAATCGTCCAATAAGATGATGTCCTGATCCTCGATGTAGCGATAAGCACAGGCCGCGATGCTTTTTTTCTCCGCCACATGCTGATGAATATGCCGGCCATGATACTTCCGATCAAAATCTTCCTGTCCTTCGTCGGCGCGCAAGGCGCCGCCGTGAACGCGGATCAGCTGACCCGCTTCGCTCAGCTCCTTGATCTTTGTCCGGACCGTGACCGCAGAACACGCCAGTTCCCGGCTGAGTTCCTTAACGCTGACCCGGCCCTTTTGCTGCAGCATTTGAAGAATTCTGATCTTTTTCTCGTCCAACTTTTTCCCCTGTTATTGCATCCTGACGTTTTTCAGGCCTAATTGCCTGGTGATCATCGTAAATGCGGGGACAAACTGATCGCCGAAATCGCCCTTCGGAATCACAATCGCCTCATCATTGTCGAGGTAAATGCCGATGGTTTTCGGCGTGACCACAGCTCGGCGCATCTCGCTCCACGGATAGATCCTCCTGTTTGTTCCCTGCTCGCCAATAATACCACACTTTTCGGAAAATGTCATCCGAACCGGCAAACGATAACGGCTTTCGCGCATGGCTTTTCGCGCGCGCCACTGCAGGGTCAGCGGCGTGTACCCCAGAAAGACGATGGCCACGGCAATATAAAGGCCGCAGGCCACCGCGCCGATCCCGGCGTTCACATACCGGAAAACACCGACAAACGCCACGGCGAGCCCCAGCACATTCGCGGCAAAGCCCGACGCCTTGGAATAGGCGTGAAACAAATAAAAATCAAAGAGCGCCGGCACCGTCATCTGGACGCGAAACGCGATGTCCGGCAAAGGCCTTCCGGTATCAATCGCCTCGGCCACGGCCTTCGCATCCATCGGTTCATTTTTAATCGGTTGGTCCATCCGTCTGTGCCCCCTTTCGCATCGAAGGGAAACCGTCCGCGTTTAGTGCGCCGTGTCCGCGATGGTTTCAAGCCCTTTTTGATAGGCCCAGCCCTCGGGAGAATAAATGCCCTTCTGTCGCTTCATCATGTACCGGTCAAAGGCCGCCGTGATAAACGGGCACAGGAAAAGCGTGATGATGGATGCCGTCGCACACTGGGCGGTGGCGATACCCGTGTATTTTTTCATGGCGGGATCGGCCTCGCCCACGGCCGCCGGCGTCATCGCCGAATTGAGCGCCGTTGTCCCGATGGCGGCCCCCATGGCGTTTCTTTCTTTCCTGGGCAAAATCAGATTGATCAGGAAGAAGAAGAGCACCGCCGTCGCCGCCGAAATCAAACCGAGGATGATCCCCGAAGCCCCCGCCGTCAAAATCGTCTTGATGTCGGTCTTGGCGCCGATCGAAATCGTCATGAAGAAGGTGACGATGGGCTGCGCGGTTTTGCACGCCGCGCGGAAATGGCTGTCCAGATTGCCCCAGACAAATCCGACGAGCAGCGGAATCAGCACCGCGACGAGAGACATCAGCGGAATATTGGCCAGCCCCGTCGCGCCGAGGGCCACCAAGGTGAAGAACGGCCCGTCGTTGAGCGACAAGATCGAAATGGCGCCGGTGTCCGTCGCGTTTCCGAACTGACTGGACAGCGAAATATATAAGGAGCCGTTGGAATTGGTGATCGCCGCAATCCACACGAAGGGCGCGATGCCCAAAAATCCGGCGGGACCGCACAATTTGCCGACGAGCAGTCCGACCAGTACGCCGAGAATAAATTTAAAGCCCGTCATCGTAACGCCTTTGTAAAGAGGCATCCCGACCTGCTTGATATCGATCATCGACCCGCAGACGATCAGAAAAAATCCCATCATGCACGCGTTGCCCTCGTAAAACAACGCCGTGACGTAACCGCCGATCTTAAAAAACTGCGGCACAAAGGTCGCCAGCAGCACCGCGATGACCAGCGGAATAATGACGAGGCCTCCCGGCAGCTCGCTCATCTTCTTGAGAATCTGAAAATCTCGCCGTTTGTTTTCCTGATTGGTTTGTTCTTTGTCCATTTTTCCTCTCTCCTGTGCAATTAATGTTCTCCTTGACGCGCCGCTTCCAAAAACAGGCGGTCCACAATCTTCCCCGCAATCTGATCGTCGCCGGTCAGGCCGCCCTTTCCGACGATGGGCAGACTGGCGTAGGCACCGGTCAGGCAGCCGATATCCGTCTGGGGGATCACATAATCGCGGACTTCAATGCAGCCGACGCCCATTTGGTAGCACACGTTCACCATGGTATCCCCGCCGGTGGTGTAAAGCCCCGCCACCTTGTCTCTGCCCGCCTGAGCCAGGGTCTCCGCAATGATGCTGCCAAGCCCGGCGTTGATGCAGTTGGCGCTCACGCCCCGGGCGTATCCATGGCGCCGGTCCTCCGCGTCAAGATCCAGCAGATCGCCGTGCAGCGCCGTTTCCAGCAAAATCGCCCGGGGCTGCCGGGGCTGCCTTAAAAGCGCGACCGTCTGTTCGACCGCCCGGGCGATTTCGGCCGTCGCGGTTTCCGCCCCGTGAATCAGCGCCAGCGGATCCACCTCGATATGCGCGACGCGATCGTCCTCACACAAAACGGCCATCTGCCGCTTGGTGACCGGTGTCGCGCTGCCGGCGGCAATCAGTACGGTCTTGCCGGATACCGGCTGAACATCCGGAATATTGGGCTGCTCGATCTCCGTCAAGCCGCGGTGGAAAGCCAGCTTCGCCGTGAACGGGCCGGGATCCACCGCCAATATCGGCCGGCCCAGCGCGATGGCCGCCCGGGCGATCGCATCGATATCCTCGATGGCGACGGCATCCGCCAGAATCACTTTTGCGCCTGCCGCCGCTTTGCCTGCCAGCGCTTTTTTGATGGCTGTTTCTCCCGCCAGCACCGTCTCCAGCGTGACCAAATCCGTCCGACGCTTGGTTTGCCCTGCGATCAGCTTTGGAATATAGTTTTCCGTCACCGGCGTGCGCACATCCTGCGCGACCGGCGTGCGGATCAGCGCCACATTATCAATCACCGAAAAACCGCCGACCATGATGCGTCTTGACTGCGGCATCGCCGGCACGACCACCGCCAAAGTATCTTCGGGCAAACGGTCGAGCATCGCGTCAATTTCGACACCGATCCCGCCGCGCAGCGTTGTGTCGATGCGCTTTGAAAAATAGCGTACCCCCATATTTTTGAGCGCTTCCGTCGCCGCAGCCACCCGGCCGTAAGCCTCGTCCGCCGCCAATGCCCGCGAGCTGCTGCTGATCAAAACCGCGTCGAGCGCCGACAAGTCCTCGGCGCCTTCGGCTTCACCCACGTTAAAAAACACGGCCGTCCTGGCCTTGGATCTGGCCAGCAAAACGCCGGTGGTTGTCGCCCCGGTTAAATCATCGGCCACCACACCTATTTTTGGCATCTCATCCCCCTCGTTTTATTATTTCGCCGCCCGGCTGTGCTTGCGAATCGCATATTCCGCGCACACCTTGGTCGACTCGATCAGACTGACGCAGTTCGCAATGCCCTTGCCGGCGATATCGAAGGCCGTGCCGTGATCCACCGATCCGCGGATAAAGGGCAGCCCCCAAGTAATCGTGACCGACTTTTCAAAATCGAGGGTTTTGCAGGCAATGTGTCCCTGATCGTGGTATTCCGACAAAATAGCGTCAAATTTGCCGCTTTTCCCGATATTGAAGATCGAATCGGCGGGAATCGGGCCCACGGCGTTGATGCCTTCGGCTTTTGCCGCCTCGACCGCCGGGCCGATTTCGTCGATTTCTTCCCGGCCAAACAAGCCGTTATCGCCGTTATGAGGATTGATGCCCGCCACCGCAATCAGCGGGCAGTCGATGCCGACGCCGCGCAGTTCCTTATCGATATTGCGAATATAATCGAGCACAACATCCTTGGTCGCAAAATGCACGGCGTCGATCAGCGACATGTGCCGGCTGACGAAAAACACCCGCAGCTTGTGGCAGGAGAACATGGTCAGCGCGTAGGGCGAATGGGTCGCGTTCTGGTAAATTTCCGTGTGCCCCGGCTCCTTCACGCCAACCAGCTTGATCGCCTGTTTGTTGATCGGCGCCGTCGAAACCGCGTCGACCTTGCCGGCCATTCCCAGCTCGATGGATTTCATAATAAAGTCGATGGCCATCTGTCCGGCCAATGGCTGAACCATACCCCACTGAAGCGTATCGGTATCGTAATCTCCGGTTTCGATCACGTCGATAACCCCGAAGGTATATTCGGCTTCACCAGGATCTGAGATCCGGCGAAACTGAACGCTTCTACCTAAAACGGCCGCCGCCTTTTCAAGCACGGCCGCGCTGCCAATCACAAAAGGCCTGCAGCAGACATGAATATCGTGATCCACCATCGTCCCGATCACCGTTTCCGGGCCGATGCCGACCGGATCGCCCATGGTAATGGCCATAACAGGTTTAAATTGTGTTTCCATTGTAAAGTCCTTTCATTTATTTTCTTTTTTCTTTGTTTTTTACTTTTATTTTTTCTTTTTCTATTTTATCAGCTCATTTAATCCATTTCAAGCTGTTTTTATTAAATTTTTAATTTATTTTTCTTTCTTTTACTTTTACTATTTTTGTTTTTATTTTCGTTTTTAGAATGTCGTGTCGAAACTATATCTCCATTCATTTGACAACGGGCGCTCGCCGTGGGATAATCGCTTTATTCACAGGGGAGCCACGTGCTGAGAGGAAGCTTTTGTTTCGACCCTTTCACCTGATGCGGATAATGCCGACGTAGGAAGTGCTTGAATAAACAATCATGCTGATAACGGCAGGCCGCGACGGGCCCCTGCCGTTTTTTGTTGTTTAATTCAATCTGCGCACAGCGCGAAAGGATGTGACCATTGGGAAGATAGGCACCTGCAGCCGCGGGAACGGACCGGAGGGGAGCGCCTCGGATCCGAGCCGATACCAGCGATGGGAAGCCGTGTTCCGGCGTGAGAGGAGACCAGCGAGTCTCGACCGAGAAACGTCGTCCAACCCGGGCGATCTGCCGTATTTGGAAGACCGCTGCTTCCGGCGGTCTTGCTTCGAATGTTTTCCTTCAGGAGGTTCTCGTGTCTCAATCTGCTTTTAATACGCGCAAGCTTGCCATTGCGGCCCTGCTTTGCGCCCTCGCCGTCGTCGGCTCTTTGTTTTCTTTTCCGGTTTTCGGTTCCAAATGCGCACCGGTGCAGCATGTGGTCAATATTCTCTGTGCCGTCCTGCTCGGGCCTTTCTGGGGCGTGTTCGTCGCCTTTGCCGCAAGCCTTCTGCGCAATCTCTTCGGCCTCGGTACGGTGCTGGCCTTCCCCGGCAGCATGTGCGGCGCCTTGCTTTGCGGCTTGGTGTACTGGCGTTTTAAAAATCTTTTTGCCACCCTGGCTGCAGAAATTTTCGGCACCGGCATCGTCGGCGGGCTGTTGTCTTATCCCGTCGCTGTGACCTTCATGGGGATTGCCGCCGGTTCCGTTGCGTTTTACGCCTTTGTGATGCCTTTCCTGATTTCCACGATCGGCGGCGCCATTCTCGCCGGTATTCTGGTTGCTGCCCTGCAGAAGAACGGCGCCCTGGGCAGGATGCAGTTAATCCTTCGTCCCCGCACATGAGCGACCGTCTAAAAGCTTTGCGCGCGGCCCGGCCGCTGGTGCACTGTGTCGCCAATACGGTCTCTTCCGAGAGCTGTGCCAATCTGCTGCTGGCCCTCGGGGCGAGCCCCATCATGGCGCAGGCCCCGGAGGAAATGGCCGCTGTCACCGCCGCAGCCCAGGCCACCGTGCTCAATGCCGGCACCCCGGATGCTGTCAGATGGAGCGCCTGCCACACCTGTCTTCGCGCCGCCGATCATCCCGTCGTTCTCGATCCGGTCGGCGTCGGCGTGAGCCCCTGGCGCGCTGAAAAAGTCCGTGCGCTGCTCAGCCTTCGCCACCCCGATATTTTGCGGGTCAACGCCGGCGAAGCGCAGACCCTTCTGGGTATGGACAGCCGCAGCCAGGGCGTCGACTGCCCCAAGGGGCTCCCCTGCGATCAGGCAACGGCTCTGGCGCAGCGCCTCGCCCGGCTCCGGCACTGCGTGGTTTTACTCACTGGCGCGCTGGACGCCGTCAGCGACGGCCAAAAAACCTGCTGCATTGCCGGCGGCAACCCGCTGATGAGCCGAATCACCGGCAGCGGCGATATGCTCTCCTGCCTTTGCGGCGCCTTCGCCACGGTAGCCGATGCCTTCACGGCGGCCGTCACCGCATCCGCCTTCTGGAAGCTTTGCGCCGAGCGCGCGGCGGCAACCGCTCCGGCTCCCGGCCGTTTTCGCGCCGCTTTGATCGACAACGTCTATATCCTCGACGATCGCGAACTCGCAGCGGCCATGGCGGGGCGCGGCCTTTTATCCTTCATCTGACACGCGCTGCGTGTCTTTTTTTATTTGCAAAACAGGCCCGTCTTGCATACAATAAGGCCATCCCATCCGGATTTAAAATTTCATTCGAGCACATGTGAGGTTATCATGCACTGCTTTCATCCCATTCGCCGCAAAGGTCCCCGCCCGGTGATGCGCCAGCAGGTTTACGAAGCCGAGGGCATCGCCACCGAATTCCTGACCTTCCCCAGCCTCGACGCCACCGGCATCGTCGATCATTTTTTCTCCACCCGCGTCGGCGGCCGCAGCACCGGCGACTTCGCTGAAATGAACTTTAACTTTCACCGCGAGGCCGACGCCCGGGCTGTCGCCGCCAACTATCGCCGGGCCGCTGCCATTCTGGGCGGCGGGCGCACCATCTCTGACTTTGTCATCACCCGGCAAACACACGGCGACCACGTCCGGCGCGTGACCGCGGCCGACCGGGGGCAGGGCGTTACCCGGCCGGCGAACTACCATGCCGTCGACGCCTTGATCACCAATGTGCCCGGCATTATTCTCACCGTCTACACCGCCGACTGCGTGCCCGTATATCTGGTGGACCCGGCGCATCGGGCCATCGGCCTGGCCCATTCCGGCTGGCGGGGCACCGTCGCCAAAATCACGGCCAAAACCTTAGCCGCCATGCACGCCGCCTACGGCACAAACGCCGCGGACTGCATCTGCGCCATCGGCCCATCCATCTGCCGGGATTGTTATGAAATCTCCGAGGATGTGGCCGATGCCTTTCGCAAAGCCTTTGGCCCGGCAGCGAAGAGTCTGCTCACGCCCACGCGTCCAGGCCACTGCCTGCTCAATCTTTGGGCGGCAGGCCGCCTGATCCTCGAGGATGCCGGTGTGCCGTCCGCCGCCATCGCCGTCACCGATATCTGCACCCGCTGCAACCCCGAGTTGCTCTTCTCCCACCGCGCCGCCGGCGAACGCCGGGGCAACTGCTGCGCATTTCTGAGTTTAAAATGATTTCTCCCCAATAAAAAAACGCCGCTTCCTTTTTCACCCTTCGATGATTCGGAAACGGCGCCTGTTTTAATCCGCAGCCCTCAGCCAGCGGATGAGCCACACCACGCCGAGGAGCACAAAAACGCCCCCGGCCGCACAGCAAAAGACGGCCACACCGCGTTCGGTGCCCGCTGCCGCTTTGCCCCCGCCATAAAGCAGCAGCAAAAGGCCAAAAGCCAGATTCGCCAGCATGCTGCTCATCGCCTGCTGTTTCGAATAGTTTTTATTCCGATTGAACAAAGAAGATCCTCCTCCCTTTTTCGCCCATTATACCTTTGGCGTTTGCGGCCTGTCAATGTGCCGGCTGCCGCCGGGCAATTAAGCCAGCGTTCAGCCACACCTGCTATTTTAATAGTACGCAATTTCATCGACTAACAAGGAGCAAATCATGAACATCACTGTTTTCTGCGGATCGCGCTTCGGCACCGACCCCGACTTTAAACAAGCCGCTGCCGATCTGGGCACTTGGATTGGCAAAAACGGCCACTGCCTGATTTACGGCAGCGGCTGGACCGGCCTGATGGGCACCGTTGCCGACGCGACCTTAGATGCCGGCGGCCGGGTGATCGGCGTTATTCCCGAATTTCTCAAGGCCATCGAAAAGCCCCACGAACTCATCAACAAAACCATCACCGTGGAAACCATGGCCGAGCGCAAAACCATTATGCGCAAGCTGGGCGACGCCTTTATCGCTCTGCCCGGCGGCCCCGGCACGATGGAAGAAATCACCGAGGTGATTTCTTTGGCCAAGCTCAACCGGCACCACAAACCCTGCGTCGTTTTTAATCAAAAAGGCTTTTACGACTCGTTTAAGACGCTTTACGACGAAATGGTCGCCAAGGACTTTCTCGATCAACCCGGCCGGGACAAGATCGTCATTGCCGACAGCATTGAAGCCGTCGAAGCCGCCTTGGGCCATCAATAATAAACGCACAAAAATAAGGGACCGCGGTCCCTTATTTTTGTGCGCCGATTCGCGCAGCCGTCAGGCGTTAAAGCAACGGCATCAGATAGGTTGTCCACGCCCAGCTGAATGGAATGACCAGCACCATGGCAGGCAGCATGTTGGCGATGGGAAATTCCTTGATGCCGGCAATGCACAGTCCTGTCGCGATGAGCAGGATGCCGCCGCAGGCTTTAAAATCTGCGATCATCATCGGCGTGGTCACCGGCAGAATCAGTCGCGCCAGCACGAACATCAGTGAAAACACGGCCAGCTGCGGAATCGCCACGGCCGAAATCACCGGCCCCAATTTGGTCGCAAAAATCATCGCTGTGAAGAAATCGAGCACCGACTTGGACAGAAGAATGGCGACATTTCCCGTCATGCCGGCATTCAGACTGCCGTAAATCCCCGTCGCGCTGGAGCAGAACAGCACGATCACCGTCAAGAGCTGCATGTCAAAGACCTCTTCCGAGAGGTCTTTTTTCTGCGGCCGGGGAATGACCCGCGCAGCCAGCCGCTGCAAGCCCGTGCCGCCCCGGCGGATCAGCACATCCAGCCCGAAAATCAAACCGAGCACCGTGCCCACCACCACGGACAAAATCACCGCGGGCATGTTCTTCATCATCACGATGGAGGCCACACCCATGCCCACCGCGCAGACGCTGAAGGCCAGCTTGATCTTCTCCATAAAAGCCTCGGGGATTCTGGACCCCAACCCAGAGCCGATCAGCCCCCCAATCACCACCGCCAATACGTTCACTGCAATACCAATCATTCGTTAACCTCCCCTATGAATTCTTTTTGCCGCCGGCTCGCATCCCCCCGGTCGCCTGCCGGTTACTTCTTCAGCCGCTTATCGCTGGCAATCGCCCAGTGATCGCCCACCGTCTGGAAAATCTGCACCAGCACGATCAGCAGGATCACCGCCGCCACCATCACCAAATATTTATAGCGGTAATAGCCGTAGTTAATGGCGATTTTCCCGAGGCCGCCGCCGCCGATGATGCCGCTCATCGCCGAGTAAGACAAAATGGTCGTGATGGCGATGGTCGCATTGGACACCAACGAGGGCACACTTTCCGGGATCATCACCTTGGTGATGATCTGAAACGGGGACGCACCCATGCTCTGGGCCGCCTCCACGATATTTGGATCCACCTCCCGCAGGCTGCTTTCCACCAGACGCGCCACAAAAGGAAAGGACGCGATCACCAGCGGCACGATGGAGGCCGTGGTCCCGATGGAGGTGCCGACGATGGCCCGGGTCAGCGGGATCACCAAAATCATCAGAATCAAAAACGGCACCGAACGCAACAAGTTGATGATGATGCCCAGCCCGTGCATCAAGCCGCGGGGCAGGGGCAGCACGCCGTCCTTGTCCCCCACCACCAGCAAAATGCCCAGCGGCAGACCGATGACGATGGCCAGCGCCGTGGCCACAAAGGTGATGTACACCGTTTCCCACAGCGCCAAGGGAAATTCCGTCTGGATGATATTCAGCGCCTCCCGGGACGCCGCTGATGCAAACAAACCGCTCATTCTGTCACCTCCTCGGCGCGCACGCCGCCGCTTTGATTTAAATAAACCATCGCGTCCTGAAAATCCGTTCCCTTATCTTCAATGCTCAAAATCATTTTGCCAAAGGCCTTCCCCTCCACCGAGCGGGTCGAAGCCGAAAGGATATTGGCCTGAATCCCTTTTTCGATGGCCAGTTTCGCAATGAGCGGCGTCTCTGTGGTCTCCGAATCGTCGAAAGATAAGCGCATGGCCCGAGAGCCTTCGGGAATCACAAAGCTTTCGTCCTCCCGGTCCGGGTTGACCAGGCGTTTAGCCGCATCGCTCCGGGGATTGGCAAAGACCGAACGCACCGATCCCTTCTCCACCACGGTTCCCCGGTCCAAAATCGCCACCTTGTTGCAGATGGCTTCCACCACCGACATCTGGTGGGTGATGATGATGACGGTGATGCCCAGCTTGCGGTTGATCTCCCGGATGAGCGCGAGAATCTGCTGGGTCGTTTTCGGATCGAGGGCGCTGGTCGCTTCGTCGCAAAGCAGCACCCTGGGATTGGTAGCCAGCGCGCGGGCGATGGCGATGCGCTGCTGCTGCCCGCCGGAAAGCTGTGCCGGATAGGCCCCCGCCTTGTCCGGCAGGCCGACCGTCTCCAGCAACTCCCGGGCGCGGGCTTCGGCTTTCGCCTTGGGTGTGCCCGTCAGCTCCAGCGGGAAACAAACGTTTTTCAGACAGGTGCGCTGCATCAGCAGGTTAAAATTCTGAAAAATCATCGTAACGCCGCGCCGCACCTGGCGTAGATCCTTTTCCGACAAGGTGCCGACATCGGTCCCGTCGATGGTCACGCTGCCTTCCGTGGGCCGCTCGAGCATGTTGATGCAGCGAACAAGGGTGCTCTTGCCCGCGCCGCTCATGCCGATGATCCCGTAAATATCGCCATCGTCCACAGTGATGTCAATATGCTTCAGGGCGTGGACCTCGCGGTCTGTCGTCTCGAAGGTTTTCGACAGATTTTTGATCGCAATCATTGCTTTTCTCCCCATCAACCCAATCGCGCGATGCACGCGAGCCCTCTTGCTGCGCGTCCTCGGCACGGTGCTGTTAAACACAGATAATAAAATGCGCCGGTCTGCCCATGAGCAGCCGACGCATATATTATACCGATTCCTGAAGATTTTTTCAAAACTTTTTCGGATGCGCCGCCCGCTTATTTGAGCGCGTTCAGCGAATCCTGCTTGCCTCCATAAAGACCCATGGGCTCCACGTGAATGGCCCCCGCCGAGACGATCGCCGTCTTGTTTTCTTTATTGAAATCGTCGAGATAGGGCTTATGCTGGAAATAATTGGCGTCCATTTCGCCGCTGTTCACGACATTGTTGGGCTGCACGTAGTCGGTGAATTCCTTCACGCTCAGGGTCACGCCCTTTTTCGACAGGATCTTCTTAGCCTGGGCCAGAATTTCGGCATGCGGGGTCGGCGAGGCGGCCACCGTAATCGTCCGGCCCTTGAGCGCTGCATAGTCCACCGTACTGTCGTAACCGTTGCCTGGGTTTTTCACCGTCGAAACGATGGCACCTTTGTATTTCGTCTTAATATAGTCCGCAACCTGTTTGCTTTCGAGGGCCGCGACCAAGGCCTTGGTTTTCGCGGTCTTCTCGTTGCCCTTCTTCACGGCAACGATATTCGCATAGGGCGAGGACGATCCTTCCTGAGTCAGCGCATCCTTTTTCGGATTAAGCTTCGCTTCGATGGCGTAGTTCGAGTTGATCACCGCGTAGTCCACATCCTTCAGGACATTGGGCACCTGAGCCGCCTCCACTTCCTTGAATTTGATATGCTTCGGGTTGCTCTTGATGTCTTTAACGGTGGCCTGGATGCCGGCGTCCTTCTTGAGGGTGATATAGCCCTTATCCTGTAAAAGTAGCAATGCCCGGGCTTCGTTGGTGGTGTCGTTGGGCACCGCGATGGTCAGTTCTTTGCTTCCGCCGCAGGCCGTGAGCCCAAGCCCGACCAATACGATGCCCGCTGTCAATGCCAGTGCCGCCAATGCCTTTTTGCCAAATAATTTTTTCATCAATGCTCCTCCATTTGAAATTTTATTTTTTAACCTTTAATCCCATGATATGAACAGCACATTCGCTGATTTTTAATATTGGTAGCAACCAAAATCGCCGTGTGCATGGCTTCCTCCTCCATCGAATCCGTGGTTTATCCATTTGTTAACTATGTTTTAAACTATAAAGCATTCCGCTGCGCCTGTCAAGCTTTTATTAAGTTTTTTCTTAATGCCTTTTTGGCTTTCTATTCACGTCAGCTTTGCCATGGGATTATTTTCCTTGCCGTCACCGGATCGCATAAAAAAAGACAGCCTGCCGAAGCAAGCTGTCCTGTGAAAAACGGCTTCATTCATCCCATGCGCGCTGTGCCAAAGCCGCCGTTAATATGGCGGCATGGTCAAAGGCCAAATCCTGAAAGGTCATCGCCTCATCGCCGCGATGCAGGATTTGCCCCGCCGCGTCGATCCGCCACCAAGCGGTTGCCGCTGCATCGTCTCCGGCGCGGGGAATAACGACCGCTTTTCGAACGCAGCTGCTGTAGGCCGCCGAGATGGTCCAGCCCCGGGGATCCCGGCCCGGCTCCGAAAAGACGCCAATCAGGGTGAGCGGCAAACCGGTCAGGCCGGTTTCCTCCGCAAGCTCCCGGGCTGCCGTCTGCGCCAGCGGCTCATCCGGATTGGCAAAGCCGCCGGGCAGCGCCCAGCATCCCAAAAAAGGATGGCCGCCCCGCCGCACCAAAAGCACCTCGTCCCGGTCGTTTAAAATCACGATATCTGCGGTGACCGCCGGCTTAGGGTAGCGGTCCGGGTCGTAGGCCGCCAAAAATTCGGCTTCCGTCAGTCCTTGCCTGTCCCGCCGCTTCGCCATCGTTAAAAATCAACCTCGGTGTCGTAGTAGCAGCATTTGAGCAGCGCTTCCATCTCTTCCTGAGAAGGCTGGCGCGGGCTCGAGGGCGTGCAGGCATCCGCAATGGCATTCTTCGCGATTTCCGGCAGGCGTTCCAGAAATACGGCTTCCGGCACGAAGCCCTGTTCCGCCGGATAAGCGTCGGCGCCGTAAGTGCCGATCCCGTGGGGAATGTTCAGCGCGTCGCTCATGGCCCGCAGCTCGGCAATCAGGCTCGCCACCTTTTCGCCGTCGTCTTTGCCGGCCAGCCCCATCGTATCCGCAATGCGGCCGTAACGCGCCTTCGCCGCCGGGTCCGCCGCATTGAAGGCCACCACCTTGGGCAGATACATAGCGTTGGCCGCCCCGTGAATAATGTGGGCGCCGTAATCCGCAAAAGCCGCCCCAGTTTTGTGCGCCATGGAATGGACGATGCCCAGCAGCGCGTTGGAGAAGGCCATGCCGGCCAAACACTGGGCGTCGTGCATGACGGCGCGGGCCTGCTGATCCCCATTGTAGGAAGCGATCAGATTGTTGTGAACCAATTCGATGGCGTGAAGCGCCAGCCCGTCGGAATAAGCGCTGTTCGCCGTGGAGACATAGGCCTCGATGGCATGGGTCAGGGCGTCCATCCCGGTGTGGGCCACCTGCTTTTGAGGCAGCGCTGCCACCAGGGCCGCATCGACAATGGCGATGTCCGGCGTGATTTCATAATCGGCGATGGGATATTTAATGCCTTTGCTGTAATCCGTGATAATGGAAAACGCCGTGACCTCCGTCGCCGTGCCGGAAGTGGAGGGAATCGCCGCAAAATGCGCTTTCTGGCGCAGCTTTGGCAGGGGTTTCTGCATGTCTTCAAAGGTGATATCCGGCACTTCGTATTTGATCCACATGGCCTTGGCCGCGTCGATGACAGAACCGCCCCCCATGGCCACAATCCAGTCCGGTTTAAAATCCAGCATGGCCTGCGCGCCCTGCATCACCGTTTCGATGGATGGGTCCGCCTCAATGCCTTCATAAACGCTGATCGCAAAACCGGCTTCCACCAAATAATCACAGGCCTGCTGCAAGAAGCCGCCGCGCTTCATCGAGCCGCCGCCCACCAGCACCATGGCCTTGCTGCCTTTGAGTTCTTTTAAAACGGCCAGTGCGCCCTCGCCGTGATATAAATCTCTGGGCAATGTAAATCGTTGCATAATTGTCCTCCTTTGATCATCCGCCGCCATTTCACTGACTAATAAATGGCTTAATTTTGTTTGTTAATAGATTAACATGTTCAATGGATTTTTTCAATATTTTTCCGAATGCAGCCGCTTCATTTGAGGAAATTTAAAGAATTGGTTAGACCAAAAAGTTCGGCCTGTTCGTACTTAGCCTTGTCTGCGCCATCTGTAAACCCGTTGTGCGCGGTAAAGACATACTTCACCTGCGACAAATCGATCCGTCTCTTAAGACGCTTAAGCGATTGAATATTCATCTTGCTGTCATCATTAAAGAGGTCGAAAAAGCACCAGCCGCCCGCCTGATTGAGCGCGATGGCATCACCCGTAAAAAGCATCGAGTCGTCAATGAGATAGCAAAGATGTCCCCGCGTGTGCCCGGGTACCAAATAGGCATGAACCTTGATACCGCCGATCCGAACGACCGCTTCATCCTTGAGCAGACGATATCCGCGCCTTATCGTCACGGAATTTTTCAAGCCGAAAGGGCCTACTTTCTTACGATAATAAGTGTTTTTCAGATAATTTTCTTCGATTTCCCCGAGATAGACCCTCGCGCTGCCAAAATGATTTTTTTGTCCAGTATCGAGCCCGCCCGCATGGTCGGGATCGGCATGGGTAAGAAACAGCGCTTCCGTTTTTTCGGGGCTTACGCCTATCTCTTCGCACGCCGCCAGAAAGCCCCCGTGGTTCTTATATCCCGCATCGACGGCTATCTGCGTGCCACCCTTGCGTATGAAAAAGAGATTGACATCATTTTCCCGGACACAGCTCACCGTATCGGTGAGCGCACCCGTTTCCTCGGGGTGAAACGCCCCTTTTCCCCGATACAGCCTCGGAACGATGCGAACCGCAAAATAATCCATGATATCCATACCGCAACCACTCCTTCCCCATAACATCACACCAAGCATGCGCGCGGCGGCCGTCGATTATTCTACGGTTTTTAACGATTCGACCATATCCACCCTTTTAACCTTTCTGAAGACAATCAAGTCGATCAGCATAGAAAAACAAATAACGCTGCCGACAACCAGCAAAAAATGCCCTCTCGTTATTGTCGGCGTCCACTCCATGCTGTCCATAGAGACAACACCGATATAAAGTTTCAGGAATTGCCCGCTCAGCGGAATGCCTACGGCAAGCCCGATGAGAAGATGAAAAATGCTCTCTTTTATGATCAGAGCGTTGATTTCCCGGTTATAAAAGCCTATGACCTTCATGGTCGCGTATTCGCGATAGCGCTCGATACATGACAATATGCCCAAATTGTAAAGAATAACGGCGCTCAAAATGAACGCGGCAAGAATCAGGATATACATGATGGCATGAACACTGTCCATCATTTCTTTCATGTTATTCCTTTGCTTGTCAACAGACATGATATTGCTGATGCGCTTCTCCGCCCCGGCGTGACGATAAGCCGCTTCGTCGCCTATATATATCGTATTCGGCTCAAAGCGCTCAAGGTTATCCTTGTTGACAAAGATGCCCTGCGGCATTTTTGCATCGGCGATGGCCGTGACGGCGATGCTGTGCGTTTCAGACGTCTCGGCGGTTTTATACGCGATGCGCTCTCCGACAGATACGGAAAGTTTTCTGGCCATCTGAGAAGAGATAACGGCCTCTTCGTTTTCCAAATTGATTTTCTCTCTTGTTTTTGCGTCAAACAATCGGATCATATTCCCCGGCCCAAGCGCAAATAAAACGCCTTCTTCAGTCTTCCCGCCATGAGAAAAATCCGCGGACTGTGTCTGCGCAAACTGGGCATTGTATGACTCGAACGATTTTCTGATTTCCTCATACGCCGCCCGCGATACCTGACCGACATACCGATAGCAGAATTCCTCTTTGTACACCTGATTGTAGGAGCCGTACAGCGAATCCCAAACACCGAGGCCGGCAACCATCAGCACCACGCTTCCGATAATGGCGATGATGCTCATCGCGGTGCGCACCGGATGCATTTTCATGCTCCGAATCGTCCATATGATATCAAAGGAATGCTTTGTCCTTTTCTGTTTCTTGCCTATATCCGACTTCTTCTCTATCACACCGCGTATCGTAAATGACGGATTGTTTTTTACGGCCTTTCTTGTCGTGACGACGGTGGCCGCCATGCATATCAAAATCATCAGCAGAATTAATAAAATACTGTCGGCGCCGATGCGCTTATCCCAGACCGGCAGGGTCAGAGTGGATTTTTTAATCGCCATAACCAGATCTGCGACTACGGAATATCCCGCAGCCATTCCGATTATGCTTCCGAGTGCGGCCGTGAAAAAGCCGTACAGCCCGTAATGCAGGTAAATCTGCCAATCGTAGAAGCCCAGGGATTTTAACGTCCCGATCTGAACGATCTGCTTGCTGATCAATCGGCTCATCGTCGTATAAATCGACAGAATGGATAACAGAATAAAAACGAATGAAAACAGCACGGCCATCTTTCTTATTTGGGCAATTTCGTCGTCGACCTGATTTACAGACACCTTGTCCTCTTTCATCGTAAGGGACAAAAAAGCCTCGCCCATGATGGCCTTAACTTCCCGTTGAAGCTTTTCTTTGGATACGGCTTTGCCGGATAAGGCTATTCTTATCTGATTATAGGAAACACCTCCCATCAGTTTTTGAGCGTATTTTTCGCTCATATAGCCGTATCCGTGGCGGACATGGTCCGGAACGGTCTCCGAATAAGCCGTGACAAAATAGATATTTTCGGCATCGAGCACCGTTCCCAATATTTTCACCCGATGCTCGGCGCCGTCGTATGCTATTGAAATTTCATCTCCCGCTTTCAGCCCGTTTGCCCTTGCATAATCCTCGTCAATCCAGAGACCCTCTGCATCTTCCTTTAACCGCTCTCCGCTTCTGATAAGCGGATTGAGCACCTTTTTGGTGCTCTGCTTAAAAGAGTGAACGTAAAGATCCGATTGATTGTGATTGATGACGGCGTTATATTTAACCAGCATCGCACCCTCGGCTTCGCGCACATACGGCAGCTTCCTGATTTTGTCCGTAACGCTGCCCTCGATATGCGCGCCGGCGACATAGACATCTGCTAATTTTGTTTCTTTTTTATAATCATGATAGGCATATTCCATACCTGTCCACACGGCGCTCATGCCGCAGTAGACCGCGATCGACAGAGCGGCCATAACGATGACGGAGATAAACTGAGGCAATAGCCTAAAGGAATCCCGCCTGAATTTTTTATTTAGGTATCCCATTACCACACTACCTCCGCCATCGGAACCGGATTCGGCTGATTGGCGACCTCATTGATTTTGCCGTCCTTCAGCCGGATCAATCTGTCCGCGGCCGGCGCTACGGCGGCATTGTGCGTCACCAGGACAACCGCATTCCCGTATTTTTCCGCCATGGACTGAAGCATGAAGCATGGTCAGTACGCTTTTGCCGGTTTCGCTGTCGAGCGCCGCGGTGGGCTCGTCGCAAAGAAGTAATTTGGGATTTTTGCAAATGGCTCTTGCGATGGATACCCGCTGAAGCTCGCCGCCCGAAAGCTGCGACGGCAGATTATCCGCACGCGTCAGCAGCCCGACCGCTTCTAAAGCTTTCTCTGCGCCGATCGCATTCTCGGACAATTTGGAAACCATATCAACATTTTCGTAAGCCGTAAGCGTCGGGATAAGATTATAAAACTGAAAGACAAAGCCGATATCCCGTCTTCTGTACAGCGTTCTTTCCTTTTCGGTCAGGCTCGATACGGTTTTCTCGCCCACATCAATTTCCCCGCTTGTTACGTAATCCATTCCGCCCAAAAGGTTCAGAAAGGTCGATTTGCCGGAGCCAGAGGGCCCTAAAATCACCGTGAACTGCCCCTGCTCAATGTCCATGTCAACACGATCAAGCGCCCTTATTATATGATTTCCCGTGCGGTATTCCCTCGTTACCCTTCTAAAACGAATAAAGCTCATATCTCAATCCTTTCCCTGCCTGTATTGAATTCGGCGCTCTTATATGTCAATCAATAGAACAAAAGTGAGTTTTTACTCATGTTTATTATCTATTGTTGCATGTTGCCGGCGATTTGTCAATAGAATATGAGCTATTACTCGCATTATATTGATCGCTGCGTTTTTATATGGCATAATCAGACTGGGATTTGACAATCTATGATAAAATCAAAGAAATTGTTGTTACTGTC
Organism: Pseudoramibacter alactolyticus ATCC 23263; assembly: GCF_000185505.1. Taxonomy (GTDB): domain Bacteria; phylum Bacillota; class Clostridia; order Eubacteriales; family Eubacteriaceae; genus Pseudoramibacter; species Pseudoramibacter alactolyticus. Next base: position 1,942,453 of record NZ_GL622359.1, on the reverse strand, counting down.
CGCGCGAAATAACAGAGGTTTAATAAATGCACTCGGAAAAAACCCGCATACCAAAGCAAAAAAGAAGCATCGCAAGAAAAAGGCTCATAAAAAAAACAGCTCTGGGGCTGTTCTCGGAAAAGGGCTATGCAAATGTAAGCACTAACGAAATTGCAAAAGAGGCCAACATCTCTATCGGCTCATTATACCGTTATTTTCCCAATAAAAAAGAAATCTACAACGAGCTGGTCGATGATTTATATTCGGATGTTTTAGAAAAAATAATCCCGGAGGATATTTCCCGGCTCTCTCCGCTTGCGCTGATAAAAAAATATATTTTCTCCGTCATGGAAAGCCACAAATATTTAACTCCGTTCCAGAAGGAAGTTACGTCTTTATCGTATCAAAACGACGATTTTCGCCGATTGGAAAATCCATACCGTACATTTGCAATAAATAAAATATTGTCTTTGCTCGAGTTTTATAAGTCAAGTCTCAAGATAAAGGATCTTTCTACCGCCGCGTTTATGATTCACACGAGCATTGAAGCCATCGTTCACGAGCTTTCGTTCTTCCCCGCCGAAGCGCACGATGAGGAAAAGGTCATAAGCGAATTTGCCGAAATGCTGTATAACTATTTATTCAAAACCCCCGCTCCCCGAGATGATTGAGATCAAACGGATCGCCCGCCGCTTAGGATGCGAAACCCATATGCCTTAACCGGCGGCTTCAGTGATGGTCTTCTGACGCAAGCCTTCCTTTTTTATTTATCATTCAAAATAAATTCAGAATATTTTAAAACTTCCGATAACTTTTCATCGCCTATTAACCTTAATTATCCAAGCTCGTGAAAATATTTGCTACGTCCCTTTGGCGATACCGGCTTCCGGACATGTTGATGTCACAAATAATTATTGATTTTTGTGCGCGTGCTCCTTCGTTGACAAAATATGAAATATTCCCGTTATCTTGCTCTTGATGAAATTCTGCGTGTGAATACCAATCCATCAAATACATCGATTCAATTTTTAGCGCATTCGCCAACGCTGAAGCTTTATCACGGCGCATATTTTCTATACTCTTCGGATTTCCATCTTGATATAGTCTCCTCACTTGCTCCAACTTTCTGCGATAGTTCCTTCATAGTTAATCCCATTTTTTCTCTGTATGTTTGGATAATATCTTTTATCTCCACAGGCATCGCTCCTTAATTTATTTTTAGGACTATCTCCCGCATGCAGGAAGAACTTCTATTGTCTGTCTTTAAAAAACGTTTTTCAATAAGGATTTTCTTTATCAAAGATTTTCTTTTATTTGATTAACTTCAGCCGTAGGATCACCCCCCGCGTATGCGGGAAAGACGGGCCTTTTCATCTGCTCTGGACATGCCCCCTATTTCAACAAAATCAAATATATGCTCCTGACAGTTCTGTTTGTCACTTATTTCTTAATTTATTTGACTGGGATTCTTAGGCGTTAATACCGGCGTTAGCCGGGCAAGTATCAGCGCTTGGTGGGCCAATCGCAACCAAACGGAGAAGACCGTTCAGAAAACACCGTCAAGCGCCAGCCCTTCTTCGGATTCCAGCGATTCCGATAATGACATGGTGCTGGACAAGCTGACGGATAGCCTTTCGGATGTGTTCAGTAATATTTTTTAATCTCAAATGAATAAATCCCGATACCCAAAAATGGTATCGGGATTTTTGCGTGAAGAGGTTAATGGTCGTCGGGAAGCCGCCCAATGTATTTCGGTGTGATCTTATCGTTTGCACAGTCGAAACAACAAACAGAGCCGTTAGGAAGAAAATCAAATTGAATTTGATCAGCCGGCAATCCCTTGGTGTAAGAAAGCCAGGTTTGAATGGCTGTTCCGTGGGATACGACAACAAAAGTTTTCCCAGCATTCATTTGAATTAATGATGAGATTTCCTTTGTGAATCGCGCATAGACTTCAGGCATGCTTTCACCTCCCGGTGGAGCAAAAGCCGATGGATTATCACGGAAAGTATCCAAAATATTGTCATATCGTTCATTGCAAACACTGAAAGGTAATCCTTGAATATCGCCGCCTTCAATTTCATGAAGATTCTCCCGAAGAATGGGAACGATATTGGAATGATGCTTTAATACGCCGGACATGGTGTCGCGTGCTCTGCTTAAAGGACTTGTGAAAGCAGCCTGCAAAGGAATTGTTTTAAAAAAATTTCCAAGTGCATTAGCCTGCTGAATGCCCTTAGGAGTCAGCTTTGTGCCTAGAATCCCCTGGAAAATATGATTTTTATTTTCGAAAGTTTCACCGTGGCGAACGAGGTATAGGGTGGTATTTGCCATTAAATTTGTCTCCTTTTTTCAGTTATATAATCATAAAAGAAAAAACGTGACACCATTTGCTGATGTCACGCAATGATTAGGGGCTCTATATCATATAAAAAGGAAAATGATTCTTTTGCAATTACAGAGCGTATAAGTCTTTACTATGATCGTCGCCGTAGATTCCCCATTTTTCAATAGCCACCTTCAATTCTTCGGAGCCTTTTTCAGCCGCTTCTCTCAAAAGCACATCATTCATGCACGCATCAATTGTTTCACGGAATGCTCTCGCTCCGGCTTGGGGGCCCATCGGATGCGCGTGGATGCCAGCGCCAGCGCCGAGGAGAATATCGTTGCCGGCGTCAGACATAAATTTCGGAATAAGACCCGGAACCACGCCGCCGCCAACAAAGGGCAGCATGGGCTTGAGGTCATACATTTTTGCTTTGGCCGTGATCATGTTTTCGATATAGTTATCGAAAGTATTGTCGAACTTCCCGTAAGGCGGCTGAGTCAGATAGATATCGCAGCCGGCAATACGGCAAAGTTTCGTGACGACTTTGGAACTCATACCTTGATAAGGTGAAGAAGTGAAAGCGCCATTGAAGCAACTATGACCCAAAATCGGCACAGTGATATCCGGATCTTCCGCCAACATTCTAACAGCAGTATAACCGACTCCGTGGACATCAACCATAATGCAGTTACCCCCATTTTCAATGACGGTCATAGCATTGGCTTTCAAGCGCGAAACTTCGTCGGTGATATTGCAAGCATAAAGTGTTTTTTCCTGCTTAATATCTTCTGCACGATGAGCTGCATCCATATTTAATTTAACGCGATCCGCTAATTTGTTGAATGAGCGATCGCCACCGATCAATTCGTCGTCTTTGATAATGTCGACGCCGCCCGCTGCAGCTTCATAAAAAAGTTTTTCACCGACTTCAGGGGTATAGCCTGTGCAAGGTTTGATCATGTTGTTAAGTAAGGGGCGATCGTAAACATTTAAGATTTTACGAATACCGTTAAGACCAAATTTAGGTCCTTGGAATTTGTCGACAAATTTTTTGGGAAAGTCAATATCTAAAAGCTTCAAATTCGGCATAGACATGATGTTCCCACTGATGCTGCCGATGAGCAACGGGATGTTATCTTCAATGTTGGCTACCGGGAAGCCAATGCGAACAATGAACCAACGATAACCGTCCGGGCCAACCGCATTAACAAGATCGGTTCTGTTTTCATAAGCGGGGATCTCATAAATTCCAATAACTTTTGAAGCATATTTTGTGCGAACTTCATCTGTTTCAGCCGGAACATCAACCCAAGATCCGGTTGTTTGTTCAATTCCGATGCTGTTCATTTTGACGACGACATCTTCATCGCGGTGACAGGCGATCAAATAGGTCGCGATACAAAGATCGTCTAAGTCGCACCCTTCATAAAGTGGATTTAATAACGTTCCATACATTCTGTTTTGCTGAATCATTTTATCTTCCTCCCTGTTGGAACAGATGTAATTCTGTTTCGTTTATATGAATATTATAGAGTGTTAAAAATATATTTTCTAGATTGAAAATATTTTCCTATTATTTTTACAATCTTAGAAAGTATTAATCATCTACAATAGCAAAAGCTCTGGTCGGAGATCCGCCTGCCCCACGGAGTTTCAGAGGAACCGCGTAAAATTTGAATGTTTTATATCGCATTATTTCATCCGGGAATGCACATTCTTCTAAAACAAAGATATTATAGGGTAACAATTGTGAATGAGCCGGTTTGCCGTTTTCATAGGAGCCAATACTCATCCCATCAATGCCGACACCCTTAACGCCTTTTTCACGCAACCATTTTGCACCTTCTCCTGATAAATAAGGCCATGCTTTCATGTAATCTTCGCCATAACCTCTATGTTTCGTCCAACCAGTATTAATTAGAACAATTGAATCTTTTTTGATTAAGCTTTCGTAAGGCTTAAGATCATCGATGGTGACTTCATAGTTATCTTCAACTCCTCGTTTATCGATTACGACGGCTTCACCAATGAATTGATCAATAGGCATGGCATCAATTGTATCCATATCTGCGTAATTGTGGAACGGAGCATCTAAATGTGTTGCTGTGTGTGTGTTGATATTGAGTCGTTCTGACGTGTAGCCTTCCTTACCTACAAATGTTTCGTGACCAAGTTCAGCGTTTTCGTAGGCATACCAACCTGGGCAATCCGGATAAATATCTTGTGTCATATCAATAATTTTCATGGCTTTTTCCTTTCAAGGGTTCATTAATACTAAAAATAGATTTTAAATTTAGAGGATAATATAATAAATTATCCATATTACGACGCTTAAAACACCAATGGCCGTGGCTGGTGGATCAATATGTGTACTGACATCTGTATTGATCGCATCGCCAATTAAAGTCATTACAATGGCTGCAATTGCGCCCCATACAGCTCCCACAATTGTATTGTTTGTTGCCATTAATGCATATGCTGCAATGCAAGTAATATGATGGGTTGGTGGGAAATTTGGTTCGATGAAATAGAACAACAATGAGGCAAGACTTAGATAGAAGGGCAACCAGACATTTCCCGTAGCTTTTCCTAACCATGCAGCCGCAAAACCAATAACGGCGCCAACAAAAGCGATATAGAACCATTCAAATTTTTTGGTTGTATAGCGTGGGATATCGTGAATTTTAGAATTCCAGAATTTCCCATCTCCAAAAATAATTCGAACAATCACGGAAACAACAATAACATTTAGTGCTCCCGCATCAATTGGTTGTTGAAGCAATCCAATAAGGTAAGTTAACACGACCCCAACAATGGCGAATAAACCAGAAATGATCAAAGCAGAAATGTCATTAAAAGTGTTTAAACTTTTAAGAATTTCGGCACCTCCAAGATCATGTTTCCTAATTTTAGAAGCATACGCTGTTCCCGCAACGGCACCAGTAAATGCTACGAATGGAATGAAGCCGTAAGATAAACAATTTGCCATTAGTTTGTTTCCTGGAAACATACACACCACTAATGCCAAAAATCCGGCAAGCATGCATTCTTCAAAAGCACCAACTAGGGCACCAATGACGCCTGCGCAAAATGCGCAGCCAATCATAAAAACACTCACATATTTCCTCCTTTCTCAAAATCAAATCTTCACAAATATAAACTACACTCCCTCCTTTGCAACTTTAAAATCGTGATAATATGAAAAACATGATGAAATTCCTCCTCCTTTCTCAGCAAAGAACTACGTTTACAAACATATTGTAAAACAATTATTTTTTAATTTTAAGAGCAAAAATATTTTCACACTAGAAAATAAAACGTTTTTCATTCATTATAAGAGTAGAAATTTGCTCGAATCAGGGGAAATTTGATTTGAATATTTTTGTATTCAAGGGGGGATAATTATGCTTAAGTGTGTGGTAATAGCAGATGATTTAACAGGGGCGAATGCCACTGGTGTTTTATTACGAGAGCAAGGCTATTCGACATCAACAATTTTAAATTGCCCTGATGATGAAGAAAGCGCTGAGATTAATGAAAGTGATTGTGTAACATTTACAACGGATAGCCGTTGTATTAATCAAGATGAAGCCTATAAAAAAGTATTTCGTCTCACAAAGATGTTTAAAAATAAATCTTTGTCACTTTTAAATAAGAGAATTGATAGCACGTTAAGAGGAAATTTGGGCGCTGAAACAGATGCAATGCTCGATGCGATGGGGGAAGATTACACGGCTATCGTTGTTCCATGTGCACCAGCGTCGGGGCGTGTGTCTATTGGTGGCTATTTAACGGTTGATGGTGTGATCTTACACAAAACTGAGGCTGCATTAGATCCAAAGACACCTGTTCAAGATTCAAGAGTCAAAAAATTATTTGAACAGCAAACAAAGTATCCTGTTGCATCAATTATGATCCGGGATATTGATAGAGGAAAAGAATGGCTTTCAAATGAAATAAAATTATTAGTACATGAAGGAAATCGTATTATAATTTTTGATGCGATAACTCAAGAAGATATCAATATGATTAGTGAGGCAGTAATAGCAAGTAACATTCATTTTATTGCCGTGGATCCTGGGGCCTTTACAGCAACCTTAGCTTCTAAACTAATTGTTTCTGAAAAAAAAAGATATAAAAATAAAATTTTATTAATCCAAGGGAGCGTAAATCCTGTTGCTAAAACGCAGATGGAAAATTTTTGGCTTGCGCAGCAGGTTTTTAACGTTTATGTTAAAACAGAACAGTTAATAAAATCAGAGAAAGAACGCGAAACAGAAATTAATCGGGCGGTACAAACTGTTCTGGCGCAAATTGATAATTATGATCTTTTTAGTGTGACGGGAGATGGCATACAGCCAGAGTATCGATTGGATTTACCTGTTATTGCCAAAAAAATGAAAAAGACTGTTGACGAAGTAAGCGATATTATTAATTTTTCAATGGCAACAATCGCGCATAAAATTTTAGAAAAGGTCCCGGCGATACAGGGGATATATTCAAGTGGCGGCGACATGACAGCGGCCTTTTGCAAAGTGACGCATCTTCTTGGCTTAAAATTAATTGATGAACCAGTCCCTTTGGCAGCGGCAGGTGTGTTGATTGGAGGCGATTTTCCTCAAAAATACATTGTTACAAAGGGTGGTATGACTGGAAGCCCGGACGCAATTAATATATGCATTGCAAAACTTATATCCGAGTTGAATATGTAATTTGAAATGAAATTTTGTTTTATAAAAAGGAGTTTTGTAAATAATGAAACCTAAAATTGCTATACCTATTGGGGACCCAGCTGGAATAGGGCCAGAAATTAGTGTTAAAGCCTTAAAAAACAAACAAGTTTATGAACGTGCGATTTGCATTGCGATTGGTGACAAGCAGATTATAGAAAATGCAATGAAAATTGTCGGTTCTTTTCAAAAACTCCATATTATTGAGAACCCAAAAGAAGCTGTCGATGATGGCAATATTTTAAATGTTATAAATATTTCTAATATTGATATGGAGAAATTTTCATTTGGAAAAGTTAATCCAATGTGTGGTCGAGCAGCTTATGAGTATATTGAACAAGCCATCAAACTGGCTATGGATAGAGAAGTCGATGCTGTTACGACAACAACAATTAATAAAGAAGCTATTAAATTGGCCGGTGTTCCGTATATTGGTCATACAGAAATATTTGGAGCCTTGACGGGAACGGAAGATCCACTGACTCTTTTTGAAGTTCAGAGAATGCGAATCCTTTTTCTATCCCGACATGTTTCATTAAGACAGGCATGCGACATGGTTACTAAATCCAGAATAAAAGATTATGTTAAAAGGGGTATCGCTGTTTTAAAACAGTTGGGATTGGAAAATCCAAGTATGGCTGTGGCCGGATTAAATCCCCATTGTGGTGAACATGGAATTCTTGGGACAGAAGAACAAACAGACATTATTCCTGCTGTGCAAGAATTGAAAGAAGAAGGATATAATGTTTTCGGTCCGATAGGTGCGGATTCTATTTTTCATCAAGCCTTGGAAGGCAGATTTGACAGTGTACTTTCTTTGTATCATGATCAAGGGCATGTCGCGGCAAAAACCTTAGATTTTGACAGAACAGTATCTATTACAGGTGGGATGCCGATTCTGCGAACTTCAGTAGATCATGGGACTGCTTTTGATATCGCTGGGAAAGGAATAGCAAGCGAGGTTAGTCTGGTTGAGACAATTAAGGTTGCTTCAAAGTATGCCCCTTCATTTGTCGGATAAATTAAGGTTGTATACATTTTGGAAAATCCCTTCGTATATAGATGTGAGAGAATTACAACTATTCATGAGGGGATTTTTTGAAAAACTTAAACTCAAGTTATTAGAAAATATCTTCAGTCTGGAAATTTAAAACATGCATTATAAAATATTTCATAGAAGTTCTATATATCTTAAGAAAGGAATTTCTGAAAACGGATATTCTGATTATCGGTACTGGGGTCGTCGGGTCAGCGATTGCAAGAAAATTATCGCATTATAATCTCGATATTATGCTGATGGAAAATCAGGATGATGTTTGCATGGAAACAAGCAAAGCAAATTCTTCAATGATTCATAGTGGTTACAATATTGATGGCACGAAGTTAAAGGGACAACTATGCCTCAGAGCGAACACACAAGTTTACGATAAAGTTTGTCGCGAGCTCAATGTTGATTTTCGCCATACAGGACCTGTCTTTGCAGGATTTAACGACGAACATCTTAAAACGATGAAAGCAGAAGTCGAAAATGCCGAGAAAAATGGATTAAAGGGTGTTCGGATTGTGGGTCATGATGAAATGATGGCACTAGAGCCCAACATCAATCCAGATGTTAAATACGGCTTGCATGATCCTAATAGCGGCACGGTTAATCCCTTTGACTGGATCATGGCATATAGCAGAAAATGCGGTGATGAATGGCGTTAAGATCTATTTAAATACCGAAGTCACCAATATTCATGTCGATCAGAGAAAAATCGAAAGTGTTGATGCTACCATTGGAACCTTTCAACCGACGATCGTCATTAACGCGGCGGGACTGTACTCAGATAAAATAGCAGCAATGGTGGAAGATGTGGATTTCTATATCCATCCGCGGAAGGTTGAATATTTCCTCTACGATAAAAAATAGGGTCAATTTGTCAAGTATTGTGTTTATTCACCCCCGGCTCTCACTAAATCATACACCTTATTAGCGGCTCTATATCCATGCGGTGCAAAGTCTGATTGATAAATTGAACATCAAAATCGACATGATATCTGATGAGATCATCACTGCCGATAAAAGCCAGAAACGCTTTGATCGCTTCGGCTTCCGGCCGGCCGCCATCAGCCAGCAGCGTATCCGTGATTCCGGTGGGATCGGTGATTTTTTTCGGCAACCTATGCGGATGCACGATCAACTGTTCAAAGGTCGATACGGTTTGCCCATCGACCTTCACGGCGCCGATCTCAATGATCCGGTTCTTCGCCGCGTCGAGGCCGTCCGTTTCCAGATCGATCACCACATAGGGCCTGGGAGCCGTGCGCTGCCCGCCATAAAGCGTTTGGCCCTGCGTATCTTGGATGCCCGGCTGAAACCCGGCTTGAGGGCATCGGATTTTCCGGCGCGTTCGGGTGCCGGCAGCATCACCAGCGGAATCCCGTCGCAATCGATCACCTCTCGGGCGCCAGCCAAATATAAAAAGCTACCGCAGAATACACCTGCGATAGCGTTTAATGGCCCTTTTTAACTTCTTCTTTTTACATTTTTATTTCAAGGAAAAGGATAGTTCTTATTCAACTTCTGGATGCTCCTTGGCAAACTTTGCATTTTTAATCGGCGCAATAATAGCTAAAGGTAATATCACTACGAAAATACAAAACCGTCCAAGCCAACCATAACCAACTGCCACCAATTTAGTAATGCCCGTGACCGCCATAGTTGTGGAGAGAATGATGGCAATGGCCGAAATAACTGCACGGCGAATCGAAAGACTCGTCGATTTTAAAATTGCATTTTCGTAACGCGCAACAAATCCAAATACCACACCGACACCCGTGGATACAAAAGCAAGGAAGAGAATGCAGGAATAAGCCGTTGTAAGTAAAGCTAATCCCTGGCTCTTTGCAATGGTTAAAATTGGCAGTTTATTAACCGCGACTTCCGGCATATAGCCCAAAATCATGATTGCGCACAGTACTGTCATCACGGCATTAAGCACGAATCCAACAACCGCAAATTTTTTACAAAGCGATTTGTCAGTAAGTGTCTGTGACGCTGAGACCAGAGAGCCTGCAACAAGCGACTGGAATCCCGCGTAAAGCAGCGCATGCCAGAGCACCTGCCCGAAAGAGCCGTTAACGGTTTTTTCCGCAAAAATTCTACTCAGATTTTCGCTCCCAGACCGAATTCCTGGAATCAGCAAAACAACGAGACAAATAAGAATCAGCAATGTAATCGCGCTGGAAGCATTTCGCACCAACTTAGCGCCAAAAATCGTCAAAAGGAAGAAAATAAAACCCGTTAAAATGATCCCAATATAATAATTGAGTCCAAAGACATCTTTAAACAATTCGCCACTTCCTGCGATGGCAATGCCCACTCCAACAAGCGTTAATACGAGATAACCGATATCAAAGATCACTTTTCCGATTCTGCCATAAGGTTCGTAGAGCTTTTCGGCCATTTTATCGTAAGAATGAACGTCGTGATTTTTAGCGATGAGCACCGCCTGATAATAGATCCAAGCCAGCAGAGCCATCACAAACACCGGAACGATAGCGGCCGTCCAACCGAATTTAACGAAATATTGAACTGTTTGGTTCCCTGTTGCAAATCCCCCGCCAACATGAGCTCCAAACCAGACCGCTGCAACACCAAAAGCAATAGCGAGAGAATTTTTATTATTACCCATTCTGTTCTCCTCAATGTAAATAGGGAGCGAAAAATTATTAAAATCTTTCGCTTTTCTTGCATCTTATAAGATTTCCGCAAAAGTCTGGATTCTGGTTTTAATTTGTTCTGAAGCACTTTCCTGTTGGTCAAATTCAAAAGACACGGCAATAATGCCACCAGCCTTAATATCCTTCATACAAATCGGCATATCGTATTCTTCATCATCCGAGAATTTCATCACGGCAAAGATCGCGCCGGTTGCACCTCTTTCTTTGGCCAGTTTTGCGACAAGTTTCCCACGCAATTTCTTCGGATCATAAGCCACTGAAAAACCTTCGAGTTTTTGCCAGTATCTCGCAAGGCGTTCAATGCCACTTTTGTCATCCGGTACATCTTGGTTATACTGAACCGAGTCGTGTCCTACTAAATCACCAACAATGCGCAGATGATTTTCTTCCATAAAACCAAGCACATTGTTGTCGTCAAACTGGAGTCCGGTCACCACGACTTTCTTGCCGTCGTAGGTTTCTTTCGGCATGGCACGCAGTTTTTCGTTAATGGCCTTCACGATTTCAAGATGTTCCGCTCTGGGCATATACCAGACGCTCTTATAAACATTCGAACGGTCAATATTCGTGATGGTGTTTGCGTGTTTTGCCGCAAGATCAGAAAATTCCCTCATTTCGCTTCGATGTTCATTGTACAAATCAATTGCCGCCGACAACGCTTCTTCCGTCACTTTCTGACCGCTGATTGCTTCCAGACGCCCCTGGAGTTTTTGAAGCTCTGAAGCCATAAATTCGTGACCGCACTCCAAAAATCGATTCTGCGGATAGGCGAGGAACAAAGTCGGAAAAGCCTTAACGCCAGCTTCCAAGTTTTGCCCCAGGCAAATCAAGGTATCTGTCAATCCCGGGCAAATCATTCCGCTGAGCTTGTCATAGGTACCATTGAGGGCGTATTCCATGGTAACCATTGCCACAGAAGCTGCAAAGGCCGGAAAATATTGTTTGGATAGATCAAGGGTAACGCCGTAATCCCCCCAAACGCCAACCGGCATCATGCCGGCTGCTTCAACTAATTCCATCGGTCCGATGGGCAAAACCATCCCCATCGCTTTTTTGCCCTGATCAACATATTGATTAATAGCATCAATGGGATGATCGGCAACCGTTTGAACCCGTTCTAATAATGCTTTCATATCTATTTGCCCTCCCTTTTCTGATCCATTACTTCAACAAGCCCCTGAAGGCGCGTTTCAAACTGTGCTTCGGTAAAGACTCGTGGATCAGCCTGACAGCCGTCAAAACCCGTGTAGGGAATGCCAGTTTGTTCATAGACATCCCGCGCCATCTGGTACTGGATAAAACTCATCAGCTTGCAGCTTCTATTCATATGGTAAAAGGCCCCTTCGCAATTACCATCCTTAAGCGCATTAACACGGTATTCCGTCATCTTTTTCAGATTGACATTATTAAAAATGGTCGAGTACGCTTTAGCCAAACCTTCGAGATCGTTCATCTCGTACTGCAGCGCCCAGGCATGAGGGTAAACACTGCCCGTCATATTGACCTTATATTTGCTAAAGGATCTTAATTTATAACCGATATAGGGCCAGCAGGGTATCCCTTCCATCATAATGCGGTATTTTTCCTCCGCGCGGTTATCCGATGTACCGTTTTTAACGTGCTCTTCCAGCTCACTGATTAACAGCTTAAACGCCTCTGTTGTTTCCTTCTTCCCGCGATAACACACGATCACAGCCATGTAGGTAAACAAGTCGAAGCCGTTCATCGGCGCCGGATAAACATCGGTAGACATCATCATGGATTTTTTCCACAGTTTTCCGTTTTCTGAGGAAATTTCCATCACTTTTTCAAGTTTTGTCGGATCAAATTTTCTGCCAGAAATTTCTTCCAGCTGAGTAATCGCATATTTAAACTGTTCGACAAAGTATTTGATCCGGCTCGCGCTGACATCATCCTCATCGTTAAACGCCGTGTCAATCATAATTAACGGAATATCCAGTTCCCGAGCAATATTTTCATACCACTTGACCACTTCGTTGCAGATGTTGTTGCAACAGCAGAGAAAATCCGGTTTGGGCATATTCAAATTCTCCGAACCGCCATTAATAAGCACACCGAAATTGGTTCTGGCATAGGCGCACAAGTCAATGGAATAGCCTTTCGCTTCTGCGGCCTCTTCCAACTTCAACGATTCTTTTTTCGCTGCAACCCCGGCGGCCTGGTTTTCCGGATACAACAGCGGCAGATCAAAAGCCGTGACGATTTCCTGAGGGAAGATGGATGTCGCCCAGCCGACCGGAATCCCCTTCTCTTTTGCTTCCCAGGCTTCTGCATAAGACTGTGCAAGAATGCCGTTAATCATTTTTTTAGCGGTTACTTTTTTTTCTTCTCCCATTACTTTCCCTCCTTATAATGATTTGATGATATTGCTTCTTCATAGGCAAACAATGCCGCGCCCAATGCCCCGTTGAGTTGTGCACAAAATTCGGGAACGATGATGTCAACACCCAGGGCCTCCTCCATCGCCTCCACAACGCCTTGATTTCTCGCGACGCCGCCAACCATAACGACCTTTTGCCGAACGCCGACCCGTTTGACAAGGCCGGAAACTCTTCCCGCAACAGAAGCGTGAATGCCTGCAATAATGTCTTCTTTCGGTATTTCCTTGGATAAATGCGAAATGACCTCTGATTCCGCAAAGACCGTGCAGGTGCTGCTGATGGATACCGGATTTAAAGCCTGGGCGGACAACGCACCAAGCTCTGAGACTTCTGTTTCCAAAACGCCGGACATCACATCCAGAAACCGTCCCGTTCCAGCCGCGCATTTGTCGTTCATCACAAAATTGGTCAGCCGGCCGTCATCATCTAGACTTAAAGCCTTGGCGTCCTGACCGCCGATATCGATCACCGTTCTCGCATCCGGCACCAAAAAGTGAACACCCTTTGCGTGACAGCTCAGCTCGCTGATCTGCTTATCCGCCGCTTTAAAGCTCATCCGCCCATACCCCGTAACCACGACTTTATCCATATCACTCATGGTCATACCGGATTTTTCCTCCAGCGCTTCAATGACCTTTTGAGGACCGGATGTGCCGGCTCCCGACGCATAGATAATGCTTTCAACCACTTTGCTGCCGTTTAACAAGATCACGCCCTTCGAGGCTGTCGAGCCATAGTCCAGGCCCATTGTATAAACCTTCGTCATAAACATCTTATCCTTTGATGTCATTCACACAGCCCGCGCTGACTGCGCGGATCATCCTTTTTTTAATTGATCACTTTCTTTTCTCTCAGCTCTGCCAGTTTTTTGTCCGAATAATCGATCTCCTTGAGCACTTCTTCAGTATGTTCTCCGAGCTTCGGCGAGAGCACATATTCCGGCGTACCTCTGTCCGGAAATTGAACCGGATTCGTAAACATCACGCGCTCATTGCCGCTACGATATTTGATATTGATGAGGAAATCGTTAGCCCAGCATTGTTCGTCCTTCATAATATCCACCGGCGTCTGGAGCTTTTCAAATGGAATTCCCGCCTTTTGCAGGCGTTCGCACCAATAGTCGATGGGGTGCTTCACGAATTCCTGCTCCATGATGCCCACAAATTCTTCAACGCAATTCACCACACTCTTCATCGTGCTGTACTTCGACCCTTTAAGATCCGAACGCTCAATAACAATATCGCAAAATCCCGGGAACCACTTGTCATACTGGAAAAAGGCCAACTGTAGCCATTTATCATCCGCACATTTATAAGTCGTATTGAGCGGATTTGGCGGCTGACGACGGGAAATCGGCATATTGTAGCCGTATTGCGCTGCATTCACATAAAGACCAAGACCAAAGACAGCTGTGTGGAACAGGGATACCGTCACCTTTTCACCTTCTCCGGTGATGGTTTTGTTATGCAAGGCTGCCAGCACACCGGCTACCAGGTTCATTCCCGCATAGTGGTCACCCAATGCCGCTGCCGAATTGCAGGGCGATGTGCCGGTTTCCATCAGACTAGCCGCGACGCCCCCTCTGGCAAAATAAGCCGTATAATCAAAAGCGGGATTGTCTTTGGCCGGACCTTTATCTCCATAACCCAGCAAATGTGCATAAATAATGTGCGGATATTTTTCGTGAATGGTTTTATAATCCAAACCGCTTTTGTCCAGCGCCTTCTGGCGAGTATTCGTTAAAAAGATATCGGCATCTTCCAATAAATCATAGATGACCTGGGCACCTTCCGGCTGTCTGGTATCAATGATGATCCCTTTTTTTCCAGCGTTCTCCATTTCAAACAACGGACATTCGTCTTCCTCTGTCGGGAAATTCCACTGCATCCCAACCGCCCGGGTTGTATCCCCGAAAGCCGCTTCGATTTTAATAACCTCGGCCCCCCAGTCAGCCAACACACGGCCGCTGATCGGCGCTGCGACAAAATTTGCATATTCAATTACTTTGATTCCTTCGAGCAATTTCCGTTTTTGCATCATACCCTCCTCTGAAACCATGAAACGACTGAACCTGATTATGCCAATAAGCTGCCCGCGATCACCACACGCTGCACTTCGTTAGTACCTTCAAAAATCTGAAAAATCTTGGCATCTCTTAAAAGCTTTTCGACTGGATACTCCCGGCTGTAGCCATATCCGCCGTGGATTTGAATGGCTTCCATGGCCACTTCTACCGCGGTGTCTCCGGCGAATGCCTTGGCAATGGCCGCTTCCCTGGAGTAGCGCTTACCCAGGTCAATCATCTTAAACACATGTTCGACCATTGCGACCGCCGCTTCTTTTTTGATTTCCATATCCGCGAGTTTATTTCTTAAAACATCCAGTTTCGCAATAGGTTTGCCAAATTGCACACGCTCTTTCATATAAGCGATACATTCGTTAATCGCCCGCTGCGCAATCCCGCAAGCAATCGCCCCCACAAACGGGCGGGCCAGATCAAGCGTCATCATTGCAATCTTAAAGCCTTCGCCTTCCTTGCCGAGCAGATTGGCTCTCGGAATCACCACATTATCAAAGACCACATCGGTCGTATTCGATAGGCGAATCCCCATCTTGTTTTCTTCTTTTCCGACGGAAATCCCCGGCGTTTTCTTTTCAACAATAAAAGCGCTGAGACCCTTCAAGCCTTTGGATTTATCCACGCTGGCAAAAACCACATACACATCGGCCACACCACCGTTGGTGATAAAGGTTTTACGCCCGTTAATTACATAATGATCGCCATCCAGTTCGGCTGTCGTCGTCACAGACCCGGCATCCGACCCCGCATTAGGTTCCGTTAATCCAAAAGCAGCAAAGTTGCCGGGAACTACAATATCGGCAAAAAGCTGCTTTTGTTCAGGCGTTCCGGCAATTAATACCGGCTTGAGTGCAAGGGAGATTGCACTTAGTCCCGTAGCAAATCCGGCATCATATTCGCCAACTTTAGAAAGAATGGCTGCCGCCGACAGGTTATCGAGTCCCAATCCACCAAATGCTTCAGGAATTTCCAGACAATGTAGTCCCATTTCCATGGCGTCTTTGTAAACTTTTATCGGAAATTCGCCGCTAGTATCGTAATCAGCAACCACCGGTTTAAGTTTTTGTTCACAAAACACTTGCACGCTTTGAATTAAATCTCTTGTTTCATCACTTACAATAAATGCCATAACTCCTCCTCATATCAACATTTAATCCACGAAATATTCCGGAACATGTCCACTTTTGCATTTAAATAACGCATTGCCCTCTTGTGTTTTTTAAACGTTTAAGTTATATTATAAATACTTTGTAATTTCATTCCTGAAAAGTATTGTATGCCCCCTTTCAACTTCCACATTCACAACTATCCATTTAATTAAATATAACCTCCCGAACCAAGTAAAGGTTATCATAATAAGGTGGAGAACTGAAATTCCACTTTATTATCGATTCTATAACTTTTAATTATGGGAGAAGGTTATGATTGATATTCAAAAACTGATGTACTTGCATGCGATCGTCGAAAATAATTTTAATATCACGACGGCGGCTAACAAACTTTTCATTTCTCAGCCGGCTTTGTCGCAAATGATCTCGACGTTAGAACACGATGAGGATTTCAAT
Organism: Pseudoramibacter alactolyticus ATCC 23263; assembly: GCF_000185505.1. GTDB lineage: Bacteria > Bacillota > Clostridia > Eubacteriales > Eubacteriaceae > Pseudoramibacter > Pseudoramibacter alactolyticus. Next base: position 1,925,642 of record NZ_GL622359.1, on the reverse strand, counting down.
CTTTTTGTCCGGCATAAGGGACGAATTTGCGGCCTAACCTATATTGGTCAAAAACTCTATCATGAATCCGTCCCCCTCCTGCGTCATTATCACAGCATGATCAACCAACTTGAAAATCTAAAAGCCAAGCAAAAAGAAAACTACGCCATCGCGGCCTCCCCCTTGCTTTTTAATTCTTTTTTGTTGGACTTGATTCAGGAACTTCGCGATAATTTTCCATCGGTCACTTTTTCATTCATTGAAATCGACGCTGATCGGGCTAAACAGCGTCTTTCAAACCGTCATTATAATTTTGCTTTATTGGATGATCCGTTAATCGATACTGCAGACAACTGTCTTTTCAGCGATGTTTTAACAAAATCCGTCTATACTGCTTTTCTCTCGCGAAATCATCCTTTGAAAGAACGGCTAGTCCTCAACTGGAAAGAAATTTCCCAGTATCCAATCGCCGTTCCCAGCGGATTGTTCCCTACGGCCCGACTCATTGCTGATTCTATCCATCGCTTTAACCGAAATCCGTTTATCGCGCTTGAAAGCATCTCGTGGGAGGTTCACCGCAATTGTTTATTGAAAGATTCTAACGTCATTTCCATTCTTCCCAAATTTATCAGCGACGCGATCAATCCGTCTGACAAAACAAAAATCATCACAAAAGAAATCAACGATTCCCCTTTCTGGTATATCAAATTATTCCGCAGCACGATCAAATGTAACACTCTAATTGAAGCAGAGATCCATCACTTTATCCTGTCCTATCTTAAGAAGGATAATTCATCCGCTCATTTTACAGGTATTTCTTCACACAATGGATTATAAAATCAACCCATTGTATGATTGTCTGCCCAAATTTTTGTGATTGAAATTACCAAATGTGTCAAAATAGAGTTCACTTCATTAAAGAACACTTCGATAAAGCTCAGGATGTATTTATGGATCACACCTATGCAAATGTTCAAACAAAAATCGCAGGCCGATTATTTTCTATACATAGAATAAAAAGGAGAGAAAAGGAGAAATGAAAAAATTTAAATATACGGTATTAAAATTTTATGAAAACATTTTACTAATTCTGGAAATGGGTGTTGCGCTATTTTTAATTGTACTCATCGTTATCAATCTGTTCGAACTATTTTCACATTTGGAATTTAATCAAAGCATTAAGGTTACATTCCAAAATCTTCAAATGTATTTAGGGTTGTGTATGAATCTAATTATTTGCACCGAATTTATCCGCATGGTCTATACACATACGATGCAAGCTGTCCTTGAAGCCTTGATTTTTGCCATCGCCCGCGGAGTCATCGTGGGCCGCCCTACTGGAAAGCAGACACTTTTTTATATCGCGGCTATTTTTCTCTTGATGTTTATGCGCAAATACCTGCTCTATGAACTAAACGCTGAAAAAAGAATCAGCCGATATATCAAACGCATGGCTTATCACTTTTACAGTTTAAGAGGAAAAAGATTCCGACGAAAGTATCCACTCCGAAACACAGATCTATACCTAAAGCGTAATTCGCTGTTTCGCCAAATGGGCAGTCGCAAAACTAAATAATTGCTTCCGGTACATCTTCTGTCATCATTCACTGCGGCAGAACATAACGCATAAGCGCAATGCCTTTGCATGCATTCGTCAACAGAAAAGCTAAAAATAAAAACACGGACTCTTTTTTCACACTTGCTGATGATGTAGTTAAATTCGTCCACGCCCTTTATACTGTTAATTTCAACAGGGGCTAATTTCTTCAACTCCACTTATTACCATCTGGGTTATTTAGTTACACAAAAGTAATTCCCTATCTGCTTAATCAAATGCTTATCATAGGGGAAACGGTTTTGATCAACAGACATTTCCTTAATCTCCATGCCGAACTAATTATTTTAGTTACGTAAGCATAAATATATCAGAGTTAATGACACTCTAATAACTTAACTGATCCTAAAAATCCCTTCAAGATTTTTGTTTGTAAATGCAAATGGCAATAACAAGTTGAATACGGACAGTTAAATAATCCATCAGGCAACACAAGCGTCGATTTGTTCCAGTTCATTCAAAGTCATCCGGGGTCCAAAAGCTTCCACGGAAGGCTATTAAAGCACAATTTGGATAATCTGCTCATCGATAGTTTTCCCGACGACAGCCTTGTATCAAAATACATTTTGTATCAAAGTTGTCGTTCCATACTTGATCTCTTCGGCAGTCCAGTTAGTTTTCCATCCGTCCTCAATACGGGTTTTGCATTAACTGGTAATTTAAAACTCCAGCAAATGTTCGTTGGCCGCAGCCCTCAGTTCTTCAAGCTTGGCTTTCGCATCGGCAAAAGCGTTAAAATAATCGGCGCGAAAAGCATCCATGATCTTTGCGATCTGAGCCTTGCCCGCGATACCGTCGAGCTCGATGGACTGCACGTACTCTTCAAAATAGCCGTATTTCTCATACAGGGACTGAAGCGCTCCATAAAGGGGCATACCCTTGTCTTTGTAATACTGGACCATTTTGAATTTTTCTGTCCGGCCATCCCACGATGCCCGCGCACCTTCTTCGCCTACGCGCACAAAAAAACAGGCATCTTTCGATGCCTGCCGGCGGCAGCGCTACGCGAACACCACCATGAGATCTTCCCCGGCCCGAACGATCGGCGCCTTGCCGCCGCCCAGGGCAATCTGCCCCGGCAGAGCCACCTCGGCCGCCCCGGTAAACACCAGGGTGCAATGCCCCATGACGCGAAAGGTGCGGTTGGCCTCGCCGCCCACCGCAGTCACCGTGAACACCTGCTCCCCAACGATCATCTCGTCTCCCGGCGCTATGTCGCGCTCCAGGGTCTGACCCGAATGCATCACCGCAATTTCCGCCACGGCCTCCGGCGCATCGTCGCCGAACAGGACCATCATCTGCTGCTCGGCCATTTCAGCCGCCAGCGGGCCGATGGCTGTAATCTGACTGATATACATGCGCGTCCTCTTTCCTTCGCTAAAACATTCCAAAGCCTGCAAAATAAGCAATGATCACCGCGATGGGCCCGGTCACGGCGCGTTCAAAAAGCACCGCCGGCACCCCGGCGTCCACCGTTTCCGGCTCCGCCTCGCCCAGGGAAAGCCCAATCGGAATAAAATCGCAGCCCACCTGCGCGCCAGCGGGCCGCTTTTCCCCGCCGACATCACGTTGATCGTCAGAATCTGCTTATGGGGGAACACGCCGCAGCGCGCGGTCCCGCCGCAGTCAATCACCACGCAGGCGTATTCTGCATCCGGCACCCCGTGGGTAAAGCCGTCCACCGCCTCCGCCCCGGTGAGATCGGCGATCTTCTGGGCCACGGGATGGATTCCGCCGCCGGTCACTGAGACGATTTTATTTTTTTCGGCCGTCGGCATCACCGCCAGCGGACCGCCCCAGCCCTTCTCGCCCTGAACGATTTTAACGCCCTGATAGGATCGATCCGCCATTGGCCTGCGCCCCTTTCTTCAAAAACTGCCTGGTCAGCTGTTCGCACACGATCCCCCGCAGGAGAATCACCACGAGCCCCATCAGAAAATACCGGATGGCGATATCCCCCAGCTGCCGATAGCCCAGGGTCAAAAGCCCTGCCGTCACCCCGTTATACACAAAAATCTCGCCGGCATTGGCATGGGGAAACAATCCGGTAATCGGGTGACAGAAGGATACCGTCGCGTCGTAAAACGCAGGCTTGTGCCGCTCTTCTAAAAAGCGCCCAAGGGTAAAACACATGGGGCTGGTAAAAAAGAACAGCCCGATCACCGGCAGCACCGTGTAACGCAGCAGCAGATACTTGCTGCAGCGCCGTCCGAAGCCTTCCACCCGATCCTTGCCCGCGAGGTTGATCACCCCGTTGACGGCCGTCATCAGACAGATTAAAGTCGGCACGATGCCCACCGTGATCTCTCCGTGCTTGCCGATTGTAAAAAAATAACTGATAAAGGTGCGCCCGCCCAGCTCAAACAAGCCGATAAAGCCGGACGCTGCCTGCGATAATGCTTCCACTTCGTTCTCCTCTTTTCATTAACAAGCGGCTCATCGGGCGCGCAGCCGCGCCTTGGCCAGGGCCCGGGCGTGCAGCGACGGCTCGCGATCGGCGCCCGCAGTTCCCGCCGCATCCGCCTCCGCGGCCAATCGCCGTTCGATGGCCTCCACCGCCTGGATGAGCGCCCCCTTTTTAGCGCTGACCGCCGCCGCGTCGTAGGGATGGCGCCGGCGTGCAAAGCGAAATTCCCTCGCGTCCGCCGCCAGCCCCAGCTCGCGCATCGCCGCGAGATCCCGGCCGACATAATCCGGCCGATCCTTAAATCGGGCAAAAATCGTAATGCCTGTCATCTCCCGGCAGGCGACAACCCGACCCAGACTTTTTTGATACGACAAAATCACGATGCGCCCGGTCCGGCTCCAGCCCGCCTTCACGTGGCCGACCCCCACGGTGCCGCTGCCGCGCAGCGCCGCGAGATCCCGGCGACAGGCCCGGGTTTGTATCGCCCCCAGTCCGATTTGCAGGGCCATCATCAAAAACAATGCCAACCATAAAATGGCCATTGGCCGCACCTCCCTCGCTGGTTTTCACAATGCCCTTATTATAGCGAGGGGAAAATGCACTGTCAAATGTTCGTAAAAATTTCTTAATTCTTAAAATTTTCTTTCTTTTTTAACCCTATTATTTCGTTTTTTCCCTTTTAGCCCCGTTTTCTGAATGCGCTTTTTTTGACATTTGTCAACGCTTTCCGGCCAAAATGCGCTATAATGATTTTAATTCATTCCTGCATGCACCCGATTCCGGAGGTCCATTCATGTCACATGCCAAACCCACCCGACACCATCGCCGCACCATGCTCCGCGCCAGCCGTTTGTATTATGACGAGGGACTCAGCCAGCAGACCATCGCCAAGCAGCTCGGCCTTTCCCGGCCCACCGTCTCCAAGCTGCTCAAAACCGCCCGGGAGATCGGCATGGTCACCATCACCATCGCCGAACCCGACGGCCGCGATCATTATCAGCTGGAGGAGGCCCTTGAAGCGCGTTTCGGCCTCAAAGAGGCCATCATCTTTGACGATACGCCCCAAAGCGACCTCAAAACCCAGGCCGGCCTCGTGGCCGGCGCCACCCTCGAGCGCGTTCTTTCTCCCGGGCAGGTGGTCGGCATCTCCTGGGGCACCACCCTGGCCGCCGTCAGCCGCTACCGTCCCGCCCGTGCTTTTAAGAATTTGACATTTGTGCCTTTAAACGGCGGCAGCGGATTCGTCGCCAACGAGCTTCACGGCAACACCATCGCTGCCGCTCTGGCGGAAAACTTCGGCGGTCATTACCTGCCCATGCACGCCCCGGCCATGGTCTCACGACTCGAGACCAAATGCGAGCTGATGAAGGAGCAGAGCATCCAGCGGGTGCTCAAAAAGGCCGCCCGGCTCGACGTCGCCCTGACGTCCATCGGCCTACCGGACAGCCGCTCAACCATCATCCGCACCGGCTATTTCACCGGCGAAATGATCGCCGAGCTGCAGGCTGCCGGAGTCTGCGGCGATATCTGCATGCATTTTTTCGACGAACGGGGATCCTGCACCCCCTTTCCCATTAACGAAAAGGTCATCGGCGTCGATCTCGAGACCCTGCGCCGCACGCCCTATGCCATCGGCGTGTGCTGCGGCCCGGAAAAAGCCCGCGCCATCCGCGGCGCCCTGCGCGGCGGGTATGTGAATATGCTCATCACCGATCTGGCCACGGCCCAAGCGCTGGCCGAACTTACGCCCTGATTCGCACCAGCAAAAAAAGCTTAAAAATATAAAATCTCAGATTTTGTCGGCAGTCTGAGCGTCGATTTGATTCAACTTTTAATCCATGCCGATCATATTTTATTATTTTTTTTATTGACTTCGATTTCATAAGGCTGTATAATTTAATTAGGATATCCTAATAAATTAGCTATGAAAGGAACTTTTAAAATGACAATTCGCAAAAAATATTTCTGTACTACTCTATTAATCGCACTTGTCTTATTTTTTCTTTCCGGCGTCGTGATGGCAACAGAAAAAAATAATACAAACCCGTCATTAACAATTTCACAATATCAAGCGTTTTTAGCCAAAGAATCCCCTAAAGACTTAACACAATTCAATAAACTCTCTCAAAGTGATAAAGAAACATTTCTTCAATTGCTATCAAATCCAGATACCTATTTAAATCCGCCATCTCAAAATCCGGATATCGTCGTTAGTGACTATTCTGAGGCTGTTTCATCGGCGCCTTCACTTCTGAAAAAATCAAAAGCAAGCACCATCGTTCGTCGAACGAGTGCGACCCATTCGATGAAAATCAAAGGAATAACCACTTTACAATACCGTTTGGAAACCGGCTACCGTGTGAAAAATAACAGGATACGTTCTGTTGTTTATACGAATGCTTATGTCGTAAAAAACCTTAATCCGCTCGTTCAAACAAACCCTACCAGCAAATCCAGTTACATCAGCGGCAACAAAGTTTATTCGAGAGCTTCCTACTTCTATAAAATCGGCCCTATAAAAGGACTTTCTGTTCAGGTGGGGACAATGTACGGCCGAATGACCAGTTACCCTAATGGAAAATCGACTTCTCATTTCTGGAGAGCAAAATGAATTGGAACAAATTCTTCAAAATAATTGGTATTTGCATCCTGTCATTGCTTGCCGTCATGCTTGTCCTTGTCATTATCGGCTTTATTGGTTACAAAAATGTTCCTATCGCATCGCCGGCGACTTCCGCTCGAGCAATAAAAATCCTGTGTTAATAATTTGTCCTCAAAAAATGGACGCATGATATATGAATCAGGGCTAACGAACGGATGCTTCTCTGTCCTTTACAGGAGGAACATCCGTTTTTTGTTTTGATGAATCCTTTTGTTGTTATCATCATATAATATAGGCTTCCATTGTTTTTATAAACGCGGCAAATGGATCAAAAATGCCTTTTACGCCTTTTGGCTTTTATGATTGAATATTTAGCCAAAATCATAAATCAACTGCCGTTATCACCACAAATAACCGGGTAAAACGAAAAACGCCGGCTGTCTGCAGACAGCCGGCGCTTTTCGTTGCCGTTTTTTATTTGGTTTCGATAATTTTGACGATAAAATCGTACATCCGTTTGGTCGACGAGATGGAAAGCCGTTCCTGGGGCGTGTGGATATCCAAAATATCAGGCCCCATGGAAATCGCGTCCAGGTCTGCGATCTTGCCGGCCAAAAGACCGCATTCCACGCCGGCGTGAATGGCTTCGATCACGAGCTCTTTGCCGAACATATCGCGGTAGATCCGCGCCATTTTATCCCGCAGCACCGAATGTTCCACCCATTCCCAGGCCGGGTATTCGCCGCTCATTTCAGCCGCGGCGCCCAGGGATTCCGCCACCCAGCGCACCTTGGCGGCCAGCGCCCGATAGGCCGTTCCCACCGAGCTGCGAAGCGCCGCCCGCATCAAAAGCCCGTCGCCGTCCAGCGTGACCACACCCCAGTTGAGCGAGGTCTCCACCAGGTCCGCCACGTTGTCGCTCATGCGCTGCACCCCGGCCGGCAATGCCGCCATCAGGGCGAGCGCGCGCCGCGTTGCCGCAGCGGTCAGCACATCCGCCTCCGGCGATACCCCGGCGACGAGCCGTCCGTCCGTCACGACAGTGGTCAGTCCCGGATCCACCACATGGACTTCCTCCGCGATGGCCGAGGCCGAGGCCTTCACCGCGTCGGCAAAAACCTGCCGGTTCTCGACGGCCGCCAGGGCCGCGCCCTCCCGGGAAATGGCGTTGTCCTTGCTGCCGTTCATCATCGCCAAAAGCCGCAGTCCGGTTTGATCCGCCGCTTCCCGCAGCACCCGGGCCAGCACCGCTGCCGAGCTGGCCCGTCCCTTGTCGATCTCCGTGCCGGAGTGCCCCCCGGTCAGGCCCGTCACCTGCAGGGTCACCCGCTCCCAGGAGCAGGCCTCCCGCTCGGCCGGAAGGCTCACTTTTGCCGTGCCGCCGCCGGCACAGCCCGCGAGCACCACGCCCTCGTCCTCTGAATCCATGTTGAGCATCAGATGTCCCTTGAGCGGGGAGCAGTCGATGGCGTGGGCGCCGTCCATGCCCACTTCCTCGGCCACGGTACAGACAAATTCCAGCCGGGGATGGGAAAGCGTCTCGTCGTCGAGCAGCGCCAGGGCATAGGCCACGGCCACGCCGTCGTCCCCGCCGAGGGTCGTGCCCGCCGCCGAGATATAATCGCCGTCCACCGCAAGATCCAGCCCTTCCCGGTTCATGTCCTTGGTGCAGCCCGGCGCCGTTTCGCAAACCATGTCCATATGGCCCTGAAGGATGATCGGCTCCGCGTCTTCATAACCCTCGCTGGCCTCCTTGATGATAATCACATTATAAAGCGCGTCCTGGTGCACCTCCAGGCCGCGGTCCTTTGCAAAGCGGACCAGATAATCGCTGACGGCCTTCTCCTGATGGGATGGCCGGGGAATCTGGGTCAGCTCTTCGAAAAAGCGAAAAACATTTTTCGGTTCAAGATTTTCTAAAACACGCATGAAATCCCTTCTTTCTGATTTTTGCCGCCTCAAAGCGGGTGCCTCAGGCCTTTAATTTGTTCACATAGACCACGTAATGATTGTCGTGGAGCGTTTTAATATAGCGGCACAGCCGTTCGTAAAGCGGTTCTGCCGCCTCGCCGAACGCCGAATGGACCAACTGGCCGATGGCATAAACCGAGCGCTCGCCGTCCATCGCGCGCCACACAAAGCTGCCGAAATCGTCGAGCTCGATATGGCTGACCTTCGGCCGCTTAAACACCACCTGGGCGATCTTATTAAAAAAGCCCTTGTTCTGCACGGCGATCTCGATATGGCCGGCCGCGTTCGGCGCCGCCGGAAACAGCGTATTGGGCCGCGGCACATAATCGAGGAAATTGTCCTTGATTTTTTTGGTTCTCATTGGCTTTTCCCTGTCGTTCTCGGCCAAAAAGCCTGCCGCAGGGGCAGGCTCTTCGGTTCACACAGCTGATTAGGCGTGTTTGCGGTTGATAAAGGCCAGGAACACGGCACACAGCGCCGCGAAACAAATCACACCGCCGATGCGCCCGATGCTGAAGGGCACCTGCAGGTTGATATTGGCCACCGCGAATACGGCGAGCAGGATGCCCACAAGCCCCTCTCCGGCGATCATCCCCGAGGCAAAGAGGGTGCCGTTTTCCACCTGCTCCTTGCGGTCTTCGTCGGAAACCCTGCGGCGCCGGTCCACAAAGAGGCGGATCAACCCGCCCACCATGATCGGGGTGCTCAGGTAAATCGGCAGATAAAGCCCCACGGCGAAGGGCAGCACCGGCACGCCGAGAATCTCGACGACCACCGCCAGAAAAACGCCGACAAACACCAGCGACCACGGCAGATTGCCGTGCATCACGCCCTCGACGACCATTTTCATCATGCCGGCCTGGGGCGCGGGCAGCTGCTCGGTGCCGTAGCCCCACGCGGAGTTGAGCAAATACAACACGCCGCCGATGGCCACGGCCGAAGCGCAGACGCCGATGATCTCGCCGATCTGCTGCTTATAGGGCGTCGCGCCGACGATATAGCCCGTCTTCAGATCCTGGGAGGTATCGCCGGCAATGGCCGCCGCGATACAAATGACCGATCCGATGGCAATGGCCGCCACCATCCCCTTGTTGCCGATATTGCCCGTCGCCCGGAGAATGATCGTCGCGATGAGCATCGTCGCGATGGTCATCCCCGACACCGGGTTGTTAGAGCTGCCGACGATGCCCACCATCCGGGCCGAAACCGTCACGAAGAAAAAGCCGAAAATGATGATCATGATGGCGCCGAGCAGATTTACCGGTACGTCGGGCAGCAGCCACAGGGCAATCGCGATGATCACAACCCCGATGAGCACGGCCTTCATCGGCAGATTCTTCGAAGTGCGGGTCACTTCTTCCGCCATACCCTTGCCGTATTCCTTGAAAGCCTTGGCAAAGGTGTTGACGATCAGCGGCAGCGACTTGATCAGGCTCATGATCCCGCCGGCCGCCACAGCCCCGGCCCCGATGTATTTGATGTAAGATCCCCAAATGTCGGAGGTGCCAAGCTTGGCCATCGCCTGAGACGCCGGAAACAGCGCGTGGGGATTGGCCACCCCGAACATATAGATCAGCGGCATCAGCACAAACCAGGACACCGCACCGCCGGCCATCATGTAGGACGAAATTTTCGGCCCGCAGATATAGCCCACGCCGAGCAGCGAGGGCAGCACGTCCATGCCGATGCCCGCGCCCTTGTAGCTGTTAAAATCGTAGGTCACCTCGCTCGGAAAGACCTTAAGGCCGTCGGTGATGAATTTATACGCTGCGGAAATCCCCAAACCGACAAAGACGAGGCCGGCCTTGGAGCCGCCCTCTTCCCCGGCAATGAGCACCTCGGAGCACGCCATCCCCTCCGGATAGGGCAGGGTGCCGTGCTCCTGCACGATCAGCGCGTCCCGCAGCGGCACCATAAACAGCACCCCCAGAATCCCGCCGAGCAGGGCAATGAGGGAAATGGTCACAATCGACGGCAGCTCCGTCGCGCCTTCCTCCGCCCACATAAAAAGCGCCGGCAGGGTGAAAATAGCCCCGGCTGCCAGCGACTCCCCGGCCGATCCGATGGTCTGCACCATATTGTTTTCCAAAATGGAATCCCGCCGCATGATGATGCGGATGATCCCCATGGAGATCACGGCAGCCGGAATCGACGCCGAGATGGTCAGCCCTACGCGAAGTCCCAGGTACGCATTGGACGCGCCGAAGATCACGGCCAGCGCGATCCCGATGATCACCGATGTCACGGTGATCTCCGGTTTGACTTGATCGGCCGGCACAAAGGGCTTGAATGTCTCTTGTTTACTCATAAAACAAACGATCCTCCTCTGATTATTGCACGATGACCCGCCCCGCGGGCCCCTGCCCGCCATCGCGTCATCACAAAAAAATATAATATGAAAACATTATACCTTAAAACAAAATTAATTGCAATCAATATGTATTAAATTTCATACATTTCCGCCGATGCAGAAACTTTCAGCTTTCGGTGAAACTTTCATCCGACAAAGCGTCATTTCCGTATCTTCCTTCTTCTTGCATCAAGGCCCGGCCCATTGTATCCGTCTCTCACAAGGCAATAAAAAAGCCCGGAGTTCCGGGCCTCGTTGTCTTTGGCGTCGGTTCCTCACCGCCGCATTTAAAGGGATTCCACTTCCGCTATCCAAAGGCTCGCCTTCGCGTCGGAAGGCATGCGCCAATCGCCCCGGGGCGAAAGCGCCACCGTTCCGACCTTCGGGCCGTCGGGCAGGCAGGAGCGCTTAAACTGCTGGGCAAAGAAACGCCGATAAAAACGGCGCAGCCATTTGCGAATCACCACCGCATCGTAGGTCCCGGCAAAAGCGGCCCGGGCCAGCCGATCCACCTTTTTGGGCGAAAAGCCGTTGCGCACCACGTGATAGAGGAAGAAATCGTGCAGCGCATAGGGGCCTACCAAATCCTCGGTTTTCTGAGCGATCTTGCCGGATTCGTCCGGCGGCAAAAGCTCAGGCGACACCGGCGTGTCCAGCACGTCCGTCAGGATCTGCCAAATCCCCGCAAAACGGGCTTGATCGGCCACATAGGCCACCAGATAGCGCACCAGGGTTTTGGGGACACCGGCGTTCACCGCGTACATCGACATGTGATCGCCGTTATAGGTCGCCCAGCCCAGCGCCAGCTCCGACAAATCGCCGGTGCCCACCACAATCCCCCCGACCTGATTGGCCAGATCCATCAGAATCTGAGTGCGCTCCCGGGCCTGGGCATTCTCGTAAGTCACATCGTGCACGGCCAAGTCGTGACCGATATCCGCCAGGTGGTCGGCCGCCGCCCGGCTGATGCCGATTTCGTGGAAGGTCGCCCCCAGACCGCGAATCAACGCGACGGCGTTGTCATAGGTGCGGTCGGTGGTCCCGAAGCCGGGCATGGTCACCGCGTGAATCGCACTGTGAGGCAGGCCCAGCCGGTCGCAGGCATCCGCACAGACCAAAAGGGCCAGGGTGGAATCGAGCCCGCCGGAAATCCCCAGCACCATGGGCACATCCCCGATGTGATGGAGCCGGCTCATCAGCCCCACCGACTGGATAGCGAAAATTTCCTCACAGCGCGCAGTCCGTTTGGCCGAATCCGCCGGCACAAAAGGCGCCGGATTCACCGGGCGCCGCCAGTCCTTCGCCTCCTGACAGCAAAAGGCCACCCGCCGATGGGGCTCCGCCGGACCTGCATCGGCAAAACTCGACTGCATCCGGCGGTCGTGCACCAGCGCCTCGACGTCCACATCGGCAGCGATCAGCCGGCCCTCCCGCATAAAGCGCTCTGTTTGTGCCAACACAGTCCCTTTTTCAACGATCAACCCTTCCCCGCCAAACACCAAATCCGTCGTCGATTCGCCGATCCCGCAAGAAGCATAAAGATAGGCCGCATTGCACCGCGCCGACTGCTGCACCACCAGATTCTTCCGATATTCACTCTTGCCGGTCAGCTCATTGCTGGCCGAAGGATTGAGCACCAGCGTCGCCCCCGCCGCGGCCAGCTCCCCGGACGGCGGAGCCGGCGCCCAGAGATCCTCACAGATTTCAAGGCCAACCGTCACATTCGCATCGTCCCAATCCGAAAAGAGCAAATCCGCCCCGATGGGGAAGGTCTGCCCCGCATGGGTGACCCTATCTTCTTGAAGCTGCCGCGAGGCCGCAAACCAGCGCTTTTCATAAAATTCGTGGGTATTGGGGATATAAGTTTTGGGCACCGATCCGAGAATCCGCCCACGATTAATGGCCACTCCGCAATTATAAAGCGCTGACCCCACGGGAATCGGCGCGCCAACCACCACGAGCATCTTCGCCGCCTGACTCCATTCGGCCAATGCCGCCAGTCCGGCCTCTGCCCCTGCGAGCAAGGCGGATTGGGCAAACAGATCTCCGCAGGTATAGCCGGTCACCGCCAGCTCCGGAAAAAGCAGAATTCCGACGCCTGCCGCCGCCGCTTCTTCTCCCAATGCCATCATCGCCGCCGTGTTGGCCGCCGGGTCCGCCACCCGGATTTCCGGAATTGCCAATGCCGTTCTGACCATGCCATAAGCTTTCATATATGCCTCCGTTTCATCCACGCCACATCTTGTGTCAAGCTCTTTTTCTTGAAAAATGACTTAAATTTCTTTCCACTTTATACACATTTATCCACAAATTCGGACACGGTTATCCTTCATTTTTTTGCACAACTGTTTTTTTGTTGGAAACAGCGATTTTTCGGATATTCACCGATTTTATCCACATTTTCAACAGTTATCCAACGCTTTATCCACAAATGGCCTGATTTTACGCCGGGATATTTGCCCGCGCAGCCAAAGTTATCCACATTTTCACAGGTTATCTACATCTTGTGTCAAGCCTTTTTTTGTAACAAACTTGTGACAAAATGCTGATTGGCCTGTCAGATTTTGTAATGAGTAAAGCCCCATCCGCAAGCAAACAGGCCGCTGCGTTTTGCGGCGGCCTGCCAGCCTTCGATCCCGGTGAATCGTCGTTTATCTGATTTTCAATGCCGTCGCAATGAGTTGATCAAACAGCGGATGCGGCCGATTGGGACGGGATTTAAATTCCGGGTGGGCCTGGGTCGCAATGAAATACGGATGGTCTTTCAGTTCGACCATTTCAACCAGCACGCCATCCGGGGATAAGCCGGAGAACATCAGTCCCGCCGCTTCCAACTGGGGAATGTATTCATCGTTCACTTCATAGCGATGGCGATGTCGCTCTTCAATATGGGGCTGCCCATAAACCCTGCGGGCCAGTGTGCCTTCCTTCAAATCACAAGGATAGGCACCCAGACGCATCGTGCCGCCCATATTCTGGATTTTCTTTTGTTCTTCCATCAGCGAGATCACCGGATAGGGAGTGGCTTCGTCCAGCTCGATGGAGTTGGCGCCCGCAAGGCCTGCCACGTTGCGCGCAAATTCGATCACCGATAATTGCAGCCCGAGACAAAGCCCTAAAAACGGAAGCTCGTTTTCTCTGGCGTAGCGAATCGCTTCGATCTTGCCCTCAATGCCGCGGTTGCCGAAGCCGCCGGGCACGATCACCGCCTCCTGATCGCCGAGAATGCGATCGACGTTTTCCCGATTGAGGTCTTCGGAATGCACCCATTTGACGTTCACTTCCACGTTATTGGCAATGCCCGCATGGCGCAGGGCTTCCGCCACAGAAAGATAGGCATCATGAAGCTCCACGTATTTGCCGACGATGGCCACGGACATCCTGTTTTCAAGATTTTTGGCCTGGCTGACCAGCGCCCGCCATTCGTCCAGCTGGGGCCTGCGTTCCGGCATCTTCAGTTTTTTTACCACGAGCTCCGCCAGCCCTTCCTTCTCGAGCATCAGCGGCACCTCATAAAGTTCCGGTGCGTCGAGATTGCTGACGACGGCATTTTTATCCACATTGCAGAAAAGGCTGATTTTGTCCTTCATGCTCTCTTCCACTTCGTGTTCGCTGCGCAGCACGATGATATCGGGCTGAATCCCGATGGACCGCAGCTCTTTAACAGAATGCTGAGTCGGCTTGGTTTTCAGCTCGCCGGACATCCGCAGATAGGGCAGAAGCGTCACGTGAATATAAAGGGTGTTTTCGACGCCGAGATCCCCCCGGCACTGGCGAATGGCCTCGAGGAAAGGCTGGCTTTCAATATCGCCGACCGTCCCGCCGATTTCCGTGATCACCACGTCGGGGCTAAGGTCGCTGTCCGCCACCTTCTGCACGCTCTCTTTGATTTCGTTGGTGATGTGGGGAATAACCTGCACGGTTCCGCCCAGATAATCGCCGTGGCGTTCCTTGTTAATAACGTTCCAATACACCTTCCCGGTGGTCACATTGCTGTATTGCCCGAGGCTTTCGTCGATGAAGCGCTCATAGTGTCCGAGGTCCAGATCGGTTTCGGCGCCGTCGTCCGTCACAAAAACTTCTCCGTGCTGATACGGACTCATGGTGCCGGGATCATAATTGATGTAAGGATCGAATTTCTGAATCGAAACCTTGAACCCGCGCATTTTGAGCAGCCGTCCCAGGGACGCCGCCGTGATGCCCTTGCCCAAAGATGAAACCACGCCGCCCGTAACGAAAATATACTTTGTTTTCATGATGCCTCCGCTTAAAAAATAAAAAAGTCACTGCAAAAATTGGTTTTTTTTTGCAGCGACACTTCATAACCAAATGATCGGCGCTTTTGATAAGCCTAATTCTATTGTAGCGATTTTTCAGAAAAGTGCAAGCGAAACTTTTATGCCGCACGCCGGCTCAAGTGCGTTCCATCTGACGCATCATCCGCTCGCGTTCCTGCCACAAATCCCCAAAGGTCCGCCTTAAATCGCGGTAGAGCATAAAGCCGCTTTGATAAATGGGCTTAGGGCGCGGCTGATACTGATGGGCTGCGCCGCAGCAGCGCTTCACCGCGTCCTCGCAATTCTGATAGATCCCGAGGCCGATGCCGCAGGTCATCGCTGCGCCTTTAGCGGCAAACGCGCTGCCGGATGCCACCGCGACGGTCGCATCCATCACATCGGCAATAATTCTGGGCAAAAGCCCGCCGGCCGCTGCCCCGTCGGAAAGGCGGATCTGTTTGACAGATCGGGCATCCATGCTGATATCCCGCAGGGCATACGCCACCGATTCATAAACAGCTCGGAGCATTTCCTGTTTGGTCGTAGCTTCTGTCATTCCGAAGAAACAGCCCGTCGCGTTTTTCGGCGCCCGGACTACCCGCTCCCGCTGTGTTGACAGATAGGGCAAAAAGACCACGCCACCGCTGCCCGGCGCCGCCTGTTCCACCAATTGATCGGCCAAAGCGTAATCCACCGATCCGGTCAGTTCTTTCAAAGCCCACTCGATATTCGCGGCGATATCCAGCGTCGCCATCAGCTCAAGGGCGCAGTCATCGTGCACATGGCAGAGAAAATGCTGCCAATAACGCGTGGGATCGCAAATTTCCCGTTCGTGGACCGTCATGGCCGCCGGCGCCTTTCCCAAAATCACGGCCACGTCGCCACGATCGATCGCGCCGACTCCCAGCGCCGCCGAAACCATATCCATCGCCCCGACGGCAACGGGGATCCCCGCCGCAAGGCCCATTTGATCCGCGGCATCTTCACCAAGACGCCCGGCAATCACCGTGGCATCCAGCACCCCCGGCAGTTTTTCAACCGCGTCCCGCAGCTCGAGCACCGTGAGCATCTGACTGGGAATCCGTCCGGTTGGGAAACGCAGAAACGCCGCCACCCCATCGGAGAAATCCGTCACCATGCGTCCGGTCATACAATAACGCAGCCAATCCTTGGCCATCAACGCCACTTTAATCCTGCGGTATTGATCCAGGCGGTTTTTGCGCAGCCAGCGCAGAATCATAAGCGGACTTCCGGCGTTCACCGGGCAGCCGAGATTGCGGTGGATGAGCTTGCCCATGCCCGGCGTTTTCTCCCGCACATAAGCTGCTTCCTCCCGGGCACGGCCATCGATCCCCAAAATGGCATTGCCCACAGGCTTGCCATCGTGCCCGACGGCCCAAAGCCCCTCCGGCGACCCCGTCAGACCAATGCCGACAATATCCTCCGGCCGGGCCGGGCCCTCCGCCATCAGCGCATAAACCGCAGCCGCCGCCTTTTCCCAAAAGGCCAGCATGTTAAGTTCCCGGCACTCGCCCTTCACGATGACATCATTTTCCACCAGCACCTTGTTGATCTCCTCGCCCCGAAGATCGAACAAGACAGCCTTGATTTGGGTATTTCCCCCGTCTAAAGCAATAATATATTTCATGATACTGCCCGGCGATGGTCACGCCGGCCTCCTCGCCTCATTTTTGATGCGCCCACCTTGTCCGATGCCGCGCCTTAATGGGTTTTAGTATAGCAGAAGCCTGTAAAAAAATCCACAGATTCAGCCGCTTTACAAGGCTCTGCCCTTCCTTTATAATGGCCCTAACAACGAAAGCGAAGGTAACACAATGAAACTCTATTCTTGGAACGTCAACGGCATTCGTGCCGCCGAAAAAAAAGGCTTTGTCGACTGGCTGCAACGCGAGCAGCCGGATGTCCTCGGCATTCAGGAGCTGAAAGCCGAGCCGGATCAGCTCTCCGACGCCCTTAAAGACGTCGAAGGCTACCACGTCTTCTTCAACCCGGCCGAGCGCAAGGGCTACAGCGGCACGGCAGTCTATTACAAACGCGAGCCCAAACGCATCCTCACCGGTCTCTCCGATGAACGCTTCAACCACGAGGGGCGCACCATCATCCTCGAGTATCCGGACTTCACCCTTTACAATATTTATTTTCCCAACGGCTCCCAGAGTGACGAACGCCTGCAGTTCAAAATGGATTTTTACGACGGCTTCTGGCACGATGTGGACGAGCGGGTCGCCCGGGGTGAAAAAGTCATCATCTGCGGCGACGTGAACACCGCCCACCGGGAAATCGATTTGAAAAATCCCAAATCCAACGCCAAGCGCTCGGGCTTCCTTCCCATCGAGCGGGAATGGATGGATCACTTTTTCGCAGGCGGTTATATCGACACCTATCGTTATTTTTATCCCGAACAGGTGACCTACTCCTGGTGGAGCTATCGCTTTAACGCCCGCAAAAACAACGCCGGCTGGCGCATCGACTATTTTTTTGCCTCCGACAACGCAAAGGATCTGCTGGCAGATGCCGCCATCCACACCGATGTGACGGGTTCGGATCACTGCCCGATTTCCTTGACGCTGAACCTCTGATGCCCCGCCGCGCCGGCCGGCATTCTCTTTGCCGGCCGGCGCTTTTTTATTTGAGGCATCGCATTGCGGCTCCCGCCGAAGCCCCGGCACGGCCGCATTTTTCAAGAAGCGGTTGAATATGGTATAATGACTAAAATCCGCGAACGCGAAAAATCTTTGAATGCCGACGCGGGGCAAAAAACTGAAAGAGGCTCCAGGCGATCGCCGCGCTCAGAAACCGGCGAATCGCCGAAGCCGTCGAATCGAAGACAAAGGAGTGATGACGGTTTGATGCGAAGACTATCCGTGCTCGGATCCACGGGCTCGATCGGAACGCAGACCCTGGATGTTGTCCGTCAACATCCCGAGCTTTTCCGTGTGGAGGCGCTCGGCTGCGGATCCAATATTGACCTGATCGAAAAACAGGCGCGTGAATTTACGCCGCGCCTTGTCGCTGTGTACCAAAAGGACCAGGCCGCCATTTTAAAGACGCGTCTGAAAGATACCGGCGTCCGCGTTATCGCCGGCATGGCAGGACTGATCGCCCTCGCCCAGCTGCCCCAGGCGGACATTGTGGTGACGGCGATCGTCGGCATGATCGGTCTTCGGCCGACGGTGGCAGCCATCGAGGCCGGCAAGGACATTGCCCTCGCCAATAAAGAAACCTGTGTAACGGCAGGGCACGTGATCATGCCCCTCGCCGAGCAGCACGGCGTGAAAATTCTTCCGGTCGACTCAGAGCATTCTGCGATTTTTCAGGCCCTTCAGGGAAAAGCGGACTCTAAAATCCATAAAATCTACCTGACGGCCTCGGGCGGTCCCTTCCGCGGCCGGACCCAGCGTGAGCTTGCCCGGGTGACCGTCAGGGAGGCCCTCGCTCACCCTACCTGGTCCATGGGACCGAAGATCACCATCGACTCGGCCACGATGGTCAACAAAGGACTCGAGGTGATCGAGGCGAAATGGCTGTTCGACGTAGATGTCGACCGCATTCAAGTGGTCATTCAGCCCCAAAGCGTCATCCACTCGATGGTAGCCTATGAGGACGGATCGATTCTTGCGCAGCTCGGAAGCTCGGATATGCGCATCCCCATCCAGTTCGCTCTCACCTGGCCGAACCATCTCCCTTCGCCCGCAGCGCCCCTTGATTTTGAGACGCTCACCAGGCTTGATTTCGCAGTTCCGGACAACGGCACCTTCCGGGGGATCCCCCTTGCCGTTCGGGCGATTCGCGCGGGGGGATCCATGCCCTGTGCGCTGAATGCTGCCAACGAATGGGCGAACGCGGCCTTCCGGAAAGGCCGGATCCGCTTTCTGGAGATCTATGACGTGATTGAACAGGTCATGGACCGGCACCATATCGTGCCCGAGCCGACCGTTGAGGAAATAGTGAACATTGAAAACGAAATTAACCGATACTGCGAAGCCACATTCGCAGGAAAAACCGCTGCTCAAGCGGATCTGTAAAAACGGCGATATCCGAAACATCCCGCCGGAAGCGCTCGGAGATCTGGCGGCCGAAATCCGCCGCTTCCTGATCGAAAAGGTCGGCGCCCACGGCGGTCATCTCTCTGCCAACCTCGGGGTGGTGGAGCTGACGATGGCGCTGCACCTTGTCTTTGATTTTGCAAAAGACCGGATCGTTTGGGACGTGGGCCACCAGGCCTATGTCCATAAAATCCTGACCGGCCGGAAGGATGCTTTCGACACCTTGCGAGAGTACGGCGGACTGAGCGGTTTCCCGAAAAAAAAGGAAAGCCCGACCGATTGCTTCGACACGGGCCACGGAGGCAACAGCGTTTCGGCCGGCCTCGGAATGGCCTGCGCCTGCGAACTGGCAGGGTCGGACGACGCTGTCGTGGCCGTGATCGGCGACGGCTCTTCGACCAGCGGCATGTTTTACGAGGCGCTGAATTGCGCAGGACGCCTCAAGCGCAATTTTATCATCATCCTCAACGACAATGAGATGTCAATCTCACGGAACATCAGCGGCCTTGCCCATTATTTAAGCTCACTGCGCGCCGCTGCCCAGACGGAGGCTGAATCGACGGTCGCCAGCCTCCGCGCAGGCTTCGCGCATTTTGGCATCACCTATTTCGGCCCGATAGACGGCCACAATGTGCCGCAGCTGGTGAAGACGCTGCAGACCGCCCGGCGCATCGACCATTGCGTGATCATCCATACCCTGACCCAAAAGGGACGCGGCTACCCGCCCGCGGAGCGCTACCCGGACCGGTTTCACGGCATTGGCCCCTTCGATATCCCCAGCGGGGTGCCCCGCCAAACCAAAAGCGGCCCCTCCTGGACCGATGTCTTCGCCTCGGCGCTGATGGCAGAGGCTGCCGCCTCCCCGGCGGTCACGGCCATCACGGCGGCCATGGCGGACGGTACTGGCCTGAAGGCCTTCGCAAGCCGGTTTCCTGAGCGCTTCTTTGACGTGGGCATTGCAGAAGAACACGGAGTAACTTTTGCGGCGGGGCTCGCCGCCGCAGGACGCATTCCGGTCGTCGCAATTTATTCGACTTTTCTTCAGCGGGCCTACGATCAAGTGCTCGAGGATGTCTGCCTTCAGAAACTTCACGTAGTCTTCGCCATCGACCGGGCCGGCATCGTCGGACAGGACGGCGAGACCCATCAAGGCATTTTTGACGTCGGTTTTCTTTCCGGAATGCCCAATATGACCGTGATCGCGCCAAAAAACGCCCCGGAGCTCGAAGCGGCGCTGCATTACGCGATCCACGCGTGCGACGGCCCCGTCGCAATCCGCTACGGGCGGGGGCCTGCATCCCGGCTCTTTGCCGACCGAAGCCTTCCCTTTGCCGGGCAGCGCTCGGAGCCGCTGCTCGCGGGGAAAGACGCAACCCTTCTGGCCGTCGGCCACATGAACGCCATCGGGGCAAAAGCCGTGCGGCTGCTCGCCCAAACGTACGGCATTGCCTGCGGACTGGTGAACGCGCGCTTTTTAAAACCCCTGGACGAAAAAACGCTGGCAGCATGCGCCCAGACCGGACCGGTGATCACCCTGGAGGACAACGTGCGGGCGGGTGGCTTCGGTGAACGGACAGCGGCCTGGCTTTCGGAACACGCGCCGGCAACGAGAACCTTGATCCTCGCGATCGACGATATCTTTGTCGCCCATGGCTCCCCGGAATCCCTGCTCCGGGAGCTGGCACTGGATCCCCCGGCGGTTGCAAAAAGAATCGCCGCCTTTCTGGGTGGGGCCTGAAAATCGCCCGGCATCATGCCTCCGGCTTCCCTTTTCGCAGCATCGGAATTACCAACCCAAAATGACCGCTAAGCGGTCATTTTTTTCGCGTTCTTTCGAACCGATTTATTTTAATTTAAAGAAAGCCCATCGACCGCTAATTTTTTTCAAATTTTTATTTAACCGCTCCTTCTTTTGGGATAAACTATAGTTGTCATCACTTTACAGATATTTATTGTTTTATTTGTTCAAAAAAAGGAAAAATTATGTTTGAACCGCATCAAGAATCGTTATTCCCGCATTCAGCCCACGAGCCTTTGGCCAGCCGCATCCGCCCGCAAACCATTGACGCCATTGTCGGCCAGGAGCATCTGCTTGGCGAGGGCAGGGCCTTGCGCCGTCTCATCGACCGCGACGACATCCCTTCGATGATTCTCTGGGGGCCGCCCGGCGTCGGCAAGACCACCCTGGCTCAGGTTATCGCCCGACAGACCGCTGCTGCCTTCGTCGCCTTCAGTGCTGTGAACAGCGGCATCAAAGATATCAAGAAGATCATGGGCGACGCCAAAAGCCATGCGGCTTTCGGCCGGCGCACCCTGGTCTTTATCGACGAAATCCACCGCTTCAACAAAGCCCAGCAGGATGCCTTTCTGCCCTATGTCGAGGACGGCAGCATCGTGCTCATCGGCGCCACGACGGAAAATCCCTCCTTTGAGATCAATTCGGCGCTGCTCTCCCGCTGCCGGGTCTTTCTGCTCAAACCACTGACGCCGGAGGCCATCGCCACGCTGCTGACCCGCGCCCTGGCCGAAGGCTTTGACGCGCCGCTCACCGCCGACGCCCAAATACTGCGCGCCATCGGCGTCTTTGCTGACGGCGATGCCCGGACAGCGCTCAATACCCTCGAAATGCTTGTGGACAACAGCCCGGTAACCGGCGGCTGGCTTGCGGCAGACGAAGCCCTGCTCGCCCAGCTGCTGGACCGCAAGACCCTCCGCTACGACAAAGACGGCGAAGAGCATTACAATCTGATTTCCGCCCTGCACAAATCCATGCGCAACAGCGATGCCGACGCGGCGATTTACTGGCTCACCCGCATGCTCGAGGGCGGTGAAGACCCGCTTTATATCGCCCGCCGCCTGATCCGCTTTGCAAGCGAAGACATCGGTCTGGCCGATACCGGCGCCCTCAACCTGACCGTCAACGTCTTTCAGGCCTGCCAATTCATCGGTATGCCGGAATGCAATGTCCACCTCACCGAAGCTGTGATTTATCTCGCCCTGGCGCCCAAATCCAACGCGGTCTACAAGGCGACGCTGAACGTCGCCCAGGATGTGAAATCCACAATGAACGCTCCCGTGCCCATGGCCATCCGCAACGGCACCACCAAACTGATGCGCGAGCTGGGCTACGGCCGCGGCTATCAGTTCGCCCACCATTTTGAAGACAAGCTCACCACCATGCAGACCTTCCCGGAGGAACTGTCAGGCCACGCATATTATTTCCCCACCGAGGAAGGCCGGGAGGGCCCGTTTAAAAAACGCCTGGCCCAAATCAAGGCGTGGCACCGCGAACACGATGGCAAAGAGGAATAACCGGCAACAAAAAAGCTGAGCGTCAAACTCAGCTTTTTTATTTTTCTCAGCGCTTCGGCGTCACCAGGCCCACCTTGCGGCGCACCTTCGAGAGGGTTCTTCCCGCGATGCGCCCCGCCTGGTCGGCCCCGGCGACCATCAGCGATTCCAGGTAGCCCTTGTCTCCCATCAGCCGGCCGAATGCCGCCTGAATCGGGCGCAGGGCTTCGGCCACGGCCTCGCCGACCGCCGTTTTGAAATCGCCGTAGCCCCGGCCGGCAAATTCCCGTTCGATGGCGGCCATGTCCTGATCGGTGGCACAGCCGTAAATTTCCATCAAATTGGAGATGCCCGGCTTGTTTTCCCGGTCGTAACGCACCTCCGTTTCCGAGTCGGTCACAGCCCGCTTGAATTTTTTCACGATGGTTTTCGGATCGTCGATCATCGAGATAAAGCCGTTGGGATTGTCGTCGGACTTGCTCATCTTCGATGCCGGATCCTGCAGGCTCATGACCCGCGCGCCGGCGGTCCCGAACCAGGGCTCCGGCAGCTTAAAGGTGGGGCTGTAGGTCTGGTTGAAGCGGCCGCCAATGTCTCGGGCCAGCTCGACGTGCTGCTTCTGATCGCTGCCCACTGGCACGAAATCCGTCTGATAAAGCAGAATATCCGCCGCCATCAGCACCGGATAATCGAAGAGCCCGACGCGGATATTGCTGCCCTGACGCTGCTGCTTCTGGGATTTAGCCTTGTATTGGGTCATCCGAGAGAGCTCGCCCATATAGCTGTTGCAGTTGAGGATCCAGGCCAACTCCGAATGGGCCGACACCTGAGACTGCACATAAAGAATGGATTTTGCCGGATCGATGCCGATGGCCATCAAAAGGGCCAGGCATTCATAGGTGCGCCGCCGCAGATCTGCCGGCACCTGAAACACCGTCATGGCATGCAGATCGGCCAGGGCGAACAGACAGTCGTTTTGATCCTGCAAGGTCACCCAGTTTTTCATGGCGCCGAAATAATTGCCGATGGTAAACATCCCCGACGGCTGAATGGCGGAGTAAATGATTTTTTTCTTTTCTGCCGCAGTCGCTGCGGCTGGTTGTGATGCTTCTAGCATATGTTTCCCCTTATGCTTCATTTTTTCCATTATACCCGTTTGCGCCGCGTTTGGCAAAGTTTAACGCCGCTCATGCGCAAAAAAACGGCCGTGCCGCCGGGCACCGCCGTTTAAAATCGCTTCGCCGTCATCGCCGGCCATTATTTTTTCTTTTTGTGATCTTTGTCTTTCGACGCTTTGTCATCGTCGCCGTTTGCCGCCGCGATCACTTTTTCGGCCACCGTCGCCGGCGCTTCTTCATAGCGGGCGAAGCTCATTTCAAAGGAGCCCCGGGCCTGGGTCATCGAGCGCAGTTCCGTGGCGTATTTGGCCAGCTCCGAAAGCGGCGCTTCCGCCGTAATGATCTGTCTGCCGTTATCCGCCGGTTCCATCCCGAGGATGCGGCCGCGTTTTTTATTCAAATCGCCCATCACATCGCCCATGTAGACTTCCGGGATGCTGATGCGCAAACCGTAAATCGGCTCGAGCAGAATCGGATCCGCTTCTTTAAGGCCCTTCTTAAACGCCAGCGCCGCCGCCATTTTGAAAGACATTTCGTCGGAGTCCACCGCGTGATAGGATCCGTCGTAAAGGGTAGCCTGCACCCCGGTCACCGGGTAGCCGGCGAGCACGCCGCTGGCCATGCAGTCCGCCAGCCCTTTTTCGACCGCAGGGATAAAGTTGCGCGGCACCGATCCGCCGACCACCTTGTCCACAAAGCGGAAATCGTCATTGACATCCGGCAGGGGATCAAATTTCACAAAGACATGCCCGTATTGACCGCTGCCACCGGATTGTTTTTTGTGTTTGCCCTCCGCGTCGGCCGATTTGCGGATGGTTTCGCGGTAAGGCACCTTCATCGGTTCGAGGGTGACGTCCACGTCGAATTTTTGTTTCAGACGATGACTGACGATTTCCAGCTGCATTTCTCCCAGACCGGAGATAATGGTCTGCTTGGTTTCAGGATTGCGCGTGACAGCAATCGTCGGGTCTTCTTCGATGAGTTTGTGGAGCCCGGTGGAGAGCTTGTCGATATTGCTCTTGTTCGTGGCTTCAATCGCCATGGAAATGACCGGTTTCGGGAAATCAATCGGCGGATACACGATGGGATTGGCCGCGTCGCACAGGGTGTCCCCGGTGGAGACGTCGTTCAATTTGCTGAAAGCACCGATATCCCCCGCAATCAGGTTGTCTACTTCAATCTGCTTGTTGCCCCGCAGCACGTAAATATGGTTCGTCTTTTCGCGGGTGTCTTTGTTGGCGTTGACCACCTCAGCGCCGCTTTCGAGGACGCCGCTCATCACTTTAAAGATCGACAGCTTGCCCACAAAGGGATCCACTACGGTTTTAAATATCTGAGCCGAAAACGGCGCCGACGCTTCACACTTGTGGACAATCTCCCGGGAATCCCGCGGATCCGTGCCCACCATACCTTCTCCGTCGTCCGGTGCGGGCAGATAGTCGATAATCATGTTCTCGACGGTTTCCACCCCGATGTTCTGCACCGCCGAGGTGCACATCACCGGAATCAGATCGCCGGCGAGCACCCCGATGCGCAGCCCGTAGTGAATTTCTTCGGTGGTCAGTTCTTCGCCGTCGAAATACTTTTCCATTAAATCTTCGGATGTCTGAGCCACACTTTCCATGATCATTTCACGGTAAGGCGCCAGGGTATTTTTCAGATCTTCCGGCACTTCGGCGTCAAAGCAGCGGTTGTCCTTGCGTTCGCGGCCGTTCATATCGACCACGTTGACAATCCCGTGCATTTCTTCCCCTTCGCCCCAAGGTTGAATGAAAGGCACTACCTTATTGCCAAAAGCTTCTTTTAATTGGTCCATCACCTTGCCGATCTTGGCGTTTTCCCGGTCCATCTTGTTCACGACAAAAAAGGCCGGCACATCAATCTGCTTGAGCATGTCAATGGCTTTCTCGGTGCCGACTTGCACCCCCGCCAGCGCATCCACCACGACGATGATGGCGTCAACAGCGCGCAGGGCGGCCGCCGCTTCTCCGACAAAGTCAAAATAGCCCGGTGCGTCGATCAGATTGATCTTGTGACCACCGTATTCCACCGGAATAATCGTCGAAGAAATGGAAAACATTCTGCGTTTTTCCTCTTCGTCAAAGTCGGATAAAGTGTTGCCCTCGTCGATTCTGCCCATTCGGTCGATGGCGCCGGCATTGAATGCCATCGCTTCGATCAGTGAGGTCTTCCCGGAGCCGCCATGGCCTAAAAGCAAAACGTTTCTGACATTGCTTGTCGGATAAGTTTTCATGCAATTTCCCCCTTGCTGGTCAACTTTCTATTATTACGTTATCATTGTACCTAATATTGTCATTGTTTTCAATATGTAATTCCTGAAAAATGTAAAGGGCATCATCCCTCGGATCGCTCCTTTTCCGTCCGATTAAATTTCTCATTTTTCGCCGATACGCACGGCTCCCCATAAAAAAGACACCGGCGTTCGCCGGTGCCTTTCAATACATCCTATTTTTATTAAGCTTATTTTTGCCGCGCCGCCGCGCGTTCTGCACGGCGAGTTGCCTTTTCAAGCTTCTTTTCGCGTTTATTGGCCTTGCGTTCGCCACTGGCATTGAGCCGTCTGAAAATGCTGATGAACTTGCCGACATTGGCCGACAAAGGTTCAATCACATCGTTTTTAACCGTATCAACTGAGGTCTTGGCATCTTCCATCACGGAATCCACATTTGTGACAATATGGGTCACCTGCTCTTCGTTGTCCGCCAACAAGTGGTTGACCCGCTTAAGTGTTTCGACCAAATTCTTAAATACTCTGACCAGATGAACCGTGCCGTAAATCACCGCGATGGCGATGATGATCAGCGCCAGCTCCCACCAATGCATGCTGATGTGGATCATGCCGGTTCCCCGTCATCTTCTGCTTCAGTTTCCGGCATTTCTTCGTCTTCAGCTTTGATCGCTTCCAGCTCGTCATTGAGTTCGTCAATGCTGGCTGAAACATCGTCCTGAATCTCTTCGATCTTGTCTTCAATCTGAGCCTTGTATTGGTTGACGCGATCTGTCAAGGTATCCGCCGCATCCTGAATCTGCCCCTTCAGGCTCTCAGTATATTCCAGCGCCTGATCGTGCATATCGCCAAACGTCCCGCGAATATGTTCCCGCAGGCTGTTTCTGGTTTCTTCTCCCGATGCCGGCGCCAGAAGCAGAGCCGCCGCCGCGCCGATCATTGCCCCGGCGAAAAGTCCGCCGATAAAATAACCTTCTTTATTTGCCATGTCATTCCTCTCTTAAATCTATCGCATTTTTAACCATTACGCTTCGCCAAAACCGTCTTTTATCATCGCCACCAAGGCTGCCAGGGCTTCGTCCTCATCGTCACCGTCGGCTTCGATAATTACCTGGTCGCCCTGGGCAATGCCCCCGGACATAATGCCCATGATGCTTTTGGCATTAATCCGGGTGTCCCCGCTGATCACATCAATATCCGAGGAAAATCCGCCGGCCGCCGAGACGAAAAGAGACGCAGCTCTCGCATGTAATCCTGTTTTGTTGATAATCGTGACTTGTTTTCGTTTCATCGGCACAACTCCTCTCTGATTTTGCCAGGCGTTTATAAAATCTGAATGCCCAATGCCGCCATCTTGGCTTCGATCATCGCCCGGATTTCGTCGCCGGTTTCCATGGTCAGTGCTTCGTCGGCAATGGCCTTGGCCTCCTCAAAGCTAACCGAACGCACAATTTTCTTCACCTGGGGAATGGAGGAAGCGCTCATCGAGAATTCATCGAGACCCAACCCCAGAAGAATCAATGTCGCGCTGGGATCTCCGGCCATTTCGCCGCACATTCCCGTAAATTTATCCGGCAGCTTATGAGACGCCTCGATCACGTTCTTCACCAGGCGCAAAATCGCCGGATGCAGCGGATCGTAAAGATAGGACACCGTCTGGTTCATCCGGTCCACCGCCAAGGTGTACTGGCAGAGATCGTTGGTGCCGATGGAAAAGAAATCCACTTCCTTCGCGATGATATCCGCCGTCAGCGCTGCCGAAGGAATTTCCACCATGATCCCGATTTCGAGATCGCGGTCGTAGGCCACGCCTTCGCGGTCGAGCTCAGCCATGCAGGCCTTTACCAGCGCCTTGGCCTGACGCACTTCCGACACGTTGCCAATCATCGGGAACATCACCCGGGTTTTTCCGAAGGCCGAAGCCCGGAGAATCGCCCGCAGCTGGGTGCGGAAAAGATCTTCCTTTGCAAAACAAAGCCGAACCGCCCGCAGCCCGAGGAAAGGATTCATTTCTTCTTCCAGCGGCAGATAAGGCAGTTTTTTGTCGCCGCCGATATCCAGGGTACGGATGATCACCCCTTCGCGATCTCTAAAATCTTCCACCACGGTTTTATAGGCCGCAAATTGTTTTTCTTCACTGGGCATGGTATCTGCATCCATATAAAGAAATTCGCTACGGTAAAGGCCGACACCCATGCCGCCGTTATGGTTGACGCCCTCGACATCTTTGGGGTTGCCGATGTTCCCGCTCAAAATCACTTCATGCCCGTCGGTGGTCACCGCCTTTTGATCCTTGAGCTGGGCAAGTTCCGCCATATAAACTTCGTAGGCCCTTTGCTTATCCCGATACATGGCAAGCTCGCCTGCCGTCGGGTTGACGACAATCACGCCAGCACTGCCGTCTACAATCACCGTATCGCCATCCTGAGCCGTGGCTGTAATATCCCCCAGGCCGAGAATCGCTGGGATTTCAAGTCCGCGGGCCATGATCGCCGAGTGGGAAGTGCGGCTGCCGATGTCGGTGGCAAACCCTTTCACATGCGCTTTGTCCATGATCGCCGTATCGGAAGGCGCCAGATCTTCAGCGATGATGATCGTATCCTCCGAAAGATTGGAGATATCCATGATGTCGATGCCCATCAAGTTGTGCAGTACCCGGTTTCCCACATCGCGGATATCGGCTGCACGCCCCTTGAAATAAGGATCGTCCATCGCGTCAAACATGGCATAAAACTGATCAACGATCTGCTGAGTGATGGCCTCCGCATTTCGCTGTTCACTTTCGATGCTCGTTTTAATCGCGCCGACAAATTCCGGATCGTCCAAGAACATGGCATGGGCTTCAAAGATCGCCGCTTCCTCTTCGCCCAGTTCCCGAGCTGTTTTTGCCTGCAATGCGCTCAACTGTTCCCGGCTTTGCGCCACGGCCTCATCGAAGCGGGCACATTCTGCAGCCACATCATCGATTTGCCTGCGCACGATATCCAGTTCTTTTTTGACATAAACAATCGCCTTGGCAATGGCAATCCCCGGCGAGGCATTAATCCCTTTTTTAATCATATTCTGCTCCCATCCAAAGTTTATTCTTTTATCTGATGGCCGCTGCTTATTTGATTTGTTTTCGGCCTTCAAAAGCTTTAATCAAAGTGACCTCGTCTGTAAATTCCACATCGGCGCCAATCGGAATGCCCTTGGCCAACCGGGTCACCGTCACGCCCATCGGCGTGATCAGATTGCCCAGGTAAACCGCCGTCGCTTCGCCCTCCGGCGTTGGATTGGTCGCCATGATCACTTCCGTCACCGTACCGTCCGCCAGACGCAGCATCAGCTCCCTGGCTTTAATGTCCTGAGGACCAATCCCCTCCAGCGGGGAAATTACTCCGTGAAGCACATGATAAAGTCCGTGATATTCCCGCGTGCGCTCGATGGCGTAAATATCCCGCGTGTTTTCAACCACACACAGCACTGAGCGATCCCGGGATGCGTCGGCGCAGATGTCACAGCGATCCCCGTCCGTAATCGAAAAACAGACGGGACAAAGTTTAATCTTCTCTTTCACATCCAGGAGCGCCCTGGACAGCCCGGCGATATCTTCCTTTGGGGCATCAATCAGGTGAAAGGCCAGCCGCTGGGCTGTTTTCTCGCCGATGCCCGGCAACTTGGACAGCTCGGCAACCAGCCGCTCAACCGCCTTCGGATACAGTCCCAACTCAGGACAACCCCGGAATATTTGGCATGCTGATGCCCTCGGTCAGTTTTCCCATTTCTGAGCCGGTCAGTTCGTCCACACGGCTGTTCGCTTCGTTGACGGCGGCCACGATGAGATCCTCGAGCATCTCCACGTCGTCCTCGTCGATAACATCCGGATCGATCTTCACTGATTTAACGACTTTCGCCCCCGTCATCACCACTTTAACCGCGCCGCCACCGGCGGTGCCCTCGATTTCCTGCTCTTCCAGATCCTCTTGGGCACGCTGCATTTGCGCCTGCATCTGCTGGATCTGCTTCATCATATTTTTCTGGTTAACCTTGCCGCCGCCCCGCGGTGCCCGTCTTTTCATTCTCGACATGGGATTCTCCTTTATCCTTATCCTTTGTTTTCCTTTTCATTTTATTATAACACTTTTATCCCTGTGTTTAAAAGTCTAAAATCGTTCAATGCCCCAATTCTTAATGCCCTTTCTCATTGCGATTCAATGGGCACGTCGCCGACGATGGCCGCCGTTTTTTCGGCAAAGCTCATGGTCTCAGCATTTTTTTTTACCACGCGGATGTCCAATGTGAGATCGGCATTCCTGGAAAGCGTCTGTGCCATCTTTTCAAGGTCTTCCTTTTCCCGCCCCAGCATATCGGCGTGCATCGCCGCATTGGAACCGGCAAAACGCAGCTCCAGACGATGGTCGGACACCTGGGCCAGCCGCCCTTCGCTGAAAAAGTGCTGCAGCAGTGGATTGGTCTTGGCCAGCTGGTCGTGCATCAAACGGAAAAGACGATCCGCATTAATCTCCGCCGAACCATCTGATCGCGTTTCCGGTTTGGCCGTTCGGGGGGCCGCCGGTTGGGATGGCGCCGAAGGCGCTCCGTCCGGTGCCGGTTGTTGGGCGCTTCCCTTCACCGCTGAATGAGCCATCGGACGATCGGCCGCTGCCTTCGGCTGCACAGAGGTTTCGGGCGGAACAGGCGCCGCTTGCGCTGTCGCCGGGCGGGCAGGCTGCGGCGCGGTTGCCTCCGCGGCCGGCACATAGCCCGAACAGGCCTTGAGTACGCTCATTTCCAGAATCACGGCGCTCATATCGTTGTAACGCAGCTTTTCCTGATCGGCCAGAAGGATGTCGATCATGGTGAACAGCCGATTTTTCCCCGCGGCCTTCGCCGTGGCCGAAAGGGTTTCAAACGCCGCCTCCCCGATGCCCAGAATGCGCATGGCTGCCGGCCCGGTAGTCGCCGCCACCAGCAATTCCCGAAAGCAGGTGATCAGCTGGTCCAAAATCAGCGCGGCATCCTTGCCTTCCGCGCGCAGGGTCTGCAGCGTCAGCAGCGCCTGATCGGCCGCGCCGTCAATCATCGCCCGGGCCAGCGCCAGAATCATCTGCCGGTCGGCCATGCCCAAAAATCCCAGCACCTGCTCCTGGGTGATGGCCGCGCCGTCTTCCCGGATGTCGATGATCTGATCCAGGATGCTCAGGGCATCGCGCATGGAGTGATCCCCCCGGGCCGCGACGAATTGCAGCGCATCCTCGTCCATGGCCACGCCGATATCCTGCAGGATCATCCGCATCCGATCGGCGATCACCTCCTGATCGATGGGGCGGATATCAAAGCGCTGGCAGCGGGACAAAATCGTCATCGGCAGCTTGTTGGGCTCCGTCGTCGCCAGAATGAACACTACGTGAGCCGGCGGCTCTTCCAGCGTCTTGAGCAGGGCGTTAAAGGCCTCCCGGGTGAGCATGTGCACTTCGTCGATGATATACACCTTGTACGCACCGAGGGTCGGCGGGTATTTTACCTTCTCGCGGATATCCCGGATCTCGTCGACCCCGCGGTTGGAAGCCGCGTCGATCTCGATGATATCCATAACGCCGGGCTTCTCGATTTCGCGGCACACCGCACAGGCATTGCAGGGATTGCCGCCGCGATTGTCCGTGCAGTTGATGGCACGCGCGAAAATTTTGGCGATCGTCGTCTTGCCGGTGCCCCGGATCCCCGTCAGAAGATAGGCGTGGCCGACGCGGCCGCTGATGATCTGATTTTTTAAAATGCGGGTTACAAAATCCTGCCCGACCACCTCGTCAAAGGTCTGGGGGCGGTATTTGCGATACAACGCCATATAGGCCATGGCCTTCCTCCCGTTCGTCTTCGTCTTGATCTTCGCCGCGCTTTCGCGCACCGATTAAATCGCCCTCATTATACTCTTTTTCATCTCGATTGTATAGCCTTCCTGCACATCGGCCGAGATCTTTTAAGCCGGGCGGTCCGCGTCATCTTTACGCCAGGATGCCTATTCGTTATAATAAAAGCTCAGCATCGACGCCGCCTCGCAGGACATTCGCACTTTGAACCGGCATCGACATTTCGCGGATCGCTCAAAAAATGTGCGCCGCCGTTTGACAGAAAGGAGATTTTATGCCCAACCGACTGACCCGACATCCCGCGCTGCCGCGGGCCGCGCTCTTCGCCGCCGCATTGATCTGGGGCTCTTCATTCTTCATGATGAAGCGTGTGGTGGCCGTCTTTCCCACCTATTATCTCTTGGCCATCCGCTTCACGGTGGCCGCCGTGCTTTTGGCCGCAATCTTTCGCAAACGGCTGTACCGCCCGGGCCGCCAGACGCTTTTAGCCGGGCTTGCGGTCGGCGGCACGATGTTCACCGCCTACGCCTTTCAGACCATCGGCCTCACCGGCACCACGCCGGGCAAAAACGCCTTTCTGACGGCCATCTATTGCGTGATCGTGCCTTTTTTGTATTGGCTGATCGACCGGAGACGCCCGGATCGCTTTAACATCGCCGCCGCTTTTTTATGCATGCTCGGCATCGGCCTCGTGAGTCTTGACGGTGATCTGTCCATGGGCTGGGGCGACGCTTTAACTCTCGTCTGCGGTTTCTTTTTTGCCTGCAACATCGTCGCCGTGGCCAAGTTCAGCCAAAAGATCGATCTCATCGTGCTGACGATTTTCCAATTTGCCGTGGCCGCCGTCTGTTGCTGGATCTGCGCCTTCGCTTTTGAGCGCTTTCCCGCTCAGATTCCCGGTTCTGTTCTCGGCGAATTGATTTACCTGACGCTTTTCGTCTCGGCCTTAGCCTATCTTTGCCAGAACTTCGGCCTCAAGCACGAAGAACCCGCTGCCGCAGCCATCATCCTGAGCCTGGAATGTGTCTTCGGGGTCCTTTTCTCCCTGATTTTTTATGGCGAGCACTTAACCTTGCGTTTAGTGATCGGCTTCACCGTCATTTTCCTCGCCGTCATCCTCTCCGAGACCAAGCTGCAATTTCTCTCCGGACAGCGCGCGCGGCGATAAAACCGATGTCGGATCTTCGGCTTTGTTGCTATTGCAAATTCTTTCTATCTTTTCTTTTGCCGCCGCATCGGCTATGATGGCCATAAAGATTTGCGCGGCCATCATTGACAAGGAGGTTCCGATGTTTATTACCAATGAACAAGATCATGCGTTTCGCCATGGCGATTCCGGTCCGAAGTATTTCATCCACGGGCCAAAGCTCAATTTCGGCATCGCCCGGGTGCTGCCCGGCGAGGTGTACACCGCCCACAGGCATCCGCGAATGGAAGAGGACTTTTATGTACTGGAGGGGCATCCGACCTTTATTATCGACGGGAAGACCCATGTCGGCAAACCCGGAGACTTTATCCATATGGATCCCGGCGAGGTGCACGTGATTAAAAACGACACCAATGCCCCCTGTCTTTACACCATTACCACCACACCTTTCTTTGAAGAGGGAGACAAGGATGAAGTGGTGGTGGATTGGGCGTGAGTCCGAAAAACTAAAAGCGTCTGCCGATCGGCAGACGCTTTTTGAATGTCTTGTACTGGGTTATCGGGTCAGTACGGCAATGGCCTTCGGTGCATAACCCAAGGCCGTAAAGACGGCCACATTGTCGGCGCCAATCGAGCGCATCGCTGTCGGCGCCGGCGAGGCCCCGGCAAATTGCGCCGACACATAACACACCACCCGTTTTCTAATGTCAGATGCGCGAGGTCATTGGCCCGGGCCTGGGGGTCGTCGTGCATATCGTTGGGGCTTTTAAGCTCGGAACAGACGATGTCGTTGGCATTGAACATCGCCAGCAATTCCTTGGCGATGAATTGTTCCCAGACGCCTTGAATCAGGGCACACACATCCTGATAGTTAGCCTGCACCGCGCTGCGCTCGTGCAGTTTGGCATCACCGGTATGTGCGCCCAGCCCCATCAGCTTGAACCCCTTGGAAAGCCCATCCACGCGTCAAACGCGTAGTTGTCATTAGTCGGGCAAAGCCCTCTGCTCCTAGCGGACACGTAAACGTGTAAAACAGTCTGTCAGTCGCTTTGCCTTGTGTTACTTTTTACTTCTGAATGGACTTGCCCCCGGCATTGTCAGTTGCTCGCCCAATTTGTCTTCTGACAATTGGTTCGTTATATACTCACTGATCCGTTGCTCATTCTTTCCTACTGTATCCACATAATATCCTTTGCACCAGAATTCTCTATTCCGGTACTTATATTTTAATTCCCCAAATTGTTCGTACAACATTGTGCTGCTCTTCCCCTTTAAATATCCCATAAACTTGGATACAGAATATTTTGGAGGGATCTCCAATAGCATGTGTACATGATCAGGGCATATTTCTGCATTAAT
>NZ_GL622359.1:1862899-1890875 GCF_000185505.1 Pseudoramibacter alactolyticus ATCC 23263 | reverse complement strand
TTTTCTTTTATACAATAAAGCGCGCCCCAAACCGGGCTCGCCGCCAGCCCCCAGCGGCCGTCGTGCGCGCGGCCCTCGCCACGGCCGCATGGGTGCCCAGTTCAACCACTTTGAATCCTTTAAAATGATCTATCATAATGCGCGCCTTTCTTTTTGCAGTGTATCTGCCGGCGTTGGGCCAAACGCTATCCAAATACCGGCCGCCGTTTTTCCAAAAAGGCAAACACGCCTTCTCTGAATTTGAGCGACGCCGCACAAACCTGCCGCTTCCGTTTGCCGACGGCGATGCGCACGACGCCGCCCTTCACGTCGTAAGTAATATTCTGATATGGCGTGACTTGCTCCTTTCGCTTTTCAAAACTGTTTGCTGAAATAAAAAAGCCACAACGGCATCATCGTCGCCAATCATGCCGTTGTGGATGACGAAATTTTTAAAAGATCGCTCAGACCTTGTAGCGCCGCTGCATTTCCCGGCCGATAACCATCCGCTGAATCTGGTTGGTGCCTTCGAAAATCTGGAAGATCTTCGCGTCGCGCATCAATTTTTCAACCGGATATTCCTTGCTGTAGCCGTAACCGCCGAGGATCTGCACCGCGTCGGTGGTCACCTTCATCGCCACGTCAGACACGAAGGTCTTCGTGACAGAGCCGAGGCGCGTGTCGTATTGGCCGGTTTTGTCGATCATATCAGCGCAATGGTAGAGCAGGGTTCGGGCCGCCGTGGTCTGAATTTCCATGTCGGCCAGCATGAAAGAAATACCCTGGTTTTTGATGATGGGCTTACCGAAGGTCCTGCGGACCATGGCGTATTTGGTGGCCTCGTCGATGGCGCGCTCCGCAATGCCCAGGCAGCCGTAGGAATTGACGCCGCGGCTTCTGTCCAGAGACTGCATGGCGATCATAAAGCCCTGGCCTTCTTCGCCGATGAGGTTCTTCGCCGGGACGCGCACATCGTCGAAGCTTAAGCTCGTGGTGTTGGACAGGCGCAGGCCCATTTTGTTTTCTTCCTTGCCGACACCGACGCCTTCCCGTTCCTTTTCGACGAGGAAGCAGGAGATCCCGTGGGCGCCCTTTTCTTTATCCGTCACTGCAAACACCGTGAACATATCGGCGATGCCGCCGCTGGAGATAAAGCATTTGCTTCCGTTTAAAATATAGTCGTCGCCGTCGCGCACAGCGGTGGTGCGTGTCGCAGACGCGTCGGAACCGGCGTCGGCTTCCGTCAGGCAAAAGGCCCCGAGCTGGCCGTCCATCACGCGCTCAAAGTAATATTTAATCTGTTCTTCCGTGCCGGCGATGCGCAGCGGCGTCACCCCGAATTCCGCCGTCGTCGCCGAGACAATAAACCCGGCGTCGACCTTGGCGAATTGTTCGTTCACCAGCACCAGATCCAGGGCACCTGCCCCGATGCCACCGTATGCTTCCGGGATGAACATGGTCGAAAAGCCCTGCTCCACAAATTTTTTATACACGTCCATCGGGAACTCGCCCTTGGCGTCGCAGTCCTCCACGACGGGGGCCAACTCTCTTTCCGCAAAGTCCTTGGCGACCGCCACCAAGTCTTTTTGTTCAGCCGTTAAAATAAAATCCTGCATGTTGCATTTTCCTTTCTCTCTCCGCAATGCTCCGAACATGTCGCAGTCTGTATGAAGCTCGCGGTGCCGCAGTGGGCCGCCGCCATTAATGCCGAACCGATTCAGACATCGCCGCCGAGGGTTGCCCCCATATCGGCCACGATGTATTCGCCGTCGAGCATGTCACACAGCCCACAGGCCAAAAACAGGGTCAGGTTGGCGATTTCGTCCACCGTGCCAAAGCGTCTTTCCGGAATCTTTTTCAATGTTTTTTCTTTAAAGGCCGGATTTTCGAGGGTGTCCGCGTTGAGCGCCGTCTTGACGTAGCCCGGGCAGATCGCGTTGACGTGAATGCCATAGCGGGCGTATTCCCAGGCGAAGGTTTTGGTCAGATTGATGGCGCCGGCTTTGGATGCCCCGTAGGCCGAGAGGCCATTGTTTCCTTTGATCCCGCCGATGGAGCACATGTTGATGATCTTGCCGCCGTCACCCTGGGCAATCATCTGATCGGCCGCGATTTTTGATCCGAAGAAAACGCCCTTCAAGTTAGAATCAAGCACGCGGTCCCAATCGGCTTCCGACATATCTTTGACCTTTTTGGTCAGTGCCACGCCGGCGTTGTTCACCATGATGTCCAGCCGGCCAAAGGCTGCCACCGTTTGCTTCACCAGATTTTCGATCGCATCGACCTTTTGCACATCGGTGCTCACGCCGATGGCTTCGCCGCCCAGCTCTTTAATGGCTTTGGCCACCGCGTCGCAATCGTCCTGATGGCGGCTGGTCACCACCACTTTGGCGCCGGCCGCTGCCAATTTCAGCGAGATACCGTGGCCCAGACCTTTGGTGCCGCCGGTCACGATGGCGACCTTGCCCGTTAAGTCAAATTTGGGTAATGTGAATGTTTCATTTGCCATTTGATTTTCCTCTCCGTGAAAATGTATTTTTGATAAAATTCTTATGAAAAAATTTGTTCCAAACACTTTACTTGGCTTTGCGTTTCCGCGATCAGCGCCTGCATGATGGCTTCGACGCTTTTCACCTCGCGGATCAGGCTGACGCCCTGCCCCAGCGGATTGATGCCCATATCGACATCCCCTGTCCGGTAGGATTTGAGCGTGCGCGCGCCAGAGGTCACCGTCTGCAGCTCTTCAAAGCTCGCGCCCCGAGCCTCCATCTCAAGGCATTTTTGCGCAGCGCCATTATTGGCCGCCCGCGCCATATTGCCGACGCTCTTCTGGACAATCACCGTGCTGCGTTCGCCCGCCGCACACATCCATTTTTTGTGAGCATTGCTGATCGGCGCTTCTTCTGAAGCCAGAAAGCGTGTGCCCATCACGACGGCGTCCGCCCCAAGGGCCAGGGCCGCGGCGATGCCCCGTCCGTCGACGATGCCCCCGCCGGCAATCACCGGCACCGAAAGCACACGCGATGCTTCATCGATCAGCACCATCGTGCCCTTTTCATCCTTTCCCGGATGGCCGCCGCATTCAAAACCGACCACCGACACAGCATCGACGCCGCATTTTTCGGCGCTGATCCCGTAGCGGGCCGCCGGCACCTTGTGAATGTGCACCATGCCCGCGCCGCGGATCAAAGGCGCCATGAAATCGGGCTTGATCCCGGAGGTCTCGACGGCCGCCACCCCGGCATCGCCGCAGCTACCAATCACCGCTTTCATTTTCTCCCGCTGGTCGATATCCGGCAGGAAGCTCATATTAACGCCGATGGGGCGCTCCGTCAACGCCCGCGTTTCTTTTAACGCAGCGCGAAATTCTTCCAGCTCCGGATACATCGCCGAGCTCAAAATGCCCATGCCGCCGGCGTTCGAAACGGCCGCCACCAGCTCCGGCGTCGCCGCGCAAAGCATACCGCCCTGCAAAATGGGATAGTCAATGCCTAAAAGTTCTGTGATCCTCGTCTTCATGTTAATAGCGTTCCTTTAACAACCGGTGATCGTTGATTTCCGCCGGCGCTTGAATGGCGCGGCGGGCGATCTTCCCACTCGGCGTCCGCGGCAGACTCTCCACCTGGAACAAAGCCGTCGGCACCATATAATAGGGCATCTTTTTATTGAGAAAGGCCTTGACCGCCTTCACATCGAGTGTTGTGTCTGCTTCAAAATACCCGCAGAGAATATTGGTCCCGCCGCTGTCCGTGAAGGATTTGACGCAAACCTCACCGATGCCGCCGTATTGGCGCATCTGCCTTTCGACCTCGTCGATCTCGACGCGAAACCCGCGAATCTTCACCATGTTGTCCTTCCGGCAGACATAATGATAAATGCCGTCGCTATCCGCCCGCACAATATCGCCGCTTTTGTAGAGCCACCGGAAGGCCGGCTCGTCAGAAAACGGATTGCGGATAAAGTGCGCCGCCGTCTTCTCCTCGTTGTGCAAATAGCCCCGGGCCACCTGCTCGGATGCGAGCCATAATTCCCCGGCTTCACCAGCTGGCACTGGTGCACCGGATTCATCCACCACGTAGCCGCGGATATCATTATTTAATCGGCCGATGGGATAGGCGCTTCTGGTATCGGAGATTTCATAAGCCGCAATCATGGCCGTCAGCTCCGACGAGCCGTAAACATTGAGGATGCGATAGGAAGCCTTCTTTAAATTTCTGGCCATTTCGCTGCCCACAATCAAAAGCCGCAGCTTCGTCTGGCCGTCGTCGATCTTCTGAAATTTGACGGCCATGTGGGGCGGCAGAAAGGTGATGGTCACCGCCTCTTCTTTATAGAAAGCCTGCAGCGCGTCAATATGCCTTCTCACCTTTCGGGGAATGATCACGGCCGTACATCCCAGACACAGCGCTGCATACAAATCAAAGACCGACGCGACAAAACTGAAACTCGGGAAAATGGCATAGATGTCGTCATCCGTCAGGTCAAAGCGGCCGAAGTTGCCGATGGACGCCATCACATTGCGATGTTCGATCATCACGCCCTTGGGGCTGGCCGTTGTGCTGGATGTATAAATCAGCACGGCCAGACCGTCTCTCTGGGAACGATCGATGGGATCGTCCCGGGTGTAATCCATGTTTTGGTAAAAACTTTGGTCCAAAACCAATCGACACTGGCACTCGCTGACGATGCGCGCCTTGGTGGCCTCCGGATAGTTATAGTCGATATAGGTGTAGGCCCCGCCCGCTTTCCAGATGCCGATCATCGCCACCACGGAACAGATCGACTGCCCCGCCGCAATGCCGACAATCTCACCGGACGCGATCCCAGCCTCCGCCAACGCATGAGCCAGACAATTGGTTTTCGCCTCTAACTCTCGGTATGTCAGCTGCCGCTTTCCTTCTTTGACCGCGATTTTATCGGGGTATAGGCTGACCGTTTCTTTAAACAGTTCACAAAATGTCGACTGGCGAAACCGCTGGGGGTTTGCCTTCAGATATGTTGAACGATTTGATATGGTCATTTTGGTTCCTTTGGGTCCCTTCTCACCTGTGCTCACCTTCGGACGCTTTCGTTTTTGTGAATTTATTGCTTGACCTTTTTCCGGACGATAAACGCGGCGATCAGTGAAATGACTGCCAAAACGCAGCCCACCATGAAGGCCGCCGAGTAATCGCCGTTGCGGTTCAACGTGACCGCCACCCGCGGCCCGATCAGGCCGGCAATCCCGAACATCAAATACATCACACCGTAATTTTCAGTGATATATTTCGAGCCGAACAGATCCGCCGTGATCGGAGTGATCGTCCCGCCGAAGCCGCCGTAGCAAAGCGCAACCAGCGCCATGCACACCACCGTCATCGTCATCGAAGGCGAAATGGCCAAAAGGCCCATCGCCACGGCTGGAATCGCGCAGATAATGCAGATGGTCACAAATTTATCGGTGTGGTCGGTCACCGCGCCCCACAAAATCCGGCCGATCATGCTCATGCAGGAGAGCAGCGAAGCGTAAAGCGCGGCCCGCGTCATCGACAGACCGAAGGTGCTGCCCATGATCTGGGTGCACTGGCTGATCACCATCATCCCGGAGGTCAGTCCGAAGGCAAAGGTCACCGCCGCCACATAAAACATGCTGGTCTTCACCATCTGGCCCCGGTTTAAATCCTTCACGATCCGCGACGGCGCATCGGCGTCTTCATTCGGCTGATCGCCGGCGCCGCTGTCCTGCGCCCGTTTGTATTCCACATAGCCTTCGGGCACCGGACGGATAATCGCCCCGCAGATCACCAGAATCACCAGGCAGGCCGCCCCGATGATGATAAAGGCTTGGCGCATGCCCCGGCCGGCAATCATATTGGCGAGAATCGGCGACCACAGCATGGCAGAGCCGCCATAAACCCCGGCGAAAAGCCCGGAGGCAATCCCCGTCTTTTCCGGAAAAACCGATGCGGAATAGCCCATCATCGTGGGATACATCAGCCCGGTGCCGACGCCGGTCATCAGGCCGTACACGACGAAAAGCATCGCGATGTTCGCCACAAAACCACTCAAGATATAACCGACGCCGAAAAGCGCCGCGCCGATAATCACCAGCTGATTCGCCTCTAAATGTTTGGTGAACCCGCCCAGTATCGTCGGCGACATGGTCGAGCACAAAACGGTCAATGTATAACACAAGGCCACCGTCGCCGTCACCGATTCACCCCCCAGCGCCTGCACGAAGGGCGTCTGGACGACGGACCAGGTATACCCGATCCCCAAAATAAAGCAAACTATCAAACCAGCGATGTAGTAGAGGGTTTTTTTACTTTCAAATGTCTTATATTCTGCGTTCATTTTCTCTCCTAAGGCATTTGCACCGAGACAGAACCTGTCTCGAGGCGAAGCGCAGCCTCGTCCCGGGACATTGGCGCGCTATTTCTGCGTCTTCTTAAAGCGGTCGAGCATGGCCCGGGGCGTGGCCGTCGCCCGTTCGTAACGCGGGCAGTCCACCCCGTCGAAGCCCGCCAGGTATTTGGCGATCTTCTTGAGCTCTTCCAGATCGTAGCGGCTCATCATCGTGATTTCTTCCATCAGGGGCGATCCGCCCCCGTGGACCCCGGCCACGCACTGCGCCCCTTCGAAGGGATCACAGAGCTTGTCTTCCATCATCCGCATGACGCGGTGGGTTTCTTCCGCGGTGTAGGCCGGGTTGCGCATGATATATTTGTTGCACAAATCGGCGGTTTCCGGCGCGAAGAAGCTTTCCTCCGTCGGCAGCGAGGCGCAGATCCCCCCGGTGAGGTCGGCTAAGATTTCGTATTCGTGATAGATGTTGTGTCCGGCCAGGCGGCGCCCCGCGTTGGTCAGGATTTCATCCGGCACCCAGGAGCCGTTCGGGAACTGGATCGCCCGATAGGCGGAAGCCTGACCGGCGGCAAAGACGAGTTCGGCTGTGCCGATGATGTCGCAGATCTTTGAACGGACGTGGGGCGCCTTGGCGATGTCGTTCACATCCGCAACGAGCGCTGCCTGAGAAGCGATAATTTCCGACACGGCGGTCTTGCAGCCGGTGTAGGAATGTCTGTGGAAATGGGCAAACATCAAAGCTAAATAGCCGGCGTACTGCACGACGTCCGGGTTGTCGAAGCCGTTTAAGAACAGGCGCTCTTCCGGCACGAACACATCGTCGAAGATCGTCAGCGATTCATTGTCCCCGTTCTGGTTAAACGGTGCCTGCAGGTGTTTGCGTTTGTGATGCTTGCCCGGCAGCGCCATCAGCTTAAGGCCCGGCCAGTCTGCCGGCAGCGCGAACGCCACGGCGTAGCCTTCGTCGCCGCGGCCCATGAACTTCGTCGGGTTGGCGATGATCTCGTCGACGTAGGGCGCGTTGGAGTTGCAAATTTTAGCCCCCCGGACGATGACGCCCTTGCAGGGTTTGCCGTCGACGCCGATGCCGTCCACGTCCGTCTTGATGATGTGGAGGAACATGTCCGGATCGGGCTGTTCATGGGCGCGCTTGTATTTGGAATTGCGGCTGCCCTTGACGTCGGTCTGGGCACAGTTGCAGATCAGGTCGTTCGCCTGGCAGTATTCCAGATATTTATTGAACCTTTCGTGATAGTTGGTGCCGGTGGCCTGGTCGCAGTCGTAGGAGACGACGGCGATGGCGTTTAAGGCGTCGGTGCCCATGCACCGCTGCATACAGCCGCCCACATGGTGGCAGACCAGCCGCGTCATCAGCTGTTTGTTGAGCAGATCTTCCTGGGACTGGTGGATGTGGGTGCAGCGGTTGATGATTTCCCCCGTCAGGTGCGACTTGGCCGTGCACACATCGGCATAGGCCGGATCGTTGGCCATGTCGTAGCACTGCTTCATCACCCAGAAACCCGCTTCGTTCCACGGTCCCATCCGGTCGACACATTCGCCGTTCAAATAAATATTCGGTTTCATTTGCTTCATGCGTTCAATATACGCGTCATACGTTCCAACACCCATTTTTATCTCCTTCTTTTTAAAAATTTTCAGATTTTTCTATCATCCATTGTCAAAACGGCTTGCTGTTTTAAACATAACGGGCCGAGGTGAATAATCCTGCCGCCATGGCGAACACCTCGTCGCTGACGTCGTCGGTGACCGTCACCTTTTTGATAAACGGAAAAACCGCGCTGACTTTTTTGAGGATGATGCCGTCGACGGTCTGACTCATGGACAAACAGCCCCGGCATTTGCCGGTCAGGCGAATGATCAGCTCATCGCCTTCCACATCCACCACCTCTGCCCCGCCATGGTGCTCGCTGAGATATTCGTTGATATCTGCGTCGAAGAATGCATCTAATTTTTCCAGCAGCGCTTCTGATGCCATTGCTCTCACCTCCTTCTTTTGCGAATGAATGAAACGGCAGCCCCCGCGCTGCCGGATACCGGTTTAGTCGATAATGCCCTTGCCTCGCATGGCTTCAATTTCTTCCGGGGTGTAGTCCAGAAGCCGGGTCATGATGGCCTCCATGTCCTGCCCCAACCGCGGTGCGCCGCGCCAGACCTTGCCCGGCGTCTCAGATAGCTTCGGCGCAAAGCCAAAGGCGACGATATCCTTGTCGAGGGTCTGGTCGTGATAGGTCACCCAATCGCCTCTTTCCTGCCAGTGCTTTTCGCCCATAACATCCTGGCAGTCTTTAATGACCGCTGCACCGAGTTTATTTTCGAGCAGCACCTCGATGGCTTCGTCCGCCGTGTGGCTTATAAAGTAATCGGCAAACATCTGGTCCAGCTCTTTCCCTTCGAGACTTTGGAGCGCCTCGGCGCTGCCGCCAGCCGCTTCGTAGGAATATTTGTCCAAATCGAAGCCGAAGGCCTTCATCACTTTTTCGTAGGGGCCTTTGCCATAGGTGCCGAGGTTGATGAACTTGCCGTCCTTCGTTTCAAAGATGCCGGCCGGCTGATAGGTCAATTGCTTGACGCCCTGGCGCTGTTTTTGAATGCTTTCCTGATCCCAGAGAACAAAGTTGTCATCCATGACGCGCATGAAGCTTTCGACCAGGGTGGCGTCGACTACCTGGCCCTTGCCCGTCTTTTCGACGTGGCACAGCGCCATTAGGATCCCGTTGACAGCAAACATCCCCGAAAGGTAATCGCCGATGTATTGCTGGGCGTAATACGGCGGCTTGTCCGGGAAACCCTGGAGCAGGCACCAGCCGGATTCGGCCTGGGCCAGCGGATCGTAGCACGCGCGGTTCAGATACTGGGTTTCGCCGCCGAAGCCCGGCGTCCCGAAGCCGCTCACATGACAAATGATGAGTTTGGGGTTAACCTTCAGCAGCATTTCATCGGTCAGTCCCAATTTTTCAATCCAGACGATG
This sequence comes from Pseudoramibacter alactolyticus ATCC 23263, assembly GCF_000185505.1. Lineage (GTDB taxonomy): Bacteria > Bacillota > Clostridia > Eubacteriales > Eubacteriaceae > Pseudoramibacter > Pseudoramibacter alactolyticus. The sequence continues at coordinate 1,881,561 of NZ_GL622359.1, read as the reverse complement.
TTTTCAATCCAGACATCGCATTCCTTGATGAGCGAAAAGAAGATTTCCTTGGACTCGGGAACCTTTTTAAAGTTGGTTTCCAGCGCAAAGCTCAGCTTGTTTCTGGCATTTTGCGCCCAGGCGCCGCTGATATGGGCGTCCCCTTCCCAAACCTGCGGCATCTGATGTCTGGCCGGATCACCTTTGGTTTTCGGTCTTTCAAGGGCGATCACTTCGGCACCAAAGTCGCTGAGCATGGTTGCCGCAAAGGGCGCCGCCACCACCGACCCGTTAAGCAAAACGCGGATGCCGGTCAGGGCGCCGAATGCCTCCGTAAACATCGGCGCCGGTTTCTTTTCAAGCTTTTCCCATCTGCTCATATTGATTGTTTCCTCCCTGTGACTATCTGCTTATGCTTCCGACGGTTCGTTCATGATCATGCGGCCGACGGTGCCGCCGGTCACTTCAATCACGGCCCCGTTGACATAGGACGACAGGTCGGTCGCCAAAAATTCGATGACGTTGGCGCAGTCTTCCGGTGTTCCGAAGCGCTTCATGGCCACGTTGCGCAGAAAGGTGCCTTCGCCGGCTTTCCTGTAATTTTCCACCAGCCGACCCGTTGCGATAAAGCCGGGGGCGATGCAGTTGCAGGTCACATTGTAGCGGCCGCATTCCTGGGCCAGTTCCATCGTGTACTGGCGGATGGCAGCCTTGGCAGAGCCGTAGTGGGCATAGCTTCCGTCGCTATTGGCAATCAGCCCGCCGACGGAAATCACGTTGATCACTTTGCCGTAGCCTCTCGCCTTCATGCCGGGCACCACGGCGTTGCAGGTATAAACCGTGCCGTAATAATTGCGTTCCGTCACACCGTAAAACTGCTCCCAGTTGATCTGCGCCGCCTTATTGCCGTCTGGCGCGCCCATGCCGCCGCCGGCGTTGCAAACCAGAATATCAATCGGCCCCAATGCGTCTTCTATTTTTTTGACCGCCGCATAAACTTCTTCGCGCTTGGTGATGTCCGCTTCCGCACCGACCGACTTCACCCCTAAGGTTCTCACTTCGTCCATGGTGCTGCCCGCCGTCATGAGCTTGGCTTCGCCTTCAAATTCTTCGTAGGATTTCAGGTTGATGTCGATCACCCCGACATCGGCGCCGAGTTCTGCCAGCCGCAGGGCATAAGCTCTGCCCAAGCCCCTCGCCGCACCGGTCACGAGCGCCACTTTGCCATCTAATCGCTTTGTCATAATGCTCTCCTTCTTTCCACTTTGAATACACAGGAACATTTGAATTCTGAACACCGAGGTTGTCTATCTTTTATCATTCGCGACGGAATACATCCGCGATCCTAAAAGCCATCGACAATTTTCTCCGTTCGTCTTATTGATTCCGCAATTTTGATGCCACTTTTGAAATCAGCGTATCTATTTTTTGATCTTCTTCTCTCTTCTTCGCTAAAAAACTGATTTTCATGACCATAATTTTTTTATTTTTCCCTTTTAATCGGCTCCATTTTATTTTAAGTCAAAAAAAAAAGCTGCCGAACTATGCTAAATAAACACACTTCAAAACAGCTTTTAGATCTTTTTGTCCGCTATTCAAACAACCGACGTTTTCACCCGCTTTTTTAAAACCACTGCTCGTCAATTCCGTATTGCTTGAGCTTTTGATAAAAGGCACTGCGCGAAATCCCTAATTTTTCGATCGCCTCCGATTTATTCTGGCATTGACGCAGCGCCTGACAAATCAGGCGTTTTTCCAGCGCCGCCGTTCGGCGTCTCAAATTAAAGGCGTCGTCTTTGTTCCCGTCGCTGCCGAATTCAGTTCCACCCTCATCTTTTTTTAATTCTTCCGAAATCAGGCGATTCGGCAGCGCAAAGACGTCGATGATTTTTTCGGAACTTAAAATGCAGGCCCGTTCAATCACATTCTGCAGCTCGCGAACATTGCCCGGCCAATCGTAATGGGTTAGAATATCGATTACCGACGGCGTCACCACATAATGGTCATCTGTGAATTTTTTTATGAAATGGGTGATTAAAATAGGAATATCCTCCCGCCGATCCCGCAGGGGCGTGGTCCGGATCTCCACCACATTGAGCCGATAATAAAGGTCTTCCCGGAACTTTCCATCCAAAATGAGTTTCTCCAGATCCTGATTGGTTGCCGCAATGATGCGGATGTTGAGCGGAATGGGCGCCGCGCCGCCAATGCGCTCCACCTCCCGCTCCTGAAGCACCCGCAGCAGTTTCACCTGCATGTTCATATCCATGTCGCCAATCTCATCGAGAAAAATGGTCCCGTTTTGCGCGAGTTCAAATTTTCCGGCTTTGCCTTCTTTGTTCGCCCCGGTAAACGCGCCGCCCACATACCCGAATAATTCACTTTCCAGCAAATTGTCCGGAATTGCTGCGCAATTTACCGTGACGAATTCTTCGTCCTTGCGCGGGCTGTTGGCATGGATCATCCGCGCGATGATCTCTTTGCCGGTCCCGCTCTCCCCGCGAATTAAAACCGTCGAGTCGGAGGCCGCCACCTTTATCGCCAGGCCGAGGATCAGCTTCATCTGTCGGTTAACGGTGATAAATTCGCGTGACGGCAGGTCTTCGACATAGGCCGATAAGCGTTCCGATAAGTAACGGTTCATTTCCAATGATCGCCGCAATTTGGAATAAATACCCAGATAATTCGCGACATTGTTAAAAATTGAAACCCCGCCGATAATTTGACCATTGTATTTCAGCGGATACGAAACGCCCTGAGAGTCAATTTTCATGGATTTCAAAAATTCCGTTTGGTGCTTGACCGGATCGCCAGTCTTCATCGCCTGAATCGCACAGGCATTGCTCCCCTCGATCTCATCCAGCTGCTTCCCCAGGATCTTGCGCCGCGGCACTTTAAAAACCCGCTCATAGGATTGATTGACAAAGATTACTTTCGTCGTTGCGTCAATGATCATCACAACATCTTCGATGCTGTCCATGATTTCATTAAAGAGCGCACTGGCAAACAACCTTTTTAATTCTTCCGGTATCATGTTGATTCTCCCCCTTCATCATTGTGCGTGCATGCGAATAACAAACATCCGTGCGGCTGGCCTGTTTCTATTTCATACACTTCTTTTTACAGAATAGCGTACTCCCACCCTTCAATCAAATAGAATTTATACTATTTTACGATTTTGTACTGTGCGAGTATCAAAATTAACTTTCATTCAAAATCACTGTTTTCCACATTCAAAGGATGCCAATCTGCCGACCTTTTTGTTTAAAAATAATGCACGGCTAAATCATTAACATTATTTTAAACAAACCATCATTTTGGCATCTCATTTGCGTTATTAAACAATAGCGGTATCAATCCTATCCGCATAACGACATATCCGGATATTATCACACATTGTTTTCGGCACCGCTGTTTTACTTACATTTTTGGAGGAGGTAATGTAATGAGTTTAAAGGCAACGGTTTTTTTTGCAATATGGACATCGTTTTTCTGTTCCGTATTTAATTGGCTGTATCTGCTTTGCCCGATGCTGCAGGGGCATCCCTGGATCATGTTCATCTGTCTGGCCGTATTCTTCGGTATGAATTCGACCCACAAAGACGTCCCCCATTTATTGGCCAGCGCGGCCTGTGGTGTGTTTTGGGGGCAAGTTGATCTGTGGCTGATGACCTTTGGCGTATTCGGTTCGGCGCTGTTTGGCTTTATGCCTATTTTGGTCGGCACGGCCATTACCATGGTGCTGCACATTTTCTTCTTTGCAAAAACACCGGTCCGCGATGTGCCGATCATCTTTGCCTGTGTCGCCCTGACATTCGCAACCAAAGTCGGCTTGCTCGACGGTCCCGGTATCCTCGGCTTATTCCTCAGCGTACTGGTCGGCCTTGTGCTGTGTGGCATCTGCGCCGTCGGCCAGCAGATCGGCATGAAAAAATTCCCGCTGTCGGAATGACTGATTTTAGTATTCAAAATTATTAAAAGGAGAGAAAAAATGGCAAAACAAATCAATACGGTATTAGGCCCGGTCAAAGCGAAGGATCTTGGCAAAACGCTGATGCATGAACATCTGATTTACGGTTTCTGCGGCTTTCAGGGCGACTCGACCCTCGACGGCTTCGACGAATTGCGCTGCATCAAAGACAACATGAAGTGGCTCACGCCGCTGCGCGATCAATACGGTTTTAAGACCATCGTCGATGCGACCAACAACGAATGCGGCCGCGATCCGTGGTTTCTCGCGAAGATGGCGACCATCCTGAATCTGAACATCATCTGTTCCACCGGTTATTATTACGAACCGGCCAGCGCCTATATGTATTGGAAGTTTCGCAGCGGCTTCGCCGATGTCGAAACGGAAATCTATGAAATGATGAAAACCGAAATGACAGAAAGCATCGGCAACACGGGCATCAAGGCCGGTGTCATCAAGCTGGCCACCAGCAACGGCGAAATCACCCCCTTCGAAGAAAAATTCTTCAAAGCGGCAGCGCGCACCAGCCGCGGCATCGGCGCCACCATCATCACCCACACAGAACTGGGGACCATGGGGCCGGAACAAGCCAAGCTGCTGACCGAAAACGGCGTGAATCCGAAGAATATTTCCATCGGTCACATGTGCGGCAATACCGATATCGATTATCATGAACGCGTGCTGCAGTACGGCGTCTTTGATTGCTTCGACCGCTTCGGCCTCGAAGGTGATCTTTTCCACACGCCCACCGACGAAGAACGCTGCGACGTCATTGCCGCCTTGCTCAACAAGGGTTACGAAGACCAGATTCTGATGAGCCATGACTCTGTCACCGTTGAACTTGGGCGTTTCCACGACAAAGATGCCGATCCCAACATGGCTCATGCCAATATCTTAAACATTCCGAGCCGGATCATTCCGATGCTTAAGGAACGCGGTGTCTCCGATGCGCAGCTTGAAAAAATCTTTATAACCAACCCAGCGACCGTTTTGAGCTGATCCTCCAAACACTTAACACAAAAACCCCCGGATTCGAATAAAAGAGAATCCGGGGGTTTTGAATTGCCGCGTTTTTACAGAAGATAAATCGGCAGTTCGTGCATCGCGTCGCGCTTCTTTTTCGCTTCTTCGGCTTCCTTCGCGGCTTTGACCTTTGCCTCTGCCTTCGCTTTTGCTTCGGCCGCTTCCTTCGCCGCTTTAGCTTCCGCTTCAGCTTTGGCTTTTTTTTCAGCTTCAGCCTTTGCCTTGGCTTCCGCCGCTTTTTTCGCCGCTTCCTTTGCCGCAGCTTCCTTCGCCGCTTTGACCTTTGCCTCAGCTTTCGCTTTCCTTTCGGCCTCCGCCTTCTTTTTGGCCGCTGATTTTTCGGCCGCTTCCTTTGCCGCAGCTTCCTTCGCCGCTTTGGCCTTTGCCTCAGCTTTCGCTTTCCTTTCGGCCTCCGCCTTCTTTTTGGCCGCTGATTTTTCGGCCGCTTCCTTCACCGCGGCGTCATCTTCTTTCACCTCGGCCTTGGCGTTCTTTTCGTTGGCTTCCGCCAGCACCTCTGACGCCACTGCGCCGTTACTCGCCTTGACCGTTTCCGTATGGTTCTTCAATTCCGATTTGAGCTTGTTCTTTTTGGCCATTTAAAATCCCCCTTTTGACTCAAGTTCCTCAAACAATGCCGTGTAATCCGCCGCGCCGTTCGCCTTCGGTTTGTATTCAAAAATCGACTGCTTAAAAATCGGTGATTCCACCAGTGCAATATTCTTGCGGATGGTTTGTCCGATAAATTGATCGCTGAAATTCTGTTTGAGATTATCGTACTGCAGCCGGTTGATATTGTTGCGTCCGTCGTGCATCGTAGCAAAGATAAAGCTGATCGTCTTCTCGACGCCCAGCGACTCGCCCACATAGGCCAGGGTTTCCTCCAGCAGGTGCACCCCATCGACCGCGTAATACTCTGTCTGCACCGGAACTAAAATTTCGTCCGTTATCACCAGCGCATTGGTCGTCACCACCGAAAACGACGGCGAACAATCGATGAGGCAATAGGCATAGCGATCGCAAACGGGCGCCAGCTTGCGTTTTAAAATAAACTCCCGGCCCACCATGCCCGAAAGCCTGGGATCAATGGTGGCCATGAGCAGACTCGACGGAATGATATCCGCGCGCGCATTCAGCGGGATCAGCACGTCGTCCAGCGCCTTGTCGCCGGTCATCAGATGGTAAATGCAGGGACGCTCGAGATCGTAGTCCATCAGGGAGTTGGTGAGATTGGCCTGCATGTCGCAGTCCACATAGAGCACGCGCTGCCCGGCCGCCGCGGCCTTTTGCTCCAGCAAATAGCCGAGGTTGATCGCCGACGTCGTTTTGCCGCAGCCGCCTTTTAAATTGAAAAAACTGATGGTCTTCACAGACTCCCCCCCTTTGCTGCACTGTTTGACTGTTTTATTTTGTCCGCGCTCTCTACCGCCGGCTCGCTTCCAAAAGTGCGCCCAAAATAAAGCAGGATATCCGGAACACTTCAGCCATGCCCCGGATATCGTGATGCCATAGATCCTTTGACAAATTAGAGAATCAGCTTGCGCACGTCTTCATGCGGAGATGCGATCACGCTGGTGCTGGTGATCACGCCGTATTCTCTCATCGCGTTTTCCGCCGCCTTGACCGCCTGCTTCACCGGAGAGACTTCGCCGGTTAAAATAACGAAAGCCTTGCCGCCGAGACCGCGGGCCATACGCACGTCGACCAAATGGATATTGGCCGCCTTGACAGCCGTATCCGCGACCACAATCGCAGAAATCGCGTTGATCGTTTCAATAATACCGATAGACTGAACCTCATCCACCTCCGTATTCGCCATAAGCGCGGGAAAAACCGCCGGGTGAATATTCGGGATGACGTGGGATTCAACCACAAAGATGCCACCGACCACTTCGCCGTTTTTAACAGAAGATCTGACAGCGCCAACGTCACCGGAAATAATGGTAATGTATTTCCCGGGGCAGATGGGTGTCGCCGTCACTAATTCGACACTTCCGGATTTGAGCATTTGATCAGTGGATTCGATGCCGATAGGGATGCTTTTATATTCAATAAAACCTATTGCGTTTTTCAACTTTCCACTTCTTTCTCTAATGCATATGCATCAGGCTTAGCCTGCCGCACGATTAAACACCGCTTGACGTTCCAAGTTTAAGCATGAATCGTGATTTTGCCATCGCCCACGGCGGTAACCTTCCCATCGATGCTTGCAAAAACGCGGGCGCTTAATGCACCTTCCGGAATTTCTCCGATCACCTGTCCGCGCGTCACGGTGTCGCCGACCGCCACGACGGCTTTAGCCGGCGCCCCGATGTGCTGGGACAATTGAATATTGACTTCCGTGAAAGTCTTCTTGCAGGCTTCCATCGGAGCCGTCTTGTCAAATTCGTCAAGACCTAAGCGTTTGGTCAGTCTGTGAACATTAAAATGTTTCTGTTCAATAAAGGGATGGGCCGTTTTCGGTGCGTTGTGATGCGGATTTTTGATGCCTGCCTTGCTAAGCTCGCCCTTCAGGTATTGATTGACTTTCCAGGGCTGCAAATCGTGCACACAGGCATATTCGCACAGGCCGCATTCGCAACACAGGAATGCGTTGGTCGGCGCCGCCACCGGATCACAGGTGCCGGCGTAGGCCGCGATGCGCATCATTTTGTGCGGCCACAGATCGTGACCGAGCATATTCCGCGGACAAACTTCCGAACACAGGCTGCACTGCATGCAGGCGGTTGCCGCCAGCTTCAGCGAATCTTTAAAGCTTCTCGTTTTCGAGACGATCAGCGAGTGATCCTTCGGTAAAACGATCAGCCCTTTGGTGCCTTTGGTGATATAAGAATCTTCACTGACGATCTTGCCCATCATCGGGCCGCCATTAACGACCACATAATCCGAGATGATCGGGCCGCCGGCCAGGGTCAGGGCCTCCTTCACGGTAATACCCAACGGCACCTTGGTCGTGATCCGTCTTTTTACCTTGCCGGTAACCGTCAAATATTTATCGATGACCGGTTTTTCCTCCGTCAGATAATCGTGGATATTTAAAAGCGTCTCCACGTTCATCACCAATGCGCCAACGGCGAGCGGAATGCCTCCTTCCGGCACAATGCGTCCGGTCGTTTCATAAACCAGGGTTTGTTCATCACCGGCCGGATAGAAGTTATTCAAAATGCAAAGCTTGATTTTCGGATAGTCCTTCAAAAGATTGTTCAGATTGTTAATCGCCGGAACATATTTCTTCTTCAGACCGATAATTCCCTCCTTTGCCTGGGTGTGATCCATAACGGTCTGAAGAGCCTCCAGCATGTCGGAAGCCCTCAGATCCATTAATTGTTGGTCCACTCGAAGCAAAGGTTCACATTCAGCACCGTTGACAATCACCACATCTGCTGTCGCATCAATTTTGACGTGTGTCGGAAAGGTCGCTCCGCCGGCGCCGACGATGCCGGCGCTCTTTACCTTGTCAACTAAGCTCATGAGCAACTCTCCTGTAATTATTTGATATTAAAGGCGTCGCAAAGAACACATCTTCTTCTTCTGGCAAAGGATTTGGCAGAGGTCAGCCCTTCCCCGGTCGGACCGGCGATGGTAAAGGTCGGATAGCCTTCGCCGCCGATGCCGAGCCCGGCGTAGGACGGGCCGTTCTTAACAAAGATGGTCGCGGCGATTTTCTTGCCCATTAGGGACAAAGCGTCGACGTTCTTAGAATGCATGGTGGCCGTGTGGCGGTTGCCGTGCTCCAGATCGCAGGCCAGATCAATCCCTTCAAGAACATTGTCCACGCGGACGATCCCGAGGATCGGCATCATCAGCTCAATCTGAACCAGCGGGTGATCGGCCGGGCATTCGCCGATGAGCACACGGGTGTCATCCGGCACGTCGAGGCCGGCTGCCTTGGCGATGTATTGAGCGCTCTTGCCGACATAGTCGCGGGAAACGCGGCCGTCGGGCGCCACCATGGCCGCCAGATCGTCGAGGGCTTTCTTGTCCTTGATTTCGTAGGCGCCGTTTTTCTTCATATTGAAGATTAAGTAGTCCGCCACCTGATCGACGACGACGACTTCTTTCTCGGCGATGCACGGCAGGTTGTTGTCGAAGGTGCAGCCGTCGATAATATCCTTGGCAGCCTTTTCGATGTCGGCCGTTTCGTCGACCAGGGCCGGCGGGTTGCCGGGGCCGGCGCCGATGGCCTTCTTCCCGCTGGAAAGCACCGCTTTCACCACACCCGGCCCACCGGTTGCGCACATCATGCGCACCAGCGGATGGTGCATCAATTTATCGGCGGATTCCATGGTCGGATTCGCCGTGGTGACCACCAGGTTGGCCGGACCACCGGCGGCGGTAATCGCCTGATTGACCAGCTTCACGCAGTAAATGGATGTCTGCAGGGCGCCCGGATGGGGTGCGTAGACAATCGCATTCCCGGCTGCCAGCATCCCGATGGAGTTGTTGACGATGGTCTCGTTCGGGTTGGTCGACGGGCAGATCGCACCAATCACCCCGAAAGGGGAAAGTTCGAGCAGGGTCAGGCCTTCATCCCCGGTCCAGCAGTCTGCCTGCAGGTCTTCCATGCCCGGTGTCTTTTCAGCACACACGTAGGCTTTTTTTACTTTATCGTCGTAGTTGCCCATGCCGGTTTCTTCAACGGCCATGTGCGCAACGGTTTCGACCACTTCTTTTTTCGTAAATACTTTGCGAATTTCTTCGATGATTTTGTAACGCAGGATCAGGGGCGCCATTTTGTAAACATCCCAGGCCGCGTTCGCTGCTTCAATGGCAGCGTCGATGTCCTGGAAGATCCCGTCTTTGCCGTCGACAACCGCCGCACCCGGTGCGTCGGCTGTTTCAACCCCATCGATCGAGCTTAAAACCTTCTTGACAATCGCTTCAATGCCAGCTGTATCTATATTCATACTGCCTCCTCCTGAAAATTATTCTGTCTTTAAAACCGCGAGCCCGGCTTCAGCAATGGCCATGTCCTGGTCGGCTGTGCCGCCGCTGACGCCGATCGCACCGATTTGCACCCCGTCGACGATGAGCGGGTACCCGCCTCCGAAGGTGACAATCCGATTGTCATTGGTGAATTGAATCCCAAAGAGCGGACTGTCTTCCTTGGCCAGATCCTGCACCGCAGATGTGGGGCACTTCAACGCGTTGGCTGTGTAAGCCTTGTTCTGCGAAATGTTGATGCTGGCCAGCAGGGAATCCTTCATGCGTTCGTAATACGCGAGATTACCGCCAATATCGACAGCTGAGAACACAATCGGCACGCCGAGTGCCTGCGCCTTCACGCGGGCGCCGGCAGCGATGCGTTTGGCGAGGATGAGCAGCTGTTCGCTGTCGGTTTCTTCAAATGCAGTCACTGGTTTGCCTCCGGTTTCACGATTTTCCTTGCTGTCTTCAAGGTTGCGTCTTGCAACTTCCCGGACCGATTCCTCAAATTCTTCGACCCGCGCGAGCACAAAGAGCAAATCCGATAGTCGGTTGACGAACTTCACCGTTTCCGGCCGAAGCTGTGGATTTTGTCCTCTGCATTCGACGATTTTGCGTTCCCCCCGGCGGACGACCGTCCGCGCGAAGTGAAGCGCTGCCGAAGCAGCATTCCTGCCCGGGATAATGAATGCTTTCTGCGGGCCGATCATCTGAAGAAAGCGGTCCATGGTTTTTTCCATGAAATCCACATCTTCCTGACCGACCTTGTCCTTGAGCATCTTCCAGCCCTTTTCATCGCTGGCCAATTCCGCTTCAAGGATGTAAATTCTTTGTTCTAAGAAATGGAGGATTTCTTTGATTTCCGTGTCTTTAACCAGCGCATGCGCAATGCCGACTGCCGCCTGGGCTTCGTCCATTGTGCCGTACGCATCAACACGAATGTCGTCTTTCGCTGCGCGGCTACCGCCGAACAGGCCGGTGGTCCCTTTATCGCCGCCGCGTGTATAAACATTCGGCATCTGCCATCCTCCTACAATGTTTTCTTGACGTCGGAGGTCTGGATTTCATCCACAATCCCGACGATGGTCATGTCAAGAGGCGTTGCCTTGTCGCCATACACGAATCGCGCCGTACTCCCGGTGGTGACGATCACGGTTTCGCCGATGCCGGCGCCCACCGTATCGACCGCGATAGCCGTCGACTGACTCGAGTATTTTTCAAATTGGCTGTCTTCGTTGATCTTTTTGATGATCATCAGTTTGCAGCCGACCAAATGCGGATCCTTTTGCGTTGAAACAATGGTTCCAACCACTTTTGCTAAATGCATGCGATCACCTACTCTCTAACGAGCTTTATGTCATATTCATTAGCCGTTTCGATCGCAAAGGTCGTGACAATGGCATCCGCCTTGACTTTAATGACTTTGTGAGCACGTCTTTCCATCACGTCTTTCCGACTGACGATGTGAGAGGTGATCACGTCACTGACCGCTGCTGTTTCTGCTTCCGAACGGTCCGCAGCTGCCGGAGCGGCCGCTTCCCCGCCGGCTTCGCTCGCAGCTTCCGGCACCGGTTCGCCGGCGACTTCATCCGCGCCGGCCGGCGTCTGGGCGCAGACGTCGTAAAGATCGTCTGCCGCACAAAGCTGCATATCGAAATCCCGAAGCGCCTTCAGATTATCGACCATCACCCTGCGGTAGCCCTTCGGCGATTGGCCCATGCCCAGCTTTTGTCTGAGCGCGTTGTCCGGGCAGGCGCCGTCAATGGCACACACAAAGGGGACACCGGCCATCAGGCCGTGGTTGATCAGCGTGAGCATCACGTTATCCGCAATGCCATGGGCGATCTTCGCCGCGGTGTTGATGGTGGTTGTCGCGATGATAATCTGATCGACGTCGTAAAGTTCCTTCTGCGGGGCATCCGTTTCGCTGGTGTGAATCGTGTCGACACCCAAAGTCTTTTTGATATATTCCGGATCAAGGACCTTCGTCGAATTGTCCGACATAAAGACTTTCAGCTGCCAGCCGTCTTCCCGTAGCTTTGCCAGCGAATTCATGGCTTCTTTAAAGCCGATAGCGGCGCCAGAGAAGCAAACCAATGCGGTCTTTGGTCTATTTTCCAACCGTTTGATGACTTCAGCAACGATCTTTTGAATCAAGCTGTTCAGAAAATCTTCATTGTTCATCAAATCTTTTAAGTCCAATTGATCACCACATTTCTTACTGAATGAGCCGGTCGCCTAAAGCTTGCAGTTAAATGCAATGCCCAGCGGCGTGACCAGCAATGGCTCGACAGGCTTGACGGTTTTAATGCCGATTTCCCGTTCGAAGACGCTCTCGAATTTTTTGAATTCGCAAGCCCCGCCGACAACGTAAATCGTATCGACATCGTAACCTTCAATATAACGGCGGACAATGGCCGCCATCTTTTCGACCGTCGGCTTGACCAGCGGGAAAATTTTATCCTCGGATTCGTGGATCTTTTTCGCTTCCGCTTCGTCAAAACCGATGTGGTAGGCTCCCGCGATGACAAGGCTCATATGGGTCCCCCCCGTCGCTTCGTCAGCCGTGAAAACCACCTTCCCGTGATCGATGATCGAGATCCCCGTGGTGCCGCCCCCGACGTCAACCACGGCGCCGTTCTCGATGCCGAGAACCGTCGCGGCGGCGGTGGGTTCGTCCAACACGTTGGTCACGTTAAAATCACAGGATTCCACAACATTGGCGATGATCTTGGTGTTGCCTTCAATGATGCCCGGCGGGATGGCCGTTGCCGCCGGTGCATTCGATAAATCGACGCCCAGCCGCTCTTCAATCTGACGTTTCAGATCTTTAACGATGTCCACCGCGCCAATGTAGTCCACGACGATGCCGTCCCGCACCACATGCGCGCTTTTGGTAGCGCCGGCAACCGGCTTGTTGTTTTCATCCACCACGGCCACGACGATATTAGCAGTCCCGAGGTCGACACCGACTTTGAGTTTTCCTTCATAAGGGGCGACCCTTTGGTCCCGGATCAGTTCATTGAACGCTAAAATGGTATCGTTGCCGCTTTTCCAGTCCATAATCCGTTTCTCCTGTCTGCCTGTGGCATCGTCTGTCGATGCCTGTCTGCGCTTGCGCGCCTTTTCCGTATCCGGCCATAAGGCCGGGTGTTTATGATTATTTTTCAGCTTTTACTGCCTTGTCCGGCATGGTTTCTTTGGTGCCCGACGCGGGATGAAATTGATCGCCGAAGGTCGGAATGTTCCAATACGCTTCAGGACGGTATTGATCCTCGATCGTTTCGGGATCAAAACCCTTTGTCTGCGTGTTATAGATATAGGGCATGATGCCTTCGGCCGGTCTGGCAATCACCTTGACCGACTGAACGCCGTTTCCCTTGGTATCGCACGCAGCGCTGCCGGCCTCACAGGCGGCTTTAACAGCGCCAACATCGCCCAGCACCTTAACCACGTGCATGCCGCCGCCTCTGCTGGACTCAATGCCCAAAAGCAGAACATTGGCCGATTTGACCATCGCGTCGGCGGCTTCAATTGCTGTCGCTAAACCCTTGGCTTCAACCATGCCTAATGACTGTCGCATAGGCGTCTCCTTTCTTTAAAGTGAGATGGCACGGCGCTTACAGCGCCTTGAACGGCATCCGTTTGATCACTCTGGCCGCGTTGGCTCCGATGCTTCTGTAATTTTCTTCCGTGTTCTGCGCGCTAATCGAGAACAGCGGCTCATCTTCCTTGAGCTTGATATGGTGCAGGACAATCTCGGAACTGTCAATGCCGATGCCTACGCCGAGATGAGAAGCCTCGGCTGCCTGATACGCAAGATATAAAGCTGTATCCGGATCTTTTTCCTCCACCGAATAGGGGAGGCCTTCTTCTTCGATTCCCAAAAGGATCTCTGTGATAACATCCTTCGGAACCGCATTTCTGACGTGAAATACTTTTATTTCCGGTTTTGGAGCGTCAAAACTTGCATGCATCTCAGTCACCTTCGGTATAGGCTAAAACCAGACCGGTTGCCACGGCGTTTCTCGGGCCTTCCGTCGCGCGGATATTGGCGCGGCCGGCCACAATGGAATAACGCGACAAAGCGTCGGTGATGAGCTGCGGCACTTCAAAATCGAGGGCAGAGCCGCCGACCATGGTCACAAATTCGATATCCCGCGCATTGCCCGTCGGGCTGACCCGTTCGAGCGCGCGGATCGCATTGACCACAAAAACCTTGCGCTTCGCATCCTGACGGACCTGACGCACCCGTTCGACGGTGATGTCTCCCGGCAGCGGCGACATCCCATTCGGCGTTAAAATAACGGTGCGGGCAAAGGTTCTCGGATCCAGGGGCGAATCGAAAAACTGAACCGACCCGTCCTCGTGACGGATGTGGAAGAGCGATTCGACGCGGGCGACCGGATATTTCTTCAGATCCTCCGCGATGCCTCTGTCGTCCAAACCCAGCTCGGAGCCGATGAGCATGGTCACCATGTTCCCGGCGCCTGCAAGGTGAATAAAATGAATTTCTCCGGCGCGGTTGATGATGGCCGCGTCGGTCGAGCCGGCGCCCATATCCAAAATAGCCATGGGCTTGTTGGCGCCCGGCGTGGTCAGCGCGCCGTGAATGGCCATTTCCGCTTCGACGCCGCCGACTTCGACTTTAATGCCGAGTTCCTTTTCAAGCTCGTCAGCGATCATGCCCATCTGCAGCTTATCCGCGCGGACCATGGCCGCGATCCCCACGGCATTTTCCATGGAAAATTCGTTGGCCATCCCGCCCTGCACCCGCTTGGGCACAAAGGTATCAACCGCGAGAATATCCTGAATCAGAATTTTATCTGGTGTCTGCTTGGTCAAGTTGGACATCACCTGGCGCACCCGTTCGAGCATGCCGCCGGCGTTGGTGCCTGGTTCCCCGGTTACGTCGCCGATCGGCGCCACGGTGCGAACCGCTTCCATGATTTCGTCCGCACCGGCATCCACATCAATTTCGGTCTTCTTGTTATCACCCTGGATGATGATTTTCCCTGCCGGAATCCGACGTTCTTTCACGTCGCCGGCCGGTGTTTTGATCACCACGGCTGATCGATTGCCGATGAGGGCCCGCGAGATCGGAACGACCTGCTTGGTTTCATCGGATGTCAAATCAAAAACGGTCGCAATCCCATAGGGGTTCGACAGCTGATCGATCACCTTTCCGGATTCGGCCACTTCGACTGCGGCGCGCATGCCGAGCGGCACTTTATCGATCAGCCCGACCTCATCGACGATTGGAATCTTTTTCTTCAATCGATTATTAATCAAAACGCCGTCGTCCCGCTGGACAATGGCGCCGTTAACATGTATTCCTTTTGCAGCGGCTTCGTTAATCATCGCTGAAGAAGTTTCAAAATCCACTTCTCTCGGAACGACAACAATAACAGCGTCGCCGGGGTTCTTCGATTTCAGATCCCGAATGTTCACGGTATCCCCAACGCCGGTCCCCAATCCACCCGGCGTGGATGGATTGTGACCGATCATTGTTGATTCTGTGATAATTGTTTCTGTGATTGTTTCCATCGCCACGTCCCCGATAACGGGAGCGGCTTCATTTAATCGAACCAGATCGACATCGTCGAGGGCCAGACTCGCTTTTTCAAGGGCTTGTTTCAATGAAGCGAACACACCGTGGATATTCTGTCTTGTTCCTTTAATGCCGGTCGTCGGGACAATGCCGCTGGCCAGAAAGTTGGCCTGATGATCTTCCACCCGAGCCAAGGCCGTTTCAGTACTGGCATTCCCGATATCAATTCCAGCTATAATCATGTGTTTCCTCCAAACAATCCTATGCGGTCCTTAGGAACCAGGAATTTATTTAAATTCCTTGGTTCTCTTTCTCTTGTAGCCGATGGCAGCCGCTTCTTTAACGAGCTGAGCGCTGACTTTAGCGCTGTACTTGTTTTCGAGTTCGTCTGCAATGGCCAAAAGTTCGTCTTTGGTGGAACGATACGGACGCAGCGCGTTGTAGATTTCCAGAAGACGGGCATCCGGAACGGCAATCAGTTCCGCTGCGCGGCGCAGGTTGATCCCAAAGGCGTCACGGCCGACAGAGTCGGCAACCTGAGCCTGGAGTTCCAGCGTCGCCGGATTGATTCTGAGGTCTTCGGCTTTGAGGGTCCCGTCGAGGACTTTAGCCAAAGTCACATCTTTCAGCGGCACGCCCGTTGCAGAGACGATCAGTTCCGGACGTTTGTCGCCCAGCGGGTAATCAGCGTCTGTGACCTGCGCGCCCTTCGGCGCTTCGGCTGCCGGCGCGTCACTGGAGGACATCGATGCCATGACCTGTTTAACAATCTGTTCTAACATTTGTTCTTGTGTCATCATTTTACCTCCGATTATTTGTACGCGATCTGCATGTTGACCGGTTTTTTACCCAACACAACATCCTGAACTTCCTTCAGATAAAGCAGGGCGGCGCGCGCCTGGAATGCAGGACGGGCCATCTGGTCATTCTTGACCGGAACCGGGGCCGGGCTTTCGCCCTTCGCGTATTTTGCTGCATTTTTGCCGATCTGGCGATAGGTATCGAGGTCGATCAGCGGGCACTGGGAGAACAGTTCGAGGTTCCCCAGCTGCGGCAGATCCGCCTGGTGAATCAGCGCAGTCCCGCGGGACTGGATGCCGATGGCGATGCCGGAACCGGAAAGTTCAGCACAATCGTGTCCGATAACGGCGACGTCACCGGAACGGTAAACTTTGACAACACGGGCTTTGAGGCCTTCTTCTTCGATGCCGGCGATCATTTCACGCAGAATTTTCGCGTGGGGAACGCCCAGAATATTGGCCTGCTGGTTTTCACCAAAAGCGGCAGAGATACCGATGACAACTTCGTCAGCTGCGGTGCCTTTTTCTGCTTCGCCGTCGGGGGTGAGAACCAATTCTTCTGCCGGGCCGGCTGTGGCAGCCGGTGCTGCCGGAGCCGCTTCTGCGGCCGGTGCGGTGTCAGAAGACATTTCTTTAATGACATCTTCGATGATGGATTTTAGTAATTGTTCGTTAACAGCCATTCTTTACACCCCTCTCACTAAATTGTTGCCGGGTCATCCGCCCACGGAATATCGGAAATTTCTTTCCAACGTTCAGCGGAGATCTGATAACCGGTACCGACGCCATGGTAGTCATTCTTGTAGTTAACAGCGGAAATAACTTCCCAATCTTCCGACAATTTAGAAGCGGTGTGCAGGTAGTCACCGGCACACTTCTGGAACTGGATGTTGAAGACGGATTCTGCCACATCGTGGAAGCCGGCGCGGTCGAGGGCTTTGATAAAGTCAACGGCGGTGGCGCCGCGGCCGAGCAGATCATCAACGGCTTTGAGGTCGGCGACGACATCGCGGTCGGGCATGTCCTGAGAACCGTGCGCATAAGTTGCCGCTTCGACTTCGGCGTCTGTGATTTCGGTCAGGCCGAGTTCTTTAAACATCCCCTGAATCGCGCGGGCAGCTTTGGCGCGAGCGGCAACGACGGTGTCTTCATCAACAGGCTGCAGACCGGCATCGATCTTCAGGTCGCGCTGGATGACGTTCCAGTCGTCGTAGTCTTCGGCATCCCAGTTGGAGCCGGCGAACATGTTGTCGTAGTTCGGTGTTGAAGAGTAGCCAGAGCAGATATAGTCTGTCCCGGGAATCATCTGCATCAGAGAACGAGCGACACGGCGCAGGTCGGAGTGGGTGAATGTCTGGTCATTGGATGATGCGCATTCGAGGTCGAGGCAGGCAGCCAGCAGGTTTTCTGCGAGGATTTCGCGGATCCCGCCGGGAACGGCGGCCGGAACACCGACACAGGAAACGGAACCGTTTTGAGTCCCCTGGACGCCGGCGCCTCTTGTGACATACAGGCAGCGCGCTTCGAGGTACAGCATGGAGTGCCCTTCGGCATAACCCATCTGAACTTCAGAACCGGAACCGGAAGTGAAACGCATCTTCAAACCGCGGGAGGCATAGCAGGATGCCAGGAACGCTTTGGAGTACGGCGTATCGTCACCGTCCATGAACACCGGTTCTGTCCCGTAAACGGAAATGGTTTCAGCATACGCTGTGTAACCGCGCATCCCAAGGTCGAGTTCCGTCGCTTCTTCGACGGCACACTGGGTCAGGATACCCGGACGGCCGACATTGGCGCCGATCATGATGCCCAGCGCGTTGAACGGTGCATAACGAGCGACGCCAACCGTTGTTTCCATTTCATCGAAACCACGAATTGCTGCTTCGGCAGCATCGGCTGCAATCTGAACCATGTTATCTTTAACGTTGGTGACGTGGCACTGGTTGGAAGGCATCAGACGCGCGCGCATCTTGTTTTGTGCCATCATCATTTCCAGAACGGACATGTGGCCGAGGACTTCGGTCATCTTCGCCGGGGTAACGGCTGTTGTGATTTTAATGATGTCCTTCCTGGCAATGTTGATATCGACGAGCATGTTGGCAATGGTCAGGGAATCCACTTTCATTGCTTCTTCAGCGTCATCGATGTGAATGGCGTAATCAGCGATAAACTGATCGAGCATATCGAATTCATCTCTGGTCTTACCGTCCATTTCGACAATAACACCATTTTCAACCTTGATACTCGGCTTCGGGTCAAGGTCGGAGTTCATCGCGATCAGACCAACTTCCGGCCATTCGGTCACGAATCCGTCTTTTTTAACCGGACGTGCATCCAGAGCTTCAAATCTTTTTGATCTCATTGAGTCATTCCTCCTTATTCTCTTTGACTGATTAGATGTGGGAGCTAATCA
>NZ_GL622359.1:1819390-1862040 GCF_000185505.1 Pseudoramibacter alactolyticus ATCC 23263 | reverse complement strand
TTGTATGGTATTATTGTTACTGTCCTTATTTTAAACCATTTCGTGGGGTAATTAATTGCGCTGTTTGAGCAAAAAATACGGTTTTTTACGCTTTACAATTAGGTTTTTCAAGGGCTGATTCATTTTCATGTGTTTGCAATTTTTTCAGCCCCAATCCCCGTTTTCGGGCATTCAAACGGCACATTTCACCCCGGTCTCAAACGACTTTAAAAGCGGATTCAAATACCTTTTCCTCTATAAATTCATCCACTCGTCTTCTATTTCTGGACGGATGCCAATTCGTCAACCTTTTCCCAGGGGAATACGTCCCGGCCGAAATGGCCGTAAGCCGCCGTCTCTCGGTAAATCGGCTGACGCAGCTGCAGCCCTTCGATAATATCCGCCACCGAGAAGGAGACTACCTCCTCCACCATGCGGGCAATTTTATGCTCCGCCACCCGGGCCGTGCCAAAGGTATTGATGGCGACCATTTCCGGCTGCTCCAGCCCGATGGCATAAGCCAGCGAAACCTCGCAGCGCTTCGCCAGCCCGCAGCCCACGATGTTTTTCGCCACGTAGCGCGCCATGTATGCGCCGGAACGATCGACTTTGGTCGGATCCTTGCCGGAGAAGGCGCCGCCGCCGTGACGGGCGATCGAGCCGTAGGTATCCACCATGAGCTTGCGCCCGGTGAGCCCGGTATCGCCCAGCGGCCCGCCGATCACAAACCGGCCGGACGGGTTGATGCGCAGCGCCGTGGTCGCCGTGATGCGTTCGGCATCGATCACCGGCAGCACCACGGCCTCCATCAGCGCCTGCTGAAGTTCCGGCAAATCGACGGCTGGATCATGCTGAGCCGAAAGCACAACGCTGTCAATGCGCTCCGGATTTCCGGCATCGTCGTAGGTCATGGTCACCTGGGACTTGCCGTCGGGACGCAGCCAGGGCAGGGTACCGTTCTTCCGCACCGCTGCCAGGCGCTGCACCAATTTTGTCGCCAGCACAAAGGGCATCGGCATCAGTTCCGGCGTTTCGTCCGTCGCGTAGCCGATCATCACGCCCTGGTCGCCGGCACCCACATGCGGGACGCGCCGATGCTCGCCGGGATCGACGCCTTCCGGCGGCAGCCATTTGCAGCGCACCTTGCCGGCCTGCCATTTAGCCGTCTCGCTTGTCGCCGCCTTGCTGACGGCTCCGGCGATATCCGCCGATTGCACATTCACATTGGTCAGCACATTGCAGCGATCGGCGTCCAGGCCGGTTTCTTCTGATGTGTAGCCGATTTCACGGACGACCTGACGGGCGATAGTCACCAGATTCACGGCGCCGCTCTCGCGAACGCCTTGTGAGAGTTCGCCGGCGATCATCAGCGTGTTTTTAGAAGCCATCACCTCGATGGCGGTATGCGCGTCCGGATCCTGCTTCAGGCAGGCATCCAGAATGCCGTCGGCAATTTGGTCGCAGACTTTGTCCGGATGGCCTTCCGTCACAGATTCAGCTGTTCGTTTCATCTTGATGTTTTTCTCTCCTTTCCTGTTTAATCATCTTTTTATATTGCGAAATGGTGGTGTGTTCGTATTTCTTAAAGAGTTTGCTGAAATAAGAGCTTTCGTTATAGCCCAGTTGATACGCCACATCGGTGACATTGGCATCCTCTGTGCAGAAATACCACTTGGCCTGCATCATGCGGCACAAATGGATATAGGACATCACCGAGATGCCCAGGGTCTTTTTGAAAATGCGGCTGAGGTACCCCTGAGACAGGCCGCTGTCGTCCCGGACTTCCCGCAGGCCGATATTGTCGCCAGTGTGCTGATCGATATAGGCAAACGAACGGGCCATCACCGGGTATTGGGCCACGGCGTTGTGCCGATAGATCAAATCCAGGGTGGCATAGAGCCTAAACTCCAGCCAGCGCACGATCGGCAGCATTTTCCCCGCCGGCCGGTTGACGTAGTTCGTCTCCAGCGAACACGCATAACGTTCAAACAATCGGCTTTCAATATCGTAATAGTATTCGACAATTTCTTCCGGCGAGTCCCAGCTCTCCTCGCGGATGTCGGCAATCAAATCCGGCAGCCGATAATACATATCGCCGTAATGCTGCGCGTCCACACAGCGACAGATGCTCTCAAAAGTCTCATCGCGCTTGGTGTTCAGCCCGCGGTAGGTTTCGAGCACCCGCTTCACGTCGGTATAGCCCAGGGGCTTCGTCAAATACTCCGCCACCCCGATATAGATGGCTTCCTTCGCGAATTGAAATTCATTGTAGGCCGATATCAGATAAATCGGCGCGCGGTTCCCGCTGTCTTTGATGCGTTTGGCCGCCTCAATTCCGCCCAGATCCGGCATCACCACATCGATAAAGATGATGTCCGGCGACAGCGCCGCCGCCTGGTCCACCGCTTCCTGCCCGGTATTCGCCGTCGCACAGACTTCGAACCCGTCAACCATTTCCACCATGCGCTTGAGCGCTTCGCGCATCAGATATTCGTCGTCGGCAATGAGCACCTTAAACATCGGCCGCCTCCTCTTCCGGAATGCGGATAATGCAGCGGTTCTGCCCGCCGACACGTTCTTCCACCACGCGGTAGCCGGTGCCGTACACGCGGTTCAGCCGCTCTTTCACCGCGCCGATATTGTCGGCCAGCGAAAAATAACTGCTTCGCTCTTTGACAACCGGATCTTCCGGCGCCGGTTCCCGCCGCTGGGCGTTGTCTTCCAGCAGCACGCTGATCCAGCCGTCCTGCCGTGTGATCTTCACCAAAAGGCTGCCGCCTTCCCGCTGGCCGGTCAGCCCGCTCATGGCAAATTCCACAAAGGGCATCGTCATCATCTTCGGCATCCGGGTTTTCATCAGATTGCGCGGCACGTCGATTTTGTATTGGATCCGATCGCCGAAGCGCACCGCCTGGATACGCAAAAAACATTCAATGGCTTTGATTTCCTGCTTCAGGCTCCAAAAATCGCGGTTGTTAAACAAGGTATCCCGCAAAAATTCGGAAATCAACGTCACCATTTCGTTGGTGCGCAGCGCCCCCTCCAGAATGGACAGATTGGCCGCCGAAGTCAGCGCGTTAAACCAGAAATGCATGTTGAGCCGATCCGCCAGATGCTCTTTGCGCGGCAGCGACTCACTGCGCTTGTAGGCCTCGAGTTGGCGGTATTGCTTGTCGATGATCTGCTCCGCCGCTTCCCGTTGCTCTTTTTCGCGCTGCCAGCCCGCCGCCAGCATCACGACTTTCGCGGTGATGGTGCCCGCAAGGTCCGCATCCCGCAAAAGCGTCGTCTCCGGCAGGCAAACGATCTGCTCCCAGAGATGGCGGTGCACCGCAAGAAAGGTTTCGCTTTCCTCCCGGGCATCGCCGTCCTGTTCAAAAAAAACAGCAGGCGCCGCATCCAGGCGCACCGGCCCGCCGATCAGGCTGCCCCAAAACTGATTGTCCACGACGATGGGCACCGCCAGCTTATAAAGCGCGCAGGGGATTTTGTAAATCAACGGCTCGCCCTTGGCGGCCGCCCGGATACCGCCGGCCGCATCGGCCACGCGCATGGCGTCACTCACCGCGGTCCATTGGTGCACTTCCTTCATGAAGTCTGACTCGTCGACCGGCGGCAGCACCACCTCGCCTTTATAATCGACAATATAAAAGGGCAGTGTTGTCGCCGCGGACAGCGTCCGCTGAATATCCAGCAGGGTTTCCTCTGTTAACTGGCCCGTTATCATTTTCATCGCATTCCCTCTTTTTCTTCGCACATTCTTTAATCTTTCTTCGATCGTTTCCGATCAAATGCCCCCTTTAAAACACCGGACGGTGCCCCTTTGGGAAGTTCTCGGCTATTTGCCGACGGCCAGTTTCATTTTAACAGAAATGCGATGCACGTTTCAATATCCCGACTGCTTTAAAAGGTTTGTTTTTTACATTTTTACAGGGCGCCCGCGGTGTCAGCGAATGGTGAAAGCTTCTGTCAGGAAGCAGCGGCGGCGACGGCCGAAGTGTCTGGCCGTGACGGTGCCTTCCCCCGTTTTCGTGGCGACGGCAAAGGAGCAGGGCGCGTCCATTTGATAGCCGATGCCCGCATATCCCGGCCCGTTCTTCACAAAGACCGACGTCTGCATGATCTTAGCTGCATAGTTGAGCCGCTCAATGGATTGACTGTGGAGCATCGCCGTGTGATGGCAGCCTTGCTCAATGGCCAGCGCCGCCGCCACGGCCTCGTCAAAATTGGCGGTGCGCACCATCGGCACCACCGGCATCTTGAGTTCCTTCGTGACAAAGGGATGCTCCGGCGCCGCGCGCACGACGACGAGCTTCACCCCGGGCTTGGCCGGAATGCCCGCCGATTCGAGGATATCTTCCGCATTGCGGCCGTCAAAAACCTTGCGCGGCTGCATATCGCCGTCGATGATGGCGCGGGTCAGTTTTTCAATATCCTCCGGCGCCTCAATATATTGTGCGCCGCAGGCTTCCATTTCTCTCGCCAGGGTATCGGCGATGGCGTTCACCGCGACAATGGCCTTTTCCGTTACGCACATTAAATTATTGTCAAAAGATGCGGATTTCACAATGTCCTCCGCCGCCTTGATCACGTTGGCCGTTTCGTCGACGATCACCGGCGGGTTGGCCGGTCCTGCGCCGATGACCTTTTTGTCGGCACTGCAGGCGCGGCTCACCGCCGTGTGCGAGCCTGTCATCACGATCATGTCCACATCCGGATGGTTCATCATTTCCTGGATGGCCTGCATGCCGCCGGTGGGCAGGATGCCAATTAAATGATCGATGCCCAGAACGCGCCTGGCGGTTTCGTTCATCAACGCGACGATATGCTTGCTCGTTTCGAGCGCCCTCGGATGGGCGCAGTGAATCACCGCGTTGCCCGCCGCCAGTGCCGAAATCGTGATGTTGATAAGCATCGCCGCCGGATTGGTCGCCGGATGCACCGCGCACACCACCCCGAAAGCCGACAGTTCGTAAAGAACCATGCCGTCGTCGTTGGTCACCACCTCCGTAATAAGATCCTCCGTGCCCGGCGTCTGATGGATTGCGAGTGCAATTTTCTCCTGCTTGTCGGCAACGATGCCCATGCCCGTTTCATTAAAAGCGCGGCGAGCCAGATCCTCTGCCTCGCTCGCCAGCACCATACGAATGGCTCGGATCACCGCCTCTCTGTCTTTCAGGGGCTTACCCGCAAATTGTTTAAAGGCCGCCCGGGCCTTAAGCGCCAGGTTGCCAACGGTTGATTCCATCAATACTTCCCCCTTTCTTCTCCGGCATCATCGCGATGCCTTGACCGATATTTTTATCTTGCTGTTTTTTCAAAATGCTTTTATCCAATGCTTCATGCAAAAATGGGATCCCAGCAAAGCAGCCAGGACCCCACGAGACCAAAAATCAGGAAGCTCTGGTATTGCCGTCCGACTTGAATCGTCAAAATCCCCGAAGGGTTCCCACATTTGGCGCCTCAAGCGAAATCAGCTTTCCTTCCTGCTTTATTTGAACCAGCCTTTCGGCTGTGTTCAACAATTTAAAACCGGTTGGTTAGCCACAGACTGCGCGCCGACCGACGCGTTCAGCCTGATCCATTCATGTTTTTAACCATCTTTTGGCAGCGTGCGCTTGCGCGACCGGTTTACCCCCCGATCTTGCAAGCGAGCCCTGCCGATTCAACCACTTTTTTAAAAGCGGCCATCTCTTCTCTGTTTGGCGTCTTGGTATCCTCCGGCATTTTATATTCCAACCCCATCAGATGATATTTATTTTCACCCAATTTGTGATAGGGCAGCAGATGCACTTCCTTCACACCGAGATCCTTCGCAAAGTCCGCGATCTCGCGGATGGTTTCCGCGGATGCGTTGACGCCCGGAATGGTCGGAACGCGGATGATGGTGTTCCCCGCCTCCTTCGCGATGCGCCGGGCATTCTTTTTGATCACCTCGTTGCTGACGCCGGTAAATTTTTTGTGGAGCTCATCGTTGGGCGCTTTCGCGTCCATCAATGCGAGATCCAAATACGGCAGCACGGCATCGAGTGCCGCCTCTTCATAGGTGTATCCGGTGGTTTCGATCGCCGTGTTCCAGCCTTGGGCCTGTCCGGCTTTTAAAATCTCCGCCGTGAAGCGGTACTGCATCAGCGGCTCTCCGCCGGAAATGGTGATGCCGCCGCCGGTCCGGCGATAATATGCGGCATCTTTTTTCACTTCGCGAATCACCTGCTGCACCGTCATTTTCTTGCCCTTCTGCGCCAAGGCCCCCGCCGGGCAGACGGCGACACATTCGCCGCAGCCCGTACATTTTTGATAATCGACAAAGGCGGGGTTTTCCGGGGACAGAGCCCCCGGCTCCGGGCACACTTTCAGGCAGGAGCCGCAATGGATGCAGCTCACCACATCGTAAAGAATGACCGGACGCAGTTTTTGGGATTCCGGGTTGCAGCACCACCAACAGCGCAGCGGACAACCTTTCAGGAATACGATCGTTCGGATACCGGGACCGTCATTGAGGGAGAAGCGTTGTATATTAAATACGTCCCCTTCTAATGCATAGTCAATATTCACGGACCTCAACGCGGCGCCTCCAATCGTTTTACTTATTCGAATGTCTGTTCTGTCCGGGCAATGATGTCATCCTGAACGTCCTTGGCAAGCACGACGAATTGTGCCGAATAGCCGGCGACGCGGACGATCAGATCCTTATGCTGTTCCGGATGCGCCTGCGCTTCAAGCAGGGACTCTCTGTTGACGATGTTGAACTGGATATGATAACCCTTGTGATCGAAGTAGGCGCGCACCAGTGCCGCGAAGCGCTTGAGACCTTCGTCACCGGCGACGGCCGACGGCAGCAGCTTCTGGTTGAGCAGGGTCCCATTCCCGAAGTCCAGGGCGTCGATGGTCGCGGAGGACGCATTGGCTGCGGTCGGCCCGCTGACGTCAAAGCCGTGGCGCGGCGAAATGTTGTCGGACAGCGCCGACTGTGCCAGGCGGCCGTCCGGCAGAGCGTCGACATCGCGGCCCATCCCGACGTTGGCAGAAACGGTGTAGCAGCCGGCGTGATAGATCCCGCCGCGGGGGTTCTTCTGGCCGTGAACTTCGCTGGAATAGATTTTGGTGACGCGGCGGCCGAGCAGGTCGACTTCCGGAATGTCGTTGCCAAAATGCGGTGCGCTCAGCATTTGCTTATGAATCTTATTCCACTTGGCAAGCTGATCGCTGCCGGCGGATGCGCCGGTGACCACCGGTTCGCCGCCGTTCAGCGCCGATAGATCAATCGCGTTGCTTTCGCCCAGCACCGACTGAACCACTTCCCAGACTTTCTGTTCCATCGCGGAGCGGGTGCTGCCGCCGCCGGCGGATGCCGGAGCGGTGCCGCAGCCCTGTTCCCGGTCGGAACCCGTCGGGTTGAAATTCGGATCGACGGTGTAGCCAAAGTTGTTGTCGATGGCGTCCATCATTTCCGCCATGGTGTATTTGTGATCTTCAAAGACGTTTTGCTTCACGGCGACGAAAGAGTCGATGACGTCCGCGGTCCCGAAGGCCTGCGGCCCGGTAAAGTTATACTTCGCGGCTCCTTCCTGAACGGATTTTCCCTTGTCGAGACAGCCGTCCACCAGCGCGGATTCGAAGGGCATCGGCATGTTCATCATGTGGGCGTAGTCCACACAGTTGTCAGATTCGACCAGGTAATGCACGAAGAATTTCATCTGTTCTTCATAAGCCTTGACAAAATCCTCGAAGGTTTGCATTTCGGTCATTTCGCCGGTCTTCGGCCCGAGCTGCTTGCCGCGGCTCTTCCCGTTGTGCAGGGTGATATCGAGCACCTTGCAGCAGTTGAAGAAAGCGGCGTCGTGCCAGCCGTCGGCCTTATGCTGGGGCTGCGGCTCGACACAGCCGATCGGCAGCCAGTCGCGGGCATCCTCGAGGCAGACGCCGTCGTTTTCGAGCATCGGGATCGCAACTTCATCGGAATACATCGCCGGCAGGCCGTGACCCAGACGAACCACTTCGCAGGCGCGGAGCAGGAATTCATCCGGCGTGCCGTCCCAGTAACGAATGGACATCGATGGCTGGGGCAGCCCGACATGGGCAATGGCATCCAGCTGCATGTAGGAAACGTCGTTGGTGGCATCGAGCCCTTCCGGCGTCTGACCGCCGGCGCACATGTTCTGGAAGATCGCGTATCCGGCAAAGAGCTCGTCGGAAATGGCGTCGCGGGTTTTGTTCAGGTCGTTGAGCTTGATAAAGATGCAGTCTACCAGTTCCTGGGCAAAGTCGCGGTCGATGGTGTCGTTCTGGTAATAGGGATACATATATTGGTCGAAGCGCCCCGGCGAAATGGAGTGTCCGGAGGATTCGAGATGCATGATCAGCTGCACAAACCAGAAAGCCTGGCAGGCTTCCCAGAAGTTCTGCGCCGGTTTTTCCGGCACATTCGCGCAGTTCTGAGCGATCTGCAGAAGCTCTTTCTTGCGCTGCGGGTTGATTTCGGTCTGGGCCATTTCGAGGGCCTTTGCCGCGTAGCGGTGCGCGAGATTAATCGCCGCGTTATAGGTGATGATCACCGCATCGTAAAACTGGGTCTTGACGATGGTTTCCGGATCTTCCGGATCGAGGGCCGCTTTCTTTTCGGCCGCTTCCTTGACGATGCCGGAAAAACCGACTCTCAGCACCTTGCCATAATCAACGCAGACGTGGCCGATCCCCCCAAAATAATAGTTGCCGACGGTGAAAACCCCTTCCGCCTGACATTCGAGCGCTTTATCGGACATCAGCGAATGGGCGAGATCCGAGTTGGTTTTGCCCGGCCAGTATTTGAACACTTCCGACAGACGGCGCTTGGTGTCCTCCGGAATTTCAAACGGGTCGCATTTGCGGGTCGCCATGGTGTCAAATTCGGCTTCGACCCAGTCGTAAGAAAATTCAGGATAAATCTGGCAGCCGCGGTCCGTGACGGTCAGCGCGCCGACGATCAGTTCCCCCGGACGAATCGTCACCGGAATGCCGTTAAAGATCGCTTCATTCGCGCGGGCATTACGAATCACCGGTGTCGCACCTTCATACTTTTTGTACGCTTCGGTGAGCAGCTCCGCACGGTCCGCTTCAACCGTCGGCATCGCGTCGATGATGCGCGCTTTAAGCTGTTTAATGCGATCAGTCGGTTCGCTGAATCCTTTTGCAATAGCCATATTAGCCTCCTCATAAAAAATTGATTTTTGGTCAAGCTTTTTTGCTTGAGAAAAAACGCCATCCACGCAGGTCGTCATTTCTGTTTTCATTATACGATGGGAGCGAAAAGGGCCGAGAACACCCTTCAAACCATTTTTTTGCATTTTTAAGACCCTTTCTGTATTTTTATGACCCGCGCCGAAACTTTTTTGCACTTTTCTTTTTTCCGATCCCTTTATGCCGGCCGACGGCTTTTTCCGCCATTCAAAAAGCCCCCCGACACAATCCGTCGGGGAGCTTTCGCATTGGCCGTTGCCCGTAACGCTTGGCTTATCTGTGCCGCACATCACGGCCGCTGATCATCCACGCTTTTCCCGGGTCACGCACATCCCTTCAAACACCCGGGTATAGTCGATGGGAATATGGATATCCGCCGCCGGATCACCGGCGCGCACCGCTTCCACCATGCGAATGGTCCGCTCGGTTTCGGCCTGGGGGATGCCGCTCTCCCGCATCAACCGTCTGAACGTCACTTCATCCATCGGCCTTCCTCTCTTTCCGCCTCGCTCACGCGCCGAATTTTGCAATAAAAGCTTTTAAAATCGCCGTATTGCCCGGCCAGGCCGGCGATGTCACCAAATTGCCGTCGGTCACGGCCTCATCTGCCGCTGCCTCAATATAGGTGCCGCCGGCCAGGACGATCTCCGGCGCCACCGCCGGGTAGGCCGTGAGCCTGCGCCCGTCAAGAACGTCAGCGGCCGTCAAAATCTGAATGCCGTGGCAAATGGCCGCCACCGGCAGATTATGCACCATGAACGTCCGGACAATCTCAATCACCCGCGCATCCAGACGCAGATACTCCGGCGCGCGGCCGCCGGTGAGATAGAGCCCGTCATAATCAGCGCAGCGCACCGCCTCGAAATCTTTGTTCAACGCAAACCGATGCCCGGGCATCTCCACATAAGTCTGATCGCCGAGAAAATCGTGGATCGCCGTTTTTATGGTTTCCCCCGCTTTTTTGTCCGGACAGACCACGTCCACCGCAAAACCGCAGACGCTCAGCGCCTGATAGGGCACCATCACTTCGTAATCCTCGGCAAAATCGCCGGCGATCATTAAAATTTTTTTCATTTTCCCTTCCTTATCGGCTGTCCTCAATCCGGCATCAGCATATCCGTCACCTGACCGATGTATTGACGGTGGGGCGCTTCCTCCGCATAAAACCCCGCGACCACGTCGACGGGAATGCGGTTGATATCTAAATCCTGGGCGTACAACTTTTGGCACACCAGGGTCAGCTTCGCTTCCCGGAACGTTACCGTCCGGCCGCCGGCCGGCAGATTCACCGCCTCCGGCGTGAGCTGCGTCGCCGCCACCTTGTCGCCGTCCCGGCCGCTGAGGGTGCCGAGGGTCATCAGATCCCTGTGATACGCCGCATCAAAAAAGCTAACCGTGAACATCTCGTTCGCGTTGAGATAGCCGAAGGTGTGCCGGACGGGCTTCACATATACCGTGACGACAGGCCTGGTCTGGCCGGGCTTGCCCCAGATGGAACCCATGGTCCCCCAGCCGATGGTCATGGTGTTGAAATCTGCCGGCGTGCCTGCCGTCACCAATCCCCAATCTTCGTCAAACAATTTAAACGGATTGATCTTCAGCGCTTTAAAATCCTGAGAATGCCGCATCTCACACCTGCCTCGGCTGATCATCGTAATAAATCAGCGCCATGAATACCAGATTTCCGTTATAAGGATTAGCGATGCCGTGGCACTGCCCCGGCACGATCACGCAGCAGTCCCCGGGCACCACCGGCGTTACCGATCCGTCGTTATCGGTAAAGTCGCCGACGCCCTCCACGATAAAATAAGGCTCTGTTTCACCGGTATGGGTATGGACGCCGATGGACGTTCCCGGCGGCAGCGTCACCCGGGCATACATCTTCGCGTGACCCATGAGCTCCCGCTCGCTCGCGATGTGATCGATATAAATCGTGCCCTTGCCGCCGGCCAGGCCGGTCACCGCCTCCCGCTGTGTCTTTCGAATCATGGTCTCCCCCTTTCCCTGCGCGGCAGCGTTATCGGTCGCGCTTTTTGTCTTGCTTTAACCAATGATCGGCTGCCGATCGCCGTGTGATTTTATTTTATCACGTGCGCCCTCTTCAAAGATGCAGATTCCAAACCGTCGGCCAGTGAATTTCAAACGCGCCGCTGTTTTTACATTTTTCCCACCGATTTTATCCCTAAAGATAATTTTTGGCTTTTAAAACCTTAATTTTTTACCATTCATTTAAAATTTTTACAGGAATTGATAGAATTTTGCCAATTTTTTGTCTGTTTTTTACTGAGCAACTGGAATTTTTTGTCGACTGTGCTATAATGAATTGAGATTAAAAGTAGGAGACGTTATCATCCATGGCGAAGACGCAAACCAAATCTTCTTCCATTTTGAGCATTTCAGATGTTTTTGATATGGAGGTGCTTCAAAAAATTCAGGACGCCTTTTCGGCGGCGACCGGTGTGGCCGCGATCATCGTCGACTACAAAGGCAACCCCGTTTTGGAGTACAGCAATTTTACGGACTTTTGCACCAATATCCGCAAAATTCCAGAATGCTACGAACACTGCATGCGCTCTGACGCCGACGGCGGGATCGAATCGGTGCGCACCGGCAAGCCGGCCATCTATGTCTGTCACGGCGGTCTGGTGGACATGGCCGTGCCCATCATGGCCAAAGGCAACTACATCGGCGCCATCCTCGCCGGACAGGTGCAGATTCCCAAAGAGGAAATGGCCAAATTGCCCATGGGCTCTCCCGGCAAGCTCACCAACCTTTACGGCCGGCAGGATCTTGCCCGCATGCGCAGCCAGGTGACCATGACCACCCTTGAGCGGGTGCAGGCCGCCGCCGATCTGCTCTTTACCATTGCCAATTACCTGGTAGAGCGCCAACTGATCGTCGTCATGCAGCGGGAACTTAACGAAGCCAACATGGAACTTATGGAGGAAATCAACCGTCGCAGCGACATGGAAAGCGCTTTGCAAAAGGCCAACCTCAAGGCGCTGCAGGCCCAGATCAACCCCCATTTCTTTTTTAACGTGCTCAATACCATCGGCCGTCTGGCCATGATCGAAGGGGCGAACCAAACCCAGGATATGGTCTATCGTTTCTCCGATTTGCTGCGTTACACCATGCGCCGGGATGAAAACGATTTTGTCACCCTCCAGGAGGAAATCCGCCATGTACGCAACTATCTGCACATCCAAAAGGTGCGCCAGGGCGACCGCTTGACCTACGACTTCGACATCAGTAAGGAACTCAAAACGGTGCTCTGTCCTTTCATGTCCATTCAGCCCTTTGTCGAAAATGCCATTAAATACGCGGTAGAAGCCCGGGAAAACGGCGCCCATATCAGCGTCAGCGCTCATCTGTCCGGCAACGATGTGGAAATTCACGTCATCGACAACGGCGTCGGCATCGCCAGCGAGCGCATCGATGAGCTCCTCGACGAAGAGCGCCACATCGAGAGCAAAAAGGGCATGGGCATCGGCATCCGTAACACCAACAAACGCCTGAAATATTATTACGGCCCCGATTACGGTGTCACTTTCAATAAAAACATCACGTCCGGCACGGATGTTATCATCACCATTCCCCAGAAGCGCATGCCGGGAACAGCACCAAAGAAATGAGGTAACCATGTATAAAGTTTATATCGTCGAGGACGAACACCTTGAACGAGAAGCCCTTAAAATGATCTTAGACAACCAAGCGCCCGATGTGGAAATCGTCGGCTCGGCTTCCTCCGGGAAAGTCGCCCTCGAGGGCATCGCGGAGACCAATCCGCAGATCATTTTAATGGATATCAATATTCCGGAGATCAACGGCATTGAGGTGCTGCGCCGGGTAAAAAAAGCCGATCCCGCCAAAAAAGTGATTCTCATCACCGCCTTCAACGAGTTTGATTTTGCCCATCAGGCCATCAAGGCCAAGGTTGACGATTTGCTGCTCAAGCCCATCCGCGCCGAGCAGCTGCTCGAATCCATTAACCAGGCCATCAAGGCCCTACAGGCCAATACCCGCAGTGCCATCGACGAAAAACTCAACGAAGTGATTTACACCGTCGTCCACCAAAAATATGCCCGATGCCGCCAGGCGCTGACAGCTTATCTGGATCTGCTTTACAATCACTATGGCTACGACTTGCTTTCGGTGCAGGACGAAATCCGCCACTTTATGAACGAGCTGGACCGCATCGCCAAGGACAGCTGTGATTACGACATCATTTCGCCCCTCAGCGGCGGTACCGGCCACCAGCATTTTGTGCAAAGCTACCAAAACCGCTACGATCTGAAAATTGAGATCATGAAGGCCATCGACAAGATTTTTGACAAGATGACGGAAAACAGCCCGGAACACAAAAACACCATCGACGATATTCTCAATTACATCGACCGCAACGCCCAAAACGACGTTTCCCTCGAGCAGGTCGGCGAATACGCCAACATGAGCTCCTATTATCTTTCCAAGATCTTCAAGAAGGAAACGGGCATGAACTTCGTGACCTACTTGACCAATCAGAAAATCGAAATCGCCAAGGACATGCTCATCAACACCGATATTCCTATCATCAACATCGCACTGGACCTTTCCTATCACGAGCCCAATTATTTCAGCAAAGTTTTCAAGAAAAACGTCGGCATGACCCTGACGGCCTTCCGCCGGAAATTCCGTAAAAAAGAAGCTCAGAGCCGGGATGCGTGACCGGACAGGGGGTTATCATCAAATTTCAATCACACTCAAAAAGACCGCTTTCGCGGTCTTTTTGAGTGTATGGTGTGCATGGAGGACTATTTCATCAGTCACTAATTCGACGACCGAGGATCCAAACATTTTTCGGATCACGATTCAGCCGCTTTAAATTTTCAGCTGCACCCAGCATTTCGCGCACACGGGTCGGTTTCCGATATAGACGTTTGAGTTCTGCACCTTTGCAAGTCATTGTGTTACCTTCTTTCTGAATGCTAAGGTTGATCGCCCGGATACGGTTGCCGATTCAAGCGGTCAACGAATCCTTATTTAATGCTATCTGCAGTATAAATCTATCAAACTACTTCTTCTTTGATTTAAATCAAAAATATCCTCTTTTTTGAAAAATTTTCAACCAATGTTATTTTTTCGGCGCGCGAATATTTTTTGTCATTCGCATGCCGCCGCGGCCGCCAAATAAAAAATCCCAACACGATTGCGTTGGGATTTTTCCGTGAAGAAGAGGAAAAAAGAACTCAGCCTTCAATCTCGATCCTATGAGCGGTTTCGACCTGCTGTTGATCCACTTTCGGAATGGTCAGGGTCAAAACCCCATCGGCCATGCTGGCGTGGATATCTTCCTGTTTGACCCCTTCGCCCAAATAAAACTGACGCTGATAACTGCCATAGTAGCGTTCTCTGCGAACGTACTTGCCGCTGTCGTCCTTTTCGTCGTTGGCATTTTGAGCCTTGGCGGAAATCGTCAGATAATCCTGATTCAATTCGATGCGAACATCTTCTTTTTTAAGGCCCGGCAGATTCACCTTCAGTTCATAGCTGTCATCATTTTCCTTAACGTCCGTTCTCATGAGCTTCGATGAATCCCAGTGGCTGAAAAAGTCACGATCAAATGTGTTCATCAGATTATCAAAAATATTTTCACCAAAAATTGTCGGTAACATGGTCATCAAACCTCCTTTAGAATGGTGTTATCGCATTGGCCTTCAGGACTTCTTTCCTGATTGCAAAATCATTATAGATCGTTTTATTAGCAGTGTCAAGAGATGAGTGCTAATTTCGTTTTGAATTTAAGTTCATTTTAATATTTTTGATATTTTGTTTATATAGTTATGATGACGATTTATGATAAATTTCCTTCCTGTCACCACTCATAAGGCAAATAATGATCGATCGCATTGATCAACTGCGCCAGCCGCCATTTCAAAAGCGGCCCTGGTATTTTTTGATATTATGCATTCACTTTCACAAAAGCGGCAAAGCGCGGCAGGGACAGCGACACATAGCCATATTGGCGGGTATCCAAAAGGCCCCTCTCTTTAAGTCTTTGGCGATAAACCGAAAATTTATTAGACGGCATCCCGCTGGTCTGCCGGATGGCCTGCACCTTGATGTTGTCGGCATCATCCTGTTCCGCAATGGCGCGGAGAATCTTCCGGTCTTCATTGGAAAGTTCGCTCCAAATTTTACTATAAACGGCCTCGCTCAAAATCTGATCGTAACGCGACCGAATCTCCGGCAGGCGGCGGATGTCAATCTCCCCGAGTTCCCAGCAGATATACCCCAGCACCTGAAAGGCAAAGGGATATCCCTTGGTCATCTTCGCCATCTGGATCGCCGTGGCTTCATCAATGTTAAAAACCCGGCGGTAGGCATCCCGGATGGCGCCGAGATCCAGCGGATCCAAAAAGATTTTCGGCGCCCGGTAAAGAAAGGTCAGATTTTTCTGATCCTGAAGATTTTTGATATTTTCGTATAAGCCGGTCATTAATAAAAAGATCGGCTGTTCGTTTCCGATGAGCAGCTGAAAGGCGCTGGCCAGTTTTCGGATCTGTTTGGTGTTGGTCACTTCGTCGATGGCGATGAGCACCTTTTGATGACGCGACGCGATCGCCGTCAGCATCTCCTCAATGGCGTTGAGCGCGGTCATGGCCGGCGACTGATTTTCGACGGTCACGCCGATGCCGAGGACATGAACGGCCACGTCGGCTTTTAAAAATGTCTGATGCACCTTTTGATGATGATACAAATTGGCGCACAGCGTCGTCACAAGATCATCCTCATCCGGACTGAGGCGAATGACAATCCATTCATCTTTGCGATCCAATTCATTGGCAATGCCGGCCATCAGCACCGTCTTCCCGGAGCCGCGCACTCCCGTAATAACAAACAATTGCTCGGTCACCGGCGCCAGCGTGAAGGTCTCAATGATTTTCTGCGACTGATTCAGCCGGGAAATATAATGGGCGGGTTTGCGCCCGAAGGACAACGTGAATGGATTTTTTTGATAAGCCGCCATTTAAAGCTCCTTTCTTTATATAGCTTTTATAGCTTTCCAAAGTTTTTATAAGTTTTTATTATTTTTATAACTTTACCATTATTTTATAGGTTTTTATAACTTTTTTCAACACAAAAATAACCCATCCGGATCTCGGGCTCCCGACATCTGAATAGGCTTAATCAAACCGATCGATACGCGCCATAAAGCTGCTGAGGCGGCGCGCCCCTGCTGTTTATACGCTAAATCATAAATGCTTGCGAATAATCCCAGGTGCCGGATCGGCGATATCCCGCCCTTCATCTCCGGGCAACGCAACGATCGCGTCAATCTGCGGCAGCCGACGCCTGCCCTTTTCGGCTTATGATTTCTTCGCGTACGTGATGACGCCGGCCTTGTCCAATCTTTCTCTAAGCCGCGGGCCGACGATGGCCGCAACCACCATCTTTGCCAAATCCTCCAAGACGAACGGCATCACGCCGACGGCGAACGCCGAGGCCAGACGCATCCCGGCACTGTGTGAAAGCCATAATGTTCCGAGAAGATACGGAATACAGGTCGCTAAAAACATTCCCGCAACGCATAGAATCCTATTTTGATAATAATTGTCCAAAACCCATCCTGCCAAAACCGTCATGAATATAAATCCTACAAGGTATCCCCCGGTCGGCCCCACAATCTTTTGAAGCCCGCCTGTGAATCCCGCAAAGACGGGAAGCCCCACAAGCCCCAAAAGCATATAAAGTAAAAAGGCGATCGTTCCCCGTTTCATTCCCACGATATACAGCGCGAGGTATATGGCAAAATTCTGCAGCGAAACCGGAACCGGCCCGATCGGAATGGATAATGGCCCAAGAATGCAGATGAACGCCGTCATCAGCGCGATAAACGTCAAATTTTTCGTGTTATCAGTGATTTTCATCTTAATTTCCTTTCAAATATCCAAATGTCATTTCATCACTTGATTCAATTTATTCAATGGAGCCTTCGAGCTTTGCATTATCGGCATCGGCTTTTGCGGTCTATTTTGAATCGATCGGTCAGAGCCTCCGCGTTGCCTCACGCCGTTTTAAAGACCTGAGTGAGAACCCAAGATTGGCGAGCATGGCACCGGAAAACCACGCTCGTCAATTCCGGCGTGATTATAACGGAATTGCGCACAGAAATTGCAATCCTCGCCGCAACCTCCGCTCTTGCCGTGGACAATGGGACAAAGATCCCCATTATCGCCACAGAGTGCCTTGCGAATCCGATCCGCACCGGCCGTCGCCTCTCCAAGCTCCGCCTGCAAAAGATTCGGCGTTCCGTCCTCTTTTTCGAGCGCGGCCGATGCCGTTTTTAAACGCCGTCCCGCTATAATCTCATCTGCCAATTTATCCAATGTCAAAATGTTCCCTCCCAAATTGCGGTGTCGGTTTTAATTATATCTCTAAAATTCGCCGCCCGTCTATGCCAATCATAAAGCTGATAACTTTTTCATCCCGTTGCACTTTTTTATTCGACGGACTTGAGCGATTCGACCATATCAAGTCGGGCCGCTTTCCCGGCGACCAACAAATTGACAAGAAAGGCGCACCCCATCGAAATGGTCGAGGCCATCATAAAAGACGCCGCACTTAAATACGGGGAATAGACCGTGGTCGATGTCGAGATGGCCTTCACGTACACGCCGAGAAATTGATAACCCGCGACGACGCCGAGCACCCAGCCGATGACGATATTCATCCCGTTATTTTTCAAAATCAATTGCCTGATTTCCGAATGGGTGGCGCCCAGAACCCTCAACGTAGCATATTCCCGATATCTTTCCGCAAAATTTAAAAGCCCGAGATTATAGAGGATCACGACGCTCAGAACGACGGCGGCCGCCAGCAGCAAGATGACCACTCCCTGAACGCTCTTTAAAACCTTTTCCGCATCCGCCAGCTGATCGTTTAGTTTGACCGCTTGCCCCATGCTTGGTATTTTTTCGATTGCACGGACATTTTTGTTCTTTCCGATCAATAATTCGTTGGGCACAAAGGCACTGCCCGTCGCTTCCCAGGCCTTTTTCGACAGGTAAACCCCCTGCGGGGACGGCACGTCAACGATGCCCGCGACCCGCACCCGAATAATTTGCTGATAATGTGCCAGAACATTGATCGTGTCGTTTTTCTGAACCCCCAGCTCGGTTGCCGCACGGCGCGAGAGCAGGGCCCCGTGGTCCGGCAATTTGACGGGCCGGCCCCCGCGGCCGCGCAGCGTCAAATAAAATCCAGTATCGAACACAAAGACATTTTCCGAGCGGATCGCGCGTCCACTTTGAATTTCGCAGCCGTTTTCGCTGGCCCATTGATCCTCCCCTCGCAGCAGCCTTTCAGCCGCCGCTTTCTGCTCCGGCGTCATCGTCGGCGCGACCTTTATTTTTTCATGATACGAATATTGGGCGCCGTATATTTTTCGATTCGTGATCGTGATCGTATCCTGCAAACCAAAGCTCGCCATCAATAACACCATGCTGCCGAGAACTCCAATGATGCCAATGAGCGTCCGCGTTTTATTTTTGGCCATATCCCGCAGCGCCCACCGCCAGTCAAAGCTGAGCGCTTTCCAAAGGCCCGGTATCTTTTCAATAACGACCTGCCGGCTCCCGCTTTTCATTTCGTTGCGCAGGGACTCCGCCGGCATTTCTCTGACAATCGACCGGCTGGACAGCCACGCCGCCAGCGTGCAGATCCCGACGATTAAAAAAATAATCGCGATTGAATAATACGTGTTGCTTTCCCGCCACCGGGGCATACTGTAAAATTCCTTTTGCAAATTCAAAAGCACCGGCGTCACTGTATACGGAGCCGCAAGCCGCCCCAATGCGGCGCCCAGACTGCTAACCGTCAGCCCGTACAGCGCATAATGCGCCTTGATCTGAAAATTCGTGAATCCCAGCGCCTTTAAAACGCCGATCTGCGGCCGCTGCTGCCAAACGATGCGCTTCATAGTTGTATAAATCGTCAGCAGCGCCAGAAGAAAGAAAATGATCGAAAACAGGACCGACATCTTTTTGATCTGCTGTATTTTATTGAGATAGGCCGAGACAGCCGTCACCTCTTCCCGGTTCATGCTGTTTGTGTATTTATCGCCCAGCGCGCTGCGGATGTCTGATTTTAACTGCGTCTGCGCTTTTCCCGCCGCAGTGGTTTTGATCTGAATCTGATTAAAGCACAGTTTTCTCCCCGTTAACCGGTTTAGGGTATCCGGGGAAACCAGGCCGTAGGTATCCTTGGCGTGATCGGGAACCAGCGGCGAACGCGTTCCGGTATAGTTAATGTATTTCGGATGATAAATCAATCCGCTGACTTTCTCCTCAACGCTTCTGCCGTCGCTGTACAATGTGATGGTATCGCCCGCGTACACATGTCTTTGCGCGGCATAGTCTTTGTCCAGCCAGATCCCCGGACCATCTGCATCATAGCTTTTGCCGCTGATAACCTTCGGCTTCGACAATTGGTTTTTGTTATTGGCCACAAGTTGAATCGTACGGTTTTTTTGATAATCCAGATACGCATTTTGAACGACCGATAACTGCGCGCTGTCAATTTTTTTGATTTTTTCAATCTCGCGGACATCCTCGCTGTCCAAAAATTGGCCCGTCACCCAGATATCGGCCAGACGGGTCTCTTTAAAATAAGCGTCCGCTTCGACCTGCATGCCGTGCCACACGCCCTCGATGCCGGCATAAATGAGCATGCCCACAAAGCACATCATCAAAATAGACAAAAACTGTGCTCTCAGCCGCCACACGTCGCGGCACATTTTCTTAAAAAGCATTTTCGTCACCATTGTATTTCATCGACCTTCAGCGGTCTCGGATTGGTTTCCATCGCCTCGATTTTCCCATCCTTCAGGTGGAGCACGGCATCCGCGCACCGGGCAATCGCAGCATTGTGCGTGACAATGATAACAGTTTTCTGATAAGTTTCGGCCATATCCATCAGCAACGTCAAGATCGCCCTGCCCGTCGCGCTGTCCAATGCGCCGGTCGGCTCGTCACACAGCAAAATATCTGGATTTTTGCACAGGGCCCTCGCGATGGACAGGCGCTGCATCTCCCCGCCGGAAAGCTCCGCCGGAAAATGCCTTTTCCGATCTGCCAGCCCCACGCGTGCGATCATCTCGCCGGCATCAAACGCGTGATGCGTCATCTTTTCGACAATGCTGATATTCTCGAGCGCGTTCAGCGACGGAATTAAATTATAGAATTGAAATACAAAGCCGATTTTCTGCCGGCGGTAAATCGTCAGCGCTTTCTCCGACAAGCCGGAAATATCCTCCTGAAACACTTCAATTTTCCCTGATGTCGGATGATCCATTCCCCCCATTAAATTCAATATCGTACTTTTCCCCGAACCGCTCGGTCCCAAAATGACCGTTACCTTCTGCGGCTCGATACCAAAGCTGACCTGGTCCAGCGCCTTGACGCTTCCCCGGCCCACCTGATATTCCTTGGACACCTTATCAAATGCGATTGCCTTCAATTCCGTACCTCCATTTTATTTGCCGGATAATGCTTCGATGACGCCGACGACGTCGCCGATATTCTCCATGGCTTCCATCTTTTCTTCCGGGATGACAATATCAAAGGCATCCTCTATTTCCACCACCATTTCGACCATATCCAAACTGTCGAGGTGTAAATCCTCGATTAACCGCGTATCCTCGCGAAGCTCAACATGATCCAAATTATAATTCTCGCCTATCAAATCCCCGAGTCTTTCCATCACGTCCACGATCAACCTCCTTTACCACTTCATGATAACGACAGCGTGCTGCCACTGCGTGTTCTCCGCGGCATAAATCAACACGCGATCGTTTTCCTTTATCTGGTTTGCCTTTACCGCTCGATCGATGGTCAGCGGGATGGCCGCGTTGATCAGCGCGCCGCCCTCCCCGCCGCTTAAAATTTTGTGCGCATCGATTTCCGGGAATGCGCATAAAACCTTTTGGCGGATTTTTTCCGATTCAATTGGCATGATAAACGCATCGATCTGATCCATGGCCACTTTTTGCCGATCCTTCAGCCGGCCCAGCGTATTGATCAGCGCTTCCGACAAATATTTTTCACTGACGCCGCCCTTTTGATAGACCGCCCAATCATCTTCCGGAACCGCTTCATTCGGATATGGAAAACGCGAGCCGCCGATTGTCATCGACGAGCCGCTGACAACATCCGCATGATCCGAAACCATTTCAGAATATAAAATGCCGCGATCCTGCACATCGGCCAAAACGACCGCGCCTGCCGCATCGCCGAAAAACATGTGGTTGAAGACGGTTTTGATGCCGGCCGTTTTTGCCGGCAGCATCGTAAACCGCGAAGATATGGCATCCGCGCCGACCACCAGCACCCGGTTCGCCTTTCCCGTCTTGACGGCGGCATCCGCCACCGTCAATGCCGTGCCGAATCCCGCGCAGCCAGACCGGATGTCGACACCTGCACAGCGGTCAATTCCCATGCGTTTTTGCAATAATGCAAAAGAGGGCGGCAGCAACATTTCCGGCGAGCATGACGAATAGATTATCATGTCCACATCATTGGGATCGAGCCCCGCTGAAAGGATGGCTCGCCGGGATGCTTCTTCAGCCATATCCAGATTGGAATGCAGCCGTTCGCCCGTATCGGGGACCGTGGCCTGATAGTGCTCATGGTGCGCCAGCAGCCGGCCGGCCGCCACCGCTTTCTTGCCATATTTTTTTATAAACGCTTCGTCTTTGACGACCGGCGGACAAAAACTTCCCGTTCCGATTATGCTCGTCATTCTTTCTTTCCCCCATTCTTTATTTTAAGTTAAAACAGTCAAACAGCGCCGCCCGGCGCTTTGACTTGGCGCAGCGACAGGCGACCTGGGCGGAATCTTCAACGCCCAACGGCGTGACGCGCGTATCCACATCCATCCCCGACATGGCCCTGCCCGAAAGCTTACCGTAGCAAATTCTTCCGGATTTCGGGAAATAGCGCTTCATCTCTTCAAAAATATCTTTCAGATGCTTCTTTCGGATATTGCCAAAGGACAGGGGAACCGCGACACACGGCGTAACCAGGCCGTCGTTATTGATCGAAATATAATTGGCGCCCGCGCTGCAGCCCAGATAATCGGGGCTTTCAAATTCACAGAAATTTAAAATACCGGGAAATGAAATATCCTTTTCATATTTTTTCTTGATGTTTTTAATATATTTAATCGCATCTGAATAAATGCGGCTGACGCGCCGGCCTTCCAAATTTCCCTGCGGAATGGGAAGAATAATTCTGATTTCATTCAGCCCCAGCGAGCTGACCAGTCTGAAATAAGTCGTCAGTTTTTCTTCATTCAATAAATTTTCAGTGATGCAAACCGTCACGGCCGTATAAACGCCGGATGAAACCAAACACTGGATGGCCTTGACGGCTTCCTCATATGCGTGGCCGTAATGTCGCATCGCGTTTGCCGCATCTTCAAGGTAGTGATCCAGGCTGACGATAACCCTCGTCACGTTTGTCGATTGAATAAATTCGGCAAAATTTTTGTCTATCTGGTGGCCTGTGGTATAAAGCTGTCCTTCCATGCCTTCCGGAATCAATTTTAAAATATCCCGAATGTCTTCCCGCAGCATCGGCTCTCCGCCCGTGATCCCCACAGTGGCCGTCCCTAATGCGTAAAGCTCCCCCATCACGCGTTCAATTTCCTTTAACGACAGATCTTCCCGTTTATCTTTTATCCGAAAGCAATGCCAACAATTGCAGTGGCATTTCCCCGTCACCACGATATCCGCCTGAATCGGGATTCTGGTATTGTCTTTTACAATTTTCTTGCCGCCCAAAATAAAACGCGTCCATGCCTTTCCCGGAAAGGACGGATAAAAGCTGTTGATAAAAAAACGCTTTTTTTGCGCATCATAATGGAATCTTTCGCCATGCTTATTGATAAAATGAGCAATCTGACGGCTTTCCCGCTCCAAATTCCGGACGGACATGGCAGATTCAATGCGATCGTTCAAATCGGAAAAGACCTTATGCTGACTCATGGATTAACACTCCTTTATTTCAAGTATTCGAACAAAAAGACCAATGAAAATCTTTCTGTTATCTGTCATAAATTGAATCTTTCGATCTGCCGGAACGGCATTTAAAACCTGTATCATCCCGCTGACACAAAAATGTGAAACCAAATCGGGAGCCTCGCAGCTCAATTCCCCGTTCTTTTTTCCTTCTTTTATAATCTGACTGATATAGGGAATAAGTTTCCCGCCGACATCCAATATGATTTTCTCGTGAACTTCGCCGCCTCCCGCGTTTTGGATTTCCAAAAATAAAGCCTTTTGCTGCTGCGCCGCGTCGATAAAAAAATCATAAATGACCATCAGTTTCTGAATGGCCGATATATCCTGATTGACCAATTCTCGAATCCTGCAGAAAATTTTCGTCCCGTATTCCACCGCGACCGCTTCCATCACGTCTTCTTTTGATTTGAAATAATAATAAAACAATCCCTGTGCAACGCCGACCGCGCCGACAATGTCCTTTATCTGGGTTCTTTTGTATCCCCTTTCAACAAATAAACGCTTTGCCGTTTGGACAATTTCTTCTTTTCTTTCTTCCGGTTTCTTTGTCGTTCTCATCCGAAGCTCCTTCAATTTTAAAAATTGACTGACTTAAGTCAATAAAATGGTAACACAAATCAATTATTAAATCAAGCAAACACTTAGCGGAACCTTTCTATGCACAAAACGCGCAATAAAAAAGCAGGTCCTTAGACCTGCGACATACCTTACAAAGTGGTGCGCCAAAAGGGATTCGAACCCCTGCCCTTTCGGTTCGTAGCCGAACGCTCTATCCAGCTGAGCTATTGGCGCATCAACCTTACTCGATCTATTATAGCAGGAAATCGCGATAAATCAAGAAAAATCTCAAAAAAATCCAAATTTAACGCCAAACACCGAAAAGGACGCATTGGCGCCCCCCTTCCGGGCATCGGCTTCGCCCCGCCGATTACCAAAGCCCGGTGAGATGCTGCATGAGCAGGCTCATCGCGGCAATGCCCACCCAACAGCAAAACCCCAGCAGAATCGGCTTGCCGCCGCTTTTCACCAGCTTCACAATATCGGTATTCAAGCCGATCGCCGACATCGCCAGCACGATAAAGAATTTGCTCAAGGTCTTCAGCGGGTTGAAAACCGCCGCGTCCACGCCGAAGTGCACACAGACGGTCGTGATGAGCGAGGCGATCACAAAATACAAAATGAACATCGGAAACGCCCGTTTAAAACTGAAGCTATTATCTTCGTTTTGCTCCCTGCGCGCCCGATGCAGCGCCAGCACCAGGGTGATCGGGATGATGGCCAGCGTCCGCGTGAGCTTCACCGTGACGGCTTTGTCCAGCGTGGCGCTTCCCAGATGGTGCATGCTGTCCCAAACAGAGGCCGTCGCCGTCACCGAGGAGGTGTCGTTCACCGCGGTCCCCGCGAAAATGCCGAAGGCTTCGCTGCCATGGGCAAAACCGATGAGATTGCCCAGCGTCGGGAAAATCAGCGCCGCGATCAGGTTAAATAAAAAGATCACGGAAATCGCCTGGGCCACCTGCTCGTCGTCGGCGTCGATCACCGGCGCCGTCGCCGCAATGGCCGATCCCCCGCAGATGGAAGAGCCCACGCCAATCAGCGTCGCAATCTTGCCGGGGATGTGAAAAGCCCGACTGAGCGCAAAAGCCAGCACCAGCGACGTGGCGATGGTCACCGCGATGATCGGCAACGACTGACGCCCGGTCTCGAGCACCACGCTCAGGTTCAGACCGAAGCCCAGCAAAATCACCGCGTACTGCAGCACCTTTTTCGACACAAAGCCGATCCCCGCGTTCAAAGCCGATTTATCTCTGATCAACAGCGTGACGATCATCCCCAGCAAAATCCCAATGACCGGGCCGCCCACAATCGGAAAGGCCTGCCCCAGAAACCAGCTGGGCAGCGCGATCGCCAGGCAAAGCAAAACGCCGCGGCTATGTTCTCGAATCCAATCCATCGTTGTCCCTCCAAATTTTCTCTTTGTTTTAAATCCAGTATAATCGCAATTTTTCAAAAGATAAAATAATAAATATTGATTTAATCATCAATAAAATTTATGATAATCACCACAACCCCTTTGGCCGCATCCTGGGCATCGGCTCGAACAGACCGATAACGCCCTATTATATTCGGAGGACACCATGCTCGATTTTAAAATTTACACCTTTCTGAACGCCTGCGAAACGCTGAATTTTTCCAAAACCGCCGAGACCATGCACATCACCCAGCCGGCCGTCTCTCAGCAAATCCACGCCCTTGAGGCCGAATTCGGCGAAACGCTCTTTTCCCGGGAAGGGAAAAAACTGCAGCTGACCGCCGCCGGACGTATCCTGCGCGACGCGATGACAACCATGTGCAACGACGAAGCCCGGATCCGCACCCGGATTCGGGAAAGCCGTCCGGGCCGTCACCGGCTGACCTTCGGCGTGACGATGACCATCGGCGAGTTTGATCTCATTGCGCCCATGGCCGCCTTCATCCACCGTCATCCCCACACGGACCTGCGGGTGCGCTACGGCAACACGCAAAAGCTCCTCGCCGATCTGAACCACGGCCGCATCGACTTTGCCGTGGTAGAGGGGTATTACGATCCCGGCTATTATGAAAAGCGCGTCTACCGCAGTGTGCCCTATATCCCCGTGTGCGCCGCCGGCCATCGCTTTGCCCGACCCATTCGCGCCACCCGGGATCTACTCGGCGAACGCATCCTGATCCGGGAGACGGGCTCGGGCACCCGTGCCATACTGGAGCGCAGTCTGGCCGTCATGGGGCTGGCCGTCACCGACTTCGCCCATTTTGTCGAGGTTGGCAATATGCACGCCATCATCGCCCTGCTCGAACGGGACTGCGGCATCTCCTTTCTCTATCAAACCGCGGCGGAAGAGGCCCTGGCCCGCGGCACGCTGCGCACCATTCCCCTGACAGACTTTAAAATCAACCACGATTTCACCATCCTGTGGAACCGCCACTCCGTGCTCTCGGATCAGATCGAGTCCGTCAGCCGCGAACTGGTCGCCGCCCCCAGCGCGC
This sequence comes from Pseudoramibacter alactolyticus ATCC 23263, assembly GCF_000185505.1. Classification (GTDB taxonomy): domain Bacteria; phylum Bacillota; class Clostridia; order Eubacteriales; family Eubacteriaceae; genus Pseudoramibacter; species Pseudoramibacter alactolyticus. The sequence continues at coordinate 1,835,759 of NZ_GL622359.1, read as the reverse complement.
GCCCGGACTGATTTTTCCCTGTAACCATTGCGGCAACATCTCCCTTTTGATACAATAAATCCCATCAATAAGCACGATCGCCGGCACCGCCGGCGCAAAGGAGAACGCTATGCCCTTTTCATCCCGAACCACCATTGCCACCCACGTCCTGCTGGCGATCGTTACCTTTGAAGGCCAAGCCAAAACCACATCCAGCTTTCTTGCCGGCAGCGTCAATGTCAATCCGGTGATCATCCGCAATATTTTAGGCCAGCTTAAGCGCGCGGGCCTGGTGCAGGTGGAAGCCGGGATCGGCGGCGCCCGTCTTTTAAAGGCGCCGGAAACCATTACCCTGCTCGACATCTTTAACGCTGTGGAAGGCCGCGACAAACCGCTGTTTCACTTTCACAAAAATCCCAACCCCGACTGCCCGGTGGGACGCAATGTGCACGCGGTCCTCGACGATAAACTGACAGCAGCCGCCCGGGCCATGGCGGCGAGCCTGGCCGCGACCACCTTAGCCGATCTGCTGACCGATTTGGATACCCGACTTGCCGCGCAGGGCTGATCGGCAGCCTCTTTTGCCGCCGCCACACCGTTGCCCATGGCTACCCCGATGCCGGCAAAAGCCAGCATCTCGAGATCGTTGGGGCCGTCTCCAAAGGCAATTGTGTCCGCCACATCAGCGTCCATCGCCGTCAAAAGCTCCTGCATCCCCGCCGCCTTGCTCACATCGCGCAAGGTAATCTCACCGGCGTGCTCGTCCGCCGGCTCCAAGCTGCTGGGCGTCGCCGTCAGTCCCAATGGCGCCAGCGCCGCATCCATTGCCCGGTGATCCATCGGCGCGTTGCAATACACCAGACACTCCGTCTCGCCGTAATGCGCCGCATAGACCGTCCGGTCGGGATCGATGCGCATCGGACCAATGGCCTCGCGAATCGCCGCCACCAGCGGACGGGCGGGATCCGTTTGGAACAAGCGAAACCGTCCCAGAGCCGGCACCGCATCCGGCGTCAAAACGCCGCCTCCGGCCGTCTGCAGCAGCATGGGCACATCCTTCTCATTGAGCATGGCCACCAGCGGTGCCAGCCGCCGCTCCCCGAAGGTGTGGTGGGCCACCTCCCTGCCGTCCAAAATAACGTGGCTGCCCGCCGCACCGACCATGCCGTCAAAGCCGAAGACTTTCAAAAAAGGATAAATCTGGGACCGGCTGCGCCCAGTGCAAAGAATCAGGCGATGCCCCGCCGCCCGGGCCGCGCGCAGCGCCTTCGCTGCAGACGCCGGCAGCTGCCGATCAAAATTCACCAGGGTGCCGTCGACATCAAAAAATAAAATTTTATGACGCATGGTTCGCCTCTTTCATTTCGAATTTTCTGCACCGCGGCAGAACGTTCCCTATTATAGCAAAATCGGGCGTCAAAGTGCAACGGCGCCAGCTTAATCGCATTTGACTTCTTCCGCCTATCATGATAAGCTTGACTAAATTTCTTTAATTTAAATTTATGAATTCAGAGGAGGTCTTATGAAACATTTAAAGCCCCGTCCGATTTTGGCCGGCTTGGCCATTTTGGCCATTGGCCTCACCCTTGCCGTGCCGGTTTTCGCGGCAGCCGACACCGCCGACAGCGCCGGCAATGTCTTCAGCAATGAGCTGACAGGCGATGTCCGCAACGATTTGTTCACAACTGACGCCAACGTTGCCCTGGCGCATCGGCAGATCGGCGGCGATCTCTTCGCGGCCGGCCAGTCGATCAGCGCCGACAGCGTCCACATCGGCGGCTCGGCCTTTGTTGCCGGCAGCACCGTCACCCTGACGAACACCCGCATCGACGGCAGTCTGCGTGCCGCCGGTCAAAACCTGAACCTGCATCAGGTGACGGCCCGCCACAATATCACCGTTGCCGGGCAAGGCGTCACCGCCGACCGCAAAACCAAGGCCGCCGGCTTTTACGCCAGCGGCCAGGATGTCACCTTTGCCGGCAAGGCCCAGGCCGCAAACCTCGCCGGCGAAACCGTCACCTTTAACGGTCAGGTCGACGGCGACGTCACCCTGGACGCCGAAACGGTGATCATCGGCGCCGACGCCAAAATCACCGGCACCCTGAAGGTAACTGCCAAGCAACGCCCCACCATTCCCAAGGGCGCCGCTGTCGGCAACATGACCTTCCATAAGGCCGATAACGACCGCAGCGCACAGCAGCTTGCCCACGCAGCCGCCGCCAAGAAGGGCCGTGCCATTGTGTACTGGCTTTTGGCCTCGGCCCTGATGGCCATTTTGATCGCGGTATTTGCCACTCCGGCATTAAATAATGCCGTCCGCCTCACCCGGGAAAAGAAATGGCAGCCCATCGTGCCGGGCCTCGTCGCTTTGCTGCTCATCGTGCCGGCCGCGCTCATTGCCTGCCTGACCTTCATCGGCATTCCGGTGGCTGCCTTTGCGCTGCTGAGCTTCGCGGCGCTGATTCTGCCGGCCAACGCCTTTACCGGCGCCGCCTTCGGCCGACTCATTTTCCCGAAGCAAAACCATTGGCTCACGGCGATTCTCGGCGCCTGTGCGCTCTCCCTGCTCGAGCAGATTCCCGTGATCGGCCCTGTGCTGATCTTTGCATCCTGCGCTTATCTCACCGGTACGGTCCTGCTTTGGATGTGGGCCCATCGCCTGCGCAAACGGCCGTCCGATGCGCCGAAGATCCCCGGCAATCCGTCCGATCTTTAAATCTGACCCAAAAGCGTCGTTTTCCCCTTTGGGAAAGCGGCGCTTTTTTGCAATCAAATGGATCAATCGGCGGTTTCAGTCGGCCGGCACGTTCGATTCGGGCGCAACGCCATCGAATCGCCGCGGGAAACCATAATGGCAATGCCCAGACTCACAAGACCGGTGATCAGTTTGCCCGCCATCAGCGGCATGGCGATCGCCGGGTGAAATTGCATCGAAAAGGCGAGGAAATCCCCGGCGGCAAAACAGGCCGCCGTCAAGAACGCGACGTTGTAAAAACAGCCCCGGACATCCAGCTTTTCGCTGTCGAGCATCACCGGGATGGGATTGGCCGCGCAAATCAGCAAACTGATGACCGAGCGGCCGTTGATTTTTAAAAGCGTTCCCAGCTTTTTCAGCGGACGCTGGATCACGCGCTGAAGCAGGGCCATAAAGGGCAGAATCCCCGCCAGAAAAACCCCGATGCTGCAGATCACCGGGAAAATTTCGCTCAGCGGCGTCAATCCGTGCAAAATGGCAACGCCCAAAGTCTGCTGCACCGCGTCGATGGCAAAACCCGTCAGGGCAATGGTGCGGATGACAAAGGACAGCCCCTTAAACACCATGAGGATGTGCTCCCCGCAGGCCTTAAACAAGACGAACAGCAAAAGCGCAAAGCATAAAACCGGCCAGGTATTGGCCAGAATCAACCCGGTTTTAAATCCGGCGATCCATCCGGTGAGCACGCAGCCAAAGGGCAACGTCACAAACCCGATGAGCAAGCCTTTCGTCGCCGCCTGCTGCCGTTCGCCTTTGGTGTTTTCCAATACCAGCGGAATGGTGATCATGATGTTGATCCCCAGAAAGGCGCCAACAACCATCCCGTTATAAAGACCTGCCGTCGCATCGACGGCCATGGCCTTGCCCAGCACCGCCCCGCCGCTATCACAGGAGAGCAACATCCCGGCAAAAAGCGACGGGTCACAGCCAATCCGCATAAAAAATGGCGTGATGGCCGGCCCAAGCACCGCTTTGATCCAGGGTGCCAAAGCGATAAAACCCGTCATTAAAAACAGCAGCTCGACGATGGCATTGAGCCCTTCGTAAAAGGATTCTCCAATCCCAAAACGATTGCCCAGCAAATAATCAACCGCACCCAGACAAAAAAAGACCGCGGCAATAGTACTCATGATGATTTCTCCATTCTAAAATCGTTAAGGCTTTGTTATAGGCGCCTTCATCGTAGCGCAGCCCTTTTTCTCAATCAAGCGTTTGGCAACCAAAGGCGAAAGAAAGTCAAAAAATGGCGACATTCGGCAAATTGAACGAAAACCTTAAAATAAACGAAATACAGCGCGCTTCCAAGTGCGCTATTTTTGTTCCCCTATATAATTATGAAAGCTAAAATCGTGTAAGAGAAGCATTTAAAAAAATTTCAAATTCGTCCTTTACAAACAACCGACGAGCTCCTATAATGAACTTAAGTCAATGAGTTTAAGTCATCGACTGAATCCGCTGCGTTAGCATGCCGGAAAAACCGGCATCAAATTCAAGGAGGAACGAACAATGGATATGCGTTATCTGAAAGACAAACCGATTGCAATCATCGGGGCCGGCGGTGTTGGTAAAACCATGGCCGGTGACTGCGCGCTGGCGGGCCAGAAGGTCAACCTGTGGGAACAGGAAGGCTTTAAAAAGAATCTGACCAACATCATGAGAACCGGCATTAAGCTGTCCGGCAACCAGTTCAGCACCTATGGCTTCGAAAGGAAGGGTATCGGCCGCCTGAACATGGCCACTACCGACATGGCCGAAGCCGTTAAAGGCGCCGGCAATATCATCGTGACGACCATCGCCGGCGCACACGAAACGGTTTTTCGTGAACTGATTCCCCTGCTGGAAGACGGTCAGGTGGTTCACATCATTCCAGACAACCTCGGGACCTTTGAATTCAGAAAAATCATGCGCGAACTCGGCTGCACCACGAAAGTGATCGTCGGCGCCTGGTACACCGCCCCCTACGGCGTGCGCATTGTCCGCCGCGGCGGGGTCACCACCAACGAATGCAAGGTGGAAGACCGCATCACCTTCATCCGCGGGGCTGCCCTGCCGGCATCCGACAGCGACGACTTCATCGCCGCCGCCGATTATATCGGCGCTTTCGACGCCATCCGCACCGGCGACGGCTTTATTAAAGGGACGGACGTCATCGACGTCAACCTCGGCAACGTCAACCCGGTGATCCATGTTCCCGGTACTGTTCTTGGGGTCTCCACCATGCAGAACTTCGATACCGTTCTCGGCCAGGAAATGAAAAATTACTCGCTCTACGGCTTCGCGCTGTGCCCGGCCATTGCCCAGGTTCAGTCCGTGTTCTGGGAAGAAGAAAAGGCCCTTGCCAAAGCCATGAACGTCGGCCTGACCACCGTGAACTACGAAGACTTCTTCTCCCGCACCACCATGTATGGGAAAGAATACATGGGGCCGGACTTCGCCGTTCCGTTTGAAGAAAAATATGAAAACTTCTTCGGCGATGGTCCTTTCTCCCTGGAAGACCGCTACATCACAGAAGACGTGCCGGTCGGCTGCTACTTCATCCAGCAGCTCGGCGATAAATACGACGTTCCGACGCCGATCGTCGATTCGATGATCCTGCTCGCCAGCACCATGCTCGACCGCGATCTGACCGGAAACAGCAAATTCACCCTGGATTATCTCGAAATCGGCCACATGAATGATGCCCAGCTGAAGGATTATATCTTAAACGGCAACTTCACCGCCAAATAAGCAAAGCCCCATCATCACCGCACACACCCAGTCTTGGGTGTGTGCTTTTTTTGGCGATTTGCCGCCGTCCTTCCCCGTGCAGGCTATAAACAGCGCAAAGCTTCCCGTGCCATTCCGATCCTTCCGGTGCACCAGCTCCGAAAGACGATAAAAATCGACCATTATTTTGCATTTTCTCCCGCATAAACGCCAATATTTTTGCAGTATTCTCGTTCATTTTTTTGCGCTGCTGCTATTTCTCCTTCTACCTGAGAAACGGCAAAAATTTACCCGTGATTTAAATGGCTTAGATGCGGCGATGGCGCGCTTCTCTGCTTTTTCTCCGATTATTCCCCCATTTTGGCATCAAACTTGCGATGATTAAACAACAAAGAAATCGCATCGATCATCACAATGAAGGAGCACTTGCACGCTATGAATTTTCAATACGAGGGGAAAGATCATAAAGGAATCGTTCTGCGCATGGAGCGCAGCTCGATTCACGACGGCACCGGCTTCCGCACGGTTGTTTTCATGAAGGGCTGCCATCTGCGCTGCGCCTGGTGCTCCACCCCGGAAAGCCAGCCCTTTGAAATCCAAACCACGGCCGAAGACCAGACCTACGGCGAGGTAATGACCGTCGAAGAAGTTTTGAAGGAAGTCCGCAAGGACATTCCCTTTTATTTTCACTCCGGCGGCGGGATGACGGTCTCCGGCGGCGAGATGATGGCCCAGCCGGATTTCGCCCGCTGCCTGCTGCAGCAGGCCCAAAAGGAGGGCATCAACACCGCCATCGAAACGGCGCTTTTTGCCAAATGGACCGTGGTCGAAAGCATCCTTCAACATGTCGATACGGCCTATATCGATATTAAATTCGTCGATCCCGAGCTGCACCGCCGGTTTTGCGGCGTCGACAACCGGCCGATTCTGAGCAATCTGCTGCACACCAACAGCCTGCGGCACCCCTTCCGGCTGATTGTGCGCACACCGTTAATCCCCGGCCTCAACGATTCCGAGGCGGAACTTCACCGCATCGGCCAATTTTGCACCCAGCTCAAAAAGCTCGACTGGATTCAACTTCTGCCCTATCACAAACTGGGCACCGATACCTATCGCAAACTCGGCATCCCCTACGCGCTGGGCGATATCGACACACCTTCTCCGGAACATATGGAGGCCTGCCGCGATATTGTCGCCCAGCACCTCGAACGCGTCGTGTGGTAATAAAAATATCAACTGAAGGAGGACTTGGAGAAATGAAAAAAGTCATTGATATTCGCATGTTTCACGAATGCCGGGGCGAACACGCTCACCCCTATATTCAAATCATGGTGCCCCTGGAAAAAACCCTGCGCCTCAACATTGCCGACCGGGTTTACGACGTGACCCCGCAGGAACTTTGCCTGGTGCCCCGAAAGATGCCCCACGAATGTGACTTCAGTGGGCGCATGCTCGTGCTCAACCTCACCGAAGCTCCGGACGACAAAGACAAGGTCCTGCTCGGCGAACCCATCATCGTCTCCATGCGCGGCCAGATCATGCAGTTGGTCGAGCTCATCCAGGCGGAGCTTAAACACAGCCCCAACAGCAGCTCCGTTCACTATCTTTATAACTTTCTTTACAGCAAGCTGCTGGAAAACCACGAACCCCCATCCATCCGCTACATCGCCGAGCATTACGATCTGCCCATCACCGTGGATCAGCTCGCAGAGATCGAGCGCTACAACGTCACCTACTACAACGACTGGTTTAAACACAAAACCGGCGTCTCCCCGGGGATCTATCTCCGGCGCACCCGGGTAGAAAAGGCCAAGGAGTTGCTTCAAAACACCTCTTTCAGCGTGACCCACGTCGCCGTGATGGTGGGCTACAGCTGCAATTCCACCTTTACCCGCGCCTTTCGCAACATCACCGGTATGACCCCCAAGGCCTACCGTAAGCGGACAATACCCCTGGCCCAATAACCGATAACAGCATTGATCCAATTCTGCGTTGACTTCCTGTCCACCATTCGCGCTGAAGGCTACCCACGCCGCCTATCCCGAGCTCTTTGGCGAAGCCCGCGAACACGCAACGGGCCCGCCCATGCCGAAAGGCTGGTCCACCGATGAGCGGCCTTTCCCTCGCCGGGCGTTATTTTGAATCGGTCGGCCGCCTCACCTTTCAAAGGGCGGTGCCTGAGCTTTATCTCCGCCTGGCCTTCGGACGACCAGCGAAAACAATGATCTTGACCCCCTGAAATTCGGGCTTATCTCTGGCTGAGACCGAAGCCGCCTAAGGGCGCTGAACTTCTTTTTCCGACAGCGCCCAGCGCCGTTTTTTCTGCCGCAGTCAACGCAAAAGTGCCTATTTTTTTGCGTCGTTTTGCCCAAAACCGAAACTTTTTTTGCTTTTTGCCCTCGCTCCCTATGAACCTTTCAATCCCTGCGTCCAAAAGCGGGCATTTAAAAGAGCGAAAAACAAACGTTTTCTAAAATAAAAATTTTTTTCGAAGCTTTTCCGTTTTTTGGCATAAAGCTTGCGTATATAAATAAGCAAAGCGGCTCGCATCCGGCGGGCCCGATGTATCATGCATTGATTTTGAGGGAGGTATCACTATGGCAAAGGATTATATGAAACGCATCGAAGCGTTAAGGCAGCAGTATCTGAGCACCCGCGTCGACATGGACGTTTGGGACGCGCTCTATATGACCGAAGGCTTCCAGGCGTCCGAAGGCCAGCCTTGGGCCATTCAGAAGGCCACCGGCTACAAAAATGTCTGCGAAAAGAAAGACATCTATATTCAGGATCACGAGCTGCTCGTCGGCGGCGTCGGCTTCAAGCCCCGCTGCGGGATCTTAAATCCCGACTCCGCCTGCTCCGTCATCGAAAAGGAACTCGACACCATCAGCACCCGCCCCTATGATCCCTTCTTCCTTTCCGAAGATGCGAAAAAAGTCTTTATGGATAAAATCGCCCCCTATTGGCGCGGCAAATGCGTGCTCGACCGCTGGAACGCGATGATGCCCGACGATGTCCGAACCATGCGCGACGGCGGCATGCTCTATGTCGATAAGAAATTTGTCCGCGGCTACGGCGAAAACACCCCGGGCTGGACCACCTTGCTCGCGAAAGGCGTCGGCGGCATCAAGGCCGAAGCCGAAGCCAAGCTCGCCGCCCTCGACGACGCTGCCGGCGAAGACGTTGTCGAACAGATCATCTTCTATCGATCGGAAATCATCGTCGCCGAAGGCATCATCGCGCTGGCCAACCGCCACGCCGACCTCGCCGAAAAGATGGCCGCCGAAGAAAACGACCCGACCCGAAAGGCCGAACTGCTCAAAATTGCCGAAATCAACCGCACCGTGCCGGAAAACGCCCCGCGCACCTTCTATGAAGCCCTGCAGTGCATGCTCACCTATGAATACGGCATCTTTATGGAACAAAATGCCTCGTCCTACAACCTGGGCCGGATGGACCAATATCTCTATAAATTCTACAAAGACGACCTGGCCGCCGGCATCCTCACCGAAGACGGCGCGCAGGAACTCATGGATTGTTTCTGGATCAAAATTGCCGAAATGGGCCTCTTCCAGGATGCGGCTTCCGCCGAATTCTCCGCAGGCTACAACATGACCGTTCAGGTTTGTGCCGGCGGGATCGATAAATACGGCAACGATGCGGTCAACGAATTGTCCTACATGACCATCCAAGCCACCGAAGACACCGCGCTTAAAGAACCCAACATGACGGTGCGCTACAACATCGCTAAGAATCCGGACAGCTTCCTGCGCAAGGCGGCCGAGTGCATCCGCATGGGCCGCACCATGCCGGCCATCTATCACGATGATGCCGGAATCCGCATGCTGCTCAACAAAGGCATTCCGCTGTCGGAAGCCTGGGACTGGACGCCCTGCGGCTGTGTGGAAACCAATTTGGAAGGTCGGCTCAAATCCTACACCGATATCGGCGAAATCAGCATGGGCGGCGTGGTCGACATGGTGATGACCAACGGCAAAAGCCGGCTCACCGGCGAACAGGTCTCCATCCGGACCGGCGACCCCCGCGACTTTGCGACCTTCGACGATTTCATGAGCGCCATTAAAAAACAAATCGCCTATTTCGTCGATGTCATGGCATCCATGAACTCCTACCTCGACTATCTGAGCGAACGCTACCGCCCGGTGCCCGCCCTCTCCCTGACCTATCCGAACTGCATGGTCGTCGGAAAGGACTATGCCAACGGCGGCGCCGAATACAACGTCGGCAACGGGATCAATATCATCGGCCAGGCCGACGTCATCAACTCAGTGGCCGACATCAAATACCTGGTTTACGACGAAAAGCAAGTCTCTATGGATAAGATGTGCAAGGCTCTCGATGCCAACTTTGAAGGCTATGAAGACATTCAGCAGCTGTGCCTGGGCGCGCCGAAATACGGCAACGACGACGAACGCGCGGACTTTTGCGTCGGCGAAATCTACAACTATTTGGTCGACTGCATCGAGGCCCACGGCTCTAAATTCGGCCGTCTGACCGCCGGCATGCTGCCGGTCTCCGGGAATGTGCCGATCGGCAAATCCGTCGGCGCGCTGCCCTCCGGCCGCAATGCCTGGGCCCCGCTGGCCGATGGGATCGGCGCCACCGGCGGCACCGATGTGAAAGGCGCCACCGCCCTGCTCAAGTCCATCTCCCACCTGCCGCACTCGCGCTTCACCCAGGGCACCCAGATGAACCTGAAGATCGAACCGGAAATGCTGGAAGGCGAGACCGGGCTCAACAACATGGTCTACCTGTTAAAGACCCAGTGTACCCTGGATATTTATCACACCCAGTACAACATCATCGACCGCGATATTTTGATCGATGCCCAGAAACATCCGGAAGACCACAAGGATCTGCTTGTCCGCGTGGCCGGCTACTCGGCCTTTTTTGTCGAACTGGGCAAAGACATCCAGGACGATATCATCCAGCGGACCGAAATCGGCGCCTGGTAACCCCCAGCTTTAAGCCCATGCGCGAAAGATGGTGCCAGACATCTCGGCGCATCTTCTTGAAGAACAGCCAGAAAATGATCGTTGTTTTCTGGCTGTTCTTTCTGTTCTTTCATGTATTCTGCGACAATAAAAAGAGGCCCTTATGACAACCGGTATCAAATTCTGCGGCGGCTGTAATCCGCAATACGACCGCAAGGCCTGCGCCGAACAGCTCATGGCCCGTCTGCCCGATCCCGTCGAGATCGCCGCACCCGGCGTCCCCTATGACGCCGTTTACGTGATCTGCGGATGCCAGGTCTGCTGTGCGGACGTATCTGCCATGAATACCCGCCATCTGATTTACATCGCCGACGACGGCGCCGCCCGCCGCGACGTCTGCCGAAAAACCCCGAAGGAGGTCCCGCCATCGCCAACCAAAGCAAAGACCTGACCCAGGGATCCATCTTTAAAGGTCTTTTTTTCTTTTCGCTGCCGCTTTTGGGCAGCAGCCTGATCCAGCAGCTTTACAACACCGTGGACTTGATGTTCGTCGGAAACATCGTCGGCAAGGAAGCTTCCGCCGCCGTGGGATCCACCAGTCTGCTCACGGTGTGCATCCTCGGCTTCTTTATGGGGATGGGCGTCGGTGTCGGCGTCATCACAGCCCACGCTTTTGGTGCCCGGCAAGACAAAGCCCTCAAGAATACCATCCACACCGCCATCGGCCTGGCCGTCGCCTTGTCCGTCGTCGCCACGGCCATCGGTCTGGCCATTTGTCCGTTTTTTCTAAAATGGATGCATGTGCCCGAACGCATCACGGGCCTCGCCCTGACCTACATCCGTCTGTATCTATTGGGGATGTTCGCCATTGTCTGCTATAACGTGGCCACCGGCATCATCCGGGCCCTGGGCAATGCCCGCTCGCCTTTGATTTATGCCATCATCGGCGGGCTCGTCAACGTCGGCGCCGATGCGCTTTTGATGTCTGTTTTCCGCATGGGCATCGCCGGCGCGGCCCTCGCCACGGTACTCTCCCAGGCGCTGTCGGCCGCGCTGGCCTTGCGCTATCTTTGCCGCCTGCCGGATCGATGGCGGCTGGAACTGCGCAAAATCACCATCGACTGGGCGCTCACCCGCCGCATTATGCGCCTGGCCATTCCCGAGGCAATCCGCAGCATGCTCATGACCTTCGCCAACATCCTGATCCAGACGGGGATCAACGGCCTTGGCGTCTCAAGCATGGCCGCCTACGCCGCCTACGGCAAAGTGGAGGGCTTTATCTATTTTCCCCAATGGTCGGTGGGACAGGCCAACACCACCTTTGTCAGCCAGAATCTGGGCGCCGGCAATTTAAAACGCACCGAGCGCAGCACCAAAGTGGCCTTGGCCATGGGCATCGGCATCACCCTGATCACCTCGGGCATTGCGATCCTCGCCGCTTACCCGATCTTTCGCGCCTTCTCCGCTGATCCCTGGGTGATCGAGATCAGCGTGCGCAGCGCCCGCGCGGCCTACGGGCTTTATTTTCTCTATGCCATTGTGGAAGTGCTGGCCGGGGCGATCCGCGGATCCGGCACTACCACCCCGCCCATGGTGATCACCATGGTGACCCTCTGCGGTTTTCGAGTGCTGATCCTCAACATCGCCCTGCACTATCTGCATACCCTGAACCAAATTGTCGGCATCGTCTTCCCCGCCACCTGGGGCATCGCTGCCATGAGCTTTGCGATCTATTATTTCAGCGGACTGTGGAAACGCAATAAAATCTTTCAGGCCGCCGCTGCCCCGTCGGATCCCCGATAAATCTCCCGCAAAAAAAGCACGGATACGCCGTGCTTTTTTGTGTTGGAACAAGCCGCACCTATCGAAAGGGGACAAAAAACGCCGAAACCCGATAAAATTCAAACCATCCGTTGGCAGGCGGATGGTCTGGATTGGACAGGCGAGCCGGAGTCGGCCTGGCCGATGCCAAAAATCATCGCTTTCAAACCCGACGGTATTCGATCGTACCGATTTTACGGCAGCCGCTGTCAACGAATTGGCAAGAATTTAGTCTTTATTGTGTCTGTATGACTGCCGATGGACTTTCTATAATGATCATACAAAATATATCGGTGTGTCAGACACATTTGAGGAGGTAATAGTATGATTGCAAAAGGCTTCAGTAAGCCCACAGAACGTGTTGAACGGCTGAGAAACCAAATTATCGATGCGGTCCCGCATATCGAATCCGATCGGGCAAAACTGCTGACGGAATCCTACAGGCGCACGGAAAACGAGCCCATGGTGCTGCGCCGGGCCAAAGCGATGGATCATATCCTGACCCATTTGCCGGTAGTCATCCGCGACGACGAACTCCTCGTCGGAACGCTGACCCGCCATACCCGCTCCTGCCAGGTTTATCCGGAATTCTCATACAAATGGCTGATCGAAGAATTCGACACCATTGCCGACCGGATGACGGACAAATTCGTCATTGAAGAAGCGGATAAGCAGATTCTGCGCGACGTGCTGCCCTATTGGGACGGCAAGACGATCAATGACCTGACCCTCAGTTACATGGAAGAAGACAGCAAAAACAGCATGAACCATTCGGTCTTTAACATCGGCAACTACTGGTTCACGGGAATCGGCCACATCATCATCGATTACGCCAAAGCCATTGGCGTGGGCTACCGGGCCATCGTCGAAGAAGCGGCGGCCGTGCTGCAGCAGCTGGAAGCCCAGGATCCGGATTATCAGAAAAAGGCGGCATTCCTAAAGGCGGAAATCATTATTTTCTCGGCGGCCATCAAATTTGCCCACCGCTATGCAGACAAAGCGCAGAGCCTGGCGGCTGGCTGTTCGGATCCGGCCCGCAAGGCGGAGCTCGAACGCATCGCCGCCAACTGCCGCCGCGTTCCGGAATATCCGGCGGAAAACTTCTGGGAAGCCTGCCAGGCCTTCATCTTCACCCAGATGATCGTACAGCTTGAATCCAGCGGGCACTCCGTCTCGCCGGGGCGCTTCGACCAGTATATGTATCCGTATTTCAAAACCGACCAGAGCCTAACCCGCGATCAGGCCCAGGAGCTGCTCGACTGCGTTTTTGTCAAGTTGAACGATCTGAACAAGGTCCGCGACGCGGTCTCGGCTCAGGCCTTCGCCGGATATCAGGTATTCCAGAACATCGGCGCCGGCGGACAGACGGCGGACGGTCAGGACGCAACCAACGACATCTCCTACATGATGATCGAAACGGTGGCCCATCTGCGGCTGAGCGCACCGTCGTTCTCTATCCGCGTGTGGGAAGGCACGCCGGACGAATTCTTATACCGCGCCTGCGAGCTCTGCCGCCTGGGCTACGGCCTGCCGGCCATGTACAACGACGAGGTTATCATCCCGGCGCTGGTCAACCGGGGCATCGACCTTTACGACGCCAGAAACTTCGGCCTGATCGGCTGTGTGGAGCCCTCGGTTCCCGGAAAAGAGCAGGGCTGGCACGACGCCGGATTCTTCAACGTGGCCAAGGTCCTCGAGATCACCATGAACAACGGCCGGGTCGACGGCGATCAGATCGGTCCGAAGACCGGGGAAGTGAGCGACTTCAAAACCTATGAGGCCTTTATCGCTGCCTTCAAAACGCAGCTGGCCTTTTTCGTCCGCCAGGTGGTCAACGCCATCAACTCGATGGACTACGCCCATCGGGAACGGGTGCCGTTGCCCTTCCTCTCCGGTTTTGTGGCCGACTGCATCGCCCAGGGGACGGATATCAACGCCGGCGGCGCGAAGTATAACTTCAGCGGTCCGCAGGCCTTCGGGGTGGCCGATGCCGGGGATTCTCTCTGCGCGATCAAAAAACATGTCTTCGAGCAGAAAGACGTCACCTTTGAAGATCTCAAAGATGCGCTGGATCACAACTTCGGTTATCCGGTGAGCAGCGAGCTGACACCGATCGCCTGCTGCCCGGACGTCAAAACCATCACCACCCAGGCGCCGGCCGATCTCCAGCAGACGATTTACGACACAATCATCAAGGTGATCGGCGATGCGGGCGGCACCATAAAAGCCGAACCCGCGGCAGCGGCCGGTGACAATCCATACGAACGGATCAAACGCATCATGGAAAACACCGACTGGTACGGCAACGATATCGACGCGGCGGATATGGTCGCGCGGCAGGTAGGACAGGCCTATTGCTACGAGGTTCAAAAATACAGGAACCCAAGAGGCGGTCAGTTCCAGGCGGGGATTTATCCGGTCTCGGCCAATGTGCTCTTCGGGAAGGATGTCGGCGCCATGGCCGACGGCCGCCTGGCGACAAAACCTCTGGCCGACGGCTGCTCGCCAAGAGCGGGGATGGACACCAACGGCCCGACGGCCGCGGCGAACTCCGTGGCCAAGCTGGAGCACGAGCTGGTCTCCAACGGGAGCCTCTACAATATGAAATTACTGCCGGAAAGCGTCGACGGAGATCAGGGGCTCAAGAACTTCGCCGGGCTGGTGCGCAGTTACTTTGCCCACAAAGGTCAGCACATTCAGTTTAACGTCGTCAACCGCGACAAATTGCTGGATGCCCAACAGCATCCGGAAGCATATCGGGATCTCGTGGTCCGCGTCGCCGGTTACAGCGCCATGTTTGTCGAACTGGCCAAGGAAGTGCAGGACGATATCATCCACCGGACAGAGCAGTCCTTCTAAGGCGGCAAGCGCCGGCAAAAACGATTGGGCGATTTTACATCCTCGCCGGACCATGATATGATGAAAACATCAAGATGAAACGAGGGATCATGTCATGGAAATCACCCAACTGATGACAGAACGGGGCGAAGAACTGCTGGCGCTGCAGCAGCTCATTTCTGATGCGACGGGCATGGCCAACGTCATTGTCAACGCGCAGGGCAAACCGGTATCCGAGTTGGTAGGCTTCTGTCCCTTCTGCTGCGAAATGCGCAAACGCCGGGACGGACTGACCAGCTGCATGGCCTCCGACGCCTACGGCTGTGTTCAGGGCAGCATTGACCTGCAAAGCCACCTTTATCTCTGCCATGTGGGGCTTTTAGAAATCGCCGTTCCCATTGTGGTTGACGGCCGGTATCTGGGCGGTTTTATCACCGGGCAGGTTCATTGCCCGGATGCACCCTCGGAGATGATCCGGGTGAACCGCCTGACCCAAAGCCCGACCCTGGCGCTGACGGCGGCGGAAAAAACACTCTGCCGCAAAATACCGACCATGGGCTATGCCCAGTGCAGCGCGCTGGCCAAAATAATTGAAAAGCTGATTTCGCAATTTTGCCAGCAGGTCTGTTTGAAACCGGCAAAACAAGGCGCCAAAGCGCAACCGCACAGCAGCAAGGCGCGCCCGGAGCAGCCGGCAACGCGCCAAATGATTTTGGACAGCCTGATATCCGCGGCAAATCTGGCGATTATCGAGGGGGCCGTGGAAACCAACGCGTATCTGGTGCAGCTGTCGGATTTTATAAAAACGGCCATTTTCGGCGACGAAACCTATTGGACCGTGGAAAAAGAAACCGCGCACATCGCTGATTTTCTCAAATTGCAAGGTGTCCGCCTGGGGGATAAGCTGCAGATTGATCTGCAGGTTCCGGAAGAGCTTGCGTTCTGCCAGATCCCGGCAGGCATTTGGCTGGCCTTTATGACCCACACGACGGGACCGCTTCTGATGGCCGGCGGCAGTTTGCGCATCGAGGCAGCTATGACGGGGGATCAGATCGTGCTGAGACGCATTCACACCCCGCCTTATAAGGATCAGCCCCGGCAGTGTTACGCGGCTCTTTCGACATGCACCTCGGCTCCGCTTCCAAACGCCGGGCTGATTCAAAAGCAATTGGAAGCGATCTTTGGCAAAGGGATCTGTGAAGTCGAGGCGCTCTCCCTCGAAAGGGGAGAGGGCTGGCTGATTCGCGTTCCCAATCTTTTAGCGCAGTCGTCGGGCAGTTATCGCAGCACAGATGGCTGAAGCACAAAAGCAAAC
>NZ_GL622359.1:1656020-1818380 GCF_000185505.1 Pseudoramibacter alactolyticus ATCC 23263 | reverse complement strand
GAAGCCAGCCGCTTCAGAAACTTTCGTCCCTGAACAAACGAGGGCTGAACCCAAAATACAATTGGGTTCAGCCCTTTTTAATTGGCGTTTAAAGCCCTCGATACCGGGTTATCGCTTTTTCAAAATCCGCGGCATTTCATTCGGCAGTCCTTCCGCTCTCCGGATCGTTCCGACGCGCCATCCCTCAGCGCGTCCGTCTGATCCAAATAGACGCCGACCTCCGCATCATCCCGGTGCCGTCGCCGGCGGAGCGGCCTTTTTGCGGCCGATACCGTCGTCATCTTAAGCTGTGTCAAAAATCATGACCGTTCCGCGGCGTGACAAAGGCGATGCCCTCCGTCGCGTTGATATTCGGATACAGCGCGCGGATATCATCATCCATCACACAGCGCGCCTCTCCAACCGATCTGACGGCCGTTTTGACATGCTCCCGCTTTTCGGTCTGACGGCGATCGCCAAAATGCGCATACGCTCGCCTTTCTTTTCTGAATCCGATCGTCTAAAAAAGCCCCGGTGACGGGGCTTAAAGAGGCTAATCATGGGCCGGCCGGCTTATTTAATGCCGATGCCCAGTTTTTCTTTCATGAATTTAACGGATTTGCGCATTTCGTCGATTTCCAGCCGGCGGCCTTCTTCGATGGAATAGCCGGACAGCGGCAGTTCAATTTCGAGGTCGATGGTGTCGAGTTCCGGCGGTGCCTGTTCGCGCAAAATCTTCATGATTTCCGCCACATCCACATCCCCGTCGCCAATGGCGCACCCCAGGGAATGGGTGCCGTCGGGATCGGCGAAAATTCTATTGTCGCAAAAGTGCACGCAGTAACTATAAGGCGCCATTTTGCGCACGCACGCTTCAATGCCTTCGGCCATCACCAGAGAGTTGATCGTGTCGCAGCAAGCGCCGATCAGCGGATGATGCAGCTGCTCGACCATGTAGATCACTTCGTCGGAAAAGAGGTCGCAATGATTTTCGATGGCGATCTTCATGCCGTACTTTTCGATGGTGGGGATATTGCGCTTAAAGTCCATCACGATCTTCGCGATTTGTTCCATGGCCTCCGGGCACATGCAAGCGTGAGAAATCGGGTGGGGATGCGCCACATCGGTGGAGAACTTCACGAGCTTGGCGCCGACGGCATGACCCACTTCCAGGGCTTCTTTGATGGTGGCGTTGACCCGGGGATCGCTGGGCGCGTTAAAGGAAATATTGAGTTCCAGATCCAGGCCGTGCTTTTCCGCATTGGCCTTGACCGCCGCCAGATGTTCGGCCGAGGTGTCGTTATCCAGATCGACCAGGGTGATGTGCAGCACTTCAATCCCTTCTTTCACGGCCAAATCCATCAAATCGTCCAGATTCATGGTTTTTTCAAAGGCATAGGTTTTCCCTTCGCTCTGAAACCCCCAGCTTTCGCCAAAGCCGCTCAGATGCAGCGTGTAGCTGTGCATGCCCAATTTGAATTTCCGGTCCGCGTTTTTCAACATGTTTATCTCCTTTGTCTTAAAATTTCAAAATGAGCCGGGCGCCGCCCGGCCCGCTGTTCAAAAACGATCCGCGCCGGCTGCCGGTGCGGTTTCGCAGCATCGCTAACCAATCGGTGCGCGAAAGCTACTCAGCCGCCTGTCCGGCGGGCAACGCCGCTTCCCTGGCCGCATCGGCTTCGATTTGTTCCTTATTGATGTCCATCCAGACATCGCAGTTTTTGATGCCGAGCTTCTGCGGATTGAAATACGGATCCGCGACGCCGGCTTTCCGTTGCGCCATGTAATCGTCGTAGACCTTTTTGACGACCGGAATTTCGATCATCAGCGTAATCAGGTTGAGCCATGCCATGCATCCGAACATGATTTCCGAAATCGCCCAGACGGTGCTGGCTTCAAGGTTGGCCCAGAGGAAGAACATGATCGGCATGATAATGCGGACGCCCCAGATGAATTTCATCCGCTTCTTTTCCGGCAGATGTCTGAAAAGATAGGCGATGCCGGATTCGCCTTCATAGTAGTAGGCGATGCAGGTGGAAAACGCGAAACAGGTCAGTGCGATCGCGATGACGGTGCCGCCGATGACCGGCCAGGAAGTGTTGGCGCCTTCCTGCACCCAAACCACACCGGCGGTCGCGCCCAGCGCCTGCTGTTTCATCACGGCAGAACCGGTGCCGATATGGGCGAACTGTGCTAAGTTATTAGGGTTTAAGACCTTTGACCCCGGAATGGCCACGTTGTAGCAATTGGAAATCACCGCCATGATCCCGGAGCAAAAGCAGACCAGCACATCAATGTAAACGGAGAAGGCGTTGACAAGCCCCTGGGATGCCGGATGGACACATTCCGCCGCCGCGGCCGAAGCCGGTGTTTCCCCAAAACCGGAACCGGAAGAATTAACCGCCCGCTTCACCCCATAGGAGAATGCGCCGCCCAAAATACCGCCGGAAATGGCGCTCTTCGTGAATGCGGAAGAAATAATCAGGCCGATGGTCCCAGGAATGCTGGACGCGTGGGTTGCCAAAACGATGATGGTAATAATCGCGTAGCCAATGGTCATAAACGGCACGATAATGGTCGAAAAAGAAGCGATTCTTCGGATGCCGCCGGCAACAACCAGCAGCAACAGCACCGCGATCACCGCACCGGAAACCCAGGCCGGAACGTTAAAACTGTTCTTGAAGGCCATGGCGATGTTGTTAGCGCTTGGACCGGTGACCATAAACGGCACACCCACGGCGGCAAGGACTGCGAAAAGCGCCGCGAAAACCTTTCCTAAGCGTTTCCATGGAATCCCGTGCTCCATATAGAAATACGGGCCGCCGCGGTACTGGCCGTCCATCCGAACCTTGTAGATCTGGCCCAAACTGTTTTCAGCGTAGGCAATGGCGGAGGTGACCAAAGCGGTAATGATCATCCAGAAAATGGCGCCCGGACCGCCCCACATGACCGCAACCATAACCCCGCCGATATTCCCGACCGCCACGCGGTAGGCCACGACCGAACAAAAGGTTTCAAACGGAGAAATCCCTTCTTCGGAGCCTGCGCCGCTCGTGAGCAGCTTCCATTGCAGGCCAATTTTGCTGACGTTGGCAAATTTGATAACAAAGCAATAAATGAGTGCGCCAAAGAATGTCAAGACAATCAAAGGCGTCGCCCACAGCATATTATCGATGTTTTGAATCACTGTTGCAATATTCAACTTTCCTCTCCCCCCTCAAAAGATAAAAAATTTGAACCAGGCGCTCACACTGCCTGATCATAGAACCTTTACACTTCCTATTATAAAGGTTTTCATGATGCATACTTTGCCAAAAATCACATTCAATTTGCCGCAAATCTGTGAAAATGAATTTGGCAGCGTAAAAAAGATATTTTTGCGCTTGAGTGAGAATCTCTTGCATTTTATTAGATTGTCCGCACCTTCCCGCTGCACCCAAAAAGCCGCATCGAAGCAAAGCCACGATGCGGCAACTTAAAGGGGAATTTTCAAGAGGCTACCAACCAATTTTTCGAAGCCATTTGTACTTGCTGCGCGGCGCCATCGGCTCGCCGTTGTCCGGGTCATTGGCGCAGGCCTCCTCGTCAACATAGGAGCCGTCGGCGCCTCGCGGCCGCCTGCCCAGATAGCGGATAAAGCCGTAGGTCAGCCAGCCGCAGACAAAGGCCAGCGGAATCCCGCAGAAGGATTTGACGGTTTTCACCCCGTCGATCCCGCCGAGCACCACGAACACCGCCGCGATGACGGCAAACACCAGGCCCCAGAAAATCTTCAGCGGCCAGGGCGCTTCCGTGTTGGCATCGCTTTGCTTGATGCTCATGCTGGCAAGGGTCACCGTCATCGAGTCGCACTGGGTCACCAGCGAAATCGTGATAATAATGAGCATGAAAATTTTGGCGATGGTAGACAGCGGCAGCACGTTGAAGGTCGAGAGGGTTAACGCTTCGGCGCCCTGGGTTTGATAGATGTGCCAGAAGTTGATGTGATCCCAAAGCTGGGCGTGGAGAATGGTCCCGCCGAACACGGCAAACCAGATAATCCCGAAGAGTGCCGGAAAGACCCATTCCACGGCGATGAATTCGCGGATCGTGCGCCCGTAGGCCACGCGGACCATGAAGAGCCCGAGCAGCGGCGCATAGGCCATCCAGTCTGCCCACCAATACATATCCCAGTTCTGGGCCCACATGCCGGAATTCTGGAAGGGCATGGTGTTCAGGCTGATGGAGAAAAATTTCGTGATATATTCGCCGATGCTGGCCGTGAACAGATTGCAGATATACGAAGTCGGACCGAAGCAGAAGGCAAAAATCAATAAGATGAAGAAAAATTGCACATTTTTGTTGGACAGCCAGGTGATGCCGCTGCGCAGCCCGCTGAG
The DNA here is from genome assembly GCF_000185505.1 of Pseudoramibacter alactolyticus ATCC 23263. Lineage (GTDB taxonomy): Bacteria > Bacillota > Clostridia > Eubacteriales > Eubacteriaceae > Pseudoramibacter > Pseudoramibacter alactolyticus. The sequence continues at coordinate 1,814,022 of NZ_GL622359.1, read as the reverse complement.
AGCCGACGCGTTGTAGCACGCGAACATGAAGGCAATCACTCCCACATAGACCCACATCGTCGGATTGATGCCGGCAAAAGCCTTCACCGCGGCGGAAAGCTGCATCGCGCCGTAGCCCAGTCCGCCGGCCACTGCCCCAGTGAGCGCAAAGGTCGTCAAAGCGTCGAAGATATCCGCACCGCGGCTGTTGACCACGCTGTCGCCAAAAATCGGAATCAACAGGGAGCTCGTCCGGAAAGGCGCTTTCTTGTTCAAAATAACATACGACAGGATGATCCCCATCACCACACAGGTGGCATAGGGGGTGAATCCCCATTGCAGAAAGCAATGCACCATGCTCCAGATGACCGCTCCGTTGCTCCCGGATTTTATCCCTTCGCTGACGGCCGGCTGCATGGCAAACATCAGCGGCTCCGCCGAGCCCCAGAACACCACGCCGGCGCCGATGCCCGTGCACAGCGAGATGCCGAACCACTGCATATAGCTGAATTTCGGCTTGGCGTTAGGCCCGCCGAGGCGGATATTACCGATGGGCGTGACCATGGCCACAATGCAAAAAACCACCATTGCCAGGCAGATCAAGCTCAAACACCAGCCGAAGTGCCACATGGCGTTGTTCATGATCAGCTCGTTCAGCACATGGTAAAATTGCTTAGCGTTGACCGCAACGGCGATCAGCATCGCCACAAACAATACCAGCGTGACCGACATAACCGCCGGGCGCATCGTATACCCGCGATTCTTGCCTTTAGCTTGTTTTGAATCCATTTGTTTCTCCTCCTCTCCGTTAACAATTCTGACCGAACGCATTGCAATGCTTTACAACCATTTTACACCCTCCCCTTATCAAAAAATGATCTCGTTTTCAGATTTTCTTTGCCATTTTTCAGGACTTCAATCGCTTATGCAACCGCCCGCCTGTTCCCGCAAACCTGATTTCTCAAGATAATCCCACTGTAAATGATTAACAGCAAAAAGCCCTTTCTTCCCCTAAACGATTCCTGCACCTTTGCTCGCTAAATGACCGGCTGCGCCATTAAAAAACGGCTGCCCCAAAGGGCAGCCGTTTCGTGTGTGTTTGATTGAAGTCTGAAGAAGGTGGCGGCAAGAAATCAAAGGGCCATTTTGTAAATCGCGGCCGCGTCTTCTTTGGTAATCTTCAGGAAGTTGCCGTGATTCGGCGCCCCGTTGAACATATCGTCGACCATGGCCGGAATATCTTCTTCCTTGCCGCCGATTTCCGTGATGGTCGTGGGCATATCCATGAACTTGATCCATTCTTCATATTTGTCGATCCCATTCAGCGCCGTTTCTTCCGGATTTTCGAAGTTCATTTCGCAGCCGAAAACGCGAACGGCAAATTGCGCAAAGCGCATGATGTCCTTCTTATAGCAGTATTTCATCCAAGACGGATGCAGGATGCCGAGACCCGCGCCGTGGGAACACTTATAGAAGGTGGACAGCTGATTTTCCAGATGATGGGTGCCCCAGTCCTGAGCGCGGCCGACGCTGGTGATGTTGTTGTGGGCCTGGGTGCCGCACCACATAACGTTGGCCCGGGCTTCGTAGTTATTCGGATCCGCTTTGATGCGCTTGGATTCGCGGTAGATCACGATCATCAGCGCTTCGAGCAGCCGATCGGTGAGCGCGACTTCCTTGGTGGTGGTGAAGTAACGTTCCATGCAGTGAGAAAACATGTCGATGATGCCGCTGTAGGTCTGATACGGCGGCAGGGTCATCGTGACTTCCGGATTCATTACGGAGAAGACCGGGCGCAGGATGTCGCCTTCCGCGCAGCGTTTCAGGTTGGTTTCCTTGCGGGTGACCACCGAGTCGGTGGATGCTTCGGAGCCGGTGGCCGCGCTGGTCAGCACGACGCCAACCGGCAACGCCTTGGTGACGACCGGGCAGGTGCCGTCGTAGAAATCCCAGAAATCGCCGTCGTAAACCACGCCTAGGGCAATCCCTTTGCCCGAATCGATGGCCGAACCGCCGCCGACCGGCAGCACAAAGTCGACCTTTTCTTTTTTGGCCAGTTCGATGCCTTCGTAAACCAGATCGCTGAACGGGTTGGACTGCACGCCGCCGAGTTCAACGTGTGCGACGCCGGCTTCGTCCAAAGATTTGATCACGCGGTCCAAAAGACCGGAACGTTTGACGGAACCGCCGCCATAGTGAACGAGCGCTTTATGGCCGCCGAAGCGCTTGACCAATTCCCCGGTTTTGGCTTCCGCGCCTTTGCCGAATTCAAAGAATGTCGGACTATAAAATTGAAAATTATCCATGATTACCCTCCTGAAATTTCAATACCATGTGGATACCTTTATTATAAAACCGCGGATGCAAAAAGTTTTTGCTGTTTGTCTCACTTTCTTTGCCAAAACTCATCTTTCTGACGACCGTTTGCTTCTCAAGGATCGGATGTCAATCTGGTAGCGCTTGATGCGGTACTGCAGATTCTGCCGGCTCATGTCGAGCGCCTTGGCCGCCCGGGTGATATTACCGCGGTTTTCGGTCAGCACCCGCACCAGGGTGTCCCGCTCGATATCCTTGAGCCTGTCGGAAAGAGATTCCGCCGTCACCGCCGCCGGCCGCGGCGCCGCCTCGGGGTGCGGACGACTGTCTGACAGGATGTGCGGCGAGATATAATCCACGGTAATCATCATCTGGTCCTGGGGCAGGAGGATCATCGCCTGCTCGATGGCATGCTGCAGCTCCCGCACATTGCCCGGCCAGTCGTATTGGTTGAAGATTTCCGCCGTCGCCGTGTCGAGTCCGCGGATCTCCCGATGATTTTTGGCATTAAACCGCAGGATGAAGTACTGGGTCAGCAGGGCGATATCGTCCTCCCGATCGCGCAGCGGCGGCAGTTCGATATTCACCACCCCGAGGCGGTAAAATAGATCCCGCCGCAATCTGTTTTCCGCAATGGCCTGAAGCGGCGGCACGTTGATGCAGGTCAGCACCCGCACATCGATGTGGGTTTCGGTTTCGCTGCCGACCCGCCGCAGCACACCGTCCTGCAGCACGCGCAAAAGCTTGGCCTGAAGGGAAATGTCCATGGAATTAATCTCATCCAAAAGCAGGGTGCCGTGATTGGCCTGCTCGAAGAGGCCGGGCCGGTTTTCCGCCCCGGTATAGGCCCCTTTCACGCTGCCGAAGAGCAGACTTTCCAACAGATTTTCCGGCAGCGCCGCGCAGTTGATGGCGAGAAAGGGCCCCTCGGCCCGCAGGCTCGCGTTGTGAATGCTCTGAGCGATGAGTTCCTTGCCCGTTCCCGTTTCGCCGTAGATCATCACCGCGGCATCGGTGCGGGCGATCTGCCGGCTCTGGCTCACCACCCGGCGCATCGCCGCGCTGTTATAAACAATATCGTCAAAGGTAAAGCGCGCGCCGAGCGCCTTAGGCCGTTTGGCTTTTTCCGATCCCCGGCTGGCCACCAGCCGTTCCTGCAGATCAATAATCTGCCTGTGCAGGTCCGAGACGGTGCTCCAGTCCTCCACAATGTTAAAGGCACCCAGCACCTGACCGCTTTTCAACACCGGGTAGGTGTTGGCCATGGTGTCCACCGACTTGCCGAAACGCGTGGTGTAACGGTGGCGCTCGTTCAGCGTCGGCTTGCGGGATTTGACCGTTTCCGGCAGCAGGCAGTTTTTTCCGTCGTTCATCCGATACACATCGTTGACATTTTCGCCGAGCACATCCTTAGCCACCAGCGAATCCTGCTTAATCGCCGGCCCGTTAAAGAAATTCAGCCGGCTTTCCCCGTCGCACATCACCACCCCTTCCTTAATGTGCTCAACGACGCTGCGCATCATCGCCAGAAAATAATCATCCGTAGCGTCGCGAAAGATCACCCAACGGGCATCCGGCGGCAAATCCTCCGGTTCCGGCCCGTCACAGCGGGTGAGATATTCGCCGAACCGCAGGCAAATAAACGGCTCCTTGGCATCGGGGTCCAGGAGCGCATCGGCCTGATCGGGAAAGGGCAGGCCCCGCATGGAGCCGCCGCCGTGGAGCAATCTGACTCCGGTCTCGTTAATCTGCCAAATGCAATGATCCTTTCCCACCATAGCCGCCCCCCAGCCGCATTCGGAAAGGACCGTCAATAAATCCGCACACTTCATTTCTCCCCTCACTCCTTCACTTAAACCTTGCTCACCCAGGATGTCCGTCTGCGCGAATCTTCAATTTTTCATAAACATATCATAGTTCCCGATTCAGAACAACAACTGCATTTATTTCTTTCGGACCGCTCTTCTGCCAACCTTTTTATTCTCCTGAACGGCCGAGGGCCGCAGTCCCCATAGTCCACTAAAACCCCATATGCGCATATGGGGTTTGATGATGGCGACGCCTTTTATCGCGCCGTTTAAATTATTTTTCAATGCCGACAATATCCTTAACCAGCTGCTTTTTGCCATCGATATTGCCCTGGCGCGCAATCATGATGCGCTGTGCCTGAGGAGAACCGGCCCCATGCATGGATTCGGTCCGATAACCGACGGCCGCGGTCCCGAGGCAGATGTTTTCGAGGAAGCGCATGACCTTCACACGGTCCTCCGTCGGAATGTCTTCGTGGGCAGCGAAGTATTTGGTGCAGATATCGCCAATGGTTTCGCCGTTTCGGCCCGCCACCGTCGCCGACTTAAAATCCTTGTCGGCCGGCAGGGTAACCATCAGGCCGCCGGCGATGTCTTCCGCCAAACGAACGATTTCATATGGGAAGCGAGTGATGTTTTGCTTGCACACATTGGCGAGCAGAAGATTGATCTGATAATTGCCGGCTGGGGTCGCATGCCCTTCGGCGGAGCAGGCGATCCCGCAGGAATAAAGCGTTTCGTTCAGGTGAGTCATTTCGATGAGCTTATCCTTAATGTGGGACGCGCGTTCGACGCCGTTGCATTCCGCCGCGAGGGCTGCCGCCCCGATAACCACATCGCCCACGCCGACTTTGCAGCCGCCGTAGCTTTGGCGATGATAACCGGCAAAGCGTTCGACCATCATGCCGGAGAAGTCGTATTCACCGTTCATAAAGATATATGCGTTGGGAATAAAAACATCGTCCAGCACCACCAGGGCTTCCTGGCCGCCGAACTTCGGATTCCCGACATCGATGTCGCTGCCCTCCAGCTTGCGGGTGTCGCAGGACTGGCGGCCATAAACCATATAGACCCCTTCCGCATCGCTGGGGCAGGCAAAAGACACCGCGTAATCCTTGTCTTCTTCGCGCATGGCAATGGTCGGCATCATCAAATGCCAGTGAGAGTTGATGGAGCCGGTCTGGTGGACTTTAGCCCCGCGGACGACAATCCCGTCATCCCGCCGTGCCACCACGTGGACAAACATATCCGGATCCGGCTGGGCGTGGGGGGCGAGACCGCGGTCGCCCTTCGGGTCGGTCATCGCACCGTCGACCACATAGTCGTTTTCCTGCACCATTTTCAGAAAGTTCTTGAAGTTGTCGTGATAATGGGTTCCGTGGGCCTGATCGCATTCATAGGTGGTGGAATACACCGCGTTGAAGGAATCCATTCCCACACAGCGCTGGAAGCAGGACGCCGTTTTCTGGCCGAGCAGCCGCTGCATTTTAACCTTTCGCACCAGATCATCGGCGGACTGGTGCAGGTGATTGAAGCGGTTGACGGTTTCGCCGGTTAGGTTGGAGGTCGCCGTCATCAGATCCTGATAGGCCGGATCCTGGGCGAGGTCGTAGGTCATTTTAATGCTGTTAATGGAGGGACGAACGATGGGATGATCCACCCAGTTTTCGACGCGCTCACCGAAAATATACACCCGCGTTTTTAATTTGCGCAAACTTTCAACGTATTGGTCGCCTGTCATTAAAGCCATGGTTTTCTCCTTCTTTTTTCAATCTGAAAACCGAATCTCGGCAAGTCCCCCCGCCGAGCCGGTTTTATTTCCAAACAAACTTTGCGTTATGGTTTTATTGTTCTCTGTTGGCCAACGTCAGATAGCTCTGATATCTCTCTTCGGCGTCCCGTTCAGCCTTGTCGTAAAGTTCCTGGGCCTTTTCGGGAAAGGAAAGTTTGAGCGACGCGTAGCGGTTTTCGCCCATGAGGAATGCCTGAAAGTCGCCCTTGGGCTCTTTGGAATCAAGAGTGAAGGGATTCTTGCCTGCCTTCTTCAGATCCGGATTGTAGCGATACAGGTGCCAGTAGCCGGCTTCCACCGCGTTCTTTTCCTCGGTGATGGACTGACCCATGGCTTTCTTCATGTGATGCTCAATGCAGGGGCAATAGCAGATGATCAGCGACGGGCCGTCATAAGCTTCGGCTTCCCGAATGGCTTTGAGGGTCTGGTTATAATCCGAACCCAGAGCCACCTGCGCCACATAGACATAGCCATAGCTCATAGCCATCATGCCGAGGTCTTTCTTCCTGGTATTTTTCCCGCTGGCGGCAAATTTCGCAATGGCCGAGGTCACCGTCGATTTGGACGCTTGGCCGCCGGTGTTGGAATACACTTCGGTATCGAGCACAAGCACGTTGATGTCCCTGCCGGACGCGAGCACATGGTCGAGACCGCCATAGCCGATGTCATAAGCCCAGCCGTCGCCGCCGAAGGCCCAAACGCTCTTCTTAGACAAATACTCTTTGTTGCCGCGGATAAATTCAGCCGCCTCGCTGGTGTCTTCTGCTATGGCAGCCAGCAGGGCATCGCTCACTTCACGAGAGACCGCGGCATCATTGCCTCTTTCGAGATAATCGGTGCAGGCCGCTTCGGCAATTCCCGCTTCTTTGAGCTGTTGCACTTTATCTTTCAGCTGCCGCTTGACGGCATCCTGGCCGAGCACATAGCCGTAGGCGTATTCCGCGTTATCTTCAAAGAGGGACATGGCCCAGGTAGGGCCATACCCTTTTTGGTCGGTGCAATAGGGCGAGGCCGGTGTGGAGCCGCCGTAGGCCGAAGAGCAGCCGGAGGCGTTGGTGATGTACATCCGGTCGCCGAAGAGCTGGGTGATGAGCTTGATATAGGGGGTTTCACCGCAGCCGGCACAGGCACCGGAAAATTCAAAATAGGGTTTTGCAAACTGGGAGTTCTTGATGGTCTTGCTGTTGGCAACCGCCGTCTTAATGGCCACCTTTTCGACGCCGAAGGTCCAATTGTCGGCTTCCTTCACCTGAGAGGCGAAGGGCTTCATGGCCAGCGATTTCTCCTTCGACGGGCAGACGTTGACACAGCTGCCGCAGCCGGTGCAGTCGTAGGGAGAAACCTGAATGCGGAATTGATAACTGCTCATGTTCTTGCCGGTGGCCTTCTTCGTTTCAAAGCCGGCCGGTGCCGCTTCGGCTTCGGCCTCGTCGAGCAAAATCGGCCGAATGGCCGCGTGGGGGCAGACCAGCGAGCAGTGATTGCACTGGATGCACTTGGTGAGGTCCCATTCCGGCACTTCCACAGCCGCACCGCGTTTTTCGTATTTGGTGGTCCCGGCCGGCCAGGTCCCGTCCTCGAGACCATATTTGGTCATCTGGGCCACCGTCAGCGCGTCGCCTTCCTGGCGGTTCATCGGCGCCACCACTTCTTTGATAAAGTCCGGCACGTCTTTTTCGGCGATGGGATCTTCCGCAGTCCGCCAGCTTTCGGGAATGTCGATCTTCACAAAGGCATCGACGCCCTTTTCAACGGCCGCGTTGTTCATATCGACCACCTTCTGGCCCTTTTTCTTGAAATAGGATTGATAGTTGGCGTCCTTCATTTCCCGCACGGCCTGCTCGATGGGAATCACGCCGGAAAGTTTGAAGAAGGCCGACTGCAAAATGGTATTGGTTCGGCCGCCGAGTCCCAGCTCGCGGGCGATGTCGATGGCGTCGATGGTGTAGAATTGGGCATTCTTTTCGGCCAGCTGGCGTTTCATGCTCCCCGGCAGATGGGCTTCAAGCCCGTCCATATCCCACTGGCAATTGAGCAGGAAGGTGCCGCCGGCCTTCAGGTTTTTCACCATGTCGTAGTGGTGAACATAAGAAGGATTGTGGCAGGCTACGAAATCCGCCGCCTGGATCAGATAAGGCGAATGGATCGGATTCTTCCCAAAACGCAGGTGAGACTGGGTCAGCCCGCCGGATTTCTTTGAGTCGTACACGAAGTAAGCCTGGCAGTAAAGGTCGGTGGCGTTCCCGATGATCTTGATGGAGTTCTTGTTGGCGCCGACGGTGCCGTCTGAGCCCATCCCCCAGAATTCGGCACTGGTTTCGCCTTCCGGCGTGGTATTGATTTCCCCGCCGACCGGCAGTGAGGTGTGCGTCACATCGTCGACAATCCCGATGGTGAAGTTGTTTTTCGGTTTGTCGGCCTTCAGGCTGTCGAACACGGCGACGATCTGCGCCGGCGTGGTGTCCTTGGAGCTCAGGCCGTAGCGGCCGCCGACGATGGTCATCGGCCATTCCCGCTCTTTATAGACCGCGCAGATGTCTTGATAGAGCGGTTCGCCCATGGCCCCTGGCTCCTTGGTGCGGTCGAGCACGGCCATCTTGGTGACCGTCTTCGGAATCGCATTCAGGAAATAATCCGCCGCAAAGGGGCGATACAGATGAACGTTAATCATCCCGACCTTTTCGCCTTTGGCCACCAGATAATCGATGGCTTCGCGGGTGGTTTCCGCACCAGAGCCCATCAGCACGATCACGCATTCGGCATCTTCCGCGCCATAATAATTGAACAGATGATAATCGCGGCCGGTCAGCCTGTTGATTTCCTGCATATAGTGCTCGACCGCGTCGGGCAATTTGTCAAAGTTGGTATTCAAGGCTTCGCGGCACTGGAAGAAGATATCCGGATTGACCGTGGTTCCGCGGGTCGCCGGGTGTTCCGGATTCAGCGCATGCTTTCTGAACGCCTTGATTGCATCCATATCGACCAGCGGACGCAGATCTTCATAATCCAGCGCGTCGATCTTCTGAATTTCGTGGGAAGTGCGGAAGCCGTCGAAGAAGTGCAGGATCGGCATCCGGCAATGAATCGCCGCTAAGTGCGACACAGCCCCCAGATCCATGACTTCCTGCGGAGAGGAAGACGCGATCATGCCAAAGCCTGTGCTGCGGACGCCCATCACGTCGGAATGGTCGCCAAAGATGGACAGCGCGTGGGCCGACAACGTTCTGGCCGACACATGAAAGACCCCCGGCAGCATTTCTCCGGCGATTTTATACATGTTCGGGATCATCAGTAAAAGTCCTTGGGACGCGGTGTAAGTTGTCGTCAGTGCCCCGCATTGCAGCGAGCCGTGAACCGTCCCGGCCGCTCCGCCTTCCGACTGCATTTCAACCACTTCAACCGGCTGGCCAAAGAGATTCTTCTTGCCGTTCGCTGCCCATTCGTCCACATGTTCCGCCATGGGCGAAGACGGCGTGATTGGAAAAATCCCCGCCACTTCCGTAAAGGCATACGAAATATAAGCCGCCGCTTCATTTCCGTCCATTAATGCGATTTTTTTGGACACGATTCTTTACCTCCTTCTCACGTCGCGAATAACGATTCGCTCATCCTCTCCGCAACATTCTGCCATGCATTACCGTAAGAATGCATGCATATTTTTAATATACACACAGAATACTACGATTGAAATCCTTTGTCAATAATGAATGATAAAACTTTTTATTGTTTTTATAAATGATGAATTGCACTAAAAACATTTGAATCGCACATTTGGTTGTTATATACTGTTAAATATTAAGAAATTTGATGGCGGCTGCACAATCAGCGGCGTCATCTCTTTTGCAGGAGGTATTATCTATGGGTTCTCAATCGATGACAGCCTATCAAAAAATAAAGGAAATGATTTTTCACATGGAACTGCTGCCGGGCAGCAAGATTTCCGAGCCGCAGATCTCGGCCAAGCTCGACATCAGCCGCACCCCGGTTCACGATGCGCTGCGCCGGCTTGCGGCCGAAGGCCTCGTCACCATCGGGCGCAACCGCGGTGCTTCTGTGAACGATCTCTCGGATAAAGAGATTAAAGAAATCGGCACAGTGCGTTTGTCCCAGGATATTCTCTGTGCCAACCTTGCTTCTTATTATGGCAGCGCCGCCGACTTCGAATGGCTCCGGCAGCTGGCTGAGGCCTGCGAGGAAGCCGCCGCCCGGGGAGACATTTATCTGCGCATCAAGGCCGACAACGATTTTCATCTGGCCATTGCCAAAATTTCCGGCAACGCCTATTTGTACCGCCAACAATACGCCCTTTATCAGCAGGTGCACTTGGTGCAAATTTCCAAATACAAGGACATCAAAACCAGTCTCGTGCAGATCCACCACCATCTGCCGCTGATCCAAAGCATCCGCAACGCCGATCTGGACGAAGCCTCCGCACTGATCTTTGACCACATCAAAGATTTTTATCACCTGGATTCTTATATCATGAAGTGCTATACCCGTTCCGAGCAATCTGCATCCGCTGATATTCCCGCGCTGAAATCAGCGCAGTCATGAGGTACCTGCATGCGTCCAATCAATAAAAACAACACCCGTCTCACCAAGCGCCAGCTGCAGGCCATCGAAACCAAAAAGAAGATTTACGACGCCGCTGTCCAAGTGATCAACGAGAAAGGCTTCGGCAATGTCAGCATCGAAGACATCACTACCCGGGCCAACGTGGCCAAAGGCAGCTTTTATACCTATTTTACATCCAAGGAAGACCTGCTGTTCGACACTTTCCGACAGTCCGACGCGGTTTATGCCCAGGCCTTTGCCCAGGTGCAGGACGAAGATTTTCTGCCCATGGTTACCCGCTTCGTCAAAATTTCCTACACCGAATACGAAAAGCGCGGCAAGGGCATCATCAAGGCCATCGTTGCCAATTATTTCACCTTCCCGGACAATAATTTTTACGGGGAAGACCGCGATCTGCTCAAGTGCCTGACCCACATTGTGACCAAGGGCAAGCTGCAAAACCGCCTCTCGGCCCAGGTATCCACCGCCCATTACGTCAGTCTCCTGCTGTCGACCCTCATCGGTGTCGAGGTTATGTGGTGCATCGACGACCGCGGCAGCCGCTTGGCCGATATGGCCGCCGATGCCATTGGAGTGGCTGCCCGGGGCATGATGCAAACACCGGCCCAACATTCCCCATTAAAAAAAGACCTTCATTAAGAAGGTCTTTTTTGATGAACGCCGATCAACGCGCGCGCTGTTCTCCGCCGGTCAGCCGCACTGCCGTAACCGCCCGCAGCACCAGCACCAAAAGCATGGTATTGATAGGAAACATCACCAATTCCTTCACGGTCCTGGCGGCAATAACCGCCGTAAAGGCGTTGCCGTAAAGCATCGACAGCCACAGGCTGTTGAGCAAAAAATTCACAATGACCGTCTTGATTGCCTGGGCGGCCACCACGCGTTTGAGGGTCGTCTCCCGGTGCAGCATCAGGCCGTAGAGCAAGCCGGAAAGGGCCGCGCTGAGGGTAAACCCCGGGAAGAAAGGCCCCGTCGGCCGAACCATATACCCCAGAATATCCGAGACAGCGCCAACCACCGGTCCCACCACCGGTCCCAACAGGGCCCCAGCGGCCGCAATGGGCAAAGCGCCGAATCGCAGCTCGATCAAGGGAGTCAGGGGAACCTTGAAAAAGCTTAAAACCACTGCAATCGCCACGAAGAGCGCTGCCAAAGTCAACGTCTTGGTCTTATTAAAAATAGACATATAAAAACCTCCTTTGCAGTTTCCTTTCGCTACAAAGGAGGATATCCTCAAAAGTAGCAGCGGGATGCGATGGTCGAAACCGTAAGCTTTGCTTTTCGTTCTGGCGACAACTCCCCGTTCGTCAGACACTTAACGCTTCGACATCTACTCTGCTTAATTCTTTTATTAATGCTATTATACCGCCGGTCCGCCGCTTTTTCAACCGCTGCGGTCATTTTTATTTTAATTATTGATGGCGTGATGCGGGGCGAAACTCTTGCGGTCGATCGCCTTTAAAGCATAGCCCTTGGCCTGGTAATACTCGATGATTTTAGGCAGCGCCTTCACGGTCGTTGACTTGGTATCCGTGTCGTGGCAGAGCATAACGATATTGGAATCGTTGCTGCGCTTCGCCATCGCGGCAATCTTGTTGGGATCGCCGTTGATCATCGTGGCATCGGTGCTGTCACCGTTCCAATCGTAATATTGATAGCCTTTTTTATTCAGTTCCATCGTAAGCACATGCATGATGCCATGGCTATAATTCCGGGAAATCGTATTGGAAGATCCGCCGGGAAAACGCACGAAGCAGGGCACATAGCCGATTTCAGATTTCACCGTTTTTGCAATGGCATCCAGATCGGCAAAATAAGCATGAGGCGAGCGATAAATGCTGTAGGCATGGGTGCTGGTGTGCAGGCCGATGGTGTGGCCTTCTCGGTAAGCCTTGCCGATCATGTGGCGATACTTTGGCTGCTGATTGGTTACAAAGAAAGTGGCCTTAGCATGGTAGCGATTGAGAATATCGAGAATCGGCTGGGTATTTTTGGATGGACCATCATCAAATGTGAGATAAAGCACCTTCTCCTTGGACATCCGCATTCTCCCCGGCAAATCGCTGGGCCGCAGATGAAAATCCCGGCTGTCCTGCAGGATTTCGCCAGCTGTCAGCGAATCCGACAGGAGGCCCGAAGCCTTGGCAAAGGCTTCCCAATGGCCCGCCGCCAAAACCCTGGGAGACGCCGCCCAAAGCAGCCATGCTGCCACGCCAATGATGCCCAAAAATCCGACCCATGCCAGCCACTGCTTTCGTATCTCCATCGCAAACCTCCCAAATTAGATTGTTTTTCATTATAACACAGCGGTCTGACCGGTGAAAGCCTTTGATTCAAAGTTTTAAAGCATGCTGCAAGATTGACGCTTTTATTCCGGGCGGTCTTCGTTTATAATGAAAGCGCGCCGAACGCGGTCCGGCGTCCGGTCTGCGTCGGCAGATCGAGAAGCATTGTCGAGGAATAACCATGCGAAAAGCCTTTAATGATTACATCGGCGTCTTTGATTCCGGCGTCGGGGGCATCTCGGTGCTTAAACATCTCACCGAGCAGCTGCCCAACGAAAATTTTCTGTTTTACGGCGACTCTGCCAACGCGCCCTATGGCGAGAAATCGGTTGAACAGGTGCGCGCCCTTGCTTTCGACATCGTCCGACGGATGGTCGAAGACGGCGTGAAGGCCATCGTCATCGCCTGCAATACCGCCACCAGCGCCGCGGCAAAAGAACTGCGCTGCGCCTTTGAGCTGCCGATCATCGGCGTGGAACCGGCGCTTAAGCCCGCAGCCACCGCCTCCGGCCGGCACCGCGTTCTCGTGATGGCGACTCCGGTCACCCTGAGCCTTCAAAAATACCGCGATCTTTGGGATCGCTACGCCGGCTATGCCGAGTGCGTCTCCTGCTCCTGTCCGGGGCTGGCCAAGCGCATCGAGCGCGGCCGGCTGGACGCACCGGATCTCACCGCCCTGATTGAAAAGCTCATCGGCTGCTATCGCGGCCGGGTGGACAGCGTGGTTCTGGGCTGCACCCATTATCCCTTTGTCAGCGATCAAATCCGCGGCGTTCTCGGCAGTCATGTCACCCTTTATGACGGCGGCGCAGGCACCGCGGGCGAACTTAAAAATGTGCTCACCCAAAAACAGCTGCTCACCCGCGCGGCCACCCCCGGCGGCGTCCTCTTTCAGTCCAGCCTTAAACAGCCGAGCGAAATAACGCTTTACAGGCATTTTTATCATTTCAATCTTTAAAATCAAAGGAGCCGCATCATGACAACCATCACCTGCCAGCCCATCGGCATTATCCGCACCGCCTTCACATCCCGGGAAAACACGCCGCGGGGCGTCGCCGCCCAAAATGCCTGCGGCGTGATCCAAATGGATCCCCAATATCGCGAGGCCATGGCTGACATGCACCCCGGCGAGCGCTATCTGGTGCTTTTCTACTTCGACCGCGCGAAGGGTTTTGCCCAAACCGTCCCGATCCACGGCGACGGCCCGATGACGGGACTCTTCTCCACCCGGGCGCCCAATCGTCCGAATCCCATCGGCCTGACCGCCATCACCGTCGAAAGCATCACCGATACGCAAATTGCCTTTCGCGGTGCAGATATGATGGACGGCACCCCGGTGCTCGACATTAAGCCGCTTTAAGCGCTGAACCCACACACTAAAGCCGCCGGCCGTTTTAAACGGCCGGCGGCTTTTTACGTGCTCATAATTCATTCGTTAAAATTGGCTGATCTTCCTTCGGCTAAAGCTCTTTTGGGGGCCGCCTGCAATGTTGCTGCTAAAAAAGCACGCAGCACGCACTTTGCGGGAAGGTGCTTGCCGCAGAACAATTGGTCTGGCCGCTGCAGCCCATGCTTTTTTCAAAATCGACGGAGACGCATTAAAGGACTTTCTTACTCTCCGCACCGGGCGTGGTGACAATAATCTTTTCCGCCGTTATGATCAGCGCTCCCTTAGCCGTCACATCACCATCAAACATCTTTTCCACCATCGCCTTGAAGCTTTCCACGACAGCTCCTTCGGTCACATACGCTGCCACCCCGCCCACGATCAGTTTACCGTCATCCGTAACATCCTTGAAAGCGACGGGAACCACATTGAGTTCGCCGTCAGCGCAGGTTGCCAGATCCCACATGCTTTTTTAAGAATATTTTTTACATTTTTATTCATAATAATCTCCATTCCAGAACGCTCTTTACGGCAGGCTGTTTGCGGCACCCCGAACAAACAGCCCTGTGAAGACTGAACGGGGGCTTCCCCCGATCCATCATCGATTTACTCACATCATGCTTTTGCGACACACTCGATTTCGCACAATGCTTCTTTAGGCAGAGCCTTCACGGCGAAGCAGCTTCTGGCTGGCTTTGATACAAAGTACTTTGCGTACACCTCATTAAAAGCGCTGAAGTCTGTGATTTCAGCCAAAAAGCACGTTGTCTTAACGACTTTCTCCGCGCCAGATCCCGCAGCTTCCAAAATGGCAAGGACATTTTTGCAGCTCTGCTCGGTTTGTGCCGCAATTCCTTCCGGGATCTCACCTGTTTCAGAATTCACCGGAAGTTGTCCGGATGTAAAGATCAGTCCATTTGTCACAAAGCCCTGAGAATAGGGGCCGATGGCGTCGGGGGCGCCAGAAGATTGAATTTTCTTCATCGTTATCTCCTTATAAAAAATGATTGAATTCATTGAAACCATTGATGTGAACTCATTGAAATATCTGCCGACTTTAACCAATCGCTGGCATCAACGATCACGCGGCTTCCTTTTCCTCTTTGGTGCGCATGAGACCAAATTGCACCGTCAAACAAGTGAACAAAAGCAGCAGGATCGGATAAAACTGATAACGGACAATATCCAGATAGTTGACGCCTTTCGCATAGGTCTGCACCAGAAGCACGCCGCTGTCGTGGGGCACCAGCATCAGGGCCGCCGCTCCGAAAATATCCAGAAGGGATGCCAAACGCTTGGGTGCGATCTTATACTTGTCGCCCAGATCCTTGGCAAACGGCGCGCTGATCATAATCGCTACGGTGTTGTTGAGGGTGATGCCGGAGATGATCATAGACACAAACCCGATGATGTATTCACAGCTCTTTCTGTTCCTAATCTTTTTCATCGAAACCTTCAGCAAATACGCAATGCCGCCATAATAGCGAACAAGCTCCACCATACCGGAAATCATCATCGCGAAAACGGCAAGCCAGAACATATCCTCCATGCCGGCACCGATGGCTTTCGTCCAGCCAAAGAACGAGATTGTCCCGCAAGCCATCCCGATGACGCCTGCCAAAACGGTTCCGATCACAAGGACGACCGTAACATCCATCCCGGCCACCGCAAGAATCAAAACGGCAAAATAAGGAATCACCGTTGGCAGAATGTAGTTTCTGGTTTGTACCTGACCACCGCCACCGGAAGCGTGACCCAAGACGGCATAAATCACCATCGTGACAATCGCGCCTGGCAGCGCAATGAGAAAATTCATCCGGAATTTATCCTTCATCTCTGCATCGACACCCTTAGTCGCCGCAATGGTCGTATCGGAAATCATCGAAAGATTGTCTCCGAAATAGGCTCCGGCAATGGCTGCCGCTCCTGCCATGCCCGTATTTAGACCGGCGCCCTTTGCCAAAGCGATTGCAACCGGGATCATCGTGACCTGTGTCCCCATAGACGTCCCGATACAGGTGGATATGATGCAGCAGATCAGGAAAATACCCGGGATCAGCAGATGAGAGGGAATAATGGAAATCCCCAGGTTCACCATGGATGTTTTCCCGCCGATCTCCGCCACGGCATTCGCAAATCCGCCGGCCAAAAGAAGAATCAGCCCCATCTGCATGACACCCGACCGACCGGCACCGGCGCAGTAAACATTGATTTTGTCACCGATCTTTTTCTTGCGGTCAAAACAATAAATGCCGATTAAGATTGCAACCATCGCTGCCACATATCTGGGCATTTGATAAAAAGCATCCTTGACGCCCATCAGCATCAAAACCATGCCGCATCCGACATACAACCCCAAGAACACAATAAACGGGATCAACGCCAGCGCGCCATAGTCCCTTTCACTTCTTTTTTCTTCCATGTGTGAGTCTCCCCTCTCATACATTATCGTAGCTGTAAAAGCGAGATCGCTTCAATGATTCTCCCACCAAGTCTCAACGCCTTCATGTTATATCCGCCGCTGCCCGCACGAGATTGTCCACCGCCTGGCGGATCAGGGCAGGATCCGTTGCGAGATTCATCCGAATAAATCCTTTGTATTGATCTCCGAACCATTCCCCGTAGTCCACACCTAATCGAGCCTTCTCCTGCACAAACGCCTGACACTGTTCCGGATCGCAGATTTTACGCAAATCAACCATGACCAGATAGGTTGCGTCCAAACAACAAACCACCGCCTGGGGTAGCCGCGAAATCAGTTCCGTTTTTAAATAAGTATAATTGTCCCGGATAATTTCCAACACATGGTCCAGCCATTCGCCGCCATGCTGATAGCCAGCCATCGTAGCATACATCCCCATAACGCTGATCTCTGTCCTATTGTTCCCGGACGCGTAATCATCATATTTTGCCCGGAGCTTTTCATCCTTAATAATCATGTGGGCATGGAGCAGCGTTGCCAGGTTAAATGTCTTGGACGCAGAATTGATCGTGATCAGGCGATCCGAATATTTCCCGCCGCTGACCGTCAGGGCCGGGACAAACGTCTTCTCCGAGTTGATCACGAGATCCTGATGAATCTCATCACTCGCCACCAACACATCGTGTTTTCGGCAAAGCTCAAACAGGCGTGCCAGTTCTGCCTCGCTCCAAATGGCCCCGACGGGATTATGCGGAGAACACAACAGAATCAGCTTCACATTATGCTGCACAATAGCGTCTTCGATCGCCGCAGTGTTCATGGACCAGTTTCCATTCGCATAATCGAGATCGACACTGACCAATTTTCTGTGGTTGTTCGTGACCACATTGAAGAATGGATAATAGACCGGCGTCATGATCAGGCAGGCGTCTCCCGGCTCAGTGTAACAATTGATCGCATAGGCCAGGCCCGTGACGCAACCTGTCGTGAAGCGGACCCATTCCTTTTCGATCTTTATTCCATAGCGGGATGCCATCCAATCCGACAACGCCTGATAGTATGCTTCCGGCGCCTTGGTGTAACCAAAAATCCCATGCTCCGCGCGCTGAACCAATGCCTCACGAATATACCGGCTGGTTTTAAACTCCATATCCGCAATCCACATACCAATCAGATCACGAGATCCAAATTTTTCCTCGAGGCCATCCCATTTCAAACAATCTGTCCCGTGACGATCTGCCAAATATGCCTTTAAAAACGCTTTTTTATCCATCTTCGTCTCCCTTACTCGCATCACAAGTGCGACGGTGCACCAGTCGACAACTCCCGATCTTTGTTGTGCTCAGTGATTGTCTCTTTGCGCTTTATGCGCATTGATGGCGTTCCGCATGCGCTCGAGTCCTGTCTTAATGACGGCTCTCGGCATCGCCAGATTCAGTCTAATATAACCTTCCGCGTTACCGACAAACAGCGCATTGCCGCCCTCGAGCAGGACGCCTGCGCGATTAGCAAAGAAACCCGGCAGATCTGCCACATCTGGAAGCACCTTAGACAGATCGACCCAGGACAGGTAGGTTGCTTCAGAGATGTTCATCACCGCCTCCGGCATGTGTTCGGTGAGAAACGCTTTGACAAACGCGAAGTTCTCGTCCAAATAAACGCGCAATTCCTGCAGCCAGGGATCGCCGAAATCATAAGCCGCTTTGGCCGCGGTGAGCGACATCGTATTAACCATGCCAAATAGTTTATCGCGTTTCCGAAAGGTCTCCCGCAGCTCGGGATCGCGGATGATGATATTGGAAAAAGAGAGCCCCGCCATATTGAAAGTTTTGGTCGGCGCCATGCAGGTAATCAATTTAGGATAATCCGGCATAATCTTTGCCATGGGCGTGTGCACCTGCCCTTGTCTAATCAGATCGCAATGAATTTCATCCGAGATGATCCAGAGATTATATTTCTCTACAACTTCCGCAATCCTCTTCAACTCATCTTCTTTCCACACGCGACCGGTCGGATTTTGCGGATTGCACCAGAACACCAGCTTGCAATGAGGATCGGCGCATTGTTTTTCAAAATGATCGTAGTCGATAAAGAATTCTCCCTTTTCATTCTTTAGGAGGGGCGATTTCAAAACGCCAAGATTCGAATACTCCGCCGCGTGGAGAAAGTAACCGTAGGCCGGCGTATTTATCAAAACCTTTTCTTCTTGTGTGCAGAGTGTTTCGGCCAGCTGATACAACGCGGGAATGATGCCAGGAGAACAGCAGAGTTCCTCCTGCGGAAAAACCCATCTATAATGGTCTTTGCACCATTTGGCAACCGATTCATAGTAGCTGCTGTCAAAGATACCAGTGTAGCCGAAGATCTGACGGTCAATTCTGGCGCGCAGCGCATCCAGAATCTCTGGTGCAATCCCGAATTCCATATCTGCCACCCACATGCGGACAAACTCCTCGTCCTTATAGGGGAAAACCTTCTCCGGCCCTGCGTGGAAGATATAGCCGCGAAAGCCGTCTGTGTTTAATGCGTTCGTATTTTTTCTGTCGATCATTTCATCAAAATTATACATTGCTGTGTGCGCTCCTTTCTTACTGAGGATTATTTCCTTTTGATAAAATAATTATGAAGGCATTTTGGATTGTCTTCAAAGGAGCACTTGTGTCGCCAAAATAGATTATATTGCGCAAAAGTTTCGTAAAAATGTAATTTTGAGCATTCCTGTGCTAAAATTGAGTTAAAATGATGAAATATCATCTCCATTCACGAAATTATGTATTTGAAGGAAACTGCAGGAGGAAGCACATGTCGGAAATTACGGTTGGAATTGGACACAATATCCGTATCTATCGAAAAAAAAACGGCTTGACGCTGGATGCGCTGTCAGACCTTGTCTTTAAGAGTAAATCAGCGCTTTCTAAATATGAAAACGGGGACATATCCATCGATATCGAAACACTTTATGAACTGGCAGAGGCACTACATATTCATGTGGAGCAACTGCTGTATGTAAGGAAATCGAATACGAAGATTACCACATCCGACGCACAGCCTTCTTTTTTCAACGGCGTATCCCGATTTTACAGTTATGTTTTTGATGGACGAAGCCATCAACTTCTCCCTTCCGTTTTCGATATTCTCTCCGAGACGGACAAAAATCAGTTCAAGATCATGATGTATATGAATTATAAAACCTATGATCATTATCAAGACTGCGAAACAACTTACATCGGTTATATCGAGCACTATGACGCTGTAACCAATATTATGCTGACCAACCAGCACTCCCCCATGGAGAAAGCCAGTGCCCAGATTTTGGCTTCCTATCTGGATTCCGACATGAAATGGGGACTATGGAACGGTCTGTCCTCCAGGCCGCTGATGCCGATCGCAACAAAAATGCTCTTTACCAAAAATAGGCTCAGAGGAAAAGAAGATATTATCAATGATTTAAAAATATCCAAGGAGGATATAAAGCTTCTGCGCCTATATAATATGCTGCCAGTGCTCTAAAACAAATCTATAGCAATACCTTGAACATAAAAAACGAACTTTTCTCTTCCACCCGGTATTGACCAAGAGAAAGCTTAGGTTGACAAGACTCCCTCTCCAACCCGACAGACGTCTTATAGCTAAGAGCGCCGCGGCCGCTTTTTCGCCTGACAAATAACACTATACATTAAGAAAAAAAGCTTTTAATTCTTAAGTTTTCTGCCATCAAATAAGTGCGCAACCAATAGAGATTCTTCTCTATCCACCACACCTTGATGATACTAAAAAACCGCCTGCCGAAGCAGACGGTTTTCCGATGTGTGGATGGGATGGGATTAATAGTTTTCTTTCTTGATTTCAAAATAAGCCTGAGGATGGGCGCATACCGGACAGACATTCGGCGCCTTCGGACCGACGACAATGTGGCCGCAGTTCGAGCACTGCCAAATGCGATCCCCGTCCCTGGAGAAGACAACGCCGTCTTCGATGTTTTTCACCAGCTTTTTATAGCGGGCTTCGTGTTCCTGTTCGATGTCGGCCACGGCGCGGAAAAGGCGGGCGATATCGTCAAAGCCTTCTTCTTCGGCGTCTTTGGCCATCTGCGGATACATTTCCTGCCATTCATAGGCTTCGCCGCCGGCAGCTGTCTTCAGGTTTTCGACGGTTTCGTCGATCCCATAAAGAATCTTATACCACATTTTGGCGTGTTCTTTTTCGTTATTCGCTGTTTCTTCAAAGATATTGGCAATCTGAACAAAGCCGTCTTTTTTCGCTTTCGCTGCAAAATAGGTATATTTATTGCGGGCCTGGGATTCGCCGGCAAAAGCATCCTGTAAATTCTTTTCGGTCTTAGTTCCTTTTAAAGCTTCAGCTCTGCATTTCAAAAAATCTGCCATGATGTTTTCCTCCTCTTAATTGTGCATTTAAATTCAGTCATTCACAGGTGTTCTGTAAATTACTTTGTAATGATATCAAATTACATCATCGAAATCAATTCAAACTTTTGCTTTTCGCGTTTTGGTTAAGCATTCAGTCATCCCTAATTGTTAGGAAAGTGCAACCTTCGCCGTTTTAATGACTAACTTAAAATTTATACAGGGTTTTAAAAAACGCTTGACAAGAATATTTAAAACTTATATAGTTTGACCTATCTTAAGCTACTGAACGAAACGGTCCTTCGCCATTCAGTGCTTCTTATCAGGAGAAATCTATGTCCTATCAGAATTTAACAACTCCCGACGGCCGCCGTCTCACTTTTCCGCTGCTGCAAGGCGGGATGGGGGTCGGCATCTCTCTGGGTAGACTGGCCGGCGCCGTCGCCCGGGAAGGCTGCATGGGCACCCTCAGCACCGCCGACTGCGGCTATCGGGAGCCTGATTTTTATCAGCGTCCCGATGCGGCCAACCTGCGGGCTCTGCGCGAAGAGATTCACAGGGCCTTCGCGCTGTCCCGAGGGAACGGCCTCATCGCTGTCAACGCCATGGTCGCTTCTACTCAATATGCTGACGCTGTTCGCGCCGCGGTGGACGCCGGGGTGGACGCGGTGGTCTCCGGAGCGGGGATACCCCTATCGCTACCGGAATACGCCGAGGACGGCCCTGCGATGATCGCGCCCATCGTCTCCAGCGGGAGAGCCGCCGCCCTCATCTGCAAAACCTGGCATCAACGCTACCATCGACTGCCGGATTTTGTCGTGCTTGAGGGCTGCGAAGCCGGCGGTCACCTCGGCTTTAAAAAAAGGGCCCTGCTCACCGGCACCTGTGCCCCGCTGAGCGCTTTAATTCCCGAAGTGATCGACGCCCTGGCGCCCTATCGCGATCTCGCCGGCCGGGACATCCCCATCTTTGCCGCCGGGGGGATCCGCAGCCGGTCCGACCTGAACGCGATGATGGCCCTGGGCGCCGCCGGCGTCCAGGTCGCTACCCCTTTTATCGCCACGAAGGAATGCGATGCCAGCCAGGATTACAAACAAGTGCTCATCGATGCAGATCCCGAGGACATTCGCATCGTCCAAAGCCCGGTGGGCATGCCGGGCCGGGCGCTGAACACCCCGCTGATGCAACATTTGGATGATATCGGTCGGATCCCGCCGCGCCGATGCTCCCACTGCATTAAATCCTGCGACCCTGCCAAGGTGCCCTATTGCATCACCGAGGCGCTCATTCAGGCCGCCCGCGGCAACCGCGACGCCGGGCTTTTCTTCTGCGGCAGCCAAATCGCTGGTCTGCAAGGCATTCGTACCGTCAAAGACGTGGTTGCCGATTTTTGCTGAATCGTTCCTCGCCCGTCATCTCCAGAGATCCTCGCCGATCCCCGGAGATTTTTTTATGCGCTTTTTAATTTATTTACAATCATTTCAATCTATGTAAGATTTTAATTTATAATTATTTTAAATTATACTGGACTTTTTTAATCCAAACTGATACACTAAACGAAAAGGAGGATGAAATCGGTTGCTCATCACAAGAAAAACAGACTATGCCATCCGGCTGCTTCGCGGCATCGCCGACGGCGGAAAAAAAAAGATCCCTGTCCTTGCGGAAAATGAACAGGTCCCCCGGCCCTTTGCCTATAAGATTACAAAAAAACTGCAGCAAGCAGGCATCGTCGCCGTGGGCCGCGGCGCAGCCGGCGGGACTTCCCTCAATCGCCCGCTGGCGGCATTCACCCTGCTGGACCTGCTGCGCGCTCTGGACGATTATCCCACGGTGACCGCCTGCACCCGGGCGCCTTACCATTGCGACTGGTGCGAACACCATCGGATGGCCTGCTGCGCGCATCAGCACATGTCCCAGATTCAGCGGCGTCTTGAAGCAGAACTGGCAGCGCACACGCTTCAGGCGGTCATCTTTGATCCGCCTGATCACGACGATCCGCCGATGCGCGTCCCTGCGCCGCGAGAAGCCCCATAATCGGTCAGCGGAGCCATCCGCCCTTTTTCGTGCAAACCATTCACTAATTTTATAAAAAGAAGGAGAAAACATGTTATTTCAAATCACCGAAGCCCATGAAGCCCTGCGCCAGCAAATCCGCACCTTCGCGGAGAAGGAAGTCAAGCCCATTGCCTTCAGCCTCGACCAGCAAAATGCCTTTCCCACGGAAATCGTCCGCAAAATGGGCGAGAACGGCTGGATGGGCATCCCCTACGACGCCAAATACGGCGGCGCTGGCCTGGATGTTATCAGCTACGCCATCGCCGTGGAAGAACTCTCCCGGGTGGACGGGGGCACCGGGGTCATCCTCTCGGCGCACACTTCTCTGGGGACCTATCCCATCGCGGCCTTCGGCAGCCAGGCGCAAAAGGAAAAATACCTGCCCGATCTGCTAAACGGCAAAAAACTCGGTGCCTTCGGCCTGACGGAGCCCAACGCCGGCTCCGATGCCGGCGGCACCGAAACCACCGCGGTGGACAAGGGCGATCATTATCTGCTCAACGGAGGCAAAGTCTTTATCACCAACGCTCCGAAGGCCGATACCTATGTGGTCTTCGCCGTGACCACGCCGGATATCGGCACCCACGGCATCTCGGCCTTTATCGTTGAAAAGGGCTGGGCCGGCTTCGACTTCGGCGACCACTACGACAAGCTGGGGATCCGCTCGTCTTCCACGGCGGAGCTGATCTTCAACAATGTGAAGGTCCCCAAGGAAAACCTGCTGGGCCAGGAGGGCGACGGCTTTAAAATCGCGATGATGACCCTCGACGGCGGCCGCATCGGCATCGCCTCCCAGGCGCTGGGCATCGCGCAGGGCGCTTACGAAGCCGCCCTGGCCTACGCCAGGGAACGGGTGCAGTTTGGCAAGCCCATCGGCTTCCAACAGTCCATTTCCTTCAAGATCGCCGACATGGCCACCAAGCTGCGCATGGCCCGCTTCCTCGTTTATTCCGCAGCCGAGCTCAAGACCCACCACGAGCCCTACAGCGTCGAAGCGGCTATGGCCAAGGGCTACGCCTCCGACATGGCCCTGGAAGTGGTCAACGACGCGCTGCAGATCTTCGGCGGCACCGGCTACCTGAAGGGCATGGACATCGAGCGAATGTACCGGGACGCCAAGATCACGACGATTTACGAAGGCACCAACGAAATCATGCGGGTGGTGATCTCGTCCAAGCTCCTCGGCAAGATGCCCCGCGGCCGCCGGGAGAAGGGCGGCAAAAAAAGCGGAGGCGCCCAAAAGGCCGCGCCCATCACCGGCCTGCGCAAGCAGCAGATCTTCAGCGAAGGGGAACCGGCCGATCAGGTGAACGCGCTGGTCGGCAAGCTAAAAAAACAAATCGACTTCAGCGTCGGCATTCCCGCCGACACGCCCATCGCCCAAGCCGAACGAGTTGTTGCCGCCGGCAAGGGCATCGGCCCCAAAGAAAACATGCGCCTCATCGAAGACCTGGCCCGCGCCGCCGGCGCGGCCATCGGCTCCTCCCGTCCCGTGGCGGAGACCTTAAAATACGTTCCCTTGGATCGTTATGTCGGCATGTCCGGCCAAAAATTCGTCGGCAATCTTTATATCGCCTGCGGCATTTCCGGCGCGAAGCAGCACCTGAAAGGCATCAAGACAGCGTCCATCATCGTCGCCATCAACAAAAACCCCAACGCCCCGATCTTTAAAAACTGCGATTACGGCATCGTCGGCGACGTCAACGTCATTCTGCCGCTGCTCACCCAGGCCCTGGATACCGGCGAAAAACAACCGGCGCCCCCGATGATCAAAATCAAACGGCCGCGCATCCCCAAACCGGAACCCGTCGGCCCGCGCTATGTCTGCAACGGCTGCGGTTACGAATACGTGCCGGAGATCGGCGACGAGGAAGCGGATGTGCTGCCCGGCACCCAATTTGCCGATCTGCCCGGCGACTGGGTCTGTCCGGAATGCGCCGAAGAAAAAGCCGGCTTTATCGAAATGTAGTGCCCCGCTGCACACCAAGACTGAGAGGAAAACCATGCATATTACCCGAAAAGTAACCGACGACCTGTATTGGGTCGGGGCCAACGACCATCGCC
This sequence comes from Pseudoramibacter alactolyticus ATCC 23263, assembly GCF_000185505.1. GTDB lineage: Bacteria > Bacillota > Clostridia > Eubacteriales > Eubacteriaceae > Pseudoramibacter > Pseudoramibacter alactolyticus. Next base: position 1,788,972 of record NZ_GL622359.1, on the reverse strand, counting down.
TCGCCCTGTTTGAAAACGCCTATCCCATCCCCCGGGGCGTCTCCTACAACGCGTATCTGCTCCTGGACGAAAAAACCGTGCTCTTCGACACGGTGGACTGGTCGGGCTGCCGCCAGCTCCTCGAAAACCTCGACCATCTGCTGGCAGGCCGCCCATTGGATTATCTGGTGATCAACCATTTGGAGCCGGATCACGCCGGCTCCATCGAGGAGGTGCTCATCCGCTATCCGGACGTGAAAATCATCTCCAACAAAAAGGCCTTCATGCTGATGCGCCAGTTTCACTTCACCGTGGACGACCACGAATGCATCGAAGTGGCGGAAGGGGACACCTTCTCCTTCGGGACCCATGCGGTGACTTTTGTCTTTGCGCCGATGGTGCACTGGCCGGAGGTGATGGTGACCTTCGACACGACAAGCGGCGCCCTCTTCTCCGCCGACGCCTTCGGCACCTTCGGGGCGCTGGATGGCAAGCTCTTCGCCGACGAGGTCGATTTCGACCGCGACTGGCTCGACGACGCCCGCCGCTATCTGGCCAATATCGTGGGCAAATACGGCCCGCACATCCAGGCCATCCTCAAAAAAGCCGGCACGATTCTCGATCAGATCCAATTCATCTGTCCGCTTCACGGGCCGGTCTGGCGCAGGGATCTGATGTATTTCATCGGCAAATACGACACCTGGAGCCGCTACGCCCCGGAAGAATCGGGCGTGATGATCGCCTACGCCTCGATGTACGGCAACACGGAAGGCGCCGCCCAGGCGCTGGCCGCAAAGCTCTGTGAGCGCGGCGTCACCAATGTCGCGGTTTACGACGTTTCCACCACCGACGTGTCCCAGCTGATCGCCGAAACCTTCCGCCTGAGCCATCTCGTGCTCGCTTCGGTAACTTATAACCTCGGCATTTACCCGAAGATGCTCAACTTCCTCGAGGACATGAAGGCGCTGAACGTGCAGAACCGCACCGTCGGCCTGATTGAAAACGGCTCCTGGGCCGTGCGCTCCGGCGATCTGATCGAGGCCTTCTTGAACGACGAAATGAAGAACATAACCGTCCTCGAAGACCGGGTCTCCCTGGCCTCCGCCCTGGACAACACCCAGGCGATCGACCTCGACCGTCTGGCCGACGCCATTTCCGACGATATGCAGAAAGATTAATCGGCTGCAGCCTCCACATGGACCGCCCTTCAGGGCGGTTTTCTGCTGCAATCAAAAAACGGCCTGAAGGCCGTTCACTGCTCCATGGATGATCTAACAAACATCGAAAATCGACGAACGCTCGTGGCGGCGCGCCACCGCGAGGCGCGTGTCCCTTTCGCTGATGCCCGACGCCTCAAAAAAACCCTTGCTCGTTTGATAGGCAAGAATCGGCAGATTGTTCTCATGGCTCAGATGGGTAATCAGACTAAATTCTTGCACAATGCAGACTTGCCACCGCTTTTATCGAAGCTCCAAACTCTTCGCATTGTACCAAAGAAAGCCATTTTCTCTGCAATAGCTGTCGATTTTTCTTGAAAGCGCCGGATCTGCACCGTATTCTAAAAGATAAACGGCTAAGCCACAGTTTTTTGCTCTTGCAAGGTAGGCCTTAAAGTATAACGTTTCTATTTTTCGCTGTCTTCCGTAATTTTTGCTTTTAAAATAGATGGTCGTAAAGACCGTTTCCTGATTGATCCCATCAAACAGGGAAGATGCGATCCCTTCATTCATACATCTTGTGACAAAATCATCGCCGCCGTTTATCAAAAGCGGGACACCGTAGGCCTTCAGTCCTTTCAGGATCGCACAGAGACCTTGGAAGGTCTCTTCTGTCGGATAGTGATAATAGACGTCTGCATTATCCAAAAAGAAGCCATCCAAGCCCATATCGGCATACTGCTTTCCAAGAATCTTAACAACAAAGGCCTGCCACCGGGGATTTGAAACGTCGATCCAGCGCTCATTTGGCCAATCCCCATAGACGCCGAGCGTTGCCTTCCTGAAGCGCTCATAATAAGGACGATATTGCTCAATGGCGCCAATATTCAAATAACCGTAGACCGTCTTTCCCGCCGCGTGAAGCTCCCGGATCTGTTTTGCTTGAAATTCTGACGGTTCAATAATCACAAAGCGGTAATCCTGCAGACGATACATTTGTTGCCGATTGATGCCGAGAAATACTCCGTATGCCATTGATGGCTTTAACGCGTAACCAAAGACCATGGACAGAAGACAAATCAGAACACACAAAACAATGCTTAACAAAAAAAGCCGTCTTTTGAATTTCATAAAGATACCTCACATACCCATGGCTTTTTCTTTCTTTGCCGTCTCGCCTTTGCTCTCAAGAATAAGGGCATTTTTCCGTTCGCATTGACGGCAGTGTATGTGCCATGTTCCCAAAACAGATAGCCTTCTGCTGTTTAAAGGCTAAGGAGTGCGCGCCAGGATAATGATTTAGCCAGCGTTTTTGAATCCTATTTCGACCTTTATCGTCAAACAAATAATACTAAATTCTACCAAAAAACACCGCCTTTTGCAATTAGCTATATATAAGTAATATTATAAAATCTCAAAAGTAAAAAATTAATTTTCATTGATAAAGAATATTTTAAAGAGCCATGATTCAAGGCACATTGATCGTTCGCGTATCGTCAAACGGCGTCGTTTTTCTTAATGCTCGGATCAACCTCCAAATCCACCATAAACTTTCAGCCGCTCCGCAAGGGGCGGTTTTCTGCTGCAATTAAAAAACGGCCCGAAGGCCGTTCACTGCTTCATGGATGATCTAACAAACGTCGAAAATCGACGAGCGCTCGTGGCGGCGCGCCACCGCGAGGCGCGTGTCCCTTTCGCTGATGCCCGACGCCTCAAAAAAGCCCTTGCTCGTTTGATAAGCAAGAATCGGCAGGTTGTTCTCGTGGCTCAGATGGGCGAGGACGATCTGCTTCACACCGCTCTCCGCCAAAGTTACCGCGGTATCGCCCGCCGTATCGTTGGAGAGATGGCCGTGCTCGCCGGCGATGCGCCGCTTGAGCGGATAGGGATAGGGCCCGGTCTCCAGCATGGCCGCGTCGTGATTGCTCTCGAGCACCACCAGCTCCCGGCCTTTGAGCGATCCGAGGATGGTATCCGTCATCACGCCGGTATCCGTTGCGATGCCCAGGGAGTGATTGCCGCTGTCGATGGCAAATCCCACCGGCTCCGCCGCGTCGTGGGAGATGGGGAAACTATCAATCTGCAGATCCCCGATGTCAAAAGGCACCCCGGTCACAAAAAACCGAACGTTGGCCCCGTCGATTTTGCCGAGCTCCGGCGCCATGGCTTCCCAGGTCGCCGCATTGGCATAAATCGGCAAATGATAACGCCGGGAGAGCACTCCGGCCCCGTGGATATGGTCCCGGTGCTCGTGGGTGATCAGGATGCCGTCAAGCTCTGTCGGCAGCACATCCGCCGAAACGAGCCCCTGCTCGATTTTCCTGCCGGACAGCCCCGCATCCACCAAGAGCCTGGTGCGTCCATGGGCCACGTACAGACAGTTGCCCGACGAACCGCTGTATAAAGAACAAAATTGCATAAAGTCAAAACCCTTTTCTATGGTCTGCCGTGCCAACCTGCCATCAATAATAATGATTGCCGCCGAAGGAAGGCAGAGACGAACCGGCGTGGAAACTTTGATAGCTGTGATTGCGGATGCCTTTGAGCATGCAGTCTTCCACCGCCTGCTTAACGTGAGCCGGATACCTGCCGTGCAGGTATTTTTTATAGGCTCCCGACAAATAGGCCTCAAATTGTCCCGGTGCTTTTAATACCGCGACGCAATTGCGGCCGCCCCATCGGCCGGTATCTCCGCGATTCATCACACAGCTGATGACCGCCAGCGATCCCTGATAATCAGAATTGCATTCCTGCGCCACGACCGCGCAGATAAAATCCATCTGATTGCTGGTTTCCGTGCGGTGGCCGGTGGTGGGGCTAACCCCGCTGGTGCTGCTGTTGTCGGATGTGTCTGGGTGCTCTTTTTCATAGGCCATCAGCTTTTGCTGCACGGTTTTAAGCTGAGCGTTCAGCTGCTTCTGAGATTGCTCGGCCTTTCGTTGCTCCTGCTCCAACGCCGCTTTTTCCCGGACAACCCGGCGCTGCAGGCGTTCCACCTTAGCCACCCGGACGTTATCTGCGTTCATCACGGTGCGCATTTGGTCCGCCTTGGCCAAAAATTCCGAAATGCTGTCGGACGTAAACAAGTACTGCAAAACGCCGTCGCTGCCAAACATATAAAAAGCGCGCACCCGTTCGCTCATTCCCTGTCGGGCCTGGGAAAGGGCCTGCTTTTGTTTGGCCAGCTCCGCATTTTTGTTTGCAGTCTGAGCTTTAAGGGCATCAAGGCGCTTGGCCTGCGCGTCGATCTGCTTTTGAATGTCCGTAATCTGATTGGTGAGCGACTGGGTGTCTGCCGCCGAAACTGGTGCTGTCGTGCCAAATATCAGGATTCCGGCAAACAAAAGGGACACCCACAACCGCCCGATGTTTCTTAAAATAGCCATGGTTTAAATATCCAATTCCGCAAGATCCATGGGCACCCGGCGAATGCGGGCACCGAGATCTCGGAAATTCCCCTCGAGATTTTCGTAGCCACGGTCGATGTATTGGAGGCCGGTCACCTCGGATTCGCCCTCCGCCACCAACGCGGCAATCACCATGGCCGCCCCGGCCCGCAGATCGGTCGATACGATTTTGGTGCCGGAAAGCTTCGGCACGCCGGTGATATTCGCAATGCGCCCGCTGATGGTGATGTTCGCGCCCATCTTGCGCAGCTCATCCACGTATTTAAAGCGATTTTCGAAGATGCTTTCCTGAATCATGCTGTTGCCCTCGGCGATGGCCATCAGCACGGCCATCGGTTGCTGCAGATCCGTGGGAAAGCCGGGATAGGGCAGGGTTTTAATGCGGCAGGCCTTGAGCCGTTCCTTGTTGTTTTTCACCCGCAGGCCGTCGCCCTCCACCGTGACTTCGGCACCCATTTCCCTTAATTTGGCCGTGACCGATTCCATGTGTTTGGGAATAACGCCGGAAACCAGCACATTCCCGCCGGTGGCCGCCGCGGCCATCATGTAGGTACCTGCCGTAATCTGATCCGGTACCACCGAATAGGAGCAGCTGCCCAGCTTTTCAACGCCGCGGATGCGGATGGTATCTGTGCCGGCACCTTTGATATTGGCGCCCATTTTGTTGAGAAAGTTGGCCACGTCCACAATGTGGGGCTCCTTCGCCACGTTTTCAATCACCGTTTTGCCCTCGGCCAGCACCGCCGCCAGCATGATATTGATGGTCGCCCCGACGGAAACCACGTCCAGATAAATATCCGTGCCCACCAGACGGTCGGCTTTCATTTTCACCTGGCCGTGCTCAATCACGACCTTGGCGCCCAGGGCTTCGAACCCCTTGATGTGCTGGTCGATGGGGCGGTCGCCGATGTTGCAGCCGCCGGGCAGGGGAACGATCGCTTCATGATAGCGCCCGAGCAGTGCGCCGAGCAAATAATAGGACGCGCGCATCCTGCCGGTCTGGTCCTGATAGGGAGAGCAGTCATGGGAGATTTTTTCCCTGGCGTCAATGGTGAGCACATCGCCTTCGCTGTCGATGCGCACACCGAGCTTTCTTAAGATATTGACCATTTTCTGGACGTCGTTGATCTGGGGCACATTGTCCATCACGATGACGTTGCGGCTGAGGATCGCCGCCGGAATGAGTCCCAGCACGGCATTTTTCGCACCGGTAATCTTCACTTCGCCCTGAAGGGGAACGCCCCCGTTGATGATTAATTTATCCATCGTATCCTCTCGATTTATCTTCTCTTCATGATCATGGCAGCATCCGGGCCGCCTGCTTTTCAGATTGGTTTTTGATTGATTTTGCGAGCCGGTTGATGCGCCTTTCGATCCGGGCTCAATTTGGATTATTATATCACAAGATTGACCGATGGCAAGAATCCGGCCGCTTTGCCTTCAGGTTTTACGAGTTCGTTACAAAGTTAAAGATTCCCTGATCGCGGCGCTTTTTTCGAATGCGCTGCCGAAGGCCGGTCGGCTATGATATAATACGAAAAGAATCCGCGGCGGTCTTTTTTGAATCAGACCTTCGCCGCGCGGAGGACGAAAACGCGACACACGACGAGGAAACACCATGCAATCGAACCATACCAAAGCCACGCGCTTCAGTTTTGAAAGCGGCAATGACAATCTCGGCATCACCCCGGTGGAGAATGCCTTCATCAATCTTTATATGCCCCAGGCCCACGGCGATTACGTCAAGGTTTATCTGTACGGACTTAAGCTTTGCTTTGGCCAAAGCGCTATCCCGGTGGACGACAGCTCCCTCTCCCAGGAGCTGCACATGACAGAAGGCGATGTGCGCAAGGCCTGGGCCTACTGGCAGGAGCAGGGCATCCTCTCTGTGACCTACGGCGCCGACGGCCAGGCCGACGTGCAATTCTTTAATATTCCGGCGCTGATCCTCAACGGGCCGAAGCCGAGGCCCGCCAAAAAACAAGCGGTGAAAGGCGCCGTGCCCAAGGGCCAGCTCTCAATGGCCGACTGGCCGGCAGACCCGGCGCCCAAGAATCCGGACGAGGCCCGCATCGCCGATATGTACGCCAAGGTGCAGGCCATGTTGGGCAGCGAGCCCTTGTCCCGTTCCGGCACAATGACCTTAAGCACCTACGTGAAGGATTACCATTTTGATCCCGAAGCCGTGGTGGTTCTGGCCGAATACACCCTCACCATCATCGCCAGCAAGGACACTCCCTTCTCTCAGAAACAAATGTTTCACTACATGGATGCCGTCGCCGACAACTGGCACCGCGCCGGGGTCATCACCTTCGAGGACGCCGAACGCGTCAAACGCGAATCCAGCGACCGGCAAAAGCGCTACTACGATGTGCTGAAGTACCTGGGCATTCACCGCGGACCTATGCAATGGGAGAAAAAGATGATCGACAAATGGTTTGACGATTACGGCAACGGCATCGAGCTGGTCCAGGCCGCCATGGACCGCACCAACACCCCCAATCTGAAATACATCGACGGGATTTTAAAACGCTGGCACGAACAGCAGATCACCACCCTCGAAGCGGTTGAAGCCGAGGCGGCCGCCCATCATCATAAACGGCGCCAGCCGGTGCCGATGGCTCCCGAGGAGGCCGCCGATACCAAGCGCCGAGAAGCCCTGATGGATGAAATCACCGAACACGATATCGAAAACTTGAGGAGGCTCTACAATGACAACCAAAACGACACCAAACCGGCGCATTGACAGCCTGATCCAGGATTTTCTGAACCATCGGGCCCGCCATCTTTTTGAAGAGCATCAGCGCATCGCAGGGCTTGAGGCCCGCTATCCCGCTCTGGCCGATTTTAAACGGGCGCAAAGCGCGGCCGGCACCCGTCTGGTGCGCGAGCGCCTTGAACAAAATCCCGAAGCCGACGCCCATTACGCCGAGGCCCTGGCGGCCATCGCCGAAGAACGCGATGCTTTTCTCGCCGCCAACGCCATCGACCCGCGGGACCTTGCCGTCCATTATCTGTGCGAGCGCTGCCGCGACACTGGCTATGTCGGGGGAAAGCCCTGCGCCTGTCTGCGAAAAGCACTCACAGCCGCCGCCTTTTCCCGCTATGATTTAACGCCCCGGGCCCTGTCTGAAAACTTCGACACCTTCCGCCTCGATTTTTATCCCGACGCGCGCGTCGGTGACCGACCCAGCCCCCGGGAAAACATGGCCGTCGTTTATCAAATCATCAAGAATTACTGTACGCGCTTCGATGTGATCCATCAAAGCCTTTTATTCACCGGCGCACCGGGGCTCGGCAAAACCTTTTTGTCCAATTGTGTGGCCGGCGCACTCATCGCCAAGGGTTATCGGGTTATTTACACCACGGCCCAGCACCTCATCGATTTGGTCCGGGAGAATTTAAAATCGGAGCAAGGCGGGATCTCCCGCATTTATGACGGCCTTTTCGACTGCGATTTGCTCATCATCGACGATCTCGGCGCCGAGTACCGCACGGCCTTCAGCGACGATCAATTGTTCGAGATCATCAACGGGCGGATGCTCGCCGGCCAGAAAATGATCATTTCCTCCAATCTGGGGGTAAAGGCCATCCAGCAGCAATACAGCAAGCGCCTTGCCTCCCGTATCAGCGGCTACTTTCAGATCGTTCCCTTCTGGGGAGACGATATCCGCCTGATTAAAAAGCGGCAATCGGTCCAAAACAACGCCGCAACCGCCGATTGCAACCCTAAGTTGTCAAATTGACGCGTGTGCTATCCGGCTTCGTTTCAATGCACCTTTTAGAATAAAGGTATCGATCGATGATCAAAAACAACTTTAGGAGAAAAGCCATGTTACTTGCCGATAAAATCATCGCCCTGCGCAAACAGAAGGGCTGATCCCAGGATGAGCTGGCCGAACAACTCGGCGTGTCGCGTCAGTCCATCTCCAAATGGGAAAGCATGCAGATGGTGCCCAGTCTCGACAAAATTATCAAACTCGCCGAGGTTTTCGCCGTCTCCACCGATTTTCTGCTGCGGGAGGAAATCGAAGATCCGAATCTCGTGAAGCCCGTCCCGGCTGAAAGCGTGCAGCAGGGGGAACCGGCACACGTCGTCAGTATGGAGGAGGCCAATGCCTTTTTATCCCTCAGTCAGCGCCGCGCCCGCCAGCATGCCTGGGGCGTCGGCCTGCTGATCGCCGCCTTTATTTTCGGTTCTCTCAGCTCGATCAGCCCTGCTTTTAACCTCGGGATTGTGATCTGCGTGGCCTGGGCCATCGGGCTGTTCGTCATCGCCCATTTGAACCTAAAAAATTATGATCACCTGCTCCGGCAGCCCATCGAGCCGGCCTATGGCGTCGCCGGCATGGTCAAAGAACGCCAGCAGCAGGGACTGCCGGGACGCAACGCCAAACTGACCGCCGGCGTCGTGATCTGCGCCGCGGCCTTTTTAATCCTCGCCATAAGCGGCCATCTAAACGGATGGTTCACCATCCTGCTGTCGCAGTTCGATCTCATCACCCTTGTCATCGTCGGTGGTTTGGCCGTCGGCGCGGGACTGATCACCGAGGTGACAGTCATCCACGCCGCTTTTAAAACTTTACTGGAAGAAAAGCGTTACGATCCGGCCGCAAAGGCCCTGCGCCGCCGCACGGTTTTCTTCCGCCGGGAATATGCGCTGGCACTGGCTCTTATTTTGGCCGCTGACTGGTGGGTCTTCGGGGGCTATTTCTGGTTTACGATCATTTTAATCGCAGCTGTTTTGGCCTATCGTCCGGCGATGGCTCTCTACAGCCGCTATCTCAGAGAAAAAATAGAAAATTCAGACGCCAATTAAATGTCTTTTAACTCGTTAAAACGCAAAAAAGCTTCGCTCGAAGAGATTCTCTTCAGGCGAAGCTTTTTATTTTACGCTGCTGTGTGTTCCCCCAGCTGAGAGGTGCAGTGGGGACAACGGGTCGCCGTGACATCAATTTCGCTTTTACAATAGGGACAGGTTTTAGTGGTGGGTTCTGCCACTTCGTCATCGCCGATGAGGGGCAGCTTATTGGCCGCATGGCTGACAATTTTAATGATGACGAACAGCACAAGGCCGGTGATGAGAAAATTAATCACCGCCGTGATGAAATTGCCGTATTTGATGACCGGAGAATTGGCATTCCCCCCGATCTTCACCATCAAATTAGAGAAATCCACGCCGCCAAACAACCCGAGGAGAGGGGAGATGATATCGTTATTTAAAGAGGTCACAATGGCCGTAAAAGCCGAACCGATGATCAAACCAATGGCCAGATCCATCACATTGCCGCGGGATAAAAATTCTTTGAACTCCGAGAAAAAGCCTTTTGTTTTCTTCATTTAAAACTCCTTTTTAAAATTTCAAAAAATTCAGCCTCATTCTATCACACCCATAAATCTTTGAAAATGAGAAACCCAATTTATTTTGAATCCTTTTAAAAGAAAGGAGATCCGCCACAAAGCTTATGTACAAAAGCTTGCGTTGTGAATAATGTCTTGCTATAATGAGGTGCGTTGTGAGTTCGAGACCTTCCTCACATAAAACAAAACTAAAGGAGACAAAAAAATATGCAAACCCAAAAACTGTCCCTTCTCGTGCAGGCGGCAATGATCGCTGCGATTTATGTCGCCCTGACCCTAATCTTTCAGGCCGTATCCTTCGGGGAAATCCAGGTGCGCGTTTCCGAAGCGCTGACCATTCTGCCACTGTTCACCCCGGCGGCGGTACCCGGCCTTTTCGTCGGCTGTCTGATCGGCAATATTTTAGGCGGCGCGATGCTGCCGGACATCCTCTTCGGCAGCCTGGCCACACTGATCGGCGCCGTCGGCACCTACCGGCTGCGCAGGCACAAGCCGATTCTCGGGCCGCTGCCGCCAATTCTTGCCAATATGATCGTCGTGCCGCCGGTCCTTAAATACGCTTACGGCACACCGCTGCCCATTCCGCTCATGATGCTCACCGTAGGCATTGGGGAAGCGCTCTCCTGCGGGATGCTCGGATTAATTTTATATTTTGCGCTCAAGAAATACGCCCGCGTGATCTTTAAATCCCCAAAAAAAGTTTCGTAAAAACTTGATCCGAAGGGAGCATTTTTCATCAAGATGGCCTTGACAAAGGCCCGGGAGACAGGTAAAATAATATCTGTTCTTCGCAGGGGTATCGCCAAGCGGTAAGGCAATGGACTCTGACTCCATCATGCGCAGGTTCGAATCCTGCTACCCCCGCCATTTCAATCGCAACGCCCAGTCGGGTGTGAACCAGGCACCGAGATCCGGTGTCTGTTTTATTTTTTGTCTTTTTCATTTTAAATTCAGTTTTTTAATCCGCCTTTTTCGATCTTTTTACCCTGCAAATCAAATTTATATTGTTATTCTAATGCAACCGCTTGCTATTTTTTACCAGAACAATTACAATAAATATGGAAACGTCTTGATCAGAACTAAGGAGGTTATGGGGAAATGGCCGATCGCTACATTGCCTATTACGAAGCACCTTTTGGTCTTTTGCTGCTGGAATCCACAGAGGATGTGCTGCTTCGTTGCAAATGGGTAGAAGACAAAACAAAGCCGGAGACGGAGACCCGTCCTATTTTGGAAGAAGCCAAAAGTCAGCTGGCAGAATATTTTGACGGCAAGCGCCAAACATTCAATCTGTCGATCAACGCCTTGGGAACGGCATTTCAAAAAAAGGTGTGGAAGGTCCTCAGAACCATCCCGTACGGTGAAATTCAAACGTATCAGGATATTGCCAACGCCATCGACAATCCGACGGCGCCGCGGGCAGTCGGGCGTGCCAACAACAAAAATCCGCTGCAGATTATCATTCCCTGCCACCGGGTGATCGCCACCAGTGGCCTGCTCACTGGCTATGCCGGCGGCGTTGAGATCAAAAAAGATTTATTGGATCTTGAACGAAAAAATTTGCGCAACTTTTAATGCTTGGATTGGATTGACGCTTCCAGTCAACAGAAACAGCATCCATTTAAGGAGGAAAAATCATGGCTAACATTAATTTCGGAGAAGAACTGAAAAAAATCGTGCTCGCCGGTGTCGGTGCCGCAGCTGTCACCGCCGAAAAGGCCGAACAGCTCATCAATTACTGTGTTGAAAAAGGAGAAATCACCGTCGAACAGGGCAAGGTGATGAACGAAGAGCTCAGGCGAAATGTGAAAGACGGCATGCAGACCGCCAAGGAAAAGGTTCAGGCCACCAAGGATCGCTTCCAAGGCAAGGTCAGTCTCAACGATTTGATGAAGTCTGTGGATAACCTATCACCGGAAGATCTCCAGGCATTAAAGGATAAAATTGCAGCCAGCGAAGTCCCCGGGGACGCGGCTGCTGCCAACACAGACAGCGATGCCAAATAAAGAATCGGTCGTCCCGCAGGTATCCGGCCGCCGTCAGCGTAGCTACCGGCACCGGCGTCTGCGGGAAATCATGGCCATTCTCTCCCGTCATGAGATCACCAAAGGGATCACACCGGTCAAATTGCGGGCGATCATTGAAGATCTCGGGCCTACCTTTGTTAAACTCGGGCAAATTCTGTCCATGCGCCAAGATATTTTGCCCAAAGGCTATTGCGACGAATTAGAAAAACTCAGAACCGATGTGAAACCTTTGCCTTTTGCCACCATTGTTTCGGAAATTGAGCATGCCTATGGGGAACGGGCGAAGGTTCTTTTTGCGTCCATCGATCACACCCCGCTGGGTTCCGCCTCCATCGCCCAGGTGCACCGCGCCGTCATGCGCGACGGCACCGAAGTGGCCATCAAGGTGCAGCGCCCCGACGCCTATGAAACCATGGCGATCGATATGGCCATTCTGGAGCGCCTCACCGGGCTGATTCAGCGGTTTTCCCCCACCGGCGACGTCATCGATTTCAAGGCGGTGCTTGCCGAAATCTGGAACGCGGCCAAACAGGAAATGGATTTCTTGATTGAAGCCCAAAACGCCGAGCACTTCGCCGCCGATAACGCCGGCATTGCTTATGTCGGCAGCCCAAAGATTTTTCACCATTTCACCACCTCCAAGGTACTGATGATGAGCGATGTCAAAGGAATCGCCATCAACGATATTGCCGCCCTGACCGAGCAGGGCTACGACTTGAAAGAGATCGCTGAGAAACTGGCCGAAAATTACATCAAGCAGGTGATCGACGACGCCTTTTTCCACGCGGATCCCCATCCGGGGAACATCCGCATTCACGAAGGCAAGATCATCTGGATCGATCTGGGCATGATGGGCACCTTGTCCCGGCGGGACTGCGACTTGTTCCGCGACGCCATTGCCGCCGTCGGCACCAAGGATGTGGACGGCTTCAAAACCATGTTGCTCAATCTGGGCGAACACAGCCAGCCCATCAACCATTCGCGGCTTTACGCCGATCTGGCCGACTTAATGGATGAATACGGCAACATCAACATCGGGGAAATGAATCTGTCCGAGCTGATGCAAAAAGCCCTGCAGATCGCCGCCTATCATCATATCGCGATGCCCCGCAGCGTGACGATGCTGGCCCGCTCGGTAATGACGATGGAAGGTGTGATCGCCATGCTCGATCCAGACATCAGCATCATCGAGGTGATGGCCCGACACGTTGCCCAGAAATCCCCGCTGAACGTGGATTACCGCCAGATCACCCGGCATCTGCTCCACAATTCGGCGGCGGCCGGCAAGAGTGTATTGGACATCCCCGTGTATCTGGCAGATCTGCTCAAATCCACCCTCAAGGGCCAGTCCAAGGTCAACCTGGAGCTCATCGGCAGTGAGGAACCCCTCAAAAAAGTGGAGCGCATGGTCAACCGATTGGTCACCGCCATCATCACCGCGGCACTGCTTATCGGCTCCAGCTTCATCGCCACCACCCGGATGAAGCCCACGTTTATGGGAATTCCGCTGCTGGGGTTCATCGGTTTTTTCGCCGCCATCATTCTGGGCAGCACCACCCTGATCAGTATTTATCGCAGTCAGCGCAAACGCAAAAAACGCCGGTTTTAGATGGTTGAACTTAGGAATTGAAAACAAGGTTTTTAAGAACAGCCTCTAAGCGGCGCAAAAAGAAAAACGGTCAGATGTGAAAAAGCCTCATGTCTGGCCGTTTTTCTATGCACGGAAGGAGACAGATTCCGAACATGGACGGTCGAGAAAGTCGCCGTTCTTAGTGGTAGCCGACTGATTTTCACCTTCTTTAACGGAATTGATATATCTAAAAATAAGTTCGCTTTTATCGTAAACCTATAACTAAAAATAGGTTGACAATTTAAAACTTCAATAGTATAATTATCGGTGTTCAAAAAGGGGGATGTTTAATGATTACCAAGGAGAAAATACTTGAATTGTTTGAAGCCAATAGAGACACCTATTTTTCGGGTGAGGATATTGCGCGGAAGCTGTCCATTTCCCGTGCTGCAGTTTGGAAAGCGGTGAAATCTCTGCAAAGCGAAGGCTACGCGATCAATGCTGTAACCAACAAGGGATACAGCCTCTCTGCTCAAACGGATATCGTATCTGCGCCGGGAATCCTGAAATTCTCGCGTTCCGAGATAGCGGATATGGAAATTTCTGTCCTGCCATCTGCGGTTTCTACCAACACACTGGTGAAGGAAAAAGCAAACAGCGGTGCATCGGAAGGTTACATGATTCTTGCCAATGAGCAGACTGCTGGCAGAGGTCGGATCGGACGCAGCTTTTTCTCACCCAAAAATACAGGCGTCTATCTGAGTCTTTTACTTCGGCCGAAAAATTATTCGTCGGAGCAGGCGGTTCGGATCACCACAATGGCGGCGGCGGCCGTATGTGTGGCCATCGAAGAAATATCCGGCGAAAAAGCAGAAATCAAATGGGTAAACGATATTTTTGTCCGAGGTAAAAAGGTCTGCGGTATTTTGACAGAAGGGTCTTTTGACCTTGAAAGTGGACTGCTTGATTTTGCTGTGCTGGGAGTTGGCATCAATGTTTATGAGCCCTATAATGGATTTCCCAAAGAACTGGAATCCATAGCCGGAGCTGTTTTTCAGGAGCATACAAACGATGCAAAGAACCGCCTGGTGTCAGAATTTCTGAATCGGTTTTACGGGTATTATACTGCGCCCAGCCTGACGAAATATATAGAAGAATACCGCAAACGCAGTTTTGTGATTGGCAAGGAAGTTTCTTTGCTATCATCAAATGAAACAAAAAACGCCGTTGTGCTTGGCATAGACGATCATTGTCGCCTGTTGGTTAAATACGCTGACGGCACAGAAGGATGTTACTCATCCGGCGAAATCAGTGTGCGCGTCTAAACAGGAGAATTTTATGAAAACACAGAAAACAAGGGACATGATTCTTTGCGCCCTTTTTGTGGCGCTCATCGCCGTTGGTGCCTTTATTCGCATCCCAATTCCAGTCGTTCCGTTTACATTGCAGCTGCTCTTTACAATGATGGCCGGATTGTTGCTCGGCGGAAAGCTGGGAGCAATATCCGTTAGTGCATATATTGCAGCAGGCTTGTTGGGACTGCCCATCTTCGCAGAAGGCGGCGGAATAGCATATGTGCTGAAACCGAGCTTCGGCTATATTATCGGATTTGTTGTTGCTTCCTATATAACTGGTGTCATCGCCAATGAGGTTGCCAATCCCAGCTATAAGCGTTTGTTTGCTGCCAACTTTATCGGTCTTGGCATTGTCTATTTATTCGGAATGGTTTATTACTACCTGATGAGTAACTTCTATCTCAAAAATCCAATCGGTTTATGGCCGTTGTTCCTGTACTGCTTTATTTTGGCGGTGCCGGGGGACATCATGCTGTGTACTTTGGGAGCATTCCTTGGAAAAAGGCTGATCCCCATAATGAAAAAAGTCGGAATGTGAGATTTTGATTATGAATATACCATCAATAACTGACAAAGTGTTGAGCGAAAATCAAATTACCAGAGAAGAAGCGCTGTTTCTGTATGGGCAGCCGCTTTCCGAACTGTGCGAAAGTGCCGATACAATCCGTCAGCATTTTTGTGCCGATCAGTTTGACATTTGCACGATTATCAATGCTAAAAGCGGAAACTGTTCGGAAAACTGTAAGTTTTGCGCTCAGTCCGCTCACAATCACGCCTGCGCTGCCCAGTACCCGCTGCTTCCAACGGAAGAAATTCTGAAACAGGCCCAAACCAATCATGACCAGGGCGTTCTTCGCTACTCCATCGTTACCTCAGGCAAGCGCTTGTCCGATGCGGAAGTGGATCAGATGTGCGAAACGGTACGGGAGATCAAGGAGAAAGTCGGCATTTCCGTCTGCGTGTCCTTTGGCCTGCTGAATGAGCAGCAGTTTCGAAAGCTGAAAGAAGCCGGGGTCACAAGAGTACATAACAACTTAGAAACCTCTCGAAGAAACTTCCCCAATATCTGCACCACGCATATTTTTGACGATAAAGTGCAGGCGATAAAAGCAGCACAGGCGGCGGGACTTTCGGTTTGCAGCGGCGGCATTATGGGCCTCGGTGAAACGGTTGAGGACAGAATTGATATGGCTTTGACCCTTCGGGAATTGGGCGTCGAAAGCGTTCCTGTCAACATGCTGAACCCCATTCCCGGCACACCTTTTGGAAATAATGTACGGCTTACCGACAACGATATGCGCCGGATTGTTGCGGTATATCGTTTTATTCTGCCCGCGGCTTCCATCCGTCTTGCAGGCGGCAGAGGGCTGCTTCCCGACAAGGGAAGAGGCTGCTTTACCTCCGGTGCGAACGCCGCTATTTCCGGCTATATGCTGACTACGGCAGGAATAACAACGAAAACCGATATGGAACTTCTGAATGAACTTGGATACGAGGTGAAAATCTGCAATGAGTAAAAATATTTTTGTTACCGGTACTGATACCGATGTGGGCAAGACCTATGTAACCGGATTAATTGTAAAGAAACTTCGGGAAAGCGATCAAAAAGCGGCATATTACAAGGCGGCAATGAGCGGGAACGACCGCCGCACAGACGGCAGCCTGATTCCCGGCGATGCCTTGCAGGTGAAAACTATGTCGGGTATTGAACAACCCCTTGATGAAATGTGTCCCTATATTTATAAAATTGCTGTTTCGCCCCACCTGGCTTCTAAAATAGAGGGAAATCCCGTGGAGATGGAGCAGGTGTTGCAGAGCTTTGATGAGGTCTGCGGGCATTACGACTATGTCACCGTGGAAGGTTCCAGCGGAATTCTCTGTCCTTTGCGCTTTGATAATCAAAAAATTCAATTGGAGGACTTTATCAAAGCCCGAAATCTGCCTTGCCTGATTATTGCCGACGCAGGTTTAGGCACCATCAATGCGGTGGTGCTGACGGCAGAATACATGAAAGCTCATAGCATGAATGTCAAAGGCATTATTTTCAATCACTATGAACCCGGCAGCCGTTTACATGAGGACAACAAAGATATGTGCGAGTACATGACTGGATTAAAAGTACTGGCCTGCGTCAAAGACGGAGATACCGATTTGGATATTCCGTTTGAACTGCTGGAATCACTGTATCAATAAAAGCGAGGTAAGAAAATGATCTGGTATCCATACGAACAAATGAAAACCATGAAAGCACCCTATAAAATTGTCAATGCAGAGGGCGTTTATCTCTATACCGAAGGCCAGAAACTGATTGATTCGATCTCCTCCTGGTGGAGCGTCATTCACGGCTATAAACTACCCGGAACTGAATCGGGCCATCGAAACACAGCTTGAAAAATTTGCCCATGTGATGCTGGGCGGTCTGACCCATGAGCCGGTTCAAAGGCTCTCCGACAAGCTGGCAAGCTTTCTTCCCGGTGATCTGAACTATTGCTTTTTCTCCGACTCCGGCAGTGTTGCGGTGGAAGTTGCCCTCAAAATGGCATTATAGTACTACATGAACCGGGAAGAAACCCAGCGTACCATGGTGCTGGCGCTGGAACACGCCTATCACGGAGACACCTTCAAGACCATGGAGGTAGGCGATGATGAGGAATACCATTTTATCCTGAAGGCATCCGGAGAAAACAAAAGGGTAATCCATATTCCTACTCATATTGATGCGTTGGAGCAGGCATTTGCCAAATACCACGACCGACTGAACTGCTTTATTGTGGAGCCACTTCTTCAGGGGGCCGGGGGTATGCGGATGTACGACATCTCTTTCTTGAAACGAGCCAGAGAGCTGTGCGATCAGTATGACGTGCTGCTTGTTTTTGACGAGATTGCTACCGGTTTTGGACGCACCGGCAACCGCTTTGTTGCCGATTTGGTGCTGCCGGATATTCTGGTTCTCGGCAAGGCTTTGACCGGCGGTTATATCGGTCACGCCGCCACGGTTGCCAATTGTAAGGTATACGAAGGCTTTTATGATGACAATTTCACCCATGCGCTGATGCACGGTCCCACCTTCATGGGAAATGCACTGGCTTGTAGTGTGACACTGAAATCCATTGAGCTGTTTGAAATTCAGGATTATATGTCCAAAATTCACAGAATCGAAGAAATCACCCGCAGAGAAATGAACGGATTCTCCGATCCCAGAGTCAAGGAGGTACGCATCATGGGTGCCTGCGTCTGTATCGAAGTATACGACAGTGACACCATCAAGGGCTATCCGCAGTTTGCCTATGAGCACGGCGTATTCAGCCCGCCCGTTCCTGAATTATATGTATGCGATGGTGCCTTATGTGATCAAAGAAAAGGAACTGGTTAAGGTCTTGAGTACCATGAAGGAATGGTTTTCTGAAAAACGCTGATCGGATTAATACCCCTGAAACTTATGCGGATTTGCCCACGACAATACCGAGATCATCCAGGAGTTTGTCGAGAAGATCTATATTTACAAAGCCGAGGAGTCACCGGCCGGAAGGCGCACTCAAAAGATCAAGATCATCTGGAACTGCATCGAAGAATTCAAGCCGCCGAAGTGCAGAAGCACAGAAGAAAGCTACGAAATCCCTATCAGACCCCACTTTTAACCGGCATTTTTGTTTTTCCGTTAAAAAACGCGTTCATCCCGACTCAAGTCAAGAAGAACGCGCTTTTTTATTGCTCGAATAAAGTTTTAAAGCGCCCAATGTTGGCCGCAATATCCCCTTTAAACAGGCAGGATCCGGAGACAATGGTATCTGCCCCGGTGGTGAGGATTTCCGGCAGGGTGTCGAAATTAACACCGCCGTCAATCTCGAGGCGCACCGGCCGGCCGCCGATCATCTCGTGCAGCTTTGCAAGCTTGGCCGTCGTTTCCGGAATATAGGACTGGCCGCCGAAGCCGGGATGCACACCCATCACCAGCACCATGCGCACCCGATCGAGATAGGGCGCCACCGCCGAGGCCGGCGTTTCCGGCGAGATCACCACGGCGGGTTTCACGCCACATTTTTCGATCAAATCGAGACAGGCATCTGTGTCATCGTCGCACTCCACGTGCACAGTAATGGTATCAGCGCCGGCTTTGGCGAAGCGCTCGATATAAGCCAGGGGATGGGTGATCATCAGATGCACATCAAAGGGGATGGCCACGGCGCCGCGCAGCTGGGCCACCTGGTCCGGCCCCATGGTAATATTAGGCACAAAATGCCCGTCCATAATATCCACGTGCAGCCAGTCGGCGCCGGCTGCTTCTGCCTGTTTAAGATGTTCACCCAGGCGCGAAAAATCGGCGCTGAGCATCGAAATCGAAATGAGCTTATCCATGGTTTTCTCCTTTAGCAAGCTGGGAATTTTTATTTCCCGGGCAATCCTCACATCAATCGTTCATCATCGACAGCTGATCATCTTCGATGTCCACATCGTCGAGAGGCTCTTCATTTTGCACCTTGCAGATCGTCGCAATGCGCTCGTCGCCCTTGAGCTTCATCAGGCGCACACCCTGGGTGCTCCGGCCAATCTGGGAAATATCGTCGCCCTTGAGCTTAATGACAATGCCGTCGTTGTTAATCATCATGATTTCGCCGCCGTCTTCCAGCACCGAAAAGCCTACGAGATTGCCGGTTTTCTTGGTGCATTTATAGGTTTGAATGCCCTTGCCGCCGCGCTTTTGCACCCGATATTGATCGGCGGATGTGCGCTTGCCGTAGCCCTTTTCAGCCACACAAAGCACATTGTTATCCGCGATGAGCAAATCCATGCCGACGACATGATCATCCGCCCGCAGGCCGATGCCGCGAACCCCCATGGACATCCGTCCGGTGGCATTCACATCCCTGACTTTAAAGCGAATGGCGTAACCCAAATGGGTGCCCATCACCACATCCTCGGTATCGTCGGAAATCTGCACCTTGATCAGTTCGTCGCCGTCCCGCAGGTTAATGCCGTTGATTCCGTTTTTCCGGGATGATTCATAATCGGTCATCGCCGTCTTCTTGATCAGCCCGTGACGGGTCGCCATCACAAAATACTTATCCGCTTCAAAGGTCTTGACCTGAATCATCGTCGTAATGCTTTCATCCGGATCCAGCTGCAAAATATTCACAATGGCTGTGCCGCGGGAGGTGCGCCCGCCTACAGGAATTTCATACGCCTTGAGCCGGTAATATTTGCCTTTGTTGGTGAAGAAGAGCAGATCGTCGTGGGTCGATGTGGTGAAAATGTGCTCAATAAAGTCGTTCTCCCGGGTGGACAGGGCCGAAATACCCTTGCCGCCGCGATTCTGAGCGCGGTAGGTATCGGCCGCGATGCGCTTCACATAACCCACATGGGTCATCGTGACCACCACTTCTTCTTCTTTGATCAGATCTTCCACGTCGAAATCCTCCACGTCGATGTCGAAGGAGGTTCGGCGGTCGTCGCCGTATTTGTCTTTGATCTCGGTCAGTTCGTCTTTGATGATGCCGAGCACCAGCTTTTCGTCGGCCAGAATCGCCTTGTATTCGGCAATCTTTTGCATCAGCTCAGCATATTCCGTTTCGATCTTTTCCCGTTCGAGACCGGTCAGCCGCTGCAGGCGCATGTCGAGGATGGCCTGGGCCTGAATATCCGTCAGCGCGAAGCGATCCATCAAATGGGTTTTGGCAATTTTGGCATCCCGGGATTCCCGGATGATCTGAATGACTTCGTCAATATTATCCAGCGCGATGCGATAGCCTTCAAGAATATGAGCCCGCGCCTCCGCTTTCTTTAAATCGAATTTCGTGCGGCGGACGATGATTTCCTTCTGATGCGCGACGTAATAATGGAGAATCTGCTTGAGACTGAGCACTTTCGGCTGGCCGTCCACCAGGGCGAGATTGATCACGCCGTAGGTGTCCTGGAGCTGGGTGTGTTTATACAGCTGATTGAGCACGATGGTCGCGTTGGTGTCCCGCTTGAGCTCCACAACGATGCGGATGCCGTGCTTCAGATCGGTTTCGTCGCGGATATCGGTGATTCCCTCGACACGTTTGTCTTTGACCAGCTCGGCGATCTTCTGAATGAGCTTCGCCTTATTGACCATATAGGGAATTTCCGAAATAACGATCTGCTTTTTGCCCTTGGTCATGTTCTTCACGGCGACCTTGGAGCGGATTTTGATGCGGCCGCGGCCGGTTTCGTAGGCCTCGCGGATGCCGCTTTTGCCCAGGATCACCCCCGCGGTGGGGAAGTCCGGCCCTTTGATATGGGTCATCAAATCGTCGACGCTGATGTCCGGGTCGTCAATATAGGCGATGGTTCCGTCGATCACCTCGCCTAAATTGTGCGGCGGAATATTGGTGGCCATCCCGACAGCAATCCCTTGGGATCCGTTCACCAGCAAATGGGGGAAGCGGGATGGCAGCACCACCGGTTCCTGCTCCGAGCCGTCAAAGTTATCCATGAAATCGACGGTTTCCTTGTTGATATCCCGGAGCATTTCCAGGGAAATCCTGCTCATCCGCGCCTCAGTATAACGCATGGCGGCCGCGCCGTCGCCGTCCACCGAACCGAAGTTCCCCTGCCCGTTGACCGTCATATAGCGGGTAGAAAAATCCTGGGCCATGCGCACCATGGCGTCATACACCGAAGAATCGCCGTGGGGATGGTATTTCCCCAGCACTTCCCCGACGATACGCGCCGATTTTCTAAAGGGCTTATCCGGCGTCATACCCATCTGATGCATCGCGTAAAGAATGCGGCGGTGCACCGGCTTGAGGCCGTCACGCACATCGGGCAGCGCCCGCCCGATGATCACGCTCATCGCATAATCGATATAACAGTTTTTCATTTCATCTTCGATTTTAACGTTTCGAAGATTGTGAGCCACTGTCAGCATAGTTTCGTTTTCGTCCATTTTGTTCCTTTATGTAAATTCAATGCCGGTTAAATGTCCAGATTCTGGACTTTCTTCGCGTTGCGCTCGATAAATTCCTTGCGGGGCTGCACCTTGTCGCCCATGAGCATGGTGAAAATTTCGTCCGCATAGGTCGCATCTTCGATGCCGACCCGCAGCATCGTGCGGGTGTCCGGGTTCATCGTGGTTTCCCACAACTGCTCCGCATCCATTTCCCCCAGCCCTTTATAGCGCTGCAAAGTAACGCGGCTGCGGTCCTTGTCTTCAAGGCGACGGTTCAAGTCCGCATCGTCATAAGCGTATTCCACATGCTTGCCCCAGCTGACCTTGTAAAGCGGCGGCTGAGCGATATACACATAACCGTGATCGATCAGCCCGCGCATATAGCGATAAAAGAAGGTAAGGAGCAGGGTGCGGATGTGGGCGCCGTCGACATCCGCATCGGTCATAATGACGATTTTGTGATAGCGCGCTTTCTCGATGTCGAAATCCTCGCCGATGCCGGTGCCGAAGGCGGTGATCATCCCCTTGATCGTGTCCGAGGTGAGCATCCGATCGAGCCGGGCCTTCTCGACGTTTAAGATCTTGCCGCGCAGGGGGAGAATCGCCTGGATCCGGGAATCCCGGCCCACCTTGGCCGAGCCGCCGGCCGAGTCCCCTTCGACGATAAAGATTTCTGACTGGGCTGGATCCTTTTCCCGGCAATCCGCGAGTTTCCCCGGTAGGGAAGTCGCGTCGAGGGCGCTTTTGCGCCGAGTCATCTCCCGGGCGCGCTTGGCGGCCATCCGCGCGTGGGAGGCCGAGATATTCTTTTCCACGATGGCCTTGGCCACATTGGGATTTTCCTCAAGGAAATTGGAGAGCTCTTCGTTCACGATCGTCTCCACGATCCCCTTCACTTCCGGATTGCCCAGTTTGGTTTTGGTTTGCCCTTCAAACTGGGGCTCCAGCAGTTTGATGGAAATCACCGCCGTGAGCCCTTCGCGCACGTCGTCGCCGGAGAGATTCTTGTCGTTCTGCTTGAGCAGGCCGGCCTTGCGGGCATAGTTGTTGATCGTCCGGGTCAGGGCGCTTTTAAACCCGTTCAGATGGGTGCCACCCTCCGGCGTATAAATATTATTCGCATAGGAATAAATGTTTTCCTGATAACCCCGGGTATATTGGAAGGCCAGCTCGAGGGCGTACTCGTCCATGGCCTTTTCGTAATAGGTGATCTGCGGATAAAGCGGATCCTTGTTGCGGTTCATGTATTCGATATAGGAGCGGATCCCGCCGGCATAATGGTATTCGCCTGTCTGTTCCTGCCCCGGCCGCTCGTCCTTTAATGTGATGGCGACGCCTTTATTGAGAAAAGCCAGCTCCCGCAGCCGATGCTCCAGCACATCGTAATCATAAACCGTCGTGTCGAAAATCTCCGGATCCGGCTTGAAGTAAATTTTGGTGCCGGTGCGGTTGGTGGTGCCCACCACGTCGAGTTCCGACGTTTTATTCCCGTGTTCGAAGGTCTGGCGATACACCTTTTTGTTTTGCTTGACCTCTACCGTCAGCACTTCGGAAAGCGCGTTGACCACCGACACCCCGACGCCGTGGAGCCCGCCGGAAACTTTGTAGCCCCCGCCGCCGAATTTTCCGCCGGCGTGCAACACCGTCAGCGCGAGCTCGACCCCGGTTTTGCCTTCCTTGTGGTTGATGCCAGTGGGAATGCCGCGGCCGTCATCCATAACGGTCACGGCATTGTCCTTGTCCACCGAGACGATGATCTTGTCGCAATAGCCGGCCAGCGCCTCGTCAATGGCGTTATCGACCACTTCGTACACCAGATGGTGCAGCCCCTGGGATCCCGTGCTCCCGATATACATCCCCGGACGCCGCTTGACCGCTTCCAGGCCTTCCAGCACCTGAATCTGGTCGGCGCCGTATTCATGATTGGTTTTCGTTGTTTCGGACATAATGCCTCCTCTGTCTGACTCTATCTCATCAACGCGCTTTGGCGCTGGGTTTTGCTGTTTTATACGGACGACGCCTCTGAAATCCAATGGCCGTCCTGAATGGTCAATACCCGCTTCATGGCATCGGGATAACGCTCGGCAAACCGACTGTCGGTGCAGGTGATAAAGGCCTGGGTCCGGCCCAGAATGGCCAGAATTTTTTCCTGGCGCACCGCGTCGAGCTCCGAGAGAATATCGTCCAGGAGCACAATAGGCCAATCCCCGGTGGCGTGCCGGTAAATTTCAATCTGGGACAGCTTGAGGGCGATGGCTGCCGTGCGCTGCTGCCCTTGGGACGCGTATTTCCGCGCTTCCCGGCCGTCGATGCACACCTGCATATCGTCCACCTGGGGACCGGTGGCAGTGGATCCCCGGGCGATATCCTCTTCTACCGAGGCCTTCAGCCGCTCATCAAAACGTCGGGCGATCGCTTCCTGATCGGCCGGCTGATCGATCACGTTATTGCGATAGGACAGCCGCAGGGCCTCCCGACCATCGGAAAGGCCGGTGTGCAGCTGCTGCGCCACCGCGTTGAGCCTTTTAAGATAAGCCTGGCGGTAGCGGATCAGCCTGGCGCCGTAGTGCACCAGCTGCGCGTCCCAGCCGGCCAGCAGGCTTTTGAGGGAGGCCGCATGGCGAATCTCCTTGAGCAGGGCATTGCGCTGAGCCAGCGCCTTTCGGTAATGCCCCAGCACCGGCAGATAGCCCGGCATATGTCCGCTGATCTCCTCGTTCATGAAGCGGCGACGCTTCTCCGGACCGGCCTTGACGATGCGCAGATCGTCCGGCTCAAACAAAATGGTGTGAACGATTTTGCCGGCTGCCGCGTGCTTGGGCTCTTTTTTGCCGTCGATCGTCAGTACCTTGCGTCGATTTTCATAGCGCGCGGAAATCTCGTGGCGGATCCCATCCCGAACAATGCCGGCCCTGGCAAAAAACGCCGGCTGCTCAAACTGCAACAGATCCGCCACGGTCGTCGCGCGATGGGAATAACCCCGCGCCAGAAAAAACAACGCTTCCAGCAGATTGGTCTTTCCCTGGGCGTTGGCGCCGGTAATCACGTTGATATGATCGGAAAAATCAAATTGCTCCGAGGCATAATTGCGAAAATGCTTCAGCTGTAAATCGGTGATAATCATTCGGAGATCCGGCCGCCGGTGACACGCCACGCCCCCAGATCCGCCACGGCTACCTGCTGTCCCGGCCGGATTTTTTTGCCGCGCATCGTGCAAATTTCGCCATCCACCCGAACCCTTTCGTCCAGAACCATGGCTTTGGCCATCGCTCCTGAATCGGCCGCGCCGATGTATTTCAGCAGCTGATCCAGTTTGATAAAATCGGTCTGAATTTGAATTTTTTCCATTTTTCTCCCGTTTGTTTCCATAATTGAAGCCGTCGGTCTTCATTTGACCCTTTTGGGCTAAAACGTGCAAAAATGGTGAATTAAATGCCAACAAGGGATACCTTCACCATTTATTCTATCCATTATAGCAAAAAAAGAACCGCGTGCCAACGGACTTTGCGGTTCTTTTTGATTCGTTTTAAAATGGCCGGCCCCTACATGTCGTCCGAAACACGCACCGGCAGAATCAAATACACATAGCGGTTGTCTTCCGGCAGAATGACCGCCGGCCCCACCGGGTTGGTCATGTTAATGGTGATTTGCTCCTGATCGATGGCCCGCAGTGCGTCGATAATAAATTTTGAATTAAAAGCGATTTTGAGATCGTCGCCGGTCTTCTGGATGGGAATCACCTCATGCACATCGCCGATCTCCGCGTTGGAAGAGAGCGTCAGTTCGTCGATGCCGAAGGCCATTTTGATCAAATTGTTTTTACCTTCCCGGGCCAAAAGCGCCGCGCGTTCGGTGCTGTCGAGCAGTAATTTTTTATCGATGACCACTTCGGTGTTTTTATCTTTTGGAATGATGTGTTTATAATTGATGAACTCCCCTTCGAGCAGGCGGGAAGTAAACTGGGTATCGCCCATCGTAAAGAAAATCTGCGCCTTCGACAGGTTCACCTGGACGTCGCCGCTCACGCCGGATAGCAATTTGTCCAGCTCCATCATGCTCTTGCCCGGCACGATAATGGACACCGCCTCGTTGATGGGCGTGCTGAGAGCACCCCGGCGCAGGGCAAGCCGGTAGCCGTCCAACGCGATCATGGTCAGCTGGTCCTGTTCGATTTCAAGCTTAAGTCCGGTGAGCACCGGGATATTTTCCTTGATGGCCACGGCAAAAATCGTCCCGTGAATCATGGCTTTCAGCGCTGCCGCATCCACGGTGAAACTGTAGTCGTCGATCACCTTTGGGAATTCCGGAAATTCGTCGGAAGCCATCCCCTTGATGGTAAAGGTGGAACATTCGCAGGTCATTTTGAGCTGATGCTGGGCCATCTGTTCAAAAAAGACATCTTCGCCGGACAATTTGCGAACCAGCTCAAAGATAAAGTTGGATTGCAGGATCAGTTCGCCGTCCTGTTCAACGTGAGCCGGGATGGAAGTCTGAATGCTGATTTCCAGGTTGGTTGAGGTCAAAAACAGCCGGTGATCGTAAACCTCAAAGAGAATCCCTTCGAGAATGGGCATGGTGGTTTTGTTGGAGACACCTCGGGAGACCAGGGAAAGGGCGCTGATCAGATCGGTTTTGGAGCAGTCAAATTTCATGGTTTACCTCTGAATATTGTTTTTTCTTTTTGACAGATTGACAGATAGTCGAATGGCGGATATGTTTTGGGATGAGTCGTGGTTTATTTATTATATTATAAAATATAATTAGTCATAATAATCATAAAGCCTGTGAAGAATGTGGATAAGTCTGAATGCACGGAAAACGGCGAAAAGCGCCGGCCTTGGTTTGTGGATAAGCTGTGGATGGATAGTGGCTGATGCCGTGGATAAGCGCGGCGTGACTTATTGCCCCTGAATATCGCTTTGAATACGGAGCACCAAATTTTTAAAATCGGTGTTGGCGTCGATGTTTTCACTGATCTTTTGATACGCGTGGATGACGGTGGAGTGATCCCGTCCGCCGAAGGCTTCGCCGATGGCGGGCAGGGACATATTGGTCATCTCGCGGCACAGATACATGGCCACCTGACGCGGAGTGGTGATGGCCTTGGTGCGCTTTTTGCCGTTCATATCCTCGATGGTGGTATTAAAGTATTTAGCGGTGATTTCCTTAATATAATCCGCGTTAATGTCGTGCTGCCGGGAGACGAACAGATCGGCCAGCGCTTCCCTGGCAAAATCGAGACTAATGGTTTCGCCGTGAAGTTTGGAGTAGGCGACCACCGTGGTCAGCGCGCCCTCAAGCTCCCGGATATTGGAATGAATGTTGTCGGCGATAAAGCTCATGACGTCGTCGGGGATGTCCTCGGCGTTGGATTCGGCCTTCTTGCGCAAAATGGCCATCCGCGTTTCGAAATTCGGCGTGGAAATATCGGTGATCAGCCCCATTTCAAAACGGCTGCGCAGCCGTTCGGCCAGCTTTGGGATTTCCCGCGGCGGCCGGTCCGAGCTGATGACGATCTGTTTGTTTTCGTCGTGAAGGGCATTAAAGGTGTGGAAGAACTCTTCCTGGGTGCCTTCCTTGCCGGATAAGAATTGAATATCGTCGATGAGCAGGATGTCGACATTGCGGTAGCGATTGCGGAAAGAGAGGTTGTTCTTGTTTTGAATCGCATCGATGAATTCGTTGGTAAAAGTTTCGCAGGAAACGTAGATCACTTTTTTATCCGGCGTATAGGTCAGGATATAATTGCCAATGGCCTGCATTAAATGGGTTTTGCCGAGGCCGACGCCTCCGTAAATAAAAAGCGGGTTGTAGCGTTCCGACGGCGCTTCCGATACGGCGACACAGGCGGCGTGGGCAAAACGGTTATTTTCCCCGATAACGAAGCGCTCAAAGGTATATTTGGCGTTGATGCCCGTCCCGGTGTGGGCGGGTTTAACGTTAGCATCCGGTGTGTCTGTTCTTTCTTCTGCCGTTTCCAAAGGCGCCGATGCCGGGGCCGTCTCTTTTGGAATGTCGTCTTCATTCAGGATGAACACGGCCTTTAAATGGTCATTTTTCGTTAAAAAAGACAGAACGGTGTTGGTTACGGTTTCGTAGCGCTCTTGCATAACCGCCTGGTTAAAGGAATTTTCAACCAATAAATAAACGAAGTTGTCCCGGTACAGGATGGGTTTGACCGATGGAAACCAGGTTCTAAAACTCACTTCGGTGAGCTGTTCGGCGATCAGTTCAAGGGCTTGCTGCCATAAAATATTCAACGAGTCGTCCACATAAGCCTCCAATAAATGTTGATAAATACACATTCATATTTTAAAAACACAGCCCGTTTATAAATTTATCCCGAAGAAAAATAGAGATAAATCAGGATGATCTGGGAAATATCAACATTTATCCCCAGATTTATCCACAAAAATAGGAAAGCTGTTGATAAAAGGCTGTGGATAATGTTAAAAGTGTGCGTTTATTATAGCAAATTCAATCCGGGCATTCAAGTATCCACAGGGAATGTCCGATGAAATCCGAAGAAGCGACGGGATTTTAAAAAATGGCTTGACATCGACGTTTCAACATAATATACTTTTTAAGTAATACGGTATTTTAGAATGGTATTGATCATTAGATGGTGAATGAAAAGTTAATATTTAGGAGGGAATCACAATGAAACAGACGTTTCAGCCTAAGGTCAGACAGCGCAAAAAAGAACATGGTTTCAGAAAAAGAATGAAAACGCGCAGTGGTCGTCTGGTTCTGAAAAGAAGAAGACAAAAGGGCAGAGCAAAATTATCTGCATAACCTCAAGACCGTTTGTTTGAATGAACGGTCTTTTTTATAGGAAGAATTTGGATTGAATGGATTTTGGAGCGGATTATGGCCTTGAATTCTTTAAAAAGTGAAAAAGATTTCAACGACGTATTCCGAAAGGGACAACGGTTTGGCAATCGTCACTTTCAATTTTATTATTTGAAAAATCGGGAAAATACCAATCGTCTGGGTATTATTGTTAGCAAGAAAGTGTCGAAGCGGGCTGTCGTCCGAAATAAGATCCGCAGAAGGATTCGTGAAGCGTATCGTCTTCACCGCGGTGATTTTAAAACGGGTTACGATTTGATCATCATCGCTAAGGAGCGATGTGTTTCGGCGACCTATGCGGAGATAGAACATTCTTTGACACATTTGTTTTATAAAACGAAACTGGAAGTGAGTCGACTATGATCAGTCAGGTGATTGCGCGGGGCATGCTGTTCTTAATCCGAGGGTATCAGCGGGTGATTTCGCCTTTTTTGCCGCGATCGTGTCGTTTTTATCCGACCTGCTCAAATTATTGTTACGAAGCCATTCAAAAATACGGTCCGAGAAAAGGGCTGTGGCTGGGGATGAAACGTGTTGTCCGATGTCATCCTTTTAATCCCGGCGGGTACGATCCGGTTCCGTGATCTCCTTGAAAAAGGAATGGAAAGCAAAGGAGAAAAGGTTTTAGATGAATATTTTATACCAGGCGTTCGGATTTGTTCTTTATCAGATTTACAACCTGGTTAAAGATTACGGTTTTGCGGTGATTTTGTTTACTATTATTGTTAAAACCATCATTTTGCCGCTGAATATCAAACAGACCAATTCGATGCGGGAAATGCAGGCCGTTCAGCCGGAACTCAATAATCTTCAGAAAAAATACAAGAATAATCCGGAAAAGCTTAATGCGGAAACCATGAAGCTGTACAAGCTTTACAACGTGAATCCGATGGCCGGATGTCTGCCGCTGCTTATTCAGCTGCCGATTATCTGGGGATTGTTCGGCGCGTTGCGCTCACCGGCGAAATATGTTTTTACCAACGGTAATTTGTCGGCGCTGCGGGCTGGCTTTTATTGGATCCCGAATCTGGGAAAACCGGATCCGTACTTTGTGTTGCCGATACTCTGTGTGGTGTTAACCTTTATCACGCAGTGGTATATGATGCGCTTTCAGGACGATGGGAACAAAGCGGCGCAAAGCTCACAGAAGGTGATGCTTTATGTGATGCCTTTAATGATCGGCTGGTTTGCCGTTAAAATGCCGGCCGGGGTCGCCCTGTACTGGGTGGTGCAGAATGCCTATACCTTCGTGCAGCAATTCTTGGTAATGCGCAAACCGGTCGAAAAAGTATCGATTGAGGAAGCGGAGCGCCGGGTGGAAGAAGCCAAACGTCAGGAAAAGAAAGAAAAGAAGAGCATGCTTAAGGAGCAGAGTCAGATGCGGCAGCAGCAAATGACCGGTCAGTCGGGGAAGACCGCTAAAAAGAAGGCCAGCCGCCCCAAGACCAAGCCAGCTTCTTCGAGACGCAAAGTGGTGACGAAGATTCCGCAAAGCGATGAGCGGACGAAAAAATCCTGATGGAGGCAGACAAGAAAATGGAAGCAAAAGGTAAAACAGTCTCAGAAGCTCTTCAAAAAGCGTTGACGGTGCTCGGTCTGACAGAAGATCAGGTGGACGTCAAAGTGGTTCAGAAACCGGAATTTGGTGTTCTGGGGATTTTTGGCAAGAAAGAAGCGGTTGTCGAGGTAACGCCGAAGAACGTCGAAGCAGGGCCGCCGGCTGAGGAAGCTGCAGTATTGTCGGAAACGCCG
The DNA here is from genome assembly GCF_000185505.1 of Pseudoramibacter alactolyticus ATCC 23263. Taxonomy (GTDB): domain Bacteria; phylum Bacillota; class Clostridia; order Eubacteriales; family Eubacteriaceae; genus Pseudoramibacter; species Pseudoramibacter alactolyticus. The sequence continues at coordinate 1,758,602 of NZ_GL622359.1, read as the reverse complement.
ACTGATGCTGATGCTGAGGCTGATATCAGCGAAGCGGCTGCCGACAGGGCTGAAGCCGAGGCTTATCTGGATGACGAAGCGGAAGCTATTCAGACGACGGCCAAACAGTTTTTGAAAGATATGATTACGGCGATGGCGCTGGAGGTGGCGGTTACCACCGATTACGATCGGAACAGCGATGTGCTTCATGTCGAGCTGGCCGGTCCGAAGATGGGGATTCTCATCGGGCGCCGCGGCCAGACACTGGATGCCATTCAGTATCTGACCAGCCTGGCGGTGAATAAAACGACCGATCACTATGTGCGGGTGTTGATTAACACCGAGCACTACCGTGAAAAACGGCAGGGCACCCTGGAGCATCTGGCTCATAAAATGGCTGACAAAGCGGTGCGCTACCATAAAAAGATGGTTCTTGAACCGATGAATCCGGGAGAACGCCGCATCATCCATGCGACCCTTCAGGACAGCGAAACCGTCTATACCTACAGTGAAGGGCACGATCCCTATCGTCATGTGGTTATCGATTTAAAAGAAAATCAGGATCGCGGAGATTGATATTTCGCCGTCTGCAATGGATAAACTGGTGAAAGCAGTTTGTTTGGATAACAAGTGCTTTCGTCGGTTTTTTTGTTATAATGATTTTTCGAATAACGAATATGATAACGGTCATCGATTGATGATGGGATTGAGATTTAATAGAGGAGGATAGTCATGCACGTTTTGCAAGACGATGTGATTGCGGCCATCGCCACGCCAAGCGGCGTCGGCGGCGTCGGTATTGTTCGGATATCCGGAAAAGACGCGATTGCCGTTGCGGATCGGGTTTATCAAAATGCGTCCGATCAGCAGCTGGCGTCCTTTGAAACGCATACGATTCATTATGGTCATTGTTACGATGCGCAGGGCAAGCGGATCGACGAGGTGTTGGTGTCGATCATGAAGGCACCGCGATCCTATACGGCCGAGGACGTGGTGGAAATCAACTGTCATGGCGGCCCGGTGGCGCTGCACGCGGTGCTCGATGCGGTGATTCGTGCCGGAGCCAGGCTGGCCGATCCAGGGGAATTCACCCGGCGGGCTTTTGTGAACGGGCGCATCGATCTCACCCAAGCGGAAGCGGTGTCGGATATCATCGAGGCCAAGACCGCCATCGGTTTAGCTTATTCCGTCAATCAATTGTCCGGCGGCCTCTCAAAGAAGTATCAGGCCGTGGATGCCGAGCTGCTTCATCTGATGACCTTTATTGACGCCGCCATCGATTATCCGGAATACGATATCGAAACGGTGACCGGCGATACCCTTCGCCGGTCGATTGACGGCCTGATTGTTTCGGTGGACGCGTTGCTCGATTCGGCTCAGATGGGTAAGATTTATCGGAACGGCGTCGATACGGTGATTCTCGGCGAACCCAATGTGGGTAAATCCTCGCTTTTAAATAAACTAATTCGGGAAGACAAAGCGCTGGTTACCGATATTCCAGGGACCACCCGCGATGTGGTGGAGGCCTATATTAATATTGAAGGGATTCCATTTCACATTATCGACACGGCGGGAATCCGCGAAACCGATGATGTGGTGGAAAAATTAGGCGTGGAAAAATCCAAGCAAATGATGGATCGGGCCGAATTGATTTTGATGATGACGGACGTTTCACGTGAAACCTCAGAAGACGAGGACACATTGATAACAGCGTTTCAGGATAAACCTTATATTCGCATTTATAATAAAATAGATTTAAAGGATGAAGTTTTAACCGATCTAAAGCCTAACGAAATTGCTTTATCTATCAAAACAGAGACCGGCCTCGACGCCTTGCGCAGGCAGATGGTGGCTATGGTCACGGGCAATCAAACGGCAAAGGCAGCGGATGATGTGATTGTTTCTAATCTGCGCCATGTGAATCTGCTGCGTCAGGTGCGTGAAAATTTAACCAATGCGCTGAATGGCCTGTCCATCGGGATGTCGGTGGATATGGTGGCCATTGATTTAGAAGAGGCGCTGGAAAATTTACGGCGGATTACCGGTCAGTCTCTTGGGGATGATATCATCGATCAAATTTTCGCCAATTTCTGCCTTGGTAAATAGGCGCGAAAACCGGCAAGTGTAAAACCATTTAAATTTAAGAAGGAAAAAATATGGAATATACAGCAGGTCATTACGATACCATTGTGATAGGCGCCGGTCATGCGGGATGTGAAGCGGCTCTGGCGACGGCGCGGATGGGAAAGGAAACATTGTTATTGGCCATCAATCTGGATTCTGTGGCGATGATGCCCTGCAATCCGTCGATCGGCGGCACCGGGAAAGGACATCTGGTGCGGGAAATCGATGCTCTCGGCGGCGAAATGGGCAAGAATATCGACGCGACGATGATCCAGTGCCGGATGCTGAACACCGGGAAAGGGCCGGCGGTGCATTCGCTGCGCGCCCAGGCGGATAAAAAGGCCTATCAGTTTCGGATGAAGGCCGTGGTGGAAAATACCGAGCATCTGACACTGCGGCAGCAGGAAGCGACCAAGCTGATCGTCGAAGATCAGAAAATTGTCGGCGTTCAGGTCGTGACCGGCGCAACCTATACCTGCGAGACCTGTGTGGTCTGCACCGGGACGTATCTCAAGGGAAAGATTTTTATGGGAGAAGTGCAATACGAAGGCGGCCCCAACGGGATGTTCCCGGCGCGTTTCCTTTCGGACTCGCTGGAAGAAGCCGGTTTTCACCTTCAGCGTTTTAAAACGGGAACCCCGGCCCGGGTGGATGCCAAAACCTTGGACTATACCAAAATGATCGTACAAAAAGGAGACGAGATCATCACGCCCTTTTCCTTCGAGACGGAAGCGATCGCAATCGATCAGATCGATTGCTACCTGACCTATACCAATGAGGCGACGCATCGGATCATCAACGCGAATCTCGACCGCAGTCCGCTGGTCACCGGCGATGTGGTGGGGGTGGGGCCGCGCTATTGCCCCTCCATCGAAACCAAGGTGATGCGTTTTGCGGACAAAGATCACCATCAGATGTTTATGGAGCCGGAGGGTCGCAACACTCAGGAGGTGTATGTGCAGGGGATGTCTTCCTGTCTGCCGGAGGATGTGCAGATTGCGCTTTACCGAACGGTGCCGGGGATGGAGCATGTGGCCTTTATGCGTTCGGCCTATGCCATCGAGTACGACTGTATTCATCCCACGGAGCTCAAGGCGACCCTCGAAAGCAAAAGGATCCGCGGGCTCTTCTTCGCCGGACAAATCAACGGGACCTCTGGTTATGAAGAGGCCGGCGCCCAGGGGATTGTGGCCGGGATCAATGCGGCGCTGTTGCTGGATCGAAAGGAGCCCATGATTCTGGACCGTTCCCAGGCGTATATCGGCGTGCTTATCGACGATATCATCAATGAAGATGCCAGCGAGCCCTATCGGATGATGACTTCCCGGGCCGAATATCGCCTGCTGCTGCGTCAGGACAACGCCGATCTTCGGCTGACGCCCATCGGGCATCGGGTGGGGCTCATCTCCGAAGAGCGGTACCAGCGTTTTTTACAGAAAAAAACGGCAATTGCGGACGAGGTCGACCGGATGGGCTGCGTGACGGTTCCCCCTTCGGAATCGGCCAACGCAATCCTATCCCGATTGGGAACGACGGTATTAAAGTCGGGGATGCCGCTGGGGCAGTTGATGAAGCGGCCGGAAATCAATTACGCCAATACGGCGGCGCTCGATCCCCAAAGGCCGGCCTTGCCCAACAACGTCTGTGAAGAGGTGGAGATTCAGCTCAAATACGAAGGCTATATCAGCAAGCAGATCAAACAGGTGGAACAGTTTAAAAAGCTGGAAAGCAAACGCATTCCCGAGGGCTTGCATTATCATCATATCGAAGGGCTGCGGCTGGAAGCTGCCGAAAAGCTGAACGCCGTGCAGCCGATGTCCCTGGGGCAGGCCTCCCGGATTTCCGGCGTTTCGCCGGCGGATATCGCCGTGCTGCACGTGTATCTTGAAAATCATCGAGGAGAATAGTGTGGAGATCAATGCATTTAAAAAGCGCATCGCATCGGCCTTGCCCGTTTCGCTGAGCGAGGGGCAGCTGGAGAAATTGTATCGCTTTATGGAAAGTCTGAAGGCCGTGAACGAACACATCAATTTGACCCGGATCACCGACGACAACGCTTTTGTGGAAAAGCATCTGCTGGATTCGCTGGCCTGCCCGCTGACGCCGGCGGATCAGCGGATTATTGACGTCGGCACCGGCGGCGGGTTTCCGGGCATTCCGTTAGCCATCGCTTATCCGCAAAAGCAATTTGTATTGGTTGATGCGACGGCTAAAAAAGTGAAGGCAGTGGAAAAAATTGCGGCGGATCTCGGGCTTGCGAACATCGAATTGACGGCGGCCCGGGCCGAGGCGCTGGGAAAAAATCCGGCGTACCGCGAGCGATTTGACGCGGCGTGTTCCCGGGCCGTGGCGGCCTACGGCATTTTGAGCGAGCTTTGCCTGCCCTTGGTCCGGACCGGCGGCACGTTTTACGCCTGGAAGGGCGAAAAATATCGGGAGGAAATCGACGCGGCGATCGACGGCGTCGAGACGCTTGGCGGCGGAGAGATCCGGGTATCTCAGAATTTACTACTGAAAAACACGGCGTTTCATGTTATAATTCAGTGTATAAAAAATGGGCGGACGCCGGCACAATACCCTCGAAATTACGGACAGATTAAGAAAAAGCCGTTGTGTTAGCATCCGTTTCACGTGAAACCCTGGGAGTCTTAAATGCGAAAGAAAAAGAAAGACCTGAAAGAAAAACCCAAAACGCAAAGTGCCGTGATCCTCATTCCGATGGAACAGATTATTCCCAATCCCAATCAGCCTCGGAAAACTTTTAAAGATGAAAGTCTGACCGAACTGGCGGAATCCATTCGGACCTTTGGGGTCATTCAGCCGATTCAGGTGCGGAAGGTCGATAATGAGCTTTATGAACTGGTTTCCGGGGAGCGGCGGCTTCGAGCGTCCAAATTGGCGGGAATGCAGGAGATCCCGGCAATGGAGGTCACCATCAGCGACAAGGATTCGGCGGTGATCGCCATCATCGAGAATGTGCAGCGGGAGGATTTGAGCTTTTTCGAGGAGGCGGAAAGCTACCGGCAGCTGATCAAATATTACGATATGACCCAGGAGCAGGTGGCGGCCCTCATCGGCAAATCCCAGTCTTTTGTGGCCAATAAAATCCGGCTGCTGAAATTGGACGATCAGGTGATTCAGGCGGTGAAAACAAATCAGCTGTCGGAAAGGCATGCCCGGGCATTGCTCAAAATTCCGGACGAGGCCATCCAGCGGGAAGTGATTGAACAAATTCATAAACAGGATTTGAATGTCAAAAAAACCGAGGCCCTGGTTGAAAAAGTCCGTGAAGAGGTGATGATCAATAATTACGATGAAAAAATTACCCCGGGCAAAAAAGCACGCGTTAAATCCTTCATTAATGCGCAGATTTATATCAACACCATCAAATCGGCTTTTAAAGTGGTAAAGGAAAACAAGCGGTCGGCCAAATACAAAGAGACGGAAAAAGATGATCGCATTGTGATTACCATCACCATTCCAAAATAAGATGCCGAATCGTTCCGGAATGCGAAACAAAGAAAGGAATCCCATGTCAAGATCAAAAGTCGTCGCGATCTTTAATCAAAAAGGCGGCGTCGGCAAGACGACTACCTGCATGAATTTGACAACAGCGCTGAGCATGGACGGCTACCGCGTGCTGACCGTCGATATCGATCCCCAGGGCAACACGACGAGTGGTTTTGGGCTGGATAAAAATCAGCTTGAAAAGAGTATTTACGACGCGCTGATTGGCGATTTAGATTTGCGGGAGATCATTTTAACCACGGGATATGACCGGTTAAACATTTTGCCGTCGAATATCGAGCTGGCCGGTTCGGAGATCGAGCTGACCAAAATGGCCCAGCGGGAAACCAAATTGCGCAAGGTGATCACGCCGATCAAAGATTATTACGATTTTGTCTTTATCGATTGCCCGCCTTCGCTGGGGCTGTTGACGATCAACGCGCTGGCCGCTTCCGACTCGGTGCTCATTCCCATTCAATGCGAATATTATGCGCTGGAAGGGGTGGGACAGCTGATCAGCACCATCAGTTTGGTTAAAAAAGGATTGAATCCCGCCCTGGATATCGAAGGGGTTTTACTTACCATGTACGACAGGCGGACTAATTTATCCATGCAGGTGTCTGATGAAGTGACGGATTATTTCAGAAACAAGGTGTATCATACAAAGATTCCGAGAAATATTCGTCTGGCCGAGGCGCCGAGTTACGGCGAGACCATTTTTGAATACGCGCCCAGATCCAGGGGGTCTGCCGCGTATCAGGAATTTGCCAAGGAATTTATCGGGAGGCAGCAACATGGCAACGCGTAAACACAAGGGGCTGGGCAAGGGACTGGCCGCCCTCATTTCCGAGGATGTGCATTTTGATGACAGCGGCGATATTATCGCCGGCGATCAGGCCGGTTCAGAAGCTCCGGCGCCGGATCAGCTGGTCTTTGAAGTGGCGATTGACAAAATCAGGCCGAGCAAGGGGCAGCCGCGAAAGCAATTTGACAAACAGGCTTTAGAAGAGCTGTCGGTCTCCATTCGGGAGCACGGCATTTTGCAGCCTTTGGTCGTCAAGCCGGAGGATAAAGGCTATTCGATTATCGCCGGGGAAAGACGATGGCGGGCGTCCAGGATAGCTGGGCTCAAGCAGGTGCCGGTGATCGTTAGGGATTTGCCCGCCCGGGACGTGATTGAAATCGCGCTGATCGAAAATGTGCAGCGGGAAGATCTGAACCCCATTGAAGAAGCAATGGCCTATGAGCATTTGACCAAGGCCTATCATCTGACTCAGGGGGAGATCGGCATCCGCATTGGGAAAAGCCGGACCGCCGTCACCAACACCATGCGGCTGCTCAAGCTGCCGGAGTCGGTCCGGGAAATGGTATTGGAAGACCTATTGTCGTCGGGTCATGCGCGGGCTCTTTTGGGATTGGAGGATCCCAGGCAGATGGCGGTCCTGGCTAAAGAGATTGTTCAGAAAAAATATTCGGTTCGTGAAACCGAGAAAAAAGTGCAGGCGCTCAAAAATCCGAAAAAACCTCGGCCGAAAATCGAGCGAGATCCTTATATCGTCGACGTGGAGGATCATCTGCGCGATCAATTTAAGACAGGTGTGCGCATCATTCCCCAAGGGAAAAAAGGAAAGGGCAAGATCGAACTGGCATACTATTCCCTGGAGGATCTGAATCGCATTTTGGATTTATTAAAATAGGAGGTTTGCATGAATTCGAGAAAATTTCATATTCGGCGAAAAATCAATTCATTGACGACGGCACTCATCGGGAATATTTTTAATTTATTGATTATCCTGGTGCTCAAAGGCGTTTTAGACGTCATTCAGACCGCGAGAGGCGATGACCGGTATCCTTTGGGATTTGGCATTGCCGCCTTGGCCATCGTGGCAGCCTATTGGGTGTTCTTCACCTATAAAGCCTTTGCCAATTCCACCGATGACGACGACCGAAATTACGGACCGTATCTGCTGCTGTGCATGCTGCCGACGGTGCTGTTCACAGTCATTGCACTGTTAATCATGCAATTTGGCGGCAACGCATCCTTTGCCGGCGTGTGGAACGGGCTGACCTTTGGCATCGCGCCGACGCTGTTTTTGTACTTCCCCTATGGGGTGATTTATCATGTCATGGGCGCGAAGGTGCCGATGATTGCCTTTTTCCTGATGGTGTTGGCGCTGATGGTGGCGCTGCAGTCCATCGGATTTATGCTGGGCAAAAAACAGCGGGAAGCCACCGAAGCCAAAGAACGCCGGCGCAAAGCTCTGGCAGAAAAACTCCAGGCCGAACAGGCGGAAACCGAAGCTCAGAGAGCAGCGACCATGGCGGCGGCACCGGTTAAATCGGCGGCATCCGCTTCAGTGTCAAAAGTCAGATGGCGGGCGGCCGATCGCGAACGCATGGGGCGCCCGACCCGGAAAGATCCGTTCAGCGATGTGGAATCGCCTTCGATTATCGAGACGGAAGCCTTTTCGCCCGTTACGGACAAAATGGTTGAAAAAGTCATGAGGGAAGAAAGGCGTAAAGAGCGGGCGGCCGCCCTTCAGGAACGGCGGATGAGAAAGCCGGCCAAGCGTCAGGACGGCGAAAGCCCGGGCTGGATCGATCCGAAAAAGATCCGTAAGAAAAAAGATCAGGGCGATGGGCAGTAAGCGATCAGCAAAGCGTATTCCAATGCAGCTTCGGCTGCATTTTTTAGAATCCTGGCAAAAACTGAACCAATTAAAGGAGAATTATGGGCAAGAACGCAACATTTGCATCGGTATTCTGGAAATTTGTGGGCGACATCAACACGACGGTGATCATCAGCAAACTCATTTCAGTGGCGGTGACACTGGTGATCATGCTCATCGCCATGCGCATTGCCGACAAGGTCACCCAGAGCATTTTTGTCATCCGCAAGAAAACCGCGGTTACCACCCTGCAGGACGCCAAGCGCAACCGAACCATGGCCAAGGTGACCAAATCGGCCGTCAACACGGTGATCATGGTCTGCGGGATCTTGCTGATCTTCTCGTATTTTGTCAATGTCGGGGCGCTGCTGACCGTGGCCGGCGTCGGAACGGTGGCCATTGGTTTCGGGGCCAAGCGCATCGTCGAGGATCTGATCTGCGGTTTCTTTATCGTGTTTCAGGAGCAGTTTTACGTGGGGGATTACGTCGAGATCGAGGACGATCACTACGGCGTGGTGGAAAACATCGGCACGATGATGACCAAGGTGCGCCTGATTGACGGCAGTCTTTTCATGATCCGCAACGGGGAAATCAATCATTTGGTGAACCATTCCCGGGGACTGCTCAGCCATGGCGTGGATATCGATATTGCCTATGGCGAGGATGTTGCCCGGGCGATCGATGTGGCCAACCGCGTCTGCGACGAGGTTTACAAGAGCGACGATGCCGAGCATTTTCCGGAAAGACCCCAGGTGGGGGGCGTGGCCCAGATGGATAAAGACGCGGTGACCATCCGGGTTTATGTAAAAAGCGATGCGGCCCATCGGGTAGCGGCGGAGGCTCAAATGCGCCAAATTTTAATGGCGGCGATGGCGACCGCCCGGATCAAGGCGCCGAAGAAGAAAATGATCGTCGAACAAAATGCAGCCGATTAAAAAGGAGGGACGTGTCGATAATGGAAAAAAAACAATATGCTCTTGGGGACATTGTGATGATGAAAAAGCAGCATCCCTGCGGCACCAATGCGTGGGAAATCATCCGCATGGGCGCCGATATCAAAATCCGCTGCACCGGCTGCGGGCATATCGTGATGCTGCCGCGGCAGAAATTTGAGCGCATGCTTAAAAAAATACTCGAAGCGGCGGAAGAAAAAGCAGAATAAAAGCTTGATTGCGGCGTAAAATCTGATATAATTAGAAAGCTACAAGTATCCTTGTACAGAGGGTATGCGCTGACGCCGGCGAAATCCGGCACGAAGCAGGCACACCCCTGCCGCAGGGCAGTCCAACCCTGTACCAAAAGACCATAAGGAGGTGAAACCATGAAGGCCTACGAAACCATGTTTGTTTTAGTACCGGAATTGGAAAAGGAAGCGATCGATGCCGAAGTCGCCCGCGTGAAAGCCATCATCGAAAAAGCGGGTGAGGTGGAAAACGTCGACGAATGGGGTAGCCGCAAACTGGCTTACACGATCGACAACAAGTATACAGACGGTTACTATGTCGTGATCGACTTCAAGGCGGAAAATTCCGTTCTGGACGACTTGAACCATCTGTACCTGATCAACGATAGCTATATCCGCGATATCATCATTGCCAAGGAAAAATAAGGAAAGAGAAAGGATAGAACCATGAACAAAGTCATGCTGGTTGGCCGATTAGCCCGCGATCCGGAATTGCGCTCGACGGCGAGCGGCACTTCGATGACGACTTTTGCAGTCGCAGTGGACAGGCGTTTCCAAAGAGACGGCCAGCCCACCGCCGATTTCTTTAATGTGGTTGCTTGGGGGAAACAGGCGGAAGTCATCAGCCAGTATCTGAGCAAGGGGCGCCAGATCGCGCTCAACGGCCGCCTGCAAACGCGGAATTACCAGGCCCAGGACGGCAGCAAGCGCTACGTCACCGAGGTGGTTCTGGAAGAGTTTGACTTTATCGGCAGCCGCAATGACGCCAGCGGCGGCGGTTACAGCAATAATCGCAGCAGTCAGCCGGCGCCGCAAAACAACATGCCGTTGGATGATGATATGGACGATGAATTTCATCTGATGGCAGACGATGACGATGTTCCGTTCTAAAGGAGAAAATTATGCCGAGACCATTTAGAAGAAGAAGAAAGGTCTGCGAATTCTGCGAACACGAAGACATGGTCGTGGATTACAAAGACATTGCCACCTTAAAGAAATACATTTCTGAAAGAGGCAAAATTTTACCGAGACGGGCCACCGGTGCCTGCGCCAAGCACCAGCGCAAGATTACCCAAGCGGTTAACCGCGCCCGCAACATGGCGCTGCTGCCCTATCAGGCAGACTAAGCCGTTATTCATAACCGAATTCAAAAAAACAGAAGGAAATTCCTTCTGTTTTTTTATTGCCGTTGATGTTATTGGGTTAATAGCGCACACAAAATTCCTTTTCACCTGCGGAGAGCGGGCGCTTCTCCCGGGTGATGCGGTCGATGCGAATCCACCTATGATCGTTCAATTGTCTGATAAATAAATCGATATCGGCGGGATCCCCCTGAATCTCCAGTTCCACCGAACCGTCATAGCAATTTCGGGCCCAGCCGGTGAGGGCATAGGCCCTGGCCAGCTGGGCGGCGGTGTAGCGAAAGCCGACACCCTGGACCCGGCCGAAAACCTGAAGATAATAGCGAAGCATTCAGCGCCACCTCCTGATATTTTTAATGTGATCTTTGCAGCATTCATTGAATCACAGAGAACTGAGATCAAAATTAAATTCTCGATTTTTGGCGGGATATGTTATAATAAACAGTCATATGATGACGGCGTTTGGTTTGGCATGGCGGCTTTTCATGAGGCAACAGGGTCGCGAGCATTTGTCAATTGAAATGAATTAATCAGAGAATCGAGGATTTCATGCATTTGAAACCACAGGCGATCACGGAGGGAATAGCGACAGCTGCAGCCGCAGTGGTTCTATCGCTGTTGTCGCTGCACTTTCCCCTGATGATCTTTTTTTATCTTTTATCGGCGCTGCCGATCGCCGTTTTGGCGGTGCGGCAGCGTCTGGCGGCGGCGGTCACGGCCAGTCTCGGCGCGATGGCCCTGCTGGCGGCGATCGTCGGCGTCGGGGCCGGCATCAGCTTTGCGCTGTATTTTTTGCTGGTGGGCTGTGCGCTGGGCTACGGCCTGAGCAAGGGGGCGGACGGCTTCCGGCGAATCGGTCTCGGTTATTTCGGCTGTTTGGTCTTTTTGATTGGGCTGATGATCATCTATCAGGCGGTGACGGGGCACGCCTTTGTGCAGGTCTTTTTTCGTCAGATGCAAACAGCGACCGCCCAATGGCTCAAGGTTTATGCGGCGGCAGGACATTACAGTGCCGCACAGATCGGCCGGACGGCCAAGGTATTTGGACAGGCACTCGTCCAGATGAAGCGGGATTTTCCAACCATGGTGCTGCTCATTCCCTTTGGCATCAGCTGGATCCTTAACTTGCTGCTCGATTTGATACTGGCGCGGCTTCAGATCGCACAGCCTCGGGTGCTGCCGCTCAGTCATTGGCGGCTGCCGAAATCTCTGCGGGATTTTCTTTTTATCGTGCTGATAGGGCTGCTCGTGGCCCAGCTTGCCGGCGCCGGCAGCAATCTGTATGTGCTCACCCTCATGGGGATCACGACCTTTGTGTACGGGCTGATGGGCTTGTCGTTTTGTTTTTGGTTTTTTAACCGCCGTCTGCCCCGGGAAAGCATGGGGCGCAAGACCGTGATCGTGCTCATTGTGATGGTCGTGCCGTCGAGTTTAAGTATCCTGTCGATTCTCGGGGTGCTCGACGCCTACACCCCCCTGCGGCTGCGCATTATTTTAAGAGAGGGCAAGCGACGATGATGAAATTTCTCAAACACTTTAATGTGATGGCGATCATTGCGGTCATCATCAGCTTGCTGCTCATCCGATACAATCACATGGCGGGTGTGGTCATGCTGGTATTGGCGGTTTTTGTCGCCGGACTTCAAGGATGGGAAAACGACCTGAAGGCCGAACGCGAGGAAGAAAGCTATAAAGCCGTTTCCCGGCAGGTGGCAAAGATCAACCGCGACCGAATGTACGAAATGCCCTCGCCTTCGGTGGTGGTCGACGGGGAAGGCGTATGCCTGATTCCTAATCGCGCGTTTATCCGCACCTTCGGCCGGGAGCTCGGCAAAAAAGGGGTTCAAATTTTTGAGACGTTAAAGATTAAGCCGGAAAATGGCCAAAAACTGGACGGCAGTTTTCGGGAGCTGGCTTTCCAGGAGCATTGGTACACCCTGGTGATTTCGGCCTTTACCCATGGCAATCAATCATTGTATCTGCTCAATTTTAACGACATCACCCACCTCAAGCAGCTTGAGGCCAGGTATCGCCACAGCCAGACCGTATTCGCCTATATCCAAATCGACAATTACGACGATATCAGCGAACAGCTGACGGTGCAGGAACGGTCGATCCTCCTGGGGAAGATCGATGTGATCTTGGTGCAATGGGCCCAGCGCAACGGCGCGATCATTCAAAAATACGAAAACAATCATTATTTGGCTGTTTTTAACCGGGATGCCCTGATGATTATGGAGCGGGAGCATTTTCATCTGCTGGATGAAATTCGGGATGTGAGTATGGAAAACCTGCCGGTCACGCTGAGCATTGGCATCGGCTTATCGGACGAGCGCAAATCCATCCAGGATGCGGATGCCATGTCCCGGTCGGCGCTCGATGTGGCACTGGCCCGGGGCGGCGACCAATGTGTGGTCAGCATGGATGACAAGAACGCTTATTACGGGGGCAAGACCGAGGCCAAGGAAAAACGCACCAAGGTCAAGGCGCGCATCAAGGCACACGCTCTGCGCGATCAAATGGTCGATGCCCACAACGTGGTGATCATGGGACATCAGACGCCGGATATGGACTGCCTCGGTTCGGCGGTGGGGCTGATGGGCGCCTGCCGCAGCCTCAACCGGGAATGCCGCTACGTGCTTAAGGAGATCAACACGAGCATTCGCTCGCTCATCGACTACCTGAGCAAAGACGAGCATTACGCGCACGCCTTTGTGACCCCCCAGGAAGTGCGGGATTTCGTGGAGGAAGGGACTCTGCTCATCGTGGTGGACACCCAGAATTTTAACTACGTCGAGATGCCGGAGCTGCTGGATCAGGTGTCGAACGTCGTGGTGATCGACCATCACCGGGCGTCGGGCAAATCCATCAGCGATATGATTTTCTCCTATCTGGAGGCCTACGCCTCGTCGACCTGCGAGCTTGTCACCGAATTGCTTCAGTATTTTGACAACAAGGATATTATCAAAACCACAGAGGCCAACGCCCTGCTCGCGGGGATGTGCATGGATACTAAGATGTTCACGGTGAAGACCGGGGTGCGCACCTTCGAGGCGGCGTCTTTTCTCAAGCGTAAGGGCGCCGATACCGTTATTGCGAAGACCCTGCTGCAAAACGATATTGAAACCTATGCGGCGCGATCCGAAGCGGTGACCAACGCCGAATTTTACGACAACACCATTGCCATCTCCCTTTATGAAAACCACACGGAAAACGCCAAGCTCATCGCGGCGCAGGCGGCGGACGAGCTGCTGAATATCCGGGGCATCGGCGCGTCCTTTATCGTGCTGAAAACCGAGGGCGGAATCTTTATCAGCGGGCGCTCCATGGGTGATGTGAACGTGCAGATGATTTTGGAAAAATTGGGCGGCGGCGGCCATATGACGATGGCCGGAGCTCAGCTTCACGATATAGAAGATTTGCATCAGGCGCGGGGCCTTTTGGTCGACGCCATTGAATTTTATAAGAAAGAGAGTGCATCAGAATGAAAATTGTATTAACCGCCGACGTGGAGAACGTCGGCAAAGCCGGCGATATCGTCAATGTAAAAAGCGGATACGGCCGCAATTACCTGATCAAACAGAAGCTTGGCGTGCTGGGCACCAAGGAAAACATCCGAAAGGCCGAGGCGCATAAAGCCCGGCTGGCCAAAGAACGGGTCGAGGCCCATCAGGCGGCGGTGGAACTGGCGCAGCAGATCGACGCGTCGGAGCTCATCATCAAGGAACGCGCCGCAGACGACGGCACGCTCTTCGGCTCGGTGACCAACAAAAATATTGCCGAAGCGCTGGAAAAGGATCTGGGTATCAGCGTGGATAAGCGCAAAATTGAATTGGCAGAGCCGATTCGCAACGTCGGCAAATTCGCCGTTAAAATTAAAACGACAGCCGGCGTGGAAGGCAAGCTGACCGTGATCGTTACCAGGAAAAAATAAACGCAGCGCCATATTGTGAGAAAGGGGGAGAACCGTGCCGACCAATCCGAGACAATTGCCGCACAGTGCCGAGGCCGAAGCTTCGGTGCTGGGCGGCCTGATCATGAACGCTGAAAAGCTCATGGTGGCGGAAGAGCATCTGCGCGCCGAGGATTTTTATGATCCCCGCAATCAGCAGATTTATCAAAACATTCTCGCCATGCGCGAGGCCGGCCAGCCCCTGGATTTGGTGACGCTGACCCAGCGGCTGACCGATGTGGATCTGATCGAGAAAATCGGGGGTCCAGCCTATCTGGCCGCGCTGGTGCAGCAGGTACCGATGCTCAGCAACTTCGAGAACTATTGCGTGATCGTTCAGGATCAGGCGCTGCTGCGGCGTCTGGTGCAGGCGAGCTCGGACATTCTCGATGATTGCTACGGCGAATACGAAAGCGTCGCCGATGTGGTGGAGGCGGCCGAGCGCAAAATCTTTCAGGTCGGAGAAGGCCAGATCAAAGGGGATTTTGCGGCTATCGGCGACGTGGTCGGGGAGACAATTCAGCATATCGAAGAAGTGCGTACCCATCGGGGCGAGACCACGGGACTGGCCACCGGCTTTAAAGAGCTGGACTTTAAAACCTCCGGCCTGCAGAAATCCGATTTAATTTATGTCGCCGCCCGTCCTTCGATGGGAAAGACGGCCTTTGCGCTCAATCTGGCCCAGCATGCCGCAGTGAAAGAGAAGGCCTCGGTGGCGATCTTCAGCCTTGAAATGTCCCGGACGCAGCTGGTGCAGCGCATGCTCTGTTCCGAAGGGCTCATCGATTTGTCCAAGGTGCGCACCGGCACCATGGATAACGAGGAATGGCGGGTGATGGCTGACGCCGCCGGGAGGCTTTACGGCACGAAGATCAAAATCGACGATACCGGCGGCCAGTCCCTGGCGGATATCCGCTCCAAGGCCCGGCGGCTCAAGGCGGAAAGCGGTCTCGATCTGGTGCTCATCGACTATCTTCAGCTGATGACTGGCCGACGCGGCGTTGAAAACCGGCAAAACGAAATCTCCGAGATCTCCCGCGGGCTCAAAGCCCTGGCCCGGGAGCTGGACTGCCCGATCGTCTGCCTGTCGCAGCTCAGCCGCGCCCCCGACGGGCGGCCGGATCATCACCCGATGCTGGCCGACCTGCGCGAGTCCGGCTCCATCGAACAGGACGCCGATATCGTGCTCTTTCTTTACCGGGCCTATTACTACGATAAGGAAAACAGCAATCCCAACATGGCAGAGCTCGATGTCGCCAAGCAACGCAACGGCCCGACCGGCCGCATCAATCTTACCTGGCGTTCGGAATTCACGCGCTTCATGGATTGGGCCGACGAGAGTACCTATTCGGATCCCGGCCCGGCGCCGTTTTAAAAGGGTATGCGCATGACAGAAGAGCGAACCCGCGGCGTTTTGTATATCGTCGGCACGCCCATCGGCAATCTGGAGGACATGAGCTTTCGCGCGGTCCGAATTTTAAAATCGGTGGATTTGATCGCCGCCGAAGACACCCGCAACACCATCAAGCTGCTCAATCATTTTGAGATTCATACCAAGATGGTGAGCTATCATAAATACAATGAGAAGGCCGCGGCGGCGGAACTGGTGGATCGCCTGCAAGGCGGAGCGACTATCGCCCAGGTTTCGGATGCGGGGATGCCGGCAATTTCCGATCCCGGGCAGGTTCTGATCGCGGCCTGTCACGCTGCGGGGGTGCCGGTGCGGGTGGTGCCCGGCCCGACGGCGGCGCTGTCGGCGGTAGCCCTCTCCGGCATGGATTGCCGCCATTTTGTCTTTATAGGTTTTTTGGGTAAGCAGAACCGTGACCTGCGGGCGGGGCTCGAGGCCATTGCAGCGTCGGCGATGCCGGTTGTGCTTTATGAATCTCCTCATCGGCTATGCAAGACGCTGGCAAAGATGGCCGCGCTTTTCCCGGACCGGGTCATGAGCATTTCCCGGGAAATAACCAAGCAATATGAAGAGACCCTGCAGGGGACGGTGGCGGATATGTGCGATCATTTTGCGGCGCATCCCCCCAAAGGGGAGTTCGTGCTCATCGTCGGCGGGGGAGACGGTCCGACCGATGAGACGGCGGCGCTGAATGACGGGTCCCTTGCTGCGCACATGGCGCATTACCAAAGTCAGGGCATGAGCGAAAAGCAGGCTATGAAGGCCGTGGCCCGGGACCGCGGGGTGAGCAAACGGGAAATCTACGGGCAGATCAAAATCGCACCGGAAAAAGAAGAATAGCACGCATCAAAGAATCGGCCGGCGCCGGGAAAGGCGGCCGGTTTTTTTTGCGGGCGAAGCGGCCGGCGTTTGATTTTGACAGGGTTTTGGCATTACGGTATAATAAAACAATTAATCAGAAGATTGCGCGTATCGCAAGGGGAGAATCTTTTTTCGATCGGTTTTCGATCAAAAAACGAAAGATTGTCCCGTTTTTATTGAGCCAAACGGATGCGGACAAGTGCCGGCCATCGATCATCGGCCGGCCCAAAATAAAGGAGTGCACCATGCCAGAAGAGAAGAAAACTTTTTATATGACCACGCCGATTTATTATCCCAGCGGGGATTTGCATATCGGCCATACCTACACCACCGTGGCGGCGGACACGCTGACACGGTTCAAGCGCCAGCAGGGCTACGACGCCTATATGCTCACCGGATCGGACGAACACGGTCAGAAGATTCAGAAAATCGCCGAGGAAAAGGGCGTGACGCCCAAGGCCTATGTGGACGGTACCGTGGCCAAGATCAAGGAACTCTGGAAGCTGATGAATATTGATTACAGCCAGTTCATCCGCACCACCGACGCGGATCACGTGAAGAGCGTTCAAAAAATCTTCAAGCGGCTCTATGATCAGGGTGATATCTATAAAGGGCGCTATGAAGGCTGGTACTGCACCCCGGACGAAGCCTTCTGGACCGACACCCAGGTGGTGGACGGCAAGTGTCCGGACTGCGGCCGTCCGGTGGAACGCGCCTCCGAAGAAGCCTATTTTTTCAGGATGTCCAAATACGCCGACCGGCTGCTGGATTATATTGAAAGCCACCCCGGCTTCATCCAGCCGGAGGCCCGCCAGAAGGAAATGATCAATAATTTTATCAAACCAGGCTTGCAGGATCTTTGTGTGTCGCGGACGTCCTTTGACTGGGGGATTCCAGTAGAATTTGATCCTGGCCATGTGGTCTATGTCTGGATTGACGCGCTGTCGAACTATATCACGGCACTGGGCTATCTCAACGACAAACCCCAGCTGATGGATCGCTACTGGCCGGCGGATTTGCACCTGGTGGGCAAGGACATCATTCGTTTCCATACCATCTATTGGCCGATCATGCTGATGGCGCTGGATCTGCCCCTGCCGAAAACCATTTATGGTCACGGCTGGATTCTCCTCAAAGGTGGGAAGATGTCCAAGTCCATCGGCAATGTGGTGGACCCCGTCGAGTTGGTGAAAAAATACGGTGTTGACCCCCTGCGCTATCATGTTCTCAAGGAAATGAAATACGGCGCGGACGGGAATTACAGCGAAGACCTTTTGGTTGGGAATATCAATGCGGATTTGGCCAACGATTTGGGCAATCTCCTTTCCAGAACCGTTGCCATGACCGTTAAATATTTTGACGGGACCATTCCTGAAGAACGCCAGAGCGGCGATCATGATGATGCATTGGCCCGGGTGGCAGAAGCCGTGGTCCAGAATTACGCGAAATGGATGGACAAGCTGGACTTCAGCCGCGCTCTTGAAAGTATTTGGGAGCTCATTGGCCGCGCCAATAAATATATTGATGAAACCGAACCCTGGGTTTTGGGTAAGGACGACAGCCAAAAATCTCGCTTGGCAGCAGTGCTCTATAACTTGAGTGAAGCCCTGCGCATTGTCGGGGTGCTCATTGCGGCACCGATGCCGGAAACCAGTGACAAGATTTTGGAACAGATGCGCATCCCGGAAGATTTGGCAACTTGGGACAGCATCCAGCATTTTGGAAGCTATCCATCGGGTGTCCAGGTGGAACGCTGCGAACCTCTTTATCCGAGAATTGATGTGAAAGCCCTGGCCAAGGAGAAAGAAAAGGCCGATCAGGCGGCGGCTAAGCAGGCTAAAAAAGCGAAGAAACAATCCAAGAAAGCGACGGCCCCCGGTGTGATCACCATCGATGATTTTGGCAAGGTTCAGATGAAAGTAGCCGATGTGCTGAGCTGCGAAAAACATCCCGACGCTGATAAGCTTTTGGTTTTCCAACTCGACTTCGGTGATGAAAAGCGCCAGATCATTTCCGGCATCGCCAAGTGGTATGCGCCGGAGGATTTGGTCGGCAAAAAGGTGATCGCCTGCACGAATCTTAAACCGGTGAAACTCCGGGGAATGGACTCCAACGGGATGATTCTTTCCGCTGAAAAAGACGGCGAACTTCGGGTGTTGACCGTCGATGGCGATATGCCCGCCGGATCGATTGTGGGGTAAACGCATCAAAACCATCATGGCCATGGGTCGTGTGTGAATGAAAGCGGTCTTCGGACCGCTTTTTTAATGCCTGGAAATCGGCGGAGAGTTAGTCAAAACATATCAAAAAACCTTTAAAAAAGTGGCTTTTCGCGCATTTTAATTGTTGACTTAGCCGGGGGAAAGTTATATACTTATGGCTGTATTCCGACAAAAACACTCGGAATTTATCACTCGGATGATCATGGAGGTTATATATGTCAGATCAATTACTCAAAATTCGTCAGCTGTCGGTGGACGTTGGCGAAAAAGAAATCTTGCATCAGATAGATTTAGATATCCATAGAGGAGAAACCCATGTCCTGATGGGACCGAACGGCGCCGGCAAGTCGACGCTGGGGTATGCACTGATGGGGAATCCGCGCTATGAAGTGTCCGACGGCGATGTGGTCTTTGACGGCAAAACCATTCTTGAAGAAAATGCCGATTTCCGTGCGAAAGCCGGCCTTTTCCTGTCTTTCCAGAATCCGCTGGAAGTGCCGGGGGTCACCCTGTCGAACTTCATCCGGAACGCGGTGGAGCAGCAGACCGGTGAACGGGTGCGGCTCTGGGATTTCAGAAAGCAGCTCAAGCAGGAATTTGAAATTCTCAACATGGACCCGAGCTACGCCGACCGGGATCTGAATGTCGGTTTCTCCGGCGGGGAAAAGAAAAAGGCGGAAATTCTGCAGCTTTTGATGCTCAAGCCCAAGCTTGCCATTTTGGACGAAACGGACTCCGGCCTTGACATCGATGCGGTGCGCACCGTTTCTAAAGGGGTTGAAGAATACCAGAAGAACGAAGACGGCGCGCTGCTCATCATTACCCACAGCACCGGGATCCTCGAGTCCCTTCATGTGGACTATACCCATGTGCTGGTGGACGGGCGCATCGTGGCCAACGGCGACGGCTCGCTGGTGGATGACATCAACGCCCACGGCTACGAAAAATTTGTCGAACAGGCTAAGGCGGCACGGTAAACACGCGCCCAGAAAGACAGGCATTGCAATGAAAGAAAAAACTTACGTAGAAGATGTCAACCGGTCGATTTACGATATCAAGGACGAAGAAACGGATTTTTACAAGGTGGACAACGGCCTGACGCCGGCAATCGTCGAAGAGATCTCGAAGGAAAAGAACGACCCGGAATGGATGCGGGACTTTCGCCTTAAATCCCTGGACATCTACAACCGCAAACAAATGGCAGACAATTGGGGGCCGCCGATCGACGGCCTGAACATGGACGATATCGTGACCTATGTGCGCCCGAAGACCCAGATGAGCGCCAAGTGGTCCGATGTGCCGGAAGACATCAAGAACACCTTTGAGCGTCTCGGCATTCCCCAGGCAGAGCGCCAGTCGCTGGCCGGGGTCGGCGCGCAGTACGACTCGGAGCTGGTGTACCACAACGTCCGCAAGGAAGTGGCCGAGCAGGGCGTGGTCTATACCGATATCGAAAGCGCTCTGCGCGGGCCCTACGCCCAAATGATTCAGGATCACTTCATGAAACTGATTCCCCCGGGAGATCACAAATTCGCGGCGCTCCACGGGGCGGTGTGGTCCGGCGGGTCCTTTGTGTACGTGCCCAAGGGCGTTTCGGTGGAAATTCCGCTGCAGTCCTATTTCAGGCTGAACGCGCCGGGGGCCGGCCAGTTTGAACACACGCTGATCATCGTCGACGAAGGGGCGGACCTTCATTTTATCGAGGGCTGCTCGGCCCCGAAGTACAACGTGGCCAACCTGCACGCCGGCGCAGTGGAACTGTTTGTCGGGAAGAACGCCAAGCTGCGCTATTCCACCATCGAAAACTGGTCCAAGAATATGTATAACCTGAACACCAAGCGGGCTAAAATCGAAGCGGGCGGCGTGATGGAATGGGTGTCCGGGTCCTTCGGTTCCCACGTGTCCTATCTTTACCCGATGACCATTCTCGACGGGGCGGACGCTCGGATGGAATATACGGGAATCACCTTTGCCGGCCACGATCAGAATCTCGACACCGGGATGAAGGTGGTGCACAACGCGCCGCGGACCACTTCGGCGGTCAATGCCAAGTCCATTTCCAAGGACGGCGGCATCTCGACCTATCGCTCCTCGGTGGTGGTGACGAACAAAGCCAAGGAAGCCAAGTCCTCGGTGTCTTGCGCTTCGCTGATGCTCGACGACATCTCCCGTTCGGACACCATTCCGGCGATGGACGTGCGCACCCAGGACGCGGATATCGGACACGAGGCCAAGATTGGGCGCATCAGCGACGACGCGGTGTTTTACCTGATGTCCCGTGGGATCTCGGAGGAAGACGCCCGGGCGATGATCGTCTCCGGTTTTGCGGATAACGTTTCGAAGGAACTCCCGCTGGAATACGCCGTGGAAATGAACAACCTGATCCGCTTGGAAATGAAAGGGGCCATTGGGTGACGACGATGACAAACACAACAACCAAAACCCTCACGGTCAACCATTTGCCGGGGGAAACCTGGAACTGGCTGAAGATGAACGATGCCCGGGTGGCGGTGGCGCCGATGTCGGAAGAGATCACTCCGACGATGGACGTGCCGGCCGCCGTTTCGACGGTGGACAGTCTGTTGGGCAAGACGGCCATATCGACGGGCATGGGCCCGGATATGGAAGCGCTGGTCGCGCCGGCCAGGGTGCTGTGCTTTTCGGCGGCGGGCGCGGTGGATGCGCCGGTGCGCCTGAGCTATCGGGCCCGGGGCGGCGTGCAGCAGATCGGCGCCGCGGCGTTTACCCTGGCGGCCGGCAGCACGATGACGGCGGTGATGGATTACGCCGGCGACGCGGCGGCGGGCACGCTGGCGGTGCAGACCAAGATTCAGATCGGCGAGGACGCGCGGCTCAGGCTGGTGCAGATCCACCGGGCCGGTGAGCATATCCGCGTGTTCAACGACGTGGGCGCCCGCTGTGACGCCGGCGGGCGTCTGGAAGTGATCCACATCATGATGAACGGCGGCCCGACCTATGCGGGCTGTCGGGCGGATCTCGCCGGGGAAGGCAGCAGTCTGAAGGCGGACATTGGTTATCTGGTGGAAAATCAGGGCCTGCTGGATATGAATTATGTGGCCAACCATCTGGGGAAAAACACGGACAGCGAAATCAACGCTTCCGGGGTGCTGCGGGATACGGCCGAAAAGCTCTTCCGCGGGACCATCGACTTCAAGCGCGGCTGCGGCGGCAGCGTCGGCAACGAAAAGGAAAATGTGCTGCTGATGGACGACGCCGTGGTGAACAAAACCATCCCGCTGATCCTCTGCGCGGAAGAAGATGTGGAGGGCAACCACGGGGCGACCATCGGCCGTCTGGACGACGAGCTGCTCTTTTATCTCGAAAGCCGGGGCATGAATCAGGCGGATATTTACGAAATGATGGCGCAGTCGCGCATCGCGGCGGTGTGCCGCCTCATTCCTGACGCAGTGACCCGGGAGGCGCTGCTGAAAACGCTGGAAGGGAGCGGGGAAGCATGAGCGCATTGACAACCGCAGAGTTAAAAGCCCTCCGCAGTCAGTTTCCGCTGATCGCCGGCAGCGATCTGGCCTATCTCGACAACGCAGCGACGACCCAGAAGCCCCAAGCCGTGCTGGACGCCGTTAATCATTATTATCAGCGGGAAAATGCCAACCCCTTCCGCGGACTCTACGATTTGTCCCTGGCGGCGACCGACGCCTATGAAGCGGCCCGGCAGAAGACGGCGGATTTGATCCATGCCGGCCGGCCGGAGGAAATCATCTTTACCCGCAACGCCTCGGAAAGCCTGAACCTTGCGGCCTTCAGCTTGGGGGAATGCTTGATCGGGGCCGGAGACGAAATTGTCGTCGGCATCATGGAGCATCACAGCAATATGCTGCCCTGGCGGCTGATGGCCGAGCGCAGGGGCGCGAGCGTCAAATATCTGAACTGCGCGGCGGACGGCGCCGTGACGGAAGCGGATCTTATGGCGGCGCTCACCGAAAAAACCAAAATCGTCGCCATCACCCAGATGTCCAATATTTTCGGGCGGGTGCTCGACGTGAAGCGTTTTGCCGAGATCTGCCACGAACGGGGTATCGTCATCGTGGTGGACGGCGCCCAGAGCGTGCCCCATTCCCGGGTGGATGTGCAGGCGCTCGACGTGGATTTTCTGGCATTTTCCGGCCACAAAATGTTTTCGCCCATGGGCATCGGCGTGCTCTACGGCAAAAAAGCTTGGCTCGAAAAGATGCCGCCCTTCCTCTCCGGCGGCGAAATGATCGATATGGTCACCACCGAGCGCATCGTGTACGCGCCGCTGCCCCATAAATTCGAAGCCGGCACGGTCAACGCCGGCGGGGCTGTCGGCCTCGGTGCGGCCATTGATTTTGTGAATGCCGTCGGCATGGATACCATTGAAGCGAGGGAGACGGCTCTCACGGCCTATGCCCTTGAACAGATGCGGCGGGTGCCCTATCTGACGGTGCTCGGCTCCGACAAGCCGGAAGAACACCATGGCATCTTAACCTTTAAGCTTGAAGGCGTGCACCCCCACGATATCACGGCCATTCTTTCCGAGAATCGGGTGGCGGTGCGGGCCGGTCACCATTGCGCTCAGCCGCTGCATCAGCATTTGGGGATTCCCTCGACAACCCGGGCCAGTCTCGCGTTTTATAACACCGAGGAAGAGGTGGACCGGCTGGTGGCCTGCCTCGGGCGGATCAGAAAGGAAATGGGCTATGAACAATAGAACCTTTTATAACGAAGTGCTGACGGATCACAACCTTCATCCGATGCACAAGTGCGAGTTGCCTGACGCCGACATGGTGCACGAGGGTGTCAACCCCAGCTGCGGCGATGATATTTGGCTGCAGTTAAAAATGGACGGGGATGTGATCGCCGGCGGAGCGTTCCGCGGCGATGGCTGCGCGATTTCCCAGGCTTCCGCCGATATGATGCTCGATCTGATCATCGGCAAGACCAAAGAGGAGGCGCTCGCCCTTACGGATACCTTTCTGCGGATGATCAAGGAGGATATTTCCGAGGAAGAAATGGAAACCCTGGAGGAAGCCTCCTCGCTGCAGGACATTGCCCACATGCCGTCCCGAGTGAAATGCGCGGTGCTGGCGTGGCACACCCTGGAAGAAATGATCGCCGGCGACAAGGACACACCGACGACCACCGAATAAATTTTTGAGATCGAATCCGCTTTGTTCGTTTAAAAAGCCGAAACTTTGCGATTGCAAAGTTCGGCTTTTTTGTTTATAATCAGATGTAAACCATTAAAGAAAAATTTTTGTCATGATTCCTGCGTACAAAAGGAAAAATTACCGGATTGATTGGGAAGAATCGTTAAAAATTTGGCATATACTTTTCTGACAAAATTTGTTAAAATAGTATCAAAGAAGAGAAAAATGGTTGTAATTGCACGGATCATTTAAAAGCTGAATAGCGCGAAAAAGAAGGAGGAAAAAATCGTGGGGAACGACGGTGGTATTATTGCACTGAAGCACGAAGTGCTGTATCAGGTTGCCAAGCTCGCTTTTGAAGGGAAACTGGAAAGCGATCGGGACACACTGCCGGAAAAGATCATCCCGGGGATGATCCCGCACTACCGGTGCTGTGTTTATAAAGAAAGAGAAATTGTACGCCAGCGCATTCGCATGGCAGAAGGCAAGGCGCCAGGCCTTGAGGACGACGGCAATATCATCCAGGTGATCGAGCCGGCCTGCGCCGACTGTCCGATTTCCAGTTATGTGGTGACAGATAATTGTCAGAACTGCCTGGGCAAAGCCTGCCTCAGCGCCTGTCGTTTCGGGGCCATTCATCCCGGGGAAAAACGATCCCGCATCGACGCCAACAAATGCCGCGAGTGCGGCATGTGCGCCACGGCCTGCCCCTATAACGCCATTGCCCATCTGGTGCGCCCCTGCAAAAACAGCTGCCCGGTGGACGCTTTGACCTATGACGAGATGGGCCTGTCGGTGATCGACGAAGAAAAATGTATTCGCTGCGGCAATTGCATCCACAGCTGTCCCTTCGGGGCCATCAGCACCAAAAGCTGGATCGTCGACGTCATCAAGGCCATCCAAAGCGACCGCGAGGTGTATGTGATGATCGCGCCGGCGGTGGAAGGCCAATTCGGCAAAGGCATCACCATGACCAGCTGGCGCAAGGCGATGAAGGAACTCGGCTTCACGGATTTTGTGGAGGTGGGGCTTGGCGGCGATCTGACCACGGCGGCGGAAGCCCCGGAATGGTACGAGGCGTATCAAAAGGGGGAAAAGCGCACGACGTCCTGCTGTCCCGGCTTTGTCAATATGATTCTGCGCCAGTATCCGGAACTCAAAGACAATATGTCGACGGCGCTGTCGCCGATGGGCGAGCTGTCCCGGCTTATTAAATCCATGCACCCTGACGCGCTGACGGTGTTCGTCGGGCCCTGTGTGGCGAAAAAATCGGAAATCATCGACCAGAAGATTCCCGGCAACGCGGACTTTGCTCTCACCTTCAGCGAGCTTCATGCCCTGATGCGCGCCAAGGACATCGAGCTGACGCCGATGGAAGAAGATTATCAGCGCGCCTCGACGTACGGCAAGCGCTATGCCGATGTGGGCGTGGCCGATTCCTGTGTGCAGTACATTCACGAAATGGGCCACGACGAGGAGCTGAGCATCAAGCGGGTCAGCGGCGGCAAGGAATGCAAAACTGCACTGATGATGCTGGCCAAGGGACGTCTGCAGGAGGATTTTATTGAAGGGATGGCCTGCCCCGGCGGCTGTTCCCACGGGCCGAGCGCCCACGACACCAGCCGTAAGGCGATGAAGGTGCGCGATCAGATGATCGAAGCGGCGGACGGGCGCACCATCAGCGAAAATCTCGACCAATACGACCTGAGCAAGTTCAGCATGCATCGGGAAGGACCGCTGCCGGTGCCGCTCAAAAAACCAGTAGAATAAGCCTGTGATTAAATCTGAAATGAACCGCCGGACCTCCGGCGGTTTTTTCGTGGGCGCATTTTGCGCGCCCTGGAAAATCCGATTGACAGCGCCCGGAGGGGATTTTAAAATAGAAGTGGAAAGAGGAGGCAAAAGCATGAAAGTTTTATTGGTCAACGGCAGCCCGCATCAGCACGGCTGCACCGATCGCGCGCTCCAGGAAGTGCAGGCGTCTCTGGTCGCCGAAGGGGTCGTCGCGGATATTTTCTGGATTGAAAACAAACCCATCGCCGGCTGCCTGTCCTGTGGGTTGTGTGCCAAGAATCAGGCCTGTGTGTACGACGATGTGGTCAACAATTTTATCAATATTGCCAAGTTTTACGACGGGTTTGTCTTTGGATCGCCGGTGTATTTTGCGTCGGCCAGCGGCCAGATGAAGGCCTTCATGGACCGGGTCTTCTTCGCATCGAACAACGCCAAAAACGGTATCTTCGATCACAAGCCGGCCGCGTCGGTGGCGTCCTGCCGCCGAGCCGGCGATGTGGCGGCCCTGGACCAGATGAATAAGTATTACGGCTTGTTCCACATGCCGGTGGTCAGCGCTTCCTATTGGCCGGAAGTGCACGGGCACACCCCGGCCCAGGTGGAAGAGGATCTGGAGGGCCTTCGGACCATGCGCAATCTGGGCAAGAACATGGCCTGGCTGCTCCAATGCATTGAAGCGGGGCGCCGGGAAAAAATTGCGGTCCCGACGCCGGAAACCGGCGCGCCAACCAATTTTATCCGTTAGAAATAAAAAATCCCTCGTCTCGATTTTATAATCGAAACGGGGGATTATTTTTGCTTATCTTTGGTTATCCACTGTTATTTTTACAGAAGTAAAATAATTGAGATAAAGAAGTAGCGGAGAGCCTATGAAACCAGTGTTTCTAGGCTATTTTCGTACTCAGAATGCAATTTTGTCTGATTTTTGTCAGGTTAGAGATAAGTCAGCTACTTTTTAATCTATATCATGAGTGAAATCATAGAGCCTCTGGATTTCATCAGGGAGGTGATTTGGAACCATTTTTATAATATTTTCTGAAGAGCCTTCTTTAATTACTTGATCGTAGTACCAGCACTTAAATTTTATCATAGCCATACTTTTTTCTAGAAGATGTATCTGAATTTCAAGATTTTGGCGTTGTGTTTCGAACAGATTCAGGCGCTTGGGGTATGTGGAATCTCCTTCGGCACACCATTGCATATACTGTCGTATGTCTTTAAGCTTCATACCTGCATTTTTTAAAGTTTCGATAACACGTATTGATTTTAATTCGTCATCTGAGAATTTACGTTGACCGGAAATGCGCTTTATGCCTGGAAATAAGCCTTCCTTATCGTAGTAGCGCAGTGTCGATATGGGTATATTAAACATTTTGGAAACCTGCCCTATCGTATACATGTGTGATTCCTTTCATGTGATAAAAAGTCTAAAAAACCTTGACCTAAAGTTGGGTTTAGATAATATAATACATTTTATCAATAAATGATCATAAAACAATATTGTCATTTCAGAAAGGATGATGGAATAATGAAGACAAGAAAAATTGGGCATAGTGATATTGAGGTTTCCGCTCTTGACCTTGGCCTGATGGGAATGTCACCTGTGTACGATCAGATTAATGATGAAGAATCTATCCGCACCATTCATCGTGCACTTGATATTGGCATAACCTTACTTGATACTGCTGATGTATATGGTAGATGGACATAATGAGGAATTGCTCGGCAGAGCATTGAAAGACCGCCGTGAGAAAGCAGTTATTGCAACTAAGTTTGGTTTTGAAGCTAACTATCAGGGAATAAATGGCCGCCCGGAATATGTGAAGGAAGCGATCGACAGGAGCCTGACACGCTTGGGCGTAGATTATGTGGACTTATATTATTTGCATCGTGTCGATCCAAATGTTCCGATTGAGGAAATTGTCGGAGCAATGTCAGAACTCGTGAAGGAAGGAAAAGTTCGTGCAATCGGTCTTTCTGAGGCTACACCTGAACAGATTCGCAGAGCACATGCCGTGCATCCGATTTCGGCTGTGCAGTCAGAGTATTCTCTGTTTAGCAGAGATGCAGAGGCAGAAGTACTTCCTACAGTAAATGCACTGGGCATTACGTTTGTGGCTTATTGTCCTTTAGGTAGAGGATTTTTATCCGGTGCTATCAGGAAATATGAGGATTTTGCAGAAGATGATTTCCGCAGAAAAATTTCGCGTTTTCAGCCTGAAAACTTTGATAAGAACCTTGAATTAGTCGACAGGATAACAGAGATGGCTAATGAAAAAAACTGCACGCCGTCCCAGCTTGCAATTGCCTGGACAATGGCTAACGGTGCATTGCCAATTCCTGGGACAAAGAGAATATCCTATCTTGAACAGAACGCTGCATCGGTCGATGTAACACTGACAGCGGAAGACTTATTCCGTATAGAAGAGATTATGCCGAAAGGTTCGGTGATTGGCGGCCGAAGTATTTGTTTTAAAAAATAGAAATGCTATCAGAACAACAGGGTTATTTTATCTTTACTTAGTATTTTTAATGAAGTAAAAAACTTGAAATTGTTGGCATTGCACTCCAATAGTAGGACAGCAGAAAAACACTTCTAATTCTATTTGACAAGAATCAGGAGTGTTTTTCTTGTGTCTTAAGTTTATGGGGACAGTATCGTCACCACCGCAGGATTAGACAGCCTCTGACGACTAAAATTGATGATAAAACATGAAGCTTGCCAAACCACATATGATGCTCACAGAAGATACCCGCCGACAAACACCGCGAGCACGATCAGCGGCAGGATATAAGTCAAATAAAAACGGACGACTTTATGACGGGGCAGTTTGAGGCCGATGCCCTCGTTGACCTCGGCGATAAAACGGTCGTAGCCCCAGCCGTAGCGGCTGACGCAGAAGAACAGATACACCAGCGAACCCAGGGGCATCAGGTTGTTGCTGAGGATAAAATCCTCGAGATCGAGAATTGTCGTGCCGATGCCCATCGGATGGATGCCCGAAAGAAGCGAGAAGCCGAGGGCGCAGGGCAGCGAGAGCAGAATCATCACCGCGGTGTTGATCACGCAGGCCTTCTTGACCGAGCAGCCGGTGAGATCGGTGGCGTAAGCGACGATGTTTTGCAGCACGGCGATCACCGTCGACATGGCCGCGAAGGACATGAAAAGAAAGAACAGCGCGCCCCAGAGCCGGCCGTTGGGCATGTGGTTAAACACGTTGGGGAGGGTGATGAAAATCAGGGACGGCCCGGCGGTGGGTTTCACGTTGTAGGAAAAGCAGGCCGGAAAGATGATAATCCCGGCCAAGATGGCCACCAGCGTGTCGAGCCCCGCGATGGTCATTGCTTCGCCGGGCAGGCGCTTGTCCTTGCCGATGTAGGAGCCAAAGATGGCCATGGAGCCGATGCCGATGCTCAGCGTAAAAAAGGACTGGCCCATGGCGGCAAAGACGGTTTTGGCGATGCCGGCCCGAGCCATATGGGCGAAGTTAGGTTTGAGATAAAAGGCGAGTCCCTTGCCGGCACCGGGCAGGAAAAGCGAATTGACGGCCAGCACGATCATAAGCAGAATCAGAGCGACCATCATCACCTTGACGATGCGTTCGACCCCGCCCTGGAGCCCGCCGCCGCAGATGGCAAAGCCGGCGGCGATGGTGAGGATCATGAAGGCCACGCAAATCGCCGGGTTGCCGGTGGTGGCGGCGAAGACC
This sequence comes from Pseudoramibacter alactolyticus ATCC 23263, assembly GCF_000185505.1. Taxonomy (GTDB): domain Bacteria; phylum Bacillota; class Clostridia; order Eubacteriales; family Eubacteriaceae; genus Pseudoramibacter; species Pseudoramibacter alactolyticus. The sequence goes on along the minus strand of NZ_GL622359.1, from coordinate 1,728,898 downwards.
GCCGCGACCCCCTTGGAGCTCAAACCTGAAAAATCGCCCTTGAGCATTTTGAAGAAATAGAGAATCATCCAGCCGGAAATGGTGGTGTAATACATCATGAGCAGATAATTGCCGCCCATGGCCAGCCATTTGTACCAATGCCATTTGGTGCCCTTGGGTTCCAGTGTGTCGAAGGACATGGCCGTGCTCTTCTGGCTGCCGCGGCCCACGGCAAATTCCACGATCATGATGGGCAGGCCCAGGATGATCAGAAAGAAAATATAAAGCAGCACGAAGGCGCCGCCCCCGTATTGCCCGGTGATGAAAGGGAAGCGCCACACGTTGCCGAGGCCGATGGCGCAGCCGGCCGAGATCAGAATAAAGCCGAGGCGGGACGAAAATTGCTCGCGGTTGTGGTTGTCCATAAAAAATCCTTTCTTTGTATGGGATGAAGTTTTTTTAAAAGCGCTGGACGCTTAGCCGAGATAGCCCCAGAGAAAAATGCTGAAGATCAAAAGCGGCAGCACCGCGGTCATATAGATGCGGCCGGCCCTGGGGAAACGCAGGCCGGTGCCGGTGTTCACCTCTTCGAGGAAGCCATCATAGCCCCAGCCGTAGCGGGAGGTGACGAAGACGACGTAGACGATGCTGCCCAGAGAGACTACGTTGTTGCTCTGGATGAAATCCTCCAGATCCAAAATGGTGGAGCCGGCGCCGAGGGGATGCACGAAGCTGAGCACATTAAAGCCCAGGGTACAGGGGAGCGACAGCAGCATCAGCAGCACCGCGTGCAGCGCACAGGTCTTTTTGAGCGACCAGCCTGTCATATCTCGAAAATTGGCCACGATGTTTTGAAACACGGCGACGATGGTGGAGACGGCGGCAAAGGTCATAAACAAAAAGAACAGCGCGCCCCAAAGCCTTCCGTGGGGCATGTGGTTAAAGACATTGGGCAGGGTGATGAAGAGCAGCGATGGCCCGGAAGTCGGGGCGATGTCGTAGGAAAAGCAGGCGGGAAAGATGATGACCCCGGCCAAAAGCGCCACAACGGTATCGAGTACCGCGATGTTGAGCGCCTCGCCGGCCAACCGTTTTTGCTTGTCGATGTAGGAGCCGAAGATCGCCATCGAGCCGATGCCCACCCCCAGCGTGAACAGCGACTGCCCCATGGCGGCAAAAATGGTTTTAGACAAGCCGTGGCGGGTGAGATTGTTAAAGTTCGGTTTTAAATAAAAGGTCAGCCCTTCCTTTGTCCCGGGCAGCAGCAGTGAGTTGACGGCCAGCACCACCATCAGTGCGAGCAGGCAGATCATGATGACCTTCACGATGTTTTCGACGCCGTTTTGCAGACCGCCGGCACAAATGCCGAAGCTCAGTATAACCATGATGGCCATGAAGACAACCGAAATCACAGGGCTTGCCGTGGTGGCGCCAAAAGCCGCCGCGACGCCCCGGCTCGAGAGCCCGGCAAAATCGCCTCGGGCCGTCTTGAAAAAGTAAAGCAGCACCCAGCCGGAAATGGTGGTGTAATACATCATCAGCAGGTAATTGCCGGCCATGGCAAACCATTTAAACAGATGCCAGCGGCTGCCTTCGGGCTCTAATACGTCAAAAGAGCGGGCCACGCTTTTCTGGCTGGCCCGGCCCACGGCAAATTCGGCGATGACCACCGGCATCCCGAGGAAAAACAAAAAGAAAAGATAAATCAGCACGAAAGCACCGCCGCCGTAGCGGCCGGTGATGTAGGGAAAACGCCACACATTGCCGAGGCCGATGGCGCAGCCGGCCGAAATTAGAATAAACCCCAAACGGGTTGAAAATTTTTCGCGTTCCATAAACCTTAAGACTTTCTAATCAGAATGCTCTCATTTTAGCATAAGTTTAAGCTGGCGTCATCAAGATTTCACGCGGCGGGCGATAAAATGACGGATCGGCGCGGCGCACGCGCTCAAGGCGGACTTAAAGATCGGCGCTTATGATAGGCTCATGAACTTCAACCGAGAAACGATCTATGAACAATTAACCGATATGGCCGAGCCCGCCTATCGCGACTTTAGCCGAAGACTCTTGCCGCGCTGCCCGGACGATGCCGCCGCTTTTCCCGAGGGGCGGCCTTTCTCCCAGGATCGGCTGCTGGGCGTGCGCATTCCGAAGCTGCGCCGCCTGGCGAAGCAGATGGTAAAGGCCGATGCCGGCCCGGATTATCTCGACGCGGTGCTGGCGGATACGGGAGCGCCGATTTTCGAGGAGCAGATGCTCGCAGCGATGCTCATCGGCCAGACACCCTGGCCCGAAGCGGTATTGCTGCCCCGGGTGGCGGCTTTCGTTCCCCACATTGACAACTGGTCGCTCTGCGACGGCTTCGCCGGGGAGCTCAAGGCCGTGAGCGAGAACCGCGAGCGGTTTGAAGTGCCCCTCGCCGTCTGGCTGGCATCGGCAAATCCCTGGACAAAGCGTTTCGGCATCGGACTGCTGATGCGTTATTATTGCACCGAGGCAGATCTGCCTCGGTGGTTCGCGGCTTTCGATGCCATGCCCCAGGAACATTATTATGTGCGCATGGGCATCGCCTGGGCATTGGCCACGGCTTATGCGGTCTTTCCAAAGCGGATCGATCATTACCTGACGGATAACCGGCTCGCGGCGGATACGCGGCTGCTGACGTATCAAAAGCTTGTCGAATCCCGCAAGGTCAGCGCGGAAGATAAGGCGCGGTTTCGCATGCTAAAAAAGGCGGAGCGGCTCGCGTTAAAAGAGCGACAGCTTAAGAATGGATGAGAGCGCGATCAAAAAATAAAAAAAGAGTAGACAAATATAAAAAGCGTGCTATAATTAATTGCATCAAATAGAAGATGACCAACAAAGAGGAGCATCAGTTTTTTTTCAGAAAAAGATGATAAGATCATCAGCGTGAAATCGTAGTTCAATACGAAAATGGCATTAAAAAGGAGAAATAAAAATGAGCGTCGTAACATTGACAAAAGATAACTTTGAAAGCGAAGTGCTGCAATCCAATAAGCCGGTACTGGTTGATTTTTGGGCCAGCTGGTGCGGGCCGTGCAAAATGGTGTCCCCATTGGTGGACGAAATCGCCGAAGAACATGACGAAGTGAAGGTTGGGAAGATCAATGTTGACGAAGAATCGGAACTGGCACAGCAGTTTCAGATTATGAGCATCCCGACGCTGCTTGTTTTTAAAGATGGCGAAATCGCACAGCGCCAGGTGGGGGCGGTGCCGAAGGAAAAAATCGTCGCATTATTTGCATAAACGGTAATCCATGAAAAAAAGAACTGAAGCGACTGCTTCAGTTCTTTTTTTTGTGCACACGGGGCATGGGCAGCAGGACAAGATCTTCGAGGGAGGCCAGCTGCGCCGGCAAAAGCGTCGGCGCGAAAGGTTCGCCGTGGCCGGGATAAATCTGTTCGGGCGCCAAATCAATGATCTGCTGCCAGCTTTTCCGGTAAGCCGGCAGATCGCCGATCCAGATGGTGGTTTTCATCGGGGTATCGGGGCGGTCCTGGGCTGCGTCACCGCAGAAGAGGGCACCCGCCGGCGTGAGCAGGCCGATGCTGTCGTCGGTGTGGCCGGGAAGAAAGACGATTTTTCCATCGAGCAGGCCTTCGGCCTCAGCTGTTTGACCGGGGGCAACCCAAAGAAAATGCGCCTCGGCTTCAGGGGTGAGCGCCGGGAAACGATGGGCGCCGTGCCCTTCGCGGATCATTTGCATGCAGGCGGCAATGGCGGCTGTGTCCGGCGCGCCGCCGCCGGGGCCGTTTTGTCCGCGGCGCAGTCCGGGAAGGGCCTTTTGGGCTGCGACGGCCCGGATTGCGCGCCCTTTCAGCAGGCGGTTCACAAAGCCGGCGTGATCGTCGTGGGCGTGGGTCAGAAACAGAAAATCGATATCGTCAGGCGTCAGATTCAGTGCGGCAAGGCCGTCACAAAAGCCGTCCCAGTCCTCGGGATAACCCGTGTCGATTAAGATGTGTTTGCCCCGGCGGATCAGAAGCCAGCTGCCTCGCGCCGGGGTGCCCAGGCGGCGGATCTTATCGGCGCCCGTGCAGGATGTTTTTTCGGCGGTCACATCGATCCAATGGGGGATGATGTCTGCGTAGGAGCCGTCGTTCAGGCGGAAGCCGCCGGGGATGGTGCCCAGCGGGGTGAAGCCGATTTTTCGGTAGAGGGCGAGGGCCGGGGCATTACTCGCGACGACGGCGTTAAATTGCAGGATGCGAAAGCCGAAGGCTTGGGCTTGGGCGATGCTGTGGCGCACGAGAGCTTCGCCGATGTGCATGCCGCGGCGGTGTTTCGCGACGGCGTAGCTCGCATTGGCGATGTGGCCGCAGCGGCCGATGTTGTTGGGATGGAGGATGTAAAGGCCGGCCACGGCGTCGCCGTCGAGGGCCACACCGGTGAAGGACTGCCCGGCGAAGAATGCGCGGGCGGCGTCCGCATCGAGGACGTCGGTTTGGGGAAAGGCCATACCGTCTTTGACAACGCTGTTCCAGACGGCAGCGGCGGCTGCGAGGGTGGCTTCAGAGAGCGCTTGAATCTGCATAAAGGTCTCCTTTGATCGGTGATATTGCCGTTAGCGTATCATAAACGGCGCGAAGAATCAAAAGCGCCGGCCTTTACGCGCAAAAGTCCAATGTGTTATAATTCACCCATCATTTTAATATGTGAAGAACGTGAGGATCAAAATGAAATTAAAGGATCAATTGCGAACGGATCGGCCGATGCTCTCCTTCGAGGTGTTCCCGCCAAAGACGGACGCCCGGCTGGAATCGGTGGGACAGGCGGTGCGGGAAATTGCGGCGCTGTCGCCGGCTTATATGAGCGTGACTTACGGCGCCGGCGGCGGCACGAGCCAGTACACGACGACCATCGCGAAAAAAATCGCGGGCCTGGGGGTGACACCCCTGGCCCATCTGACCTGCGTTTCCAGCGACCGGCGGGTGGTGCGGGCACGCCTGGCGGAGCTTAAAGCGGCGGGCATCGAGAATATCCTTGCCCTGCGGGGGGACCTGCCGGCGGATTATGTGCCGGGGGAGTACCGCTACGCCACCCAGCTGATCGCGGACATTCGCGCGGCCGGGGATTTTTGCATCGGCGCGGCCTGCTATCCCGAAGGTCATCCGGAGAATGCCCGCCAGAAGGACGATATCCGCCATTTGAAGGAAAAGGTCGATGCGGGCTGCGATTTTCTGACGACGCAGATGTTCTTTGACAACGCGCTGTTTTATAATTTCATGTATAAGATCCGGGAAGCGGGGATTCACGTACCGGTGGTGGCTGGGATCATGCCGGTGACCAACGCCGCCCAGATCGCCCGGATGGTGGATCTTTCCGGCGCGTTCATGCCCCAACCGTTCCTGGCGATGGTCGATCACTTCCGGGACGATCCGGCGTCGATTTACGAAGCGGGCATCGCTTACGCGACTCAGCAGATTGTCGACCTCTTCGCCAACGGCATCAACCACGTCCACGTATACTCGATGAATAAGCCCGATGTCGCCCGGGATATTCAGAATAATTTAAAGGCGATCTTGGGCAAATAACAGACGGCGCCCCAAAGGTCCGGCTTTTCAGAGCGGGCCTTTTTATGTGCCCGAAAAAAGAAAGGCCCGACGGATCGAAAGCGCATTAAAAATCGGCGGCCGCGCTTGACCTCTTGACGTCGCGTGATATAATGGCTCTATTATTGGGCCGAAGGTCCGAAAAAATGAAGAAATCAGGCATGGGGATGCAATTTAGAAAAGAAGAACTGACGAGAAGGCAACAACTCCGGCGGCACATCACGTCGTCACAGATTATCGTGCTTGGATTTGCGGCGGTGATTTTAATCGGCGCGCTGCTCCTGATGCTGCCCGTCGCGAGCCGGGAACCGGGCGGGGCGACCTTTGCCGACAGCCTTTTCACCTCGACTTCCGCCGTGTGCGTGACGGGGCTGGTGGTGCAGGACACGGGCACCTATTGGACGGCCTTCGGGCAAGCCGTGATCATTTCGCTGATCCAGATCGGCGGGCTGGGCATTGTGACCATGGCGGTGACAGTGGTGCGGCTTTCCGGCCGGCGGATCGGGCTGATGCAGCGTTCCTTTATGCAGGATTCCATCTCGGCACCGCAGGTGGGCGGCATTGTCCGGCTGACGAATTTCATCATCAGAACGACGATTATGATCGAACTTTTGGGCGCGGCGATCATGATGCCCACCTTTATTCACGACTTCGGGATAGGCAAGGGCATTTGGTATGCGGTGTTCCATTCGATTTCGGCCTTTTGCAACGCGGGATTCGATTTGATGGGGGTCAACGGCAAGTTTTCTTCCATTGTGCAATACGTGAACAATCCGGTGATCAGCCTCACCATTGCGGGGCTCATCATCGTGGGCGGGATTGGGTTTCTCGTCTGGGATGACGTGGCCAGCCATCGGCTGCATTTCAAGGCCTACCGCCTGCAGAGCAAGGTGGCGATCACCGTGACGGTGGTGCTGCTCGTGCTGCCGACCCTTTATTTTTATTCCGGGGAAGCCCAGGCGCTGCCGTCTGCGGCCGGCGGCCATTTTTTGGCGGCGTTTTTCCAGGCGGTAACGCCGAGAACGGCCGGCTTTAACACCGTGAATTTGCTGGCCTTCAGCGATGTGGGCGTTGGTCTGTTCATCGTGCTGATGCTCATCGGCGGGTCCCCCGGATCCACGGCCGGCGGCATGAAAACCACGACCATTGCCGTGCTCGCGGCGGAATCGCTGGCGGTGTTTCGCCAGTCGGGCAGCATTCACTTTTTTGACCGGCGGGTGGCGGAGGATGTTGTCCGAACCGCAGCCGCGATCTTTTTGATGTACGTGATGCTCTGTGTCGGCGGGGGGATGATCATCAGCCGAATCGAGGGCATTTCGCTTTTGACCTGCCTGTTTGAGACCGCTTCGGCCATCGGCACCGTCGGCCTGACCCTGGGCATCACGCCCCAGCTCGGGCTGGTGTCCCGTTTCATTTTGGTGCTGCTGATGTATTTCGGCCGCGTCGGCGGTCTTACGGTGATCTTTGCCGTGTCAAGGGGCAACCACAGCCATTCGCAGTGGCCCCAGGAACCCATTACGGTCGGTTAATCCATTCGAATAAAAGGAGTCGCAAATGAAATCTATTTTGTTAATTGGCCTGGGTCGCTTCGGCCGGCATGTGGCGGCAAAGCTGAACGAGCTCAATCAGGAAGTGCTGGCGGTGGATCAGGATGAAAATCGAGTCGAGAAAGTGCTGCCCTACGTCACCAGTGCGCTGATCGGCGACAGCACAGACAACGAATTTTTAAAATCGCTGGGCATCCGCAATTTTGATGTGTGTATTGTCGCCATCGGGGACGATTTTCAGGGATCGCTGGAAACCACGTCGCTGCTCAAGGAGCTGGGAGCGAAATATGTGATTGCCCGGGCCGCCAGAGACGTGCAGGCAAAATTTTTGCTGCGCAACGGCGCGGATCAGATCGTTTATCCGGAGCGGCAGCTGGCCGACTGGATCGCCATCCGTTGTTCGTCAGATCATATTTTCGACTATTTTGAACTCGACCACGAGCACGCCATCTTTGAACTGGCGGTGCCGGAAAGCTGGAAAAATCAGACGGTTGACGAGCTGGACGTGCGCCGGCGCTACGGTATCAACATCATGGCCATCAAGTGCGATCATAAGATGGATGTGAATATTTCGCCGGACCTGGTGCTGACGGGTGACGAAACCATTTTGGTGCTGGGAGAAATTCAGAATATTCAAAAATTGCTCAAACTTTGAGTGGAGGCCCCGAACCGGGGCTCTTTTTGATGCGCACGATCAGGATGATTGAGAGAAAAAAGACGACGAGGTGAGAGATGAAGACAGGATTGATTTTGGAAGGCGGCGCGATGCGCGGCCTGTTCACGGCGGGGATCATCGACGTGATGATGGAACGCGGCATCGACTTTGACGGGGTGATCGGCGTTTCGGCAGGGGCGGCCTTCGGCTGCAACTTTAAATCCCGGCAGCCCGGCCGGGTGATTCGCTACAATAAGCGCTTCTGCAGAGATCCGCGGTATTGCGGCTGGCGCTCCCTGATAAAAACGGGAGATCTTTTCGGCGGGGAATTCTGCTATCACGAGCTGCCGGATCGTTTGGATTTGTTTGATCGGGCAGCTTATGATGCCAATCCGCTGCCTTTTTATGCGGTGTGCACCGATGTGGCGACGGGCGAGCCGGTGGTTCATCGCTGCGACGACGCGGAGGAAAGTCTGGAATGGCTGCGGGCGTCGGCGTCGATGCCGCTGGTGTCCCGCATCGTGACCATTGACGGGCGGGGCTACTTGGACGGCGGCATCAGCGACTCGGTGCCGCTGCGCACTTTCGAGAGGATGGGCTACGAGAAGAACGTGGTGGTGCTGACCCAGCCTGCCGATTATATTAAAAAGCCCAATCGGATGATGCCCCTGTTTCGGTGGCGGCTCAAAGCCTATCCCCGGGTTGTGGCGGCACTGGCCGACCGGCATTGGGCTTATAACCAAACCCTGGCCTATGTGCGCCGCCGGGAAGCGGCGGGAGCGGCCTTTGTGATCCGCCCCAAAGCGGCGCTGCCCATCGGGCATATGTGCCATGATGCCGAAAAGCTGGAGGCGGTTTATCAAATTGGCCGTGAAACAGTGGAAGCCTGCCTGCCGGCGCTTAAAAGCTTTATGGCCGGGCAGCGAGCAGATGTGCTCGGGAAATAAATCATCAAAAAGCCACCCGGTTATGCGGGTGGCTTTTTGAAGAATGGATTACTTTTGTGTGAGCACGCCCAGCCGCGTGAGCGGCAGGATGCGGCGATAGACTTCAAAGGCGTCGCCGGTTAAAATCACGACGACGCAGGAGGCCGGGCCGCCGGATTGCGTTAAATTCAGCGGGATGTGCGCATCCCATTGCAGGGCGAGCTGGTGGAGCGCGGCGGTGTTCTCGGCTTCGTAGGCGATGCCTTTCGAGCCGACGGGAACGAGTTCCCGCACGGCGACATCGGCGCTCAACTTGCGCAGATGTTCATAGGTGGCGATATCGCCGTCTCGGGCGGTCAGAAAAGCCGCACCGACGATGGGCGCGCCGAGACAGGCAACCGCATCGCCGGCATGACAGACCGGCGGGGTAAACGGGCCCGGGCAATAGCCGATGCCCGCCGTGCCGACGCCGGTCATCACCGTGGGGAAATTTTCTTCGGTGGAGCCGGTGAGGATATCGGCGGGGAGATCCGCGCGCTTAAGTTCGTCGGTAAAGCCGCGAATGATTTCGAGACCAGTGGGGTTCATCTCGGCACAGATGCCATCAGCGATGACCAGCACCTGAGCGCCGATGCACAGGAGTTCGAAGAGCACGACCCGGGCGGAAACCCGCCCGCAGTGATAAGGCGGGCATGGCAGCGCGTCTCCGCTCTTTTCGCCGGTGGCGGCGCAGCTGTCGGCCGCGACCACAATGGTGCCCCCCGGCACGGCCGCCAGGGAAAGATCGCGGTAACGCTTCAGGCTCATGCTTCGTGTCCGACGGGGCTTAGGCTTTGGTATTTCTTCGGGAAGAAGCTGTAAACAATGGTGGCGATGGCCACGTTAAGAATGGCCGCCGGAATCAGCGCGGGCACATAGGCCATGGCCACAGCAAAGGACAGAATCGGCGAGGCGGCCAGCAGGGCGATGGGCACGTTAAAAATCACGGCCGCGATGCAGCCGAGCACATAGGCAAGCACGGGATTCATGCGGCGCTTCAGGCAGAAGCCGATGGTGACGTGGAAGGCGATCATCGTGACGGCCATCATTGCGCCGTTGATCAGATGCACCGGCAGCGTCAGTGGAAAGCCCGAAGTCGCCGCAGTAAGGATATGGGCGATGACGGCGCCCCAGCCCCAGCCCAAAACGAGGGTGGCGACGAAAGCAGGCAAGGAGTCAAAAGCGACGGAGCCCATGATTTTAATGTTGGCCCCGACGAATGAGAGCGCGATAAATAACGCGGCGAAAACGATTTGCTGTGTACGGTTGAGTTGTTTATTCATAAAAATCTCCTTTTTTATGAGTATTCTAACATGAAAAAATGAAAAAACAACGCAGGATTTTGCTATAATAAAAGATAAAATAGTTTTAAAAGCGCTGTCAGCTGCGGTGCAGAAAGGCGAAGACCGAACAAGTGAGAGAATAAAACGAAAGATCAATTGACGCATCCCGCGGCGGTTTTCAGGGTGGCTCGGATTTGCAGCGTGCTGGGGGATCGGCGTTCCCGATGATTAAAATCGACTGCCGCTTTTTGGTCATTGCCGACGGGCGACGCGCCTTTCCAGATTCTTTTTGCAGGGATGCGCTTCACACGCATACGGGAGGCGAATTATGAATAATATGAGGAGACGGCATAAGTGCGTTTTAATTGCGCTGACGTTCGGCGCCATTGCGTGGTTTTTCATTATGAAGGGCGGGAATGGTTTTATGAGAACGGCAACGCGCCCTGAGCCTACGGGCAAACAGATCAGGGAGATCAATAATTTCAAGCACCTGAAGCACCAGATGGACTACGACTACGACTTCGCGCTCGCAAAGGAGCGGGGCATTTGCTCGAAGGATGACGGGCCGGACGCGAGCTATCTCAAGCTCCAAAGGAAATACGATCGGGCCCTGTCGCTCTATTTGAAGCAGACGCTCGACATCGAGGGCCTTGACGCGAAGCTTGCGGCGAAGGGCATCCCGGGCTACGACGTGCAGACGGGCGATGCGGCAGACACCATTTGGAAGTGGTTCCGAAGCCGTTCACACCTTTCTTCGCCCTACCTGTACCTGAGGAGCAATTTGCGCATCGAGCGCCTGTCTCTAAAGGACATCGCCACCCTGCGCTCCCGGTCTTTAGATAACGAGGCGGGCAGGCAAGAGCTCGCCGCCCTCGCCAAGCGCACCTACCGAGAGCTCACGAGGTATGAGGGGGAGTATGGCGTTTGGGATAAGGACCGCAAATCCCACGAAGTTTTGTACTGCGATCTTGGAAGCCACGACCCCGACGGCCCCACCAACGATCGGGCTCCGGCCGAGTGCTTTGTCCTGTGGCTCACCTTTGAAGACGAGAGGTTAGATGATGAGTCGCGCAGCGTCAAGGAGCGAAATAAAATATACGAGCGGGATGATACAAGCTGGCATTTCTATATTCAGGACAGGATCATCCCTGCTTACGAGAGGAAGTTCTCCGAAGAGCTGGGCTACCCGGTGCGCATCTTCCTGCATGACAACCCCTGACTGTGCAGAAGTACGACACATTCTGCCGAAGAGGTTTCGGTAAGCGGCAGCACATGAAGAAATGAGGGGATACCATGGCAGAGAAAACCATACGCACCAGCGAGGTATCGGCACGTATATCGCCCGTGTTGGTATTTAGGCCTGTCTCTGCGGCGCTGCGACCGAAGGGAAGACTTTTGCGCAGAACAGAAGGAAGTCAAGGCAGGCAATCACGGCGATCGGCTTTAGTGAGGTGGCGTTCATCACCTTGGCCGGCGGCGGGCATCGGGCAGGACCCGATCGGGGCGGTACCGCCGCATCGGCACCCGTGATTGACTTTCAGCCCGGCCATTTTTATAATGGCGGTAGAATTAAGGAGGACAACGATGCATTGGGAGAAAAATCACCCGACCATTCAGGAAATAAAGACTTTTGAATTGCCAACCTATGAAGAAATTCCGGACGTCGGGCTTTATTTGAAACAGGTGGCCCGCTATATCAGTGGCCATCTGGCGCCCCTCGGCCAAGGGGAAGTGACGGGTTCGATGATCAGCAACTACGTGAAAAAAGGCCTGGTGGACAAGCCCGTTAAAAAACAATATTACCGGGATCAGATCGCCCATTTAATTTTCATCGCGGTGGCGAAGACCATTCTATCCATTGAGAACATCAGCTGTTTGATCGATATTCAACAGGAAACCTACGACACGAAAACGGCCTATCTTTTTCTGTGCCGCTCCCTGAAAAATCAATTGAATTTGGTTTTTGACATTGAAGCGCTGCCGGGGACTGCGCCATTGCCGCACAAGGCGGAAGAAGCACCGGAAAAAATTTTGCTGCGCAATATTGTCGTGGCCATCGCGCACAAGATTTATGTGGAAAAATCGTTGCACGTGCTGAACGGCGACGCGCTGGGATAGAAATCATGACAAAGAAAGGCCGGGAACCGGCCGGGCATCGGGGAATTTGGTATAATGGGAGCACGGAAACAGGAGGGAGATGACAAAATGAAATTAGCAATTGGTTCTGATCACGGTGGCTTCCGCCTGAAGGCGGCGGTGGTGGCTCATTTGAAAGCCCGGGGCCACGAGGTGATCGACGTGGGATGTGCGGATGAACAATCGGTGGACTATCCGGATTACGGCCTCGCGGTGGCGGAAACGGTGGCTGCCGGCGGGGCAGAACGGGGCATTGCCATCTGCGGCACCGGTCTGGGTATTTGCATCTCTGTGAACAAGGTGCCGGGGATCCGGGGTACGCTGTGCACCGACAGCACCATGGCCCGGCTGTCCAGACAGCACAACAACTCTAATATGCTGGTGCTGGGCGGGCGCATTGTCGGCGATACCCTGGCGTTGGATATCGTGGATACCTGGCTGACCACGGCTTTTGAAGGCGGGCGCCATCAGAAGCGGCTCGATAAGATCACGGCGATTGAAGAAAAATATACCTGTTAGCAGCCTTCGGCTATCAGGCTCCCCTCTGCAGCGGCAGAGGGGATTTTTTTGTGCGCCCGCGGCGGAGTGGGCAGGCAATTATTTGCCGACATCCCGCGGTCCTGTGCTATAATCAGAGCATGACGACACAAAGAATTGGGAGAAAACCATGATGAAATGGAAACAAAAGGAAGCGCCGGTGTCCGACGTGGGCGTGATCGGCTTGACGGTAACCGGCCTGTCCTGGGCGGCCGTGCTGGCTGAAGCCGGCCTGAACGTGCTCGCGACGGATATGGATGAAGAAGTGGCCGCCGGGATTCTGGAGGAGATGCACCTGCCCGGCGTGGAGCCGGAACTGGCCGCACTGGTGCAGGCGATGACTGCAGCCGGCCGGCTGCGCTTTTGCGAGCAGCCCCGGCGGGTGATCCGCGAATGCCCGGTGATCGGGATCAGCTGTATGACGCCGGCGGGGGAAGACGGGCTGCCGTCCCCGCGGTTTGTAACCTCGGCCGTGCGCCAGGCGGCCGTTCAGGCAACAGGGGACCGGGTGCTGGTGATCAAATCGGCGCTGCCGCCGGGAACGGCAGCAAAGCTGCAGCAGGCTGCCGATACGGCACTGTCCGAGCGCGATGATCCGGTGCCGAACGTGGATGTCGCCGCGATGCCGGAGCTCTTTAATGACGGGCAGATGGTGGCGGCCATGCGCCGGCAGGATCCGCTTTTGGTGGGTCGGGCCGATGCTGCAGCCGAATTGCCGGCCGGCTTGGCCAAGGTGCTGGATGCGCTGGATCCCGCCGGCAAGCGGCGAAAACTGTGCACCTGGGCGACGGCGGAGCTTGCGGCCCTTGCCGACAGCGGCCTGGTGGCCCTGCGCCAGGCCTATGGGCAGGCGGTGAACGCGCTGGCAGAGACGATGCAGGCGGACAGCCGTGCATTGACGGCCATTTTGGCATCGGCGGAGCCCCGGCGGCGCAGCCGCATTGCGGCACGCTGCGACGGCATCGGCATCGGCGGAAGACGCCTGCCCGCGGAGACGGCAGCGCTAACCGCATTATTCAAGCAAAACGGTTTGACGCCGACATTAACCGCGGCGGTCACCGCCGGCAGCGCGGCTCACGCCAAACGCTGCGCGCAGTGGCTGAAGGATCAGCTGGCGCATCTGCCGGAAGACGCTGTGGTGGCGGTGCTGGGGCTTGCGCCCTCACCGGGAACAGACGATTTGCGGGAAACCCCGGGGGTCGAAGTGCTGGGGAATCTCGCGGCCGATTTTGAAGACCATCCGCCGGCGGCGGGCCGCCCGAAACCCTTTCGGCTTTATCTGCCCTGGGGGGCGGATCAGGCCAAGTGGCGGCTGCACCGGGTGCGGGACGCTTTTGTCTATTGCACGTCGGCGGCTCAGGCCACCCGCGGCGCCGATGTGCTCATCACCCTGGGCAAATGGCCGGGCATGGGCCGGGTGCTCACCCCGGGGTTAAAGCGGCGGATGCGCGGCACGCTGATTCTCGACGGGGCGGCGGCCTTCGATCGGGCTAAGGCCCTGCGACTCGGCTTGACCTATCGCGCGCTGCTCGAAACGGCGCCGGCCAAGGTTTAAGCAAAGTTTGAAACCGGCGTGATAAAATCAGACGCATAACGGAAAAAGATCCGACGCGGATCGACGACAAAGGAGCAAGCGATGACAAAGAAAGTCAGAAAAGCGGTTATTCCGGCGGCGGGCCTCGGCACGCGCTTTCTGCCGGTGACCAAGTCCGTCCCCAAGGAAATTCTGCCCATTGTGGACAAGCCGACGATTCAATACATCGTCGAGGAAATTGTGGCCTCGGGCATCACCGATATCCTCATTATCACCGGGCGCAACAAGGACATCATCATCAACCACTTCGACCATGTGCCGGAGCTGGAATTTAATCTGCGGATGAAGGGCAAGGACGCCGAACTCAAGATGGTGGAGGACATTACCGAGATGGCGAATATCTACACCATTCGCCAGGGCGAAGCCAAGGGCCTGGGCCACGCGGTGCTCTGCGCCCGGGAATTTGTCGGCGACGAGCCCTTTGCCGTGGTGCTGGGCGACGACATTGTGTACAATGCCGAAAAACCGGCCCTCAAGCAGATGGTTGATGTTTACGACAAATATCAGGCCTCGGTGATCGGTGTGCAGACGGTGCCGGACGATCAGGTGGATAAATACGGGATTGTCTCCGGCGAGGCGATGACCGATTATGTTTACAAGGTGCGGGACCTGGTGGAGAAGCCGGCGATTGACGAAGCCCCGAGCAATCTGGCAATCCTCGGGCGCTATATCATCACGCCGGAGATTTTTGAAATCCTCGAGCACACCGGGCGAGGCGCCGGCGGTGAAATCCAGCTGACCGACGGCCTGAAAAAGCTGGCCCGCCGCCAGGAAATGGTGGCCTATGATTTTGCCGGCCGCCGCTACGACGTCGGCGACAAGCTGGGCTTTCTTGAAGCGACGGTGGAATACGGGCTGCGGACGCCCGGGGTCGGCGAACGCTTCATGGCCTATCTGAAGAATCTGGATCTATAAAGCCGGCCATCAAAAAAGAGCAATGGCGACGATCAACGTCGCCATTGCTCTTTTTTTTAATGCTTGGACGGCCGTCTTCGCCTGGCGGCAACCGGCAGCCCCAGCGACTCGCGATATTTAGCGACAGTGCGCCGGGCGATGGCGCAGCCGTGTTCGTTGAGGCGGTCGGTCAGGTCCTGATCGCTCAGCGGATGGGCGGGATCTTCGGCTTGGATCCAGGCCGACAGCTGGGCCTTGACCCCGTCGACGGAAAGCTGACCGAGGTCGCTTTCGTAACCGCGTTTAAAGAAGGATTTGAGACTCGCGGTGCCGCGGGGCGTGCGGACATATTTGCCGCGGATGGCCCGGCTGACAGTGGACGCGTGCACGCCGGCCATCTCGGCAATCTGGCTTTGGGTCATGGGTTTGGGGCAGCGGCAGCGGCTGAAGAAATAATCGGCCTGATAGGTGGCGATGCCGGTGAGAATTTTGCGGATGGTCTCCCGGCGCATATCGATGCACTGGATAATAAAACGCGCTTTGTTCAGGCAGTCTTCGAGATAGGCCTTGGTCTCCGGGGTGTCGGGGTGATCCAGCATGCGGCGGTAGAAACGGCTCAGGGTCAGGCGCGGGGCGCTGATCTCATTGATGTGGATGATCAGTTCTCCGTCGACCCATTGAATGCTGCCGTCGGGGATGATGTAATCTACCGGTTCTTCGGTATCAAAGACGGCGCCGGGCCGGGGATTGAGCTCGGTCAGAAGCATTTTGAACCGGGTGATTTCGTCGGCAGGAATGCCGGTGGCGGCGGCCACTTTTTTAAATTGGTTGTTGGCCACATCCAAAAGGTGTTCATCTAAGAGCATCTGGCCCTCCGGTGTCCACAGCCCCAGCTGCTTAAGCTGGATGGAAAGACACTCGCCGATGTTACGGGCGCCAACGCCGGCGGGATCAAAGGTTTGGATCGCGGCGAGGGCGGCAGCGACGGCCGCCGGGGAGACGCCAAGCTGCCGGGCGGCGTCTGAATCCATTGAAAGATAACCGTCGGCGTCGATACAGCCGATGATGTATTCGCCGATGGCCGTGTCGATATCGCCTTTGGTATGGAGCTGCAGCAGCAGATATTCTTCCAGCGTGGCGACCGGTTTGCGCCAGGCTTCGGGACGGTAACGCTCCTCGGACGGGCGGGTTTCCTCCCGGACCGTCGGCGCGGCATCCATCTGGTCGAAATAATCCGGCCAGTTGATCGCGTCGTCTGGTTCGGAGGTGTCCGTCTCGCCCTGAAAAACCAGCATGGGATTTTCGAGCATGGTTTGGGACAGATAGTCTTTGATCTCCAGGCTGTTCATCTGAAGCAGTCGGATGGCGGTCTGCATTTGCGGCGTCATGGCGAGTTGCTGGCCCGCTTTGAGCGTCAGGTCTAAGTGCATGGGGCTCATGGGTTTTCCTCACTTCTTTTTAGTGCGATTTCAGTATAACGCATGGCCTTAAAATTGGCATGGAAATTTAAAATGCCAGGACAAAAAACGTGCCGCGGGACTCAGGTTTTATTGTGGGAAACGGCGATGCGCGACGCGTTCAGTGCCTGATAATAATGGGTCGGATCCTGCATGAAGGTGGCGGTGTAGAGAATATCGACAATGGTGAGCTGAACGATGCGGGAGGCCATGGCCTCGGAGTGATACTTCTTGTCATTGGTGGAGCTGAGCAGGTATAAGTCGGAAAGCTTGGCCAAGGTGGAATTGGCAAAGCTGGTGAGGCCAATGACGGTGACGCCGCGCTCTTTGGCGATGCGCACCGCATGGAGCACCTCGTTGCTTTCGCCGGTATGGGAAATGGCCAGCATTAAATCGTCCGGCACGGCGTGGGAGCAGGTGATGTTCATCAAATGGGGATCCGGATAGGTGCACACGTCCAGGCCGATGCCGCCGAATTTATGATAGGCATCCAAAGCGATGGCGCCGGATGCACCGACACCGTAAATGAGCAGCCGGTTAGCAGCGCGGATGGCGTCGATCGCCTGGGTCAGGATTTTTTCCGGCAGCAGCACATCGATATCGTGAATGGCGGTGAGGGTATGGCTGATGATTTTGTGCTTGATGGTTTCGAGGTTGTCGTGCCGGCTGAGCTCGTCATTGATGGATGTGCTGGGATCATCTGTGGTTTCCTGGGCGATATTTACCCTAAAGACCTGATAGGAATTGTAGTCCAGTTTTTTGAGAAAGCGCATAACCGTCGTTTCGCTGGTATTGCAGGCCCGAGCCACCTCGGTAATGGACAGCAGGGGGATGCGCGATGCATTCTGCAGAATAAAATCGGCGATCACCTTTTGCGTTTTGGACAAGGTGTTGTATTTGGTTCGAATGGTTGTCAGAATGGTGTTCATTTGAAAAATACCTCCAAATCGAGTATAGCATAAAATCGCAAAGCTTAGGAAAATATTTACGAACGTAAAAAATTAACGGTAAAATAATTGACAAAGTAAATACGAGCCTCTATAATGAAAATAAGTTACGGAACGGTTTATATAATCGTAAATGATTAACGCATGAATTCAAGGAGGACCAAAATGAAAGCAGTGCGGATGTACAAACCGAAGGATTTGCGGGTGGAAGAGGTGCCGAAGCCGGAGATGCAGGCGGATGAGGCCATGGTTAAAGTGCATGCCTGCGGGGTGTGCGGCTCGGATATTCCCCGGATTTTAACCTATGGCGCCCATGTGTCCCCGATTATCTGCGGGCATGAATTTGCCGGGGAAATTGAAGCAGTCGGGGAAGACGTTAAAGGTTTTGAGGCCGGCGAGCGTGTCGTGGTGCCGCCGCTGGTTCCCTGCGGGCATTGCGAATGGTGTCAGAAGGGCGTCTATTCTTTGTGTGAAGACTACGATTATTACGGTTCAAGACGGGACGGCGCCTATGCGCAATACGTCAGCGTTAAGCAGACGAACTTGCTCAAGGTGCCGGACGGCGTTTCCTACGAAGACGCGGCGACCCTTGACCCTTGTGCCAACGCCTGGCACGGGCTGATCAACCGCGGCCATTTCAAGGCGGGGGACACGGTAGCTGTAGTAGGGGCCGGGCCCATCGGTTTGTTTGCTGTGCAGATCGCGCACATGAAGGGCGCAAAGCAGGTTATCGCTGTTGATGTCTGGGATCAAAAACTGGATATTGCCAAAAAAGTTGGTGCGGATGTGGTCGTCAATTCGTTGAGTACCGATCCGGTAGCGGCCGTCAAAACAGCCACTGACGGCGAAGGCGCCAATGTGGTGGTGGATTTTTCCGGGGCGCCGGCGGCCCAGAAGCAGGCCATTATGATGGCGAGCAAAATGGGGCGCGTGGTGTTCCTCGGGATTTCCCATAAAGGTCTTGATCTTTCAGAAAAGGAAGTGGATACGCTGATGCGCGGCCAGATCGAGTTGGCCGGCTCCTGGAATTCCTTCACCGATCCCTATCCGGGCGAAGACTGGACCGAGTCGCTCAAGATGTACACCCGGGGGATGACGGCAAAGGATATCATCAGCCATCGGCTCTCTCTGGAAGAGGTGCCAGGGATTTTTGAAAAGATCGACGGGGGGCACTATTTCTTTAACAAGATCATGATTTATCCCTGGGGACAGGTGTAAAGAACAGAGGGGAATATTATGTACGAAGCAAAATATTTTATGGGTGTGGATACGGGAACACAGAGTGTTCGCGTTGTAGTGACCGATATCAGTGGGAATGTGGTAGCTGCGAATGAACAGGCGTATCAGACCGTTTATCCAAAACCGGGCAGAGCCGAACAAAAGCCGCAGGACTGGTGGTCTTGTTTTAATGAAGCGGTCAAAAAGGTGACGGATCATCTTTCGATGGGGGTGCGCTATAGCATTGTTGGGATTTCAGTTTGTTCCACTTCGTCGACAGTTATTCCTGTTGATGTAAACGGTGAGCCGCTCCAGAATGCAATTATGTGGATGGATACCCGTGCGGTGGAAGAAATGGAGATCTGCAATGCGACGCACCATCCTTGTTTAAAATATTGTGGTGGAGAAGAATCCGTTGAGTGGATGATCCCAAAGGTGTTGTGGATTAAACGCCATAAACCGGAAGTTTATGCTAAGGCTTATAAAATTATCGAGCAGCTGGATTGGATGAATTATAAGCTGACAGGCGGGAAATGGGCCACATCCATTTGTCAGGCGGCTTGTAAGTGGAATTATGTCGACGGGTACGGCGGCTGGCAAAAGGATTTTTTTGAACAAATCGGATTGGAAGATTATGAAGATATTTTGGTGACAGATGTTAAAAATGTTGGTGAGCCCATCGGTAAAATTGATCGTGATTTTGCGGAAAAATATGACTTGAATCCAGAAATGTTGGTGGTGGAAGGCGGCATCGATGCCCATATCGGCATGCTTGGCATGGGGGTTTCGAAGCCGGGGCGCCTGGCCATGATCATGGGAACAAGCTTTGTACAGCTTTGTTTTTCGAAAGAGCAAAAAGAGCTTTCCGGCATTTGGGGACCATATATTAATCCAATCGTTCCGGGACTCGCCATTCTGGAAGGCGGGCAGATTTCGGCCGGCTCCATTGTGAAATGGTATTTAAAGGAATGGGGTTTTGACAAACTGGACAATCCGTATGCCGCTGTTAATGAAATGATCAAGGATATTCCGCCCGGATCCGATGGGTTGGTCGCGCTTGATTTCTTCCAAGGGAATCGGACACCTTATAAAGATCCAAACGCAAAGGGTGTGATCTATGGATTAACGCTCAGTCATACCAAAGCACATATTTATCGTGCCTTGATTGAATCGGTCGCGCTGGGGACGAAAAACATCATTGACAATTTTGACCAGCAAGGCGAAAAAATCGATATGATTGTCGGATGCGGCGGCGTGACGAAAGACGCCACCTGGATGCAGATTATCGCGGATGCCACCGGCAAACCGATTATTGTGACTGTGGATCCCAGCGCGGGCGGCCTCGGCTGTTGTATTGTGGCAGCCGTTGGAACCGGGATTTATCAAAGCTTTGATGAAGCGACAGACGGCATGGTGCAAATGGCCTATACGGTCGAACCGGATATGGATGCCTATGTACAATATGAAAAAGTATTTAAAAAATATCAGGAATTGTATGCCAATTTAAAGGGCATGATGCATGAAAAGGCCGAATAAATGACCGGATTAATTAAATGAAATAGAACCGAGGAAAATATGGACAAACAAGCAATTCTCAACAGATGCGACCACACTCTGCTCAAACCGTTTTCGACCTGGGAAGACATGATTCCCATTTGTGAAGACGCCCTGAAGTATCACACGGCGTCCGTGTGCATTCCGCCGTCCTTTGTCAAAAAAGCGCACGAAACCTATCCAGAGCTCAATATCTGCACGGTGATCGGCTTTCCCAACGGCTATAACACGACAGCGGTGAAGGTTTTTGAGGCCAAAGAGGCGATTCGCGAAGGCGCATCAGAAATCGATATGGTGATTAATATTGGCGCGATGAAGGCTGGTGATTATGATTTTGTGGAACGGGAAATTGCCGCGCTGCGGGAAGCAACCCGGGGGAAGATCCTCAAAGTGATAGTGGAAACCTGCTATTTGACGGAAGAAGAAAAGATCAAAGTTTGTGGATTGGTGACGAACGCTGGGGCGGACTTTATTAAAACGTCCACGGGATTCGGACCGTCCGGCGCGACGATCGAAGATATAAACCTCTTTAAAAAGTATATCGGTCCCAAAGTGAAAATGAAGGCGGCTGGCGGGATCAGTACCGTCGAGGATCTGGAAGCCTTTGTCGATGCCGGATGTGAGCGCATTGGTACGAGCCGGGCCATCGGGCTTTTGAAGGATCAATGATTTTTACGATAAAGCTAATCGTTTTGTTAAACTTGGATCCAACAGAGCCCGATGTATCAGGTTTTTTGCATTGCGAACCAAGGTGAGACTTTCAAACATCTTATTCAAAGGCGAACACGATCAATCCCGATCGGTTCGCCTTTTGAAATAGAAATTTCCCAGTTGACACATAACATAATATCCTGTATATTAAATATGACAGAGCCCACCACGCATAAGGTATTCGTACACTGCGGACCAAGGTGGGACTTTTTTCATTTTGGGTGACATTTTATGAAATTAAAACCAGCATTGACGTACGAAGAACAAGTTGATAGGCTTATTTCGGTTCATAATTTAGGCATTTTAAATAGAACAAAGGCGATTGAAATACTGAAAAAAATCAATTATTATCGTTTGAGTGCTTATGGAATTGGTTTGTATCAATCGGATGATCCTGAGAAGTATAGAGACGGTATTACATTGAAACATTTATATCAATTGTATGCCTTTGATAGTTTATTGCGATCTTTCTTGTTTCATAGTATTGAACAATTGGAAATCCAATTGCGAACACAGATTTCGAATTGTCTGGCGCTTCAATATGGGGCTGAAGGGTATATGGAAGCTCGAAATTTTTCAGACCGAAAATTGAAAGATGGTAGTAGTGTTTATCATAATACAATCAATAAGTTTAAGCACGAATGTTTTCGCCAACGGAATGTCCCTTTTGTAAAACATCATCATTCGGTTTATGCAGACCATTTCCCAATATGGGTTGCTGTTGAATTGTTTTCATTTGGCAATTTAACAGCTTTATTTTCAATTATGAAGATAGAGGATCAAAATAACGTTGCAAAAAATTATTCGACAGATGCCAAACATTTAAAAAGTTGGCTATTATCTCTATTAGAAGTTCGAAATATCTGTGCGCATTATGGTCGTATTTATAATATGCCGCTCAAACAAAGGCCTAAATTATACCGTGAGTATAAAGTCTATAAATCGAGTAATAAAATTTTTCCGGTTCTTTTAATAATCAAACGAATGTTTAATGGAAAGGAACAATGGAAATTATTATGCGAGCAGATTTGCCAATTGATGATAAAATATCAGGAGGTGGTCAATCCTTCATTTATGGATTTTCCAAACAATTGGCACGAAATTTTAAGCAAATAATTAATGATAAACCTCAAAGGCGAACACGATCAATCCCGATCGGTTCGCCTCACCAAAGAGCCGCACCCGAGGATGCGGCTAAGGTGATCTTCAGCTGCGTTTGAAAGGTGCTTAAATTATTTTTGCCCGTAAACGTTGTGGAATTTATCGATCATGCGTTCCATTTCGGCTTCAGGAAGAATCACGGGCTTTCCGATGGCACGTGCCAAAACATATACCTTGCAGCATTGTTCGATTTGGTCGGCTACATTGAAAGCTTCGTTGATGTCTTCGCCGCCGGCGATTAATCCGTGGTTTGCCATGATTGCGGCGTAACGATCCTTCATAGCGTCGAATGTATATTTTGCTAATTCGGGCGTGCCATAGGAAGCATATTTTCCACAGCGGACATCCTTCCCCGCGAATGCAACCAAATAACTGGAAGCGGGAAGCCCTTCATTTAAGGTGCCCAACACGGTTGCGAATGTTGAATGGGTGTGGACAACGGCATTAATGTCATTCCGATCAGTGTAGAAAATTCGGTGCATGACGTGTTCACTGGACGGTTTTCTTATACCGTCAACGATATTTCCCTCTAAATCGATGACGACAACGTCTTCCGGTTTCGTATCAAAATAGTCAATACCAGATGGACTAATCGCATAAAGTTGTTTTTCACGATTTAAAATACTGATATTGCCGCCGGTCCCCGTTGTTAACCCGGACGTGATCAGTTTTTTACAATATTTGACAACATCGATTCTTTCTTTTTCTAAAAGCATTTTCTTCTCCTTATTTATTGTATTGATATAACAAAGTTTTGCCCTGGGTGAATCGAATAATATCTTCAACAAATTGTCTCGTGTGATTTTCAAGAACAGCCATTGTTGCGCCAGCGATATGCGGTGTAATGACAACATTGTCTAAATCAGTGATATAGGGGTGATTGCTGGTAATGGGTTCAGATGCATAGACATCAAAAGCTGCCCCGGCTATCTTGCGGTTTTTGAGCGCTTCAATTATTGCCTCTTCATCCAAGATTGCTCCACGGGATGCATTGATAAAATAGGCTGATGGCTTCATCAGGTTAATCATCTTTTTGTTGATGATTTTTTTTGTTTCTGGGGTAATTTTGAGATGGCAAGTTACAAAGTCAGATTGAGACATTAATTCTTCAAGATTTTCAACTTTTTTAATGCCAATATCTTCGATATCGATTGGGCAGCAAAAGGGATCATAAATTAAGAGCTGCATGCCGATAGCCCGTGCAATTTTGCCGACACGGCGCCCAACGCTGCCGTATCCCACAATCCCTAAAGTAGATCCTTTAAGTTGTTTGCCTTTAAAGACCACATAGGGAGATCCGGGTTTCATGTCCCAGACCATATCTTCTTTGAGCCCTTTTTTTGTGACTTTTTTATACGAGGGATCTGCTGTAAATTCTCCAGATTTTAAAGCACTGTAAGCCATCGGGATTTTTCTGGCAATTGACAGCATTAGAGCGATTGTCATTTCAGCGGTACAATCGGAATTTCTTCCGGGTGTATAAATGACGGGAATGTTTCTTTCGCTGGCAGCCGCGACGTCAACATTGACAGGTGTCGCTCGCGTTACGGCAATGAGCTTTAAATTGGGCGCGGATTCGATGACTTTTCGAGTAACGTCATCATAGCTCGTAATGATAACGTCAGCATCCTTAGCTTTTTTTGTAAATTCATCTTCAAGCATTTTGGCTTTGCCAACGGCCCATCCGTCTTTTGTGATTTCCCCAATTTGATATAATGGCTTGAGTGCCTCTTCATCATATTCTGCTGTAAAGAAAATTTTTAACATCTCTTATCCTCCTCATTTTTTTGATGCAAAATAGTTATTGAATTTTAGAAAATGTTTTTAAAAATTTTTCTCGTTGATACCATATTGAATGATTAGCTTCTCGGATTTCTCTATACATCTCATAGAGTGCATCATATTTTTTTGTTTTTTCTGGATCAGGCAAATAAATTTTTACGGCGTTACAACATTTTCGTGATGCGTCAACATAATTTTTGTATTCTCCAACAGCGATGCCCAGCATAATGGCTGCCCCTTTTGCCCCTAATTCGTTGCCAGCGGAAATAATTACCTGCACTCCTAGCGCGTCTGAAATCATTTGAGCCCAAATTGCACTTTTTGCACCGCCTCCTGCAAGATAAATTTTTGAATTGCGATTGAGTTTGGCTTGAACAAAACAATCTTTGATCGAGAGAGTAACCCCTTCATAGACAGCATGTGTTAATTCCGCACGCCCTGTTTTGGCGCTGATGCCGAAGAAGTTGGCTTTTGCATATGGATTATAAAATGGCGATCTTTCTCCTGCTGCACTGATGTAGGGATGGTAGATCACACCGCCGCTTCCAACAGGAACATCGGAGATAAGCGTCTCTATTTTTGAAAAATCGTTGGTCATTGCGATTTCCTGAATAACCCAATCGATATTCGGAGTCCCGTTCATTGTGGCCATCAAGTTCATAAAGAGGTCGTCCACAGCGTATTTTTCATAACGGGTTCCGCTTTCTCCAAAGTGACAAGCTTCCTTCGGCACAAACATTTCATTGGCACAGGTCGTGCCCAGCACGACACAAGCTTCATTTTCATTGTGAACACCGATGCCGACAGCGCTGGCCACAACATCAATTGCACCGGAAACAACAGGTGTGCCTTCCTTTAAACCTAAAAATTCAGCCATTTTTTTTGTGACGCCGCCGATGATTTCATCAGACTTGTAAACTTTTGGAATATAGTCAATATATTTTTCAAGCCCAAGGCTTTGAAAAAGTTCTGTTGCGATGACGCCATTTCGGGAATCCATTAGAGAAGTTCCTGTATCGCTAAAGTCTCCGCTTAAGATACCGGTTAGTTTGTATTTGACCCAGTCTTTGCAGAAAAGCATATGGGCAGCACGATCTAAGACTTCTTTTTTTTCTCGCTTCATCCACAACAATAACATTAATTGTGTGCCTGTAAGTGGTGGTGTTCCGGTTATGCGGTGGATCATTTTTTCTAATTCTTTGTTTTGCTGTGTAACGTAATCAACTTCCTTTGTTGCGCGACCATCACACCATAAAATCGCATTTTGAACAGGCTCTCCAGCTTCGTCAATCAACCAAATGCCTTCACCTTGAGCCGTTACACCAATCCCTAAAATTTCTTCTTTTTTAGCCGGTCCATCCTCCATCAGGCTTTTAATGCATACGGCGACTTTATCCCATAATAGATTCATGTTCTGTTCGACTTCAACGTCACCGATATAGATAGGTTCATTTTCTAAATTTTTGACAGAAAGTTCACGCCCCATGGTATCAAATAAAACTGCTTTGACGTTGGTCGTTCCAGCATCAATTCCGATGATATAATTCATTTTGTACCTCCAATATAATTTGAATTAAATTTATAAGTTCATCATCAGAGCCGCTGTTTTGTCGTCTATGATTAAGGTATCAACAGCACCAGACTTCAAACAGGCTTTAATAGCCGGTGTTTTATCCTCACCTCCTGCTATGGCTACGACTTCCGGAATGTTTTTGAGTAAATCCATATTGGCGCTAATGATCCGTTTTCGCATTTTACAATCTTCATGACTACCATTTGATTTAATAGGATTCATACATAAATCAGCAATAAAGCCATCATGACGTAACGATTGAATATCTGACAAAGTCATCAAGCCTCTTCGATACATTGTGGCCTGGCGATCAAGCTGGCCAATCCCGACAAATGCGACATCACACTGCTTGATGATATCGAATGTATGTCGGATAGCGCGTTCTTTCATTAATAACTCTTTTGTCATTTCCTTCTCAAGAACGACTGGCGCGTAAAGCATATAAGACACACAACTTAATTTTTCAGATAGGGATCTGGCGATGTCGTCCGATTTTATCATTTCACTGTCGATGTTTTGTGCACCAACCATCTGCACGACTTTGCAATTTTGGCGGTTGAGAAACGACATGCGTGAAATAGATGCCGCTAATGTTTCGCCCCAAGAAACACCAATGGTCATATTCTTCTTTATCGTTTCTTCCATATAATTGCTGGCTCTTTCGGCCAATTCGGGAAGAAAATCTTTCTTGCCATAGGTTTCCACAACGATGGCTCTTTTTATGTGAAAAGTTTCTTCAATTTTTGATTCCAAAGCGACATTGCTTTCGTCGAATTGATTAATACTGATACTGACAATTCCCATTTCAGGAAGTAAACTGATTATATGATTGATTTTTTGGCGCGTTGTATTTAATCTTTTTGCAATTTCCTCTTGAGTCATTTTTTGGGCATAATACCAATGAGCAATTTTTATATATAAATTAGTAGTTTTCATATATTTTCCGCCTGACGACATTTGTATTTTGTTATTACTATTGTAAAGAGCGTATAAAACAATTGTCAATGATTTTTATAAAATTCTAATAATGAAACGAAATTTGATACTAAAAACTATATTTGAAAATGCAGTTTGAATTTTTTTCTCCAACAATATCATGTCTGAGTCAGGGAAATTTTGGCAGTGGAGCAGCGATATCAGGTGTAATTTTCATGATAGGAGCCACTCCCTAGGTCAATATCGGCTTTAACAGTAACGATATTGGTATTGGTTTTGTTTCTGATGAGTATTCCCACGGAGGGCATTGGTCTTCAAGTGATGGATGGTAGCCAAGTTGTTGTTGAATGTCGAGATGGTACTTGGCCTTTAAATGGTTCAAGGAACAATTTTGTGATGTGGAAGGTTTGGCTGCAGATGCTTTGGAGATCAGCGTTTATGATTTCCTGACCTCTATGGCGACCAAATCGAATGAAGGCGCCAATGGGCTGTTCTTCCTGCCGTATTTTGCCGGGGCGGTCACGCCAAACCAAGACCCCAACGCCAGAGGGGCTTATTTGGGAATGACCGTGGGGCATACCAAAGCCGACTTTATTCGCGCGACAATGGAAGGGGTCTGTTTTGATCTTCGCGACATGCTGGACGCGATGGTGGCCGGTGGTGCGCCGCCGTTCGAAAAGGTGCACTTGACCGGTGGGATTTTCAGATCAGAGTTGTGGTGCCAGATCATGTGTGATATTTTGAACCGTGATTGTGAAGTCGTTGCAGAAGAAGAAGCGACGGCACTGGGATGTGCAATGAATGCCGCTGTTGGCGCAGGGATCTATAAAGATTATAAAGAGGCAGAGGCGCATATGGTTAAAATTCGGAAAGTGTACCATCCGCGCGAAGATAAGATTGAACGTTATGAAGAAGCGTTCAGAGCCTGGCAGCAAATATTTACGTCTCTTGCGACGGGCGCTTTCGATAAAGTTGTCGCCTTCCAAGATAAGTATCGGTAGTAAAGAGAATATAAAAATAATAAAAAGTGCAACGGATTTTCCGTTGCACTTTTGTGTATAAAAGTATTTTTATTTTTCTTGATCCACATGGCGGTACACGCGCTCTTTGGAGCGCATGAACAGACCGGTATTGCCGGCAGAGGGGCGTTTGCCGGCCGTCGATTTTTTAGAAAGGGTGCGGGCAACTTTAGTCGGTTTGGTCGATGCGCGGGGCCTGGCTCTTGAGGTACGAGTCCGGCGCGGCGGTTCCATCGGCCTGGACGGTTTGGAGACGGCGGTCTTTCGTGGGGTTGGATTGGCGGACAAATTCGGCAGGACGCGGGTAGCGTCGGCGGCCTCGGTCGCCTGTCTGACCACCTGGATTTTTGGTTGGGTCCGGGCCGGCTCGGCTTTGGGGGCCACCGGGGTCGGCGGCTGTTGGCCAGTGTGATTTTGCGCGTGATAGGCCTTGCGTGCGGCGCGACGGCGCTGGATATCGCTCGGGGGATAAACGCGGGGAGACGGAGCGGTCGTTTCGGCGGTTTTCGATCGGCCGCCAGTTAAGAACTGCATGATCGGACGGTACCAGATGAGATCAATGTGAAAGGCCAGATTCAAAATGAGAAAGCAGCCGAAACCGATCATGAAGAAGAGCTGCACCACGGTGTCCGGCGATCGGGTGAGCATTGTGGAGCCCGTGGCTGCAGCGCCAAACCACACGCCTTCTACGGCGAGGATGATGGTTTCGCCCAGACAGCCGCGCATCACGTCGTATTCGGAGACGGCGAAGATGGCGATGCAGGCCACGATCAGGGCCAACGCCATCAGCACGAGCCACATGTGGGGCAGCAGGCTTTTAAACACAGCGGGCAGTCTGCGGTAATAAAAGCAGGAAAATCCCAAAACGATATAAAGCAGGTCGAGAAAGAGAAAAGCGAGGCTCATGCGTTTGCGCGCCGGTGAGAAGGAAGCTTTGCGCATGGCATTGGTTACGTTCATGAAAGGCTCCGTTTCGTGTTTTTTGCAATCATCCAAATAAAAACAAGGGTTATGGTATCAAAAGCGCCGCAAAGATGCAAGCGAACCCTCAGGCCGGCAGAACGCGGATATAGGAGCCGGCTTCGGTTTTTTCGACCAGAATTTTATCGTCAACCACCTCAAGCAATTCCCGGACATGGGAGATGATGCCGACGGTGCGGCCGTTTCGCTGCAGACGGCTCAGGCAATCCATGGCCTTGTCGAGGGCGTCGGCGTCCAGCGTTGCGAACCCCTCGTCGATGAAGAGGGTGTCCAGGCGGATGCCGCCGCTCTCGCTTTGCACCATATCGGACAGGCCCAGCGCCATCGACAGTGCGGCCATAAAAGTTTCCCCGCCGGAAAGGGAATCGGCGGTGCGGGCCTTGCCGGTGAAGTCGTCATACACCTCGATGGACAGGCCGCGGTTATGCTTTTGCATCGGATCGTCAGCGAGGGTCAGGTGGTAGCGGCTGTCGGAAATATCTTCGAGAAAAACGTTGGCGGAGATGAGGATATCCTGTAGATAGGCCGAGAGAATATAGCGTTCGAAACTGATTTTGGGGCAGCCGCTAACTTTGCCCTTCACCGTTTCGTAGAGATCGTTCGTCCACTTTTGGCGCTCGAGGGCTGCGCTTCGGGCTTGCTGCTGCCGGTGGATGCGGACCTCCTGGCGGCGGTTGTGATCAAGCCGCGTGCCTACCGTCTGAGCGGCACGGCGCATCTGTTCCACCCAATAATCCGCGTGGTTTTTGCGAAGACGGTCATCCTCGAGATCCGGCCGGCGCCGACCGGCGAGCTCTTCGGCGAGAGCCTTAAGATTGGCGCGGCAGCTGGTGATGGCTTCGTCGTATTCTTTGACCTGATCCTGGACCTGCTGTGTGGTTGCCGCGTCGACGGATCGGCTGGCTTCATAAAGTTCGCGGGTCAGCCGATGCTCTGTGAGTGCCGTTTTAAAGGCCGCGTGTTCGCGACTGGCGGCGGCCTCGGCCTGGGCGGTTTGGTCGGCGGCAGCGTGAAGGGCGGCTTCTGAAGCGGCAATTTGCTTTTCGATGGCTTCCCGCCGTGCGTTGAGGGCCTCGCGCTGGTCCGTCATCTGCCGGATTTTGGATTCGCATTGATTAAGCTTTTGGGCAAAGACCGCCGGCAGATCAGCCGGGTCGTCCTGCTGCGGGAAGAGGGCGCGCAATTGCTGCTCGACGGCGGCGAGCGCGCCGGTGCGCTGGGCCAGTTCACTTTGCAGCTCGCTCTTGCGAGCCAGCGCCGCGGTGGCCTGCTCCAGCTCGTTTTGCACCCGGGCGAAGGTTTCGCGCTTCCGTTTGAGCTGCCGATGGGTGTCGCGGATGGCCGCACGGCTTTGGGCGAGCGCTTCTTGCCGGGCCTGATGGGTTTGAACGGCGAGCTGATATTCGGCGTCGAGGGAGGCCGGCGTCAGGTTGTCGGGGGCCAGGCCGTTTTCCGTGCACAGGGCGAGCAGGCGTCCTTGGGCCTCGGCATTGTGGCCCACGAGAAAGCGGTGTTGTTCATCGTCGGCGGCGAGGCGGCCCTTGAGATCGGCCAGACGGGCGTCGCAGGCGTCAATGGCCTCGCGGATGCGGGAAGCGGCTTCGTTTTCGGCGGCGGGCCGGGGATGGTGCGCCGCCCCGCAGACGGGGCAAGGTGTGCCGTCCTTCAGGGTTTGGGCGAGCGCACCGGCAGCGGCGGCCAAACGCTTTTGCTGGAGGCGCTGATGCTCGCGCTCCGCCTGGGCGAGGGCGTTTTCTAATTGTCGTTTTTCATCGGCGATGGCGGTGATTTTGGCGTCATTGGCCGTCACATCGGCGTAAAGCGGGCGCAGGTTTTTAAGGGCATCCACCCGGCCGGCGGCCGTGGGGATCTGATCGGCCAGCTGCAGCGCGGCGCGCTGTTCGTCACTGGCGGTTTGCTGCAGGGCATCGATGGCCTTTTGCAGGGATTCCTGACGGGTCTGAAGTCTTGCCACTTGTTCTGCCCTGGGATTCAGGCGCTCAATTTGGGTGCGGAGGTCGGCGATGTGCTTTTGGTCCTGCTGCCAGCTGGCCAGCGCGGGCTGGGAGGCCTTTAGCCGGGCGGCCTGTTCGCGCAGATGCTCCAGCGTGGCATCGAAATGCGGGTCGTTGATGGTGGCCAGGGCGATTTGAAGGTGATCCAGTTGTGATTGCTGGGATTGGAGTGCGGCGATGCATCGGCTTTCGTGGTCCTTGGCCTCTTGGAAAGCGCTCTGAGCGCGGCGGCTGGCCGTCTCCAGAGGGCGCACCAACGCCGCCCGGCGCCATTCGGTAAGCTTTTGGCGTTTGGCATCCATCTTTGCCTGCTGATGTTCGAGCTGATCGATGCGCTGCAAAAGCTGTTCGCGGCGTTCAAAGCGCTGGAGCAAGGCTTCCCCGGTGGCCAGGCGCCTGGCGGCGGCGGTTTGCGCGGCTGAAGCGAGGGCAAGCTCCCGCGTCAAACGCTTTTTTTCCAAGTGATCGCGCTCGTTGCTCAGGGCGGCGGCCGCCATCAAGTCGGTGATGATGGCCGTATCCAAACCTTCGGGACGGTCGGCAGCGAGGCGTTTCGCAAAGGCGCTTTCGGGCGCGGCTTCCAGATGGCCGATCTCGATGGCGATGGCGTCATCGATGGTTTGAATCCGGGCGTTGGCCTTGTTGTGGGCTTCTTCCACCCGACGCTCAAACGCTTTGTAATAATCCATGGCGAAGAGGGTTTTGAGCAGGGCGATGCGTTCACTCTCGCCGGATTTGAGCAGCCGGCTGAACTGCCCCTGGGGCAGCATGACGATCTGCCGGAATTGGGTGGCCGTGAGACCGAGAATCTGCCGGACGGTTTGGTTGACTGTTTTCACCGCGCTGGCGAGCAGGGTCTCCTGCGTCCCGCCGTCGTCCGCGGTCGTGATCTGCCAAAGCTCGCACTCGGCGGCGCGGCTGATCATCCGCGTCTGCGTCTGGTTGAACATCTCCTGCTTGGGCTGGCGCCGGATGCGGTAGGTCCTGTCGCCGACGGCAAAGGTGAGCGTCACGCTGCAGGCCTCGCCGGGATTGGCAAAGTCGCTTTTCATGGCTTCAGGCCTGCGCTCGGAGGCGCTGGTTTCGCCGTAAAGGGCGTAGCAAATGCCGTCGAAGATGGTGGATTTGCCGCTGCCGGTGGGGCCGGAAATTAGAAACAGATGGTCGCCCAGGGCGGTAAAGTCTACCGTTTCGAATAGAAACGGGCCGAAACAGGTCATGGTGAGTTTAAGCGGTCGCATCGTCATCCTCCGAAATTTGGTCGAATAATTCGCGGGCAAGGGTGCTTTCGGCTTCGGGCAGCGCTTCGCCGCGAATGGCCTGATAAAAATCGGCGAGCAGGGTCATTGGGTTTTCGAGATGCTCTTTGATGCGCTGCTGCCGGCCGCCCCCGTCCAGGCTTCGGCTGCTTTCGTAGCCCATTTCCAGCACGTTGGGATACACTTGACGCAGACCTTCCATGGGATTCGGCACGCGGACCTTATCGGTGAGGACAACCCGCAGATAGTCGTCGCGGTGCGGGGTGGTATAGGCCGAGAGACTGGTGAGTTCGTCGAAGGTGCCGCGAATGACGCGCAGATCCCGCAGTCCCTCGATCGGAAAGGCGGTGATGGCGGGCAGCGCCTGCCGATTGCAGGTGTCGAGATCGACCAGCGTCACGGATTTTTTTTGATCGACTTCAGAGAAAGAATATTTAAGCAGGGAACCGGCGTAGCGAATGCGATCGCTCCCAACTTTCTGGGGGCGGTGCAGATGGCCGAGGGCGACGTAATCAAAGGCGTCAAAGATGCCGGCATCCGCGTAGGAAACGCCGCCGATTTCGATGGGGCGCACCGAGTCGTCGATATCCCCCTCCTGGGGAACGTCGGAGAGAATCAGGCCGTGGGTCACCAGCACGTTGGGAATGTCGGGGTTCATGCGCGCGGTGATGTCAGAGACGATTTCGCGGTACATGGCGTTGTAGTCCGGGATGTTCCCGCTGCCGGTGAGATCGCGGTATTCTACCGGCTTGACAAAGGGCACGGGCCAAAAGGCAACCGGGGCGGCATCGCCTTTTCCGGTGAGCAGGATCGGGGCGACGATCGGCCGATAGGTGCCGATCATGTGGAGCCCCTTCTGCCGCAGAATGGCCGAGCCGTAATCCAGGCGTTCGCGGCCGTCGTGATTGCCGCCGATGACAATGGCGGGAATGGCCAGATCGAGCACCACCTCGGTGAGGACGGTATCGACCAGGGTCATGGCTTCCCGGGGCGCCAGGGCCCGATCGTAAAGATCGCCGGCCACGATGAGGACATCGGGCTGTTCGCGGCGGATGAGGGTCAAGAGCTGCCCGAGGGCGTGGCGCTGATCCTCAAGGAGTGCATGTTGGTTGAGGTGGCGGCCGATGTGCCAGTCGCCGGTGTGAAGCATTTTCATCGTTGGCCTCCGAAGATTGTGTCGTGTGCGGGTAAAAAAATATCTGCGGCAGAAAAGCTCCGGCCCGCAGATAAAAAGCGCTGATCAATGGACTAATTTATGAAGTGCGTCGTAAAAAGACTTGGAGCACTGAAAATGAACGCTGCAGGTTTGGCCATCCTTGTGATAAAGCAGCACATAGGAAGGGAACCGCGTGAGCTCCCGGGGGGAAACCGTGTAGCTCACTTTTTTGCCGTCCACCTGATCCTGCCGGTTGAAACGGGCTTTTTCCCAAACGCCGATGACGTTTGCGATGGGAATCTCCGCGACGATATTATGGTAAAGCAGCGTGACGCGGCGCTCAAATTCCAGGCGTTCATGGGTGAGCAGCAGGGTGTAGGTGGTATCGGCGTAGCGCAGCACCAGCACGAGGGACGTCAGCATAATGGCTACGGAAACCAGACCGAGGATTTGGACACTCGACGGATGACGGCGCATATAGATGGAAATGCTGGTCATCATCACGATGATGATGGCGACGATGGCAATGGCCAATTTGCCGTTGAGCTGACTGTTGTAGACGCGTTCTTGGGCTTTGACAGACATGGGGTCTCCTTTGCACGGGGACGTGCCCCGGTGTTTTCGATTGGCTTATTATACTTTAAAACGACAAATTCTTCAAGAGTTTAAAGATACTGCGGCGCCCCGACGGCGGGCGGAAAGAGCGCGTCCAAAAGTGCCAGGCCCGTCGCAGTTTTAAAGATCCGTTGCCGCGCCGAGGCGACGGCATCCGCCGAAGCCGCATTTTCGTAAAGGTTGACCAGGAAGTCGGCCTCCACCAGAATTTGATAATCGCGGCCGTCGATGGCGGTGTAGGTATGGTGGTGGCCGATGAGAAAGCAGACGCGGTTGATTTGTGCTTCGGTGTAGCTGCCGCAGGCCCTTAAAAGATCGGCGGCGACGGGCGGCCCCTCCAGTTCCTGGTAGACGCCGGCGGAGGAATGGTGTTTGGCCTCGGCCTGATGGATGCCGATATCGTGGAGGATGGCGGCTGTTTCGAGGATGAATAAATCGGCCTTGGATAAGCCCTCGGCGGTGCCGATGAAGGCGGCGAAGCTGTGAACCTTGATAAAATGCTGAATGCGCTTGGGATCACCGGCGTCGTATCGGATGGCGTCGCGCATAAGTTTCGTATGTTGCGGGTGCATGGGGCTCCTTTCCCGGGCGGTTAAGCATGGCCCGGCCGTTTTGTGTGGATGCCTTTAAGTATATCACAATGCGCAAACGGCATCGGTCTTTTTCAGAAAAAAGCATCAAAATAGGACGGAGCACACAAAAGGAGCAGCATGCCCAGATAGGCGTCCAGAATGGGGTCGGGCAGGAGGTGAAAATCGATGACGGCGACAGCGCGCGGGGCATCGGGTCCGGCGAGGGACCTTTTGGGATTTGACCGGGATGAATGGGCATGAAGGTCCTGAAGCGCGGATGGATTTTCTATTCGGCCTTTGACGGGGCATTGCCTACGATTTTGCGGACGGCGTGCCGACGCGCATCCCGGTGACGGTGACGGCGGCGACGTGAATGCCGGTGTCGTCGGTGATGACGATACGATAAACGCAGGAGCGGCGGCCGTTTTTTTCGGCAACAGATTCGGCCGTCAGGGAGTTGCCCTGGGCGGCGGTGAGATAATGAACGGTTGCGTCGACGGAGACCGTGTCGGGAAAACCGGTGTTGCTGGCGACGGCAAAGGTGAAGTCGGCCAGGGTGAAGATCGCGCCGCCCATGACGATGCCCAGCGCATTGCGGTGCGCCGGCGTGATGGCCATTTGGCATCTGGCATAACCGGGGGCGACGGCCGCGATCTCGCAGCCCGTCACCTCGGTGGCGTAGCGGTCGCCGGCAAAGCGGGCGCGGGCCGCCGCGAGCAGGGCCGGATCTTGGAGGGGTGAATGATTCATAACTGCCTCGTGATTTTAGGATAGTTCCATTATAAATCCAGATTGTTTTTTTGGACAGCAAAAATCAAAAATATCTGATAGATCATCGTTGTAATGCAGTAAAGCATGTGATAGAATAAATTTAAAATTTTCTGAAAAAGAAAAGGAGAGGCTTGAAGCATGAAAAAGAAATGGTTAGCAGCGCTGATGACTGCGGCGATCGCCGTGGCGGCGCTGGCCGGTTGCGGCGCGTCGAATAAGCAGGACAGCAAGGCGGAAGTGAAAAACGACAGCAAGACTTTTGTGATCGGGGTGGATGACACCTTCCCGCCGATGGGGTTCCGCAATAAAAAGAATCAGATCGTCGGCTTCGACATCGATATGGCCCGGGAAGCGGCCAAGCGCATGAATCTGAAGTTTAAAGTGCAGGCCATCAACTGGGACACCAAGGAAATGGAACTGAAGAACGACAAGATCGATGCGATCTGGAACGGTCTGTCCATCACCGATGAACGCAAGAAGGCCATGGACTTCACCAAGCCTTATTTGGAAAACGATCAGGTCATTGTGGTCAAAAAGGATTCCGGCATTAAAACCAAGGCGGATCTCGCCGGCAAGACCGTCGGCTGTCAGAAGGGCTCCTCGGCGGAAGACGCCCTGATGGACGATGCCGTCGGCAAGAAGATCAAAGGAGGCCAGGCCACCGAGTTTGACGAAAATGTTTCGGCCTTTGAGGATCTCAATGCCGGGCGCATCGACGCCATGGTGGTCGACTCGGTGGTGGCGCGTTATTATATCGCCAAGCACAAGAGCGATTTCAAGGTGCTCGGCGAAAGTCTGTCGCCGGAACAATACGGTGTCGCCGTGAAGAAGGGCAACACCCAAATGTGCGATGCGATCCAGCGCGCGCTGGACGACATGAAGAAGGACGGCACCGCCGCGAAGATTTCCAAAAAGTGGTTTGGCCAGGATATTATCTACAACTGGACAGCTAAGTAACGGCGCCGTGAGACGAAACGGAAAAACAAGGGACAGGCTTCTCTTAGGAGGGGCCTGTTGCTGTTTTGACGGCGCGGCCGTCGCATTCAACGGGAGAAATTGATGGATTATGTTTTAACGCTGCTGACGTCGATCATGGCCGGTCTGGGGAAGACCCTTTCCCTGTTTGCCATTTGCCTGATCGTGTCGCTGCCGCTGGGCTTTGGCATCACGATGATGCTGCGCAGCCGGGTGAGGCCGGTGAAAGCCATCGCCGAGATTTATGTGTATATTCTTCGGGGAACACCGCTGCTGCTGCAGCTGTTTTTCGTGTATTTCGGGCTGCCCTTTATCCCGGGCATCGGCAAGGTCCTGATGTTCGACCGCTTTACCGCGGCCTGTGTGGCCTTCGCCCTCAACTATGCGGCTTATTTTGCGGAGATATTTCGCGGCGGCCTGCTCGCCATCAACGACGGTCAGTACGAAGCGGCCAAGGTGTTGGGGCTGACTCGCGGGCAGACCATGCTGCACATCATCATTCCCCAGATGATCCGCGTGAGCCTGCCGTCGGTGTCGAACGAGACCATCGTGCTGGTGAAGGATACGGCGCTCGTCACCGCGATTGCCGTGCCGGAAATCATGTATTACGCCAAGGGGGCGGTGGTGCGCGACGCGGATACCACCGCGTTTATCGTCGCCGGCGGGATTTATCTGGTCATCAATTTTGTCATTACGCTGATTTTCAAACAGCTGGAAAAGAAAGCAGATTTTTAGGAGGCGCGCCATGGATCAACAACAAATGAAGCCGGTGATTCACGTCGCCGGCCTGAACAAAAGCTTCGATGCGAACCAGGTGCTCAAGGATATCAGCTTTGAGGTGAACCGAGGCGATGTGGTGGCGATTATCGGCTCATCGGGCTCCGGCAAGTCGACGCTGCTGCGCTGCCTCATCGATCTGGAACAGGCTGACGGCGGCACCATTGACATCGAAGGGCAGCCCCTGATGCAAGACGGCGTGCAGGCTCCGCCGGCCGCCGTGCGCCAGATCATTGCCAAAATGGGCATGGTCTTCCAGCATTTCAATCTTTTCCCGCATCTGTCGGTGCGCAAGAATCTGCTCCTCGCGCCGCGCCTGGCCCGGGGCGCATCCAAAGCGAGCATGGAAGCACATTGCGAAGCGCTGCTTGACAAGGTGGGGCTGGGGCCGCGCATCGACGCCATGCCTTCAACGCTTTCCGGCGGGGAGAAGCAGCGGGTAGCCATCGCCCGGGCGCTGATGATGAATCCGAACATCCTTCTCTTTGACGAGCCGACGTCGGCCCTCGATCCGGAGCTGACCGGCGAGGTGCTGGGGGTCATGGCGGATCTGGCCCGGGAAAACATGACGATGATCGTCGTGACCCATGAAATGGGCTTTGCCCGTTCTGCGGCGAACAAGGTGCTCTTCATGGACGGCGGCGTGATTCTCGAATCCGGCTCGCCGGCGCAGATTTTTGAGCATCCCCGATATCAGCGCACCAAAGATTTTCTCGCCTCAATCACCAATAAAGAATAAACGGGCGTGCCCGTGCATCAAAAAAGACGCTTGTATCGGCAAGCGTCTGCAATCTGAGACCATTGCTCAGCAATGGTCTTTTTTTGAGTGGCTTCACAAAATCGCTTCGGCAATGATCTGATCGATTCGGCGCACGTCGGCACCGCGCTTCAGGCTGATTTTAAAATTGCCGAGCTTGGTCCACAGCTCCACCTCCGCGGTGAGATCGAGGTGACCGGCGTTTTCCGTGGAATATATTTCGATGGCACGGTAAGGCAGAGAGAAAATTTCCTTTTTCTTGCCGGTGAGACCCTGCACATTGCGTACGATCAGACGCCGATCGGTGAAAATAGCCGCGTCCCGAAGGGTTTTAAACGCGCAGACGGGCTTTTCCCCGGCGATTAACAAATCATAAACGTCCGACGGCAGATCGATCTCCCGAATGAAGACCCATTCCATGACCATTTCAATCTCCTGTCCCATGATGCTTCTCCCGTTCTTCTCTTTCACGCACCAGCTCAATAGCCTCTTTGCCGCTGAGGTGATCGATGGTCACCACAATGAGTTTAGTTGCCGCCAATTCCCGGTTGATTTCCGCCGTCCGTCCCGCTTCGTCGCCGGGGTTGTATTTTTCGCCTAGGGCGTGAAGCATGGCCAGCACCGCGTCGGGATCCTCCTCAAAGGCGGCACGGCCAAAGGCGATCGCCGAGCGGAAATGGGTGGTGTATGCCGCCGGGAC
This sequence comes from Pseudoramibacter alactolyticus ATCC 23263, assembly GCF_000185505.1. Lineage (GTDB taxonomy): Bacteria > Bacillota > Clostridia > Eubacteriales > Eubacteriaceae > Pseudoramibacter > Pseudoramibacter alactolyticus. Next base: position 1,690,798 of record NZ_GL622359.1, on the reverse strand, counting down.
CACGGTGTCGTCGTCGATCACACAAAACGAAACTTTGGGTTCCCGGGCAATCGCGTCGATCTTGTGGCCGGTCTTCGCCCCGTGAATCGCAATCTTCCCGTCGACCATCACATAATTCACCGGCACGCCGTAGGGATAGCCATTGTCGCCGGCCACCGAAAGCACCCCCGTCTGGCCGCGTTCCAAAATGGCCCGGCTTTCCGCCTCTGAAAGGGCCTGTCGTTTTCTTCGCATGGGTCTGAACATTGCACTGCCTCCTTTTAAAAAATGCGCCCGCCACCATCGATGACCGATGATGGCCGGCGCTTCCGTTTGAATTGACTTTTTTATTTTAGCACAGGATCGCCGCCCTGTGAATCCCGAATTAATCGCTGATATCCAAATCCCGGGTGAGCTGCACCGTATAATTCGGATAGGCCGCCTCGATGCGGCTGCGGATATCGCTTAAAATCGCTTCGGCGTCCGGCGCGGCAAAATCGATCACCACATCCAAAGAAATGCGCCTGAGCGCCTCGTCCACATAAAAGCCGTGAGTCTGAAGAATATGGTCGTGGTCCTCCACGATGGCCATGACGGCGTCGCGCATGGCCATCACTTTTGGGTCTCGGGTATTCACCGAGTAAATGCCCACGCCCTCGAGCATCACGCCGTTTTCCACGTACACCTTGTGCATGATGCGCCGGGTCAGCTTGTCGATATCGCCGGCCGTCATCGTATCGGCCACGGCCACGTGCACCGAGCCGATGAGAAAATCCGGACCGTAGTTGTGGAGAATCAGGTCATAGGCGCCTTGCACTTCGGGAAAACCGGCGACTGCGGCCTTGATTTCCCGGGCCTTTTCTTTTTGAACCCGTTCGCCGAGGATCTCCGACAGGGTTTCCCGGAGCATGTCGATGCCGGACTTGATGATGACCGCGGCGATGATCGCGCCGAGCCAGGCTTCCAATGAGATCCCAAAGATCAGATAGATGCCGGCTGCCGCCAGGGTTGACGCCGAAATCACCGCGTCCATCGTCGCGTCGGTGCCCGAGGCGATCAGCGAATCTGAACGCACGCGTTTCCCCGTGGCCTTCACAAAGCGGCCCAGCACCACCTTCACCAGCACGCCGACGGCGACGATCCCCAGCGCCACGGCGGTATAATCCGGTTTGGCCGGATGGATGATGGCCGAAACGGATTCTTTGAACGCGGTCACCCCGGCATATAGCACGATAAAAGCGATGATGGTTGCCGTGAGATATTCGATGCGGCCGTAGCCCATCGGATGTTTTTTGTCCGGGCGCTTGCCGGCGAGCTTCGTTCCCACGATGGTGATGATCGACGACAGCGCGTCGCTGAGATTATTCACCGCGTCAAGGGTAATGGCGATGGAATGCGACAGCATTCCCACCACCGCTTTGAAGCCGGCCAGCAGAACGTTGGCCAAAATGCCGACGATGCTGGTGCGCACGATCACCTGGTGGCGGCTGTCTCCGCTCTTTATGTTTTTATGTGTTTCTTTGGACATCCTGTTACCTCTTTCTATATTGATTTTGTACAATTTAATGATATGCATGTCCTTTGATTTTGTCAAGTTTCTTTTTAACATCGGCCACCCGTTTTTGTCTTTTCAGATTTTTCCGGACATCAAAAAAACGGCCCCCCCCCAGGGATCCGTTTTTCACATCAAATTCTTTTGTTTTGAGTTCAGGCTTCTGCATCGTCCGAAGCTGCCGACGCATCATCCGTCAAATCGGCCGGTTTCTCCGCCAAAACCGCCATGAATTCTTCGCCGGTAATGGTTTCCTTCTCGTAAAGATGCATCGCCAGGCGATCCAAAATATCGCGGTGATCCGTCAGCAATTGTCTGGCTTTGTCGTGCTGTTCCCGCACCAAGGTGATCACCTTTTCGTCGATGCGTTTTTGGGTATCCGGCGCGCAGGCCAGTGAGGTATCCCCGCCCAAATAAGCGTTTTCCACCGTTTCCAGCGCCACCATATCAAAATCGTCGCTCATGCCGTAGCGGGTGACCATGGCCCGGGCCAGGCGGGTCGCCTGCTCGATATCGTTGGAAGCGCCGGTCGATACGGAGCCGATCGCCACTTCTTCGGCAGCGCGCCCGGCCGTCAGCGTCGCGATTTTATTGGCCAGTTCATCCCGGGACATCAGGTATTTGTCGTTCTCTTCTACCTGCATGGTATAACCCAGGGCGCCGGAGGTTCTGGGGATGATGGTGATCTTCTGCACCGGGGCCGAATGGCTTTGCAGCGCCGCCACCAGCGCGTGTCCCGTTTCATGATAGGCCACGATTTTCTTTTCTTCTTCGGAGAGGATGGCGTTCTTTTTCTGATACCCGGCGATGACGACCTCTACGCTCTCTTCCAGATCGGCCTGGGTCACAAACTGGCGCTTATCCCGAACGGCGCGCAGGGCTGCCTCGTTGACGATATTGGCCAGCTCCGCCCCGGATGCCCCGGCGGCCATGCGGGCAATGGCGTTAAAGTCGATGCCGCCCGCCTTTTTAACCTTGCGGGCGTGCACGGCCAAAATGGCTTCCCGCCCTTTGAGATCCGGCAGATCCACCGGCACTCGCCGGTCAAACCGACCCGGGCGGGTCAGCGCCGGGTCGAGGGATTCCGGCCGGTTGGTTGCTGCCAGAACCACCACACCGTTGTTTTCGTCAAAGCCGTCCATCTCAGTTAAAAGCTGGTTCAGCGTTTGTTCCCGTTCGTCGTTGCCGGAAAACTTGCCGCCGGCGCGCTTTTGTCCGATGGCGTCAATTTCATCCACAAAGACGATGCAGGGGGCCTTTTCCTTCGCCTGCTTGAAGAGATCCCGCACCTTGGATGCGCCCATCCCCACAAACATTTCCACGAATTCCGAGCCGGAAATTGAGAAGAACGGCACGTTGGCTTCGCCGGCCACCGCTTTGGCCAGCATGGTTTTGCCGGTGCCCGGAGGCCCCACCAAAAGCACGCCCTTGGGCATCGTCGCCCCGATATTGGCGTATTGCTTCGGGTCGTCCAGATAGCTGACGATCTCCGACAGATTTTCCTTAGCCTCTTCTTCGCCGGCCACATCGCTGAAATGGATGCTGTCCGCCGACGGTTCGTACACCCGGGCGTTGCTCTTGCCAAGATTGAAGGGCATGCCGCCTCCGCCGATCCCGCCCATCTGGCTGCTCATGCGCCGGTTGACCCAGCGCCCCAGCAGAATAAAGATGAGAATGGGCAGCACCCAGCCGATGAGGAAGGACACAATGGGATTATTGGTCTGATCCACATTGCGCTTGAAACTCGCCCCGGAGCTGTAAAGCCGTTCCGTCAGGTTGGGGTCGTCCATCCGGGCCGTCTTGTAATATTGGCTCTTCGCTTTGTTGCTGAACACAATGGTACTGTCCTTCACCTCGACGTCGCCGACATTTTTATTTTTCGTCATCGTGATAAAGGTATTGTAATTCACCGTTTTGGTCTGCCGCTGATTGAACATCGGCGCCACCAGGGCGTTAAAAACGATGATGAGCACGGCCACGAGCACATAATAAAAAATCATGGGCCGCTTGGGCGTTTCTACTTTTTTCATAATGATTCCCTTTCCGATCAAGTTTAAATGATTCGGCTGCCGACCGCCGCCGAAAAAATTGCGTTTGATTTTCTTTTGTTTCACTTGGTGATGGGGTATTGTAACAATCTTTGTCTTAAAAAAGCTTAAACCCGGTTTTCTTGCGCCGCCTTTTGAATTGGGCTACAATGATTTTACTAAGCGCTGGCGTGCGCCGACGGCGGGGCGGCCGCGCACCCATCGTCACATAATTTTTGCAATAAGGCTGGTGATTCCATGCATATCCACGACATGTTAAAACAGGTTCGCGCCGGCGCCATGAGCGTCGACGCGGCAGAACAATTCTTGCGGCGCGAGCCCTTCGAGGAGATGGACTACGCGAAGATCGACACCCATCGCGAGCTGCGCTCCGGCTTTTCTGAGGTGATCTTCTGCGCAGGCAAGGCCGACGCCCACCTGCGGCAGATTTTCGGCCGACTTTATGCCGAGAACGGCGAAGTGCTCGGCACCCGCTGCGCCGAATCCCAGGCGGCCATGCTCCGAAAGGATTTTCCCCAGGCAGAATACGATCCGCTCTCCCGCATCATTAAAATCGAAGACGCCGGCAAGGCGCCCGGCATCGGCGAGATCGCCGTGTGCACCGCCGGCACCGCCGATATTCCCGTGGCCGAAGAGGCCGCCCAGACCGCCGAATACTTCGGCACCAAAGTCACCCGTATCTTCGACGTTGGGGTCAGCGGTCTGCATCGGCTGCTCTCCCGCCTCGACATCATCCAGCAGGCCAACTGCATCGTCGCGGTGGCTGGCATGGAGGGAGCCCTTGGCTCGGTGCTCGGCGGCTTGGTGGAAGTGCCGGTGATCGCCGTGCCGACCTCGGTGGGATACGGCGCCAACTTCGGCGGCCTCTCCGCGCTTTTGACCATGATCAACTCCTGTGCCAACGGCATCGCCGTCGTCAATATCGACAACGGCTACGGTGCCGGTTATCTGGCGACTCAAATTAATCGATTGGCGGTGAAACAACCATGAATCCTCAAAACCAACAGCTTTATCTCGAATGTTATGCCGGCATCAGCGGCGATATGACCGTCGCGGCTCTGCTCGATCTCGGCGCCGATCAACAGGTGCTTGAGACGGCGCTGGCCAGCCTTCCCTTGGAAGGCTACCGCATCGCCATCAGCCGGGTGAACAAAGGCGGCCTCGACGCCTGTGACTTCGACGTGATCCTCGATCACGACAACCACGACCACGACATGGCCTATCTTTACGGCGATGCCGCTCACGGCTGCGGCCATCATGAACACGCCCATGCGCATCATCACGAACATGCCAACGGCGATCCCGGCCACGACCATCATCATCATGCGCACGATGCCCACGGTCATCATGACCACACCCACGGCCATCACGAACACCGCGGCCTGCCGGAGATCACTCGCATCATTGAAGCCGGCGAGCTGACGGCCGGTGCCCGGGTCCTGGCGCTTCGCATCTTCGACATCATCGCCGAGGCGGAGGCCAAAGCCCACAACAAGCCCAAAAACCAGGTGCACTTCCACGAAGTCGGCGCGGTGGATGCCATTGTCGACATCGTGGCGGCGGCGGTCTGTCTGGATAACCTCGGGATCCGGGATGTGATTGTCTCTCCGCTTTTCGAAGGCCGGGGATCGGTGCGCTGCGCCCACGGCATTTTGCCGGTGCCTGTGCCCGCGGTGATCAATATCGCCGCGGCCCACAAACTGCCCCTCCACCAAACCGACCGCTTCGGCGAGTGGGTCACCCCCACCGGCGCGGCCATCGCCGCCGCGGCCCGAACCCGGAAGGCGCTGCCTGCGTGTTACACCGTCGTGAAAACCGGCATCGGTGCCGGCAAACGCGACACCGGCGACACCGCCAACGTGCTGCGCGCCATGATCATCCAAAATGAAGCGCCGGCCGAGGAAGACACCATTCTCAAACTCGAGACCAATATCGACGACGCCACCGGCGAATGCCTGGGCCGCGTCCTCGATCTGCTGATGGCCGCCGGCGCCCGGGACGTGCATTATCTGCCCGTTTATATGAAGAAAAACCGCCCGGGCTACGAACTCGTCGTCATCACGGACGCCGCCCGCCGCGAAGCCCTGGAGCGCATCATTTTCGAGGAGACCACCAGCATCGGCATCCGGCGCTGCGAGATGGCGCGTTCGGTTCTCCCCCGGGAAGATGGGAAGGTCGACACGCCCCTGGGCCCGGTTCGCGTCAAGCGCTGCCGCATCGGCGAGCGCCTGCGGGTCTACCCCGAATATGCGGACGTCGCGGCAATCAGCGCCGAAAAACAGCTGCCCTATCCCGACGTTTATGCGCAGATTCTCGCCGCCTGCCAAAATCATATCTGATTACCGCGCACAAAAAAATCCGGAGCCTGGCTCCGGATTTTTTATGCTTCGGCGTTTTCCGCTTCTTTTTTCTCTTTCAATCGGTGAACAATGTGCTGCAGCGCTTCCTGAAAAACGTCCACCACGTGTTTGTCATCCAGGGAATAAAAAACATTGCGCCCTTCCTTTCGGAACTTCACCTGACCGTGGGCGCGCAGGATCTGCAGTTGATGCGACACCGAGGATTGGCTCATCCCCAGCAGCGTCACCAAATCGTTGACGCACATTTCCCGAATCGACAGCGCATAGAGAATCCGGGTGCGGTTTTCCTCTCCGAAGACTTTAAAGAAAGCCGACAACTCCTGGATATACTCATCGGGGATCATTCTGTTTTTCACTTCCTCCACAGCAGACATATCGTACTCATTGACCATGCATTAACCTCATCTTTCCCGGGCTCCGCGCTCCCGCTGCACATCGACCCGACACCTTTCTCGTTTCTGTTAAAATTTAATTTAAAGCTTAAATGCTTAAGCTAATCTGAATTTTTTCATGTTTTTTTGCTTCATCCATGTTAAAATAAACGGGCAGATGGAGGATCACGAAGGGAGGCTATTCAGATGAAACTCAAAATAACCGTCATCATCATCGCCATTGTCATGGTGATTTCTGGAATTCTTTTGGGCTGGTCTGTCGGCATCAAGGGGCCCGCCGTCCAATCTTCCGACAGCGGGGAACACAGCTTTGAGAATTTAACGGAAAATATTATCAGCCCGCTGGTTACCGACACGCGGGTCAAACCAAGGTCACCGGCTCGTCCATAAAGTCACGCGCGCTTGAGGTGGCTTTATTTTTTTGCCTTTATCGCAATGGCAACGCCCGCACCGCCATTACCGGGACCGTTCCCCGCACGCAAACCCAGGCCTCAAACCCCGGGAAGCCCGGCACCGGCGCCAACGTCCAGCCCGAAAGCCCGACACCGACCACCTGCGCGCCTCCGCCTGTCTGGCGCACTTCAAAACGGCTCATCGGCAACGCAAAGCCATCGCCCGTCGCCTTCATCACCGCTTCCTTCTGGGCCCAAAGCCGAAAAAAAAGCCGCTCCGCATCCGCCGATGCCGCAAGCCGTGCCACCTCGTTGGGGTGCATCAAACGCCGGGCGATGGCCTGCGCCCGCGGTTTGGCGCTGACCTGCTGTAAATCGATGCCCAGGGGCCGCTCCCAAAACGCGCAGACGGCGATCCCCCCCGAATGGGACCCATTAAAATGCCGATGCGGATCATCCGGCAAAAAAGGCTTGCCATGTGCCGCCCGGCCAAAACGCACCGGCGGAACCACGCCTTGGTCCCGCAAAGCGCGCGCCGCCAGCTCCTCAATCACCGAATGCACCGTTCCCTTCAGCGAAGCCGCCGGCGCCCAATAAATCATCAGCTTATCCATGGTTGTTCTCCCGCTGCACCTTGGCCTTAAACTGCCAGCCACCCTGAAAATAGCGAATCATGTTGACGAGGATGCACAGGCTCCAGCCGATGGGAATGGACCAGGCGATGGCCCGAAATCCCACGGCCGGCGCGAGGGCGTAGGCCATCGCGATGCGAAAAACGAAATTGACCGCGGTGCCCAGCAAATAAACACCCATATCCCCGGCGCCGCGCAGCACCCCGGAGGACGCGAACATCCAGGCGAAAAGCCAATACGCCAGCGACACGATGCGGATGTAGCGCATGCCGGCCGCCACCACCCCGGCGGACTCGCGTCCCTGCACGAAAAGGCCGACCAGCGCTTTTCCCCCGATAAAAATCAGCAGGGACAGCACCACAGCGATACCCAGCGACAGCGCCATCGTCACCCGAAAGCCGGCACGCACCCGATCGACGCGGCCGGCACCGATGTTCTGCGCCGTAAAAGAAGTGACAGCCATGTTCAGCGAAAGCAGCGGCTGGGTCGCAAACTGATCGATTTTATTGGCCGCCGTATAGCCGGCGATGGTCACCGTGCCAAAGGTATTGACGAGCCCCTGCACGGCTACCGCCGACAGTGCAACGATGGTGTTCTGAACCGTCGATGGCAGGGCGTAGCCGATCAGGTCGGCAAGCATGGCCCCGTCGAAGACGCAGTCTTCTCGGCCAAGGCGCAGCACCGGCACATGCCGGCGCATATAAAACCCGCAGCTCACCGCCGAAATCCCCTGGGAAAGGGTCGTCGCGATGGCGACCCCGGCCACACCCCATCCGAAGCCGAGCACGAAAATCAAATCGCAGACGATGTTGAGCAGGGAAGTGAACACGAGAAAATACACCGGGGTCTTGGCGTCGCCGATAGCCCGGCACATGCTGGCAAACACGTTGTAGGCAAAGAGAAAAACCCCGCCCACACAATAAATCACCAGATACGTCGCCGCGTCGGCGCGAATGCCGGCCGGCACCCGGGTGAGCGCCAGGAGCCAGGGCGCCCCGATGATTCCGAAGAGCGACAGCGCAAGGCCCACCGCTCCGTTAAATACCAAACTGATATACACCGCCTGCCGCATGTGCACCGGATCCGCCGCGCCGTAATACTGGGAAACCAGCACTGAACACCCCACCGAAAGCCCGGTGGCCAGGCACACCAGCAGCATCACGATGGTGGATGACGCCCCGACAGCGGCCAGCGCCCCCGCGCCGACGAATTGCCCGACGACGATGGTATCCACAATATTATAAAATTGCTGAAACAAATTGCCGATGAGCATCGGCACAGAAAAAGCGAGCAAGATCCGCGCCGGATTGCCCGTCGTCATATCCTGAGCCATCCCATCATCCTCCCGTTGTGCACTATCCTTGCCGGGCCGAGCCGCTTCCCGCCGCCGCACAGCCGGCGCATCCCCCGCATCCGCCGCACCCGCCACAGCCGCGGGGCAACGCGTCGTAATCAATCCATTCGGCCAGTTCCGCATTGCTCGGATACCGCCCGGCCCCCATCAGCCGGTCGTCCACAAAGAAGGCCGGCAGCGCTGTTTCGCCCAGTGCGGCCACACGCCCCGGCGCCGAAAACGCATCGATCCGCTCCACCGCGATGCCGGCTGCCGACAGCCGTGCGAGGAGCAGATCCATGCGCATATCCTCCGCGCCGACCGCTGTCGCCGGCGCTTCCACCACTGTCAGTTTCATCACGCGTCGTCCGGGCGGTGATAAACCTGAATCCCGTCAAGCCCCCAGACCTTGTCCGAAAAACCGCCGGCCTTGGTCTCGCTCTGAATGCGCTGCATGGTGTTCATCCGCGCATCGATCACATCGATGTGGTGGAGCAGTTCCGCCTCGGCGAACATCGGCCGCACCGGCGAGCCGTATTCCGGCTCATAATGATGGGCAAGCACCATGTGCTTGAGCTGCAGCACGATCTCCGGATCGACCCCGAGCTTTTTCCCGTATTCGTCGATGGCCACCACCTCGGTGATGATGTGCCCGAGAAGTTTCCCCTCTGCCGAGTAGTCCGACACCGAGCCGTTAGCGTCCGAAAGCATCTCCACCGATTTGCCCAGATCGTGCAGCATGATCCCGGCATAAAGCAGCTCTGCGTCGATAAAAGGATACAGCGGGGCAATGGCCCTGCCCAGCCGCAGCATTGACCAGGTGTGAAAGAGCAGCCCGCCCTTCAGCGCGTGGTGCATGCGCTTGGCCGCCGGGAAATACATGAGTTCCGACTTTTTGTCGCGCACCATAGTGCCAACCAGCTTTTTCAGATCGGCATTGCCAAACGCGTCGATCGTCGCGAGCAAATCTGTATACATCTGTTCAATATCCACCGGGGCCGTCTCCACAAAATCGTTGATGTCCACCGGATCCCCTTCGTTGGTCAGGCGCATCCGGTTCACGATGATCTGCAGATTGCCGTTGTATTCCTGAACCTTGGCCTTCACTTTGACCAATTGCCCCTCGGTGAACTCTTCTTCGTCCACCGGCTTCACATCCCACATTTTGGCGTTCATCCCAGTGAAGGCGCTGTCCGTCAGCGTCATATTGAAATAGCGGCTGCCGTTGGTCGAGGTTTTAACCGTCTGAGATTTAATAAAGAGATAGCCGAGCAGGCTTTCCCCTTTTTTCACTTGATTAAGCTGAATGGCTTGCATGAATTATTGTGCTCCTCCTGATGCTTGATCTGAATCTGCCTGAATTTTAATGCAAAACTGCCGCTGCCTCGGCCCGTCAAACTCCGCAAAATAAATGCCCTGCCAGGTGCCCAGCACCAGCCGGCCGTTTTCGATAATGAGCTGTTCGCTCGCGCCGAAAAGCGACGCCTTTAAATGGGCGGCAGAGTTGCCTTCCGCGTGATGGTAGCCGTCCTCCCAGGGCACAATCTTGCCGATTTCCCGGGTCATGTCCCGCACGACGTCTGGATCGGTGTTTTCGTTGAGTGTTACCGCCGCCGTGGTGTGGGCCACGAAAACCGTCGCGATGCCGTTCGCCGCGCCGCTTTCACGGACAGCCTCCGCCACGGCCTCGGTAATGTCGAGCATTTGGGTATGGGCTGTCGTCCGCAGTTGTTTGCGCATGATTGGGTGGGTTGTCGTCATTTTTCCCTCCTCGATTTGTTAAATTGCTCCGATTATTTCAGCAGCGCCCGGCTGACGCTCTCGCCAAATTCGCAGATGCGAATGCCCGCGATATGCTGCACATATTTGGAAAACTTCGCGTAGCCCTCGTCCTTCCAGCGAAATCCCGGAAAAGCGGTATGCACCAGATTGCCCAAATAGCCCAACTCGATGCCGTTCTTTCCAGCGTCCCGCACCTTGCGGACGATGAATTGCTCGATCTCGCTTCCCGAGTCGCTGGACGAGGTCAGGCGAACCGTCTGCATCCGGCCCTGCCGCCCCACGGTAAAACGGGAGGATTCCTCCAGAAATTTCGAGAGCAGGCTGTAGCCGTAATTGCGCACGTCGAAATCCGGATATTTGTTGTTCAGGCGGCTGCCGACCTCGCCGAGACCGGTGGCCTTGCCGTTGTTCTCGTTCTCGGTGATGATGCCGACCACTGTGTTCTCGATGGTCTTTCGGGAGGTGCGGGCCGTCTTTTTCTGTTTGTGCCGCGGCGTCTCCGCTTCGCCGTCGCTGTCCTGGTCGATATCCTGTTCGTAGGAATCGAGGATATTTTCCAGGCTGATGAATTTCGTGCAGGCGTTGCGGAAGGAATCCGGGGTTTTGTCCTCGCCCATGCCGATCACCATCATCCCCGACTCCCGCAGGCGGCTGGCCAGCCGGGTAAAATCCGAATCGCTGGAGACGATACAAAAGCCGTCCACCATCCCGCCGTAAAGAATATCCATCGCGTCGATGATCAGCGCCGAGTCGGTGGCGTTCTTCCCGCTGACATTGGCAAATTGCTGAATCGGCGTAATCGATTTGGAGAGCAGCTGCTCCTTCCACTTGTTCGCGCCTGTGCTGGTCCAATCGCCGTAAATCCGTTTATAGGTTGCCACGCCATAACTGGTCATCTCATCCAGAATGCCGGCGATGTAGCGCGCCGAAATATTGTCGCCGTCGATGAGAATCGCAAAGCGTAAATCTTCCATCCTGATGCTCCTTTCTGAGCTTGATGCTTGATTGAATCGATTCGCTCTCAATGCGCCGGTCCGTCTGCTGCCTGCGGACGCTCCGGGCATCTGTCGGTCAATTTGTTTTTCTATTTTATCACAAGGCCCCGGGAAATCCCAACCTTTTGTCTGACCGTTCCCGCTTTCAATGCGCCGATTCTTTATTTTTTGCCAATCTTTTTTTAAATGATTTTAATTTAGATGCTTTTGGCGTATAATAGAAAATAATCAATTTCATATTTTGCATCAATGCATTCAAAAATAAGGAGAGAATCATGCAACTTTACGAAACAACCGTTACCAAGATCGCTCAGGAAACCAGCGATTCATACAGCTTTTTCATGCGCATCCCCGAAGGCTACACCTGGCAGGCCGGCCAGCACGCCCTCTGGAAACTCTCGGGCTATGACGTTGCGGAAGACGACCGACCTTCCCGCATCTTCACCATCGCCTCGGCGCCGGAAGACGGCTTCTTGATGTTCACCACGCGCATCGCCGATCCCCATTCCAGTTTCAAAGACGTCCTGCTTCACCAACTGAAGGCGGGCGATCCCATGCTCGTCGCCAACCCCAAGGGCAGCTTCGCTTTCCACCGCAATCATCCGCAGTCTCTGGTCATCGCCGGGGGCATCGGCATCACGCCGATCCGTTCTCTGCTTGCCCACGCCGCCGTTCAGAATGCCGATTCGGACCACAAAATCACCGTGTTCTATTCCGACGACCGCGGCGAATTCTGCTACGGCGATTTCTGGAAGAAGGTCGAATCCGCCATGCCCAATCTCGAGCTGCATCTGATTTCCGACCGCGACGAATTCACCGAACGGGTCAATACTTTCGCCAAAACCGTCGGCAACGACGCCGAATATCTCATCGCCGGCTCCCCGGGGATGAACAAGGCCTTCACCGCCACCCTGACGGGTCTCGGCGTCGCCGAAGATCAGATCGTCGTCGACAACTTCATGGGCTATTAAACCCGAACATCCGAACAGAGGCCCGGCCTCTGTTTTTTGATGTGTTTTTCTGATTTTGCTTTCGTTTTGTTTTTCATTCGATCTTTCATGTTACAATAATCCGTAAAATAATTCAAAGGAGATCCTTATGAGCCATACCAAAAAAATAATCGGCGGGGTTGCCCTGGCCGCCGGCGCCGCCATCGGCGCGGGCTACGGCATCGCCAAGGGCGTTCGCAAGGCGGTTCGCCCGACCCATGCGCAGCCTGTTTTCGGACTGATCTGCCCCATGGAAGAAGAAACCGCGCCCTTCCGCGAGGCCATGGACATCGCGAAGACCACTCATTTTTCCGGGCTGGTTTTTTATGAAGGCGTTCTCTGGGGACAGCGCGCCGTGCTGGTGCAGTGCGGCGTCGGCAAGGTCAACGCGGCCATCTGTGCCCAGGCGCTGTGCTCCCATTTCCCCATTACCTATCTGATTAATATCGGCGTCGCCGGCACCACCCGCCCCGGGGTTCGCCAGGGGGATCTCGTCCTTTCCACCGACGCGGTTCAGCACGACGTGGACGTCACGGCGCGCGGCTTCGCCCCTGGGGAAATCCCCGATCTGGCCGTATCCGCCTTCCGGGCAGACCCCGGTCTCATCGATCTGGCCACCCGCGCTTTTGATGCTGAAACGGCCGAGATGGACGGCGCCAGGCTTTTCACCGGACGGATCGTCTCCGGCGATCAATTCATCGCCGGCGGCGCGCGCGCCGATGCGATTCAGGCGACTTTTGATCCCTGCGCGGTCGAGATGGAAGGCGCTGCCGTGGCCCATGCGGCCACGCTCAACGCCGTGCCCTTCCTGATCGTCCGGGCCATTTCAGACAATGCCGACGAGGACGCGCCCGGCGTTTCTTATCCGGAATTTTTGCCTCTGGCCATTGTTCACACCGTGGCCTTGGTTCGCCGGATGTTCGCCCTCGCCGGGGATGCAGCCGATGCCTGATTTTTCCGTTAAAAAACGCCGTTCAGCGATAGATCTATCGCTGGACGGCGTTTTTCATTTGGATTTAAAGCTCGCTTTGATACTCGGCTTTTAATTTTTCGAAGGTTTCCTCGCTGATCACATGCTCCATCTCGCAGGCGTCGTGTTCGGCCTGCTCCGGCGCCACACCGAGCGAGACCAGATGTTTGGTTAAAAAGCGATGCCGCTCATACACATTCTGGGCGATGGTCATGCCCGTTTCCGTCAAATGCAGGGAGCCGTCGTCGTCCATCAGCAAAAATCCCTGCTCCCGCAGCGTCTTCACCGCATGGCTGACCGACGCCTTGGAAAAATGCAGCTGCCGGGCGATATCGATGGAATGCACCGCCTGACCCGGCCCCTTCTTTTCGGCAATCATCAAAACCGCCTCGAGATAATCCTCTTTTGATTTGCCCAACGTCATGCTTTCGCTTCTCCCTTCGTGATTTTGCACCGCGCGATGGCTGATCGCCGTTAACTCTAACTAACACCATTGTACGGGATTCCGCCCCATAAGTCAACCCGATCTAACCATTTATTTTCGCCGATACGCCCGCAAAAAAAGAAAACGCCCGCAGGCGTCTTCTTGGATTATTTTGATTACATGGCTTCCGGCGCGTCGACGCCCAGAATTCCCAGCACGTTTTCGAGCACCTGCCGGCAGGCCAGAATGAGCTTGAGGCGGGCATGCATCAGGTCCGCGTCATCCACCCGCACCCGGCATTCGTTATAAAAGGTGTGAAAGGCCGAGGCAAGCCGCTGGGCGTAGTGCACCATGCGGCTCGGATCCATTTTATGCTCCGCTGCCACGATGGTTTCCGGGAAGTCGGAGAGGACCGAAAGCAGCTCCAGCTCCTTGGGGTTGGTCAGCAGTTCCAGTTTGGCCGGCGCCGCCAGATCCACATCGCCGCCCAGCTGGCGCAGGATGCTTGCGATCCGCGCGTGGGCGTACTGCACATAAAACACCGGGTTGTCGTTGGACTGCCTGATTGCCAGATCCAGATCGAAATCGAAGTGGCTGTCCGGCGAACGCAGGTTGAAGAACACCCGGGCCGCGTCGATGCCCACCATGTCGAGCAGCTCCGTGAGGCCGATGGCCTTGCCCTGCCGCTTGGACATGCGTACCGGCTCCCCGTCGCGGATCAGGCGCACCAGCTGCATCGTCACGATTTCCAGCCGGCTCGCGTCCACCCCCGCCGCGGCGATCGCCGCCTTGAGTCTCGCGATGTGCCCGTGGTGATCCGCCCCCCAAACGTTGACCGCCCGGTCGAAGCCCCGGGTCAAAAGTTTGTTCAGGTGGTAGGCGATGTCCCCCATAAAATAGGTGGGCAGGCCGTTCTGCCGGATGAGCACGTCGTCCTTTTCGCAGCCGTAGTCCGTGGTTTTAAACCAAGTGGCGCCCTCCTTGTCGTAGGTCGCGCCTTTGTCCTTCAGGAGTTTCAGCGCCCGTTCAATTTCCCCATCGTCGTACATGCTCTGCTCGGAGAACCACACGTCGTAATCCACGCCGTAGCTTTCCATATCGGCGTGCATCTGCCTGAGGTTTTTCTTCAGCGCGTAATCCACAAAAAGGGCCTTGCGCGTCTCCGGCGTCCGATCGAGGAGCGGGCGGACCGCGGCTTTTCCGCCGTTTTCCGCGATGTATTCCTCCATGTGCGCGCGGATATCCGCCCCCTGATAGCCGTCTTCCGGGAAGGGAATGTCCTCCCCGAGGAGCTGGCGAAAGCGCGCGTCCAGCGAGTCGCCGAATTTTGCGATCTGATTGCCCGCATCATTCACATAAAATTCCCGGGTCACGTCGTAGCCCGTCCAGGCCGCGATCTCGGCCAGCACATCGCCGATGGCCCCGCCCCGGGCGTTGCCCATGTGCATCGGCCCCGTCGGATTGGCTGAAACGAATTCGAGGTTGTAGGTTTTGCCGGCGTTGCCCGTCGTGCGGCCGTAATCCGCGCCCTTCGCTTCAATCTCGCCGATCACCTCGTAGTGCCAGGTCGGATCCAGGGCGAAATTGATGAAGCCCGGACCGGCGATGGTCACATCTTGCACATAAGCGGCCGCCGCGTCAAAATGACCGACGATGGCTTCGGCAATCGCCCGGGGCGCCATATGGGCCTGTCCCGGCAGCTGCATCGCTACGTTGGTGGCATAGTCCCCGAACTGCGCTTCCCGGGGAACCTCCAGCTGGATGGCCGGCAAATGTTCGATCGAAAAGGCGCCATCTGCTACCGCGGCGTTCACCGCTTTTTCGACGGCGGCCTTCAAACCGTTTTCCAGTTGCTCTCTGATATACATGTTCTCCTCCGCTTCCGTAAAAAGTCCGGGTCATTTTCTGTCCCGGACTTCAATCGTCATGGTATTGACGCTATTCGTTTTGCCTTCCACGCCGATGACATAATCCAGATGGATCTGCACCGGCTCGTTCGCTTCGTTTCGATCGACGGTGATCGCCCGAGTCTGAATCGACAGCGGCACATCGCCGAAGGGCGTGGTGTACATCGCGACACAGCGCTTGCCCTTTTCAAATTCCATCAGCGCGTTGACACTGCCCAGGCGAATCACCGAAACCTTATCCGGTTCGAGGCGGACCGTCGTCGTCGTGCCGGACATCCCGGAGACCTCCGTCTCCCGATAGCTCAGGCATTCGGCGTCGCTCTCGCGGTAAAAGGCGCCCTCGGTCACAAATTCGGTGCGGTCGGTATCGCCCTGCGCCGTTACCTCGCTGACGATCGACAGCCAGACCTGCTTTTCGCCCGGATGATTTTCCAATGTTTCTGTCATGGCCTTTCCTTTCCGCGCACTACACCCGCGTGTAATCCGTCACCTTCTTGCGGGCGGCCGTCGCGATGAGCCGTTCCACCAGCTCGGCATAGCTCACACCCATATGCTGCCACATCATCGGGTACATGCTGATATCCGTGAAGCCGGGCAGCGTGTTCACTTCGTTGATGTAAAGCCGGCCGTCCCGGTTATCCACAAAGAAATCGACCCGGGACAAACCGGAGCCGTCGATCGCCGCAAAGGCCTTCGCCGCAAAATCGCGGATCTGCGCCGTGGTCGCGTCGTCGATTTGCGCCGGAATCTCGATTTTCGAATCCTGATCGTCGGCGTATTTGGCCTCGTAGTCATAAAATTCCTTGCTGGCCACCACTTCGCCGGGCAGCGTCGTCTGAATATGACCCTGTTCTTCGAGTACTGCACATTCGATCTCCCGGGCGTCGATAAAGGTTTCGACTAAAATTTTGCTGTCGTAATTCAGCGCCTGATGAACTCCGGCGATCAGTTCCGCCCGATCGTGGGCCTTGGTGATGCCCACGGACGACCCCATATTCACCGGCTTGATGAATAGCGGATAGCCCAGCGTTTCCGCCGAGGTAATCTGCACCGCCTGATCCCGCTGCCAGTCGGCGGCGTGAAACGCGCGGTAGGGCACCACGGGAATGCCGGCCTTCTCGAAAAGAATCTTCGAAACGACCTTGTCCATCCCGACCGCCGAGGCCAGCACGCCGCAGCCCACATAGGGCTTGCCCATCATCTCGAAGACGCCCTGGATGGTGCCGTCTTCGCCCATGGGGCCGTGCATGATCGGGAAGAACACATCGATGGCGCGAATCGCCGGATCGGTCAGCAGGGAAAAATCCTCCCGCAGATGCCCGGTGTCTTCCTGCCAGGAGCCGTCGGGCAGCTTGTCCCAATCCCCGGTATAAATCAGCCAGCGGCCGTCCTTAGTGATGCCGATGGTGGTGACGTCGTATTTTGTCCGATCGACCGCCTGCAAAACATTGTACGCCGAGACCCGGGCCACTTCGTGCTCGCCGGACTGCCCGCCGAAAACGACCCCGAGCTTGATTTTATCTGCCATATTGCCTCCTGATCCCTGGTTACCTCAAAGGCGATCCATCCGCCGGATCCGCCCAAAGGGTTTCTTCTGTGATGACGATCACCCCGGCATCCATCAGGGCCTGGGCCGCGATGCCGTTTCCCGCCGTCAGACGGTGGGTAAAACTGCCGTCGTAAATGGTTCCGCAGCCGCAGGCCGGACTGCGCGCTTTGAAAATCGCCAGCCGGCAGCCGCAGGCCAGCGCCAGCGCCGCCGCATGGGCCGCGCCGCGTTCGTATGCCGCGGTGACGTCACGGTTTTGTTTATTATACACTTTCCGTTTGCCCCCCGCCACCCTTATTTCCGCCGGAATGCGCGGAATCTTAAGCCCGCCGGCCACCTCCGGGCAGACGATCACCGCCCGGCCGGACGCCGCCAGCGCCTGCACCCGCGCGTCGGCGTTGCTCTTGCCGTCGTAGCGGCAGGGCGTCCCCGCCAGACACGCGGAAACGAGCACCTTTTCCGCCGGGTCGGCGAGCAGAGCCCGCCAGGATTTGGGTTTATGCCCCTTCATCAGCTGCCTCCTTATGCGCTTTGCGTTTTGCCTGTGATGCTTTTTATCTTAACCGAAAAGCCGCCGTCCGGCAAAGATTTTTCTGCCGCCCGCGCATGAACCGATTGCATCGCTCCGCGCGGACGATTAAACTGAGGTTATCACAACATCCCGAGGAGGTTTCGCCATGACTTTTTTCGAACAGGTTTATGCCCTGGTGGCCCGCATTCCTGAGGGCCGTGTCGCTACTTACGGCCAGCTTGCCGCGATGCTCGGCCGGCCCCGCGGTGCGCGTACGGTGGGTTTTGCCATGCGCCGCTGCCCGGAGGCGCTGCCCTGGCAGCGGGTGGTGCGCGCCGACGGCCGAATCGCCGGCGGCCAGGCCGATCTGCGCCGAGCGGTGCTCGCCCGGGAGGGCGTGCCCTTTTTGCCCGACGGTCGGGTGGACGTAGGCGCCTGCCGTTGGACAGGGTGAGCGCCGGCCATCGCCCGCATGGATGCCATCCCGCTGTTTTTGCAAAATTTTACCTCTTTTTAGCTTATTTTTACCTTTTTCTTGTCTTTTTCATCCAAAATCCTTAAACTGGGTTGATTGCTCATGTCGGCAAACCAATTGGATTGTTGAATTGAAGGAGAGAATGTGATGCGGCGACTCAAACGATGGCTATTGGCTTTGGGAATGATGGCGGCGGCTTTCGGGTTTTTCGTGCCGGCGGCTTTTGCCGCCGCACTAAGGGTGCCAGTGTTGCGGTCTCCGGCGCCCCGATGCCCATGTCCGGGGCGTGCATGCCTTCGCCCCGGTGCATGTCCGGGTGGTGGCCGACCATTTTACCGAAAATAACCTGCTGACTGCCGCCGGCCCGCGGGGCGCATCACCCATATGGGTGACACCTGCGCCGGTACCCGGATCGATCTGCTTTGCACCGTGACTGAGACGGACACGGCCTGGTGGCAGGCGTACAGCGACCCGGGCGGTCCAGCCCAGCCGGCACGAGAAGATCCTGACCTATACCTACACCTCGGAATATCGGCTGACCGTCCGAGTCGTCGACCGAAAAAGCGGCCACCCCCTGGGGAAGGCGCGAACCGTGTCTCTGCTAAAGGGCGCGCGCTTTACCGTCACGCCGCCGGCGATCCGGGGCTACCGCGCGCCTAAAGGGCAGACGGTGACGGCCAATGCCGACCAGGTGATCACTCTGGGCTACCAGAAAATAACGACGCCGGGCCGGACAATCCGCGCCGCAGAAAAAAACAACCAAACCCGCCGCTTCAAAGCCAACAGGAAGCAAACCAAAACAAAAAATCGGCTGGTTCGAAAAGAATACGGGGTTGACGCCTCGGCAACAGCATGTTTTCTTTACCGTGCTCAAGGCCATTGAGCAGGATGGCAGGAAACATCACAAAAGTGCCGCAGAGATCAAACGGGATCAGCTTTATTTTATAAGCAGAAGTTATAAAAAAGTCTCGCGCAGCGCTGGATTTAGCATGTGGAGGATAAGCAATACGATAAACCACATCTAAAGGCGATCATTAGGGCTATTATTCAAAGGTGGAACATAAAAATTTAACGGCTCAGCAAGTCAATAAAATATATGGAAATTTTTATTCAGCTGTCGCTGTTGGGCGAAAAAAAGGAAGGGTTGATCTTCCTCATCTGGCCATTGCGGCCGCCGGCGCCCTGGACCGCCGACCCGATGCCTATTTGACGCATTGGGCGACGACCATCAGCCCGGTGAAACCCGGGTTTTTACCGGGCATCATGCGCGCTCAGGATTTCATGATTCACGCCATGTCGGCTAATGTTTCCAAAAGCTGGGCCTTTGCCAATGGGTATTTCGGCGACTGGATGACGGAATAGCACGGCATCAATCAACCGGATCTTGATGCCGATAAAGACGTTTATGCTTTTCTTAATCTCGATGAGCCTTTGATCAAAACACTAAAAAAACAATACAACCGTTCGATCAGTACGCTAAGCAAAAAGCGCGATCAACGTGGAAGGGGCATGCGCGCTCGGGCAATGACAACGCTTTTGGGGTTAAGTCTGGCCTCATTGGGGATAATCGGCTGGGGGCTTTGGGATAATGTTCTCGGAGAACCCATTAAAAAAGCATTTAAAAAGGCGAAATTTCTAATCAAAAACCCGAAAAAGGCCAAACAAAAGCTGAAGCAACAAATCAGCCGAAAAATTGTTAAGCCCCTTCAAAAGATCCGACACAGGGCAGCCAGCGCCGGACGCAAGGCCATCCGCGCCTACCATAAAACCAAGACCAAAATTTCAAAAGCCGTTCGCCATGCCGCGCGAAAAAGCGCAGCCAAAGCTTTAAAAATCCGAAATCGCATCATCAAACGGGTGCAGATCCTCAAACGAAGCGCTAAACGGAAAGTGAAAAAGATTGCTCGCCACGCAAAAAAGATAGCCCGCCGCATGAAAAAGCGCCTGTCCCAAGCCAAAAAGGCTCTCAAAAAAATCGGCAAAAAATGAAGCGCTTATCTCAGAAACACAAGGGAAGGAAACACAAAAAATGGAAACAAAGCCAATCAAACCGATCTTGATCGCCGCGGGCATCGCGCTGCTTGGCCTGCTGCTGGTAAAGGGTGCCATCGCCTGGAACCTGCACGACAATGCCTATTATTATGCCACCCACATGCCCTACGCCAAAAACGAATACCCTATCGTAAGAGAATGGGAATACCGTCGTTTGCCCGAATCCATCAATAAAGATTATCCAAACGGTTATAATGAAAAACTGCGAAGACGAAGCGGTATTGCCATCTGCCGCTTGTTTAAAAAGGGAGATCTCTGGAAAGTGAGCGATTGGGGCCTCTTTTATTATCCGGTTGAAAAATATGATGAACAGTATATTGCTTTTTATTTCGATAAAATTATAAAATCATTAATTATGACATTTATGATTTAACGCTTTCAAAATCTGAGCGCGCCCGAATCCTTCACGTCTTGGACCGGCTGAAAAAGGAATCCCCCGAACCGCTCATCAATCTGCAAAAAATCTACAACAAGCGCGTTAAGAAACGCCCGAACCCGGAGGCGGATTATAAAATTTGAAAAATCAGCCTCGCCGGGAATTTGAAAACAAGAAATCCAAAATCTGAAAAGCGATGACTTTACACTCTATTAAAAGATTTTTCAATGCATCTGAAAAACGAATCTCCATGTCCGTCATCAACAGGCATACTGACAATCAAAAACCGGACGGCTGTTCCGTCCGGTTTTTTGCTTTATTAAAAGGCTTCTTTGCCGGGCCGCCTATAGCAGTCCTTTTTTCTTCAGGAAGTCGATTGCCACATCATCCACCGTCCTGCCCTTAACATCCACTTGATAAGTCATCTCAGACATTTCCTCCGTGGATATCTTGCCGTCCAACGATGACAACACCTTCTTTAAATTAGGCGCCGTCTTGGCAAATTTAGTAAAGGTATCCTCTCTTATGAGGAAGGCGCCGTTGTATTCCGGGAAGAAGTGCTTGTCGTCTTCCATTTTTGTTCAGACCGTCCGTCGCAAACACCTCTGTCACATCAAACTCTCCTTTTCCGATCGCCGAGTATTTCAGGCTGACGTCCACCGATTTTTGATTCTTGAATTTCAGGTTGTAGAACCTCACGAAAGGATTGTACTTCATACTGCCCTCTTCCGTGAAAAATTCATGTTCCGCGCCAAAGGTCAGCTCGGGAGCCACCTTTTCCAAATCCGAAACCTTCTTCAGGTTGTACTTATCCGCCAACTTGCGCGGCACCGCAATGGCATAGGTATTGTTAAATCCCAATTTGCCCAGCATGGTTAGGCCCTCTTTTTTCTTGCCTAATTGATTGGTGTATTGGTATAAGCTTTCCCCCTTAGGGACATCCGTCGGATCCTTGTGCAGAAAAGTCGTGAGCCATGTTCCGTCATAACTGATCATCATATCGCAGCTATGTTTCTTGCCGATCAGTGCCTTGTAGTTGTTAACCTGGGACATCTGATCCTGGATGGTCACGTTCAGATCCGTTTTTCCCTCCACAAGATGCTTGATCATGTGATGCATGATCTGGGTCTCGGTGTAATCACCGTCATAAAGCATCAGGTTCCCCGCCGAATTGGAGCCGGCCACCTGAAAGGGAACTGTGGCCATAAAGGCGACAAAGACGATGAGTATCGATGAAATGACCCGCTTCATGCTGCTGTGGGATTTTCTTATCTGGGCTTCGCTGACGCCCATCAGAAGGTCCAATACAACCGCAATCAACATCAGTGCCCCGGTGGCGGTCAGGATCATCTTCATGTCCTGTATTCGGATGGCTTTGTTCATGACGCCGCCAATACCGCCGCCGCCGACAAAGGCTGCAAATACCGCGATGCCGATGGCGTTGACCAGGGCAATCCTTATTCCTGTAAATACCGTGGGAAAGGCTATTGGAAATTCCACCTGCGTCAGCCGCTCCATCGAGGTCATCCCGACACCCTTGGCGGCTTCTTCGACACCCGGGTCTATTCCCGAAAGGCCGAGACATGTATTTTGGACGATCGGAAGCAGGGAATAGAGGGTGATCCCGATAACGACCGTCAGTTTTCCGGGACCTGCCAGAATCATGATTAAACCAAGGAGTGCCAGGGCCGGTATCGTCTGAAGGATATCCACCACCTTCAGGATAAGCCCTCTGCTCTTTGGCATCATATAGGCGCATACGCCCAAAGGGATGCCTATTAAAATCGACATGGTAATGGCCGCCAGCACCAAAAACATGTGCTCCATTATCAAGCTGAATGTCATTTATCTTTTCACCTCCCGGATGCCTCGCGGAGTAAGTCTTTTCTGCAAAACGTCGATGATAAGACCCAAAACGATGGCTATGACGGCCGCGGGTATGGCGCCCAATAGAATCAAGGTATTGTTGTTGGATGTGGTGCCCTGATAGATAAAGTCTCCCAGACCGCCTAAACCGATCATCGCTGCCAAAACCGCCCAGCTGACAGTGTATATAACCGCCATTCTGAGTCCTGCAATGATGGTCGGCGAAGCCAGCGGCAATTCCACCCGCATCAACGTTTGAAAAGAAGTCATGCCGCAGCCCTTCGCCGCTTCTACGTATTTATCTTCTACGCTGAGTATGCCGGCATACGTGTTTTTCAGAACCGGAAATATGACGTACACCGATAACGCGATGATGACTGTAATGGGCTTCATGCCGGTAATTAAGAACAATATTCCGATAAACGCAAGCCCTGGTATCGTCTGAAATACCGATAAGATCGGAAGTATGACGACAGACCACTTAGGAACTCTTGAAAGCACAATTCCCAGTATCATTCCGGCCGCGGCACCTAAGGCAACCGAAACCATCACATACAGCATATGCGTTCCTATGGCGCTCAGCAGCATAGAACCATAAGTATCCATCAATGCTTTCACGATTATTCACCTCCCCATAAATTCTCGGCTACTGAGGTGGCCACGCTGGTTTTGGTGATGATGCCGGCTATGCTTCTGTCCGGATTTAAAACCACCACATAATCGGCATTCGTCTCTAACAGATATTCAAAGCTTTCCCTGGCATCGCTGCCGATGAGCACCGTTCTCGCCGTCTGCCTGATAAGCGGCTCGATGCGGCTCAACTCCTTGCCCCAGTGCATGATGTCTCTGATGCTCACGGTTCCTGCAAATCGATTGTTATCATCCACCACGAGCACGGAGTCCACGCTGTTTCTCGCCATCATTTCCGCACAGGCCTTAACCTGATCGTTCTTATGGGCAAACGCAAGATTTGTGCGCATATAATCCTCTACCTTTGTAGGCGCTATATAGCCTTCTGTGTGTTCGCCCATGAATTCTCTCACCAAATCATTGGCCGGATGCGCCAGGAATTCGGCAGGACTTGCCATCTGCACAATTTTCCCGCGATCCATAAAGATGATGACGTCCGCCAGCTTCAGCGCCTCATTCATGTCATGGGTGACGAAAATGATCGTCTTATTGAGCTTTTGCTGGAGGTCTTTTACTTCATTTTGAAGACTTTCTCTGGTCATCGGATCCAGTGCGCCGAAGGGTTCGTCCATCAATACGATCGGCGGGCTTGCTGCCAATGCTCTGAGCACCCCGATTCTCTGCTGCTGGCCGCCCGAAAGCTCCGACGGATATTTATCCGCATATTCATGCATCTTCACCAAATCAAGCATTTCATTGACGATACGGTCACATTCTGCCTTGCTGTATTTAAGCAGTTTAGGCACGACGGCGACGTTCTGTGCGACCGTCATGTTCGGAAAAAGACCGATTTCCTGGATCACATATCCAATATGTCTTCTCAGCTCCGCCTTATTCTTCGTTGAAATATCTTCACCATCAATCAAAATTCTGCCGGAATCCGGCTTAATCAATCGATTGATGGTCTTCAGCGTCGTGGTCTTGCCGCAGCCCGACTTGCCGATCAGACAAACAAACTGTCTGTCTTCTATATCAAATGTCAAATCATTTAATATAGTGGTCTTCCCGTACGTCTTCCTCACCTTTTCAAATCGAATCATAAATGAACCTCCTATGTAAATATGTATCAACACGCGTGTTTATTATGCCCATTATCGTCGGTTTTCGATTGAAATCAAAGCTGCCTGATCAGCTTTACAGAATCTTCTATGGCTTCTGCCGTTCCGATCACCACGATAATGTCTCCTTTTTCGAAAGAAAGATATGGGCCGGGGGAAATGATCGTTTCGTCCCTTTTTTTTATGCCTACGATCGTGCATTTGGTATTGCTCCAAAATTTCAACTCGCCGATGGTTTTTCCGATTAAATTGGAATCATCCGGGATTGGGATTTCGTAATTCGGAAAGGGAGATTCAACCGGAGAGAGACTGATTTTTCTTTCTACAAAGTAATCCAGGGTATCCAAAAGTCTGGAATTTAATTCTTGATATTGCCTGGCTATCTCTCTGATGCTGTGATAGGCATTTCGAAGCTCGTTATCTTTCTCAATATAGCTGATGTATTTCAACGCGTTTTTCACAGATTTAACTCTTGTTCTGCTCTGAGGTTTCACCTCAACGACGCCTTTGCCCGCCAATATGGATACGGCTCTCCTGATGGTTTCCGGAGAAACGCCGTATTTTGATGCCATTATCGACATCCCGGGAATGGCTTCGCCTTCCTGCCGTTCCCCCTTGGCTATCTCTCCCGCAATATCCCGGGCGACCCATAAGCATTTTGATTGCGATTGACTTTGCTTCATTTCCTTTATGCCTCCCATTCCTGACGATAAAAACTGATACTATTTTAACACAGCCAACTTATATAAGTCAAACAATGTGGCAGTTAACGGTTTTTGTGGAGATATCCCCACAAAAAGGTCGCTTGGTTTTTTTCAACCGTAACCCGGTCGAAAACATTTCCTATCGCGATTGATGCGGTCTGATGTCATCCCTATGCCAGCGCCATTGATTATGTCATTTCTCCATAACACCATCTGCTCTTCCCTGATGAATGATTAAAGCCGCCCGGGGATTTAACAGCCCGTCTCAGGCGCACATCCCCCGCGGCCCAAACGCAATAATCATGGTCGTCGCGTAGGCTTCAATACGGTTCGCTTTGATTGATGCACCAAAAAACCCGCCTGCGATCATCTGATCTCAGACGGGTTTTGATGAACAAACCGCTTAAAGCTCCGGCAGTCTTTCGTTGACCGCGGCCTTCAGTTCTTCAAGCTTGACCTTCGCATCGGCCGCGCTCTGACCCTTCACCGAATAATACACTTTGATTTTCGGCTCGGTGCCGGAGGGACGGATCGCATACCAGGAGTCTTCGTCAAAAACGAATTTCAGCACGTTGGACACCGGCAGATCGAGGGGTGTCGTCTGCCCGGTGGCCAAATCTTTGCTGAATTGGCTCTGGTAATCGTTGAATGCCGCCAGTTTCGCATCGGCAAAGGCGTCGAAATAATCGGCGCGGAAAGCATCCATGATCTTTGTGATCTGAGCCTTGCCCGCGATACCGTCGAGCTCGATGGACTGCACGTATTCTTCAAAATAGCCGTATTTTTCATACAGGGACTGAAGCGCTTCATAAAGGGTCATGCCCTTGTCTTTGTAATACTGGGCCATTTCGATGACCAGGGCGCTGGCCACCACAGCGTCCTTGTCCCGGGCGTAATCGCCGGCCAGATAGCCGTAGCTTTCCTCATAGCCCATCACAAAGGTGTGCGAGCCGTCCGCCTGCCACTGGGTCATCTTTTCACCGATGTATTTAAAGCCGGTGAGCACATTATAAACCGCTGCGCCGTGGGCCCGGGCGATCACCCCGCCCATTTCGCTGGTCACGATGGTTTTCACGATGGCTTTGTTGTCCGGCCAGTCGCGGCTTTCGAGCATATAATCCACCAAAAGCGCGCCGGTTTGATTCCCGGTAAACACGGCGTAGTCGCCGTCGGGCTTGCGGCAGCACACGCCCAGGCGGTCGCTGTCCGGGTCGGTGCCGAAAATGATGTCGGCGCCTTCTTTTTCCGCCATGCCGATGGCGATGTTAAACACAGCCTTTTCTTCCGGATTGGGTTTGGCCACCGTCGGGAAATCGCCGTCGGGCAGTTCCTGCTCTTTAACCACGGATACGTGTTCATAGCCCAGATCCTTCAGCACCCGGCGCACCGGAATGTTGCCGGAGCCGTGCAGCGGCGTGTAAATAATTTTCAGATCGCTGCCGGGATTGGCCCGGGCCACGGCTTCCACCGCGGCGGCATAAGCATCGTCCACTTCCGGCGGCACGGTAATGATGTGCGCGTCGTCGTCCGCCGCGAGCTCCACGCCGAAATAGTCCGTCACCTTCCGGATTTGGGCCACCACAGCGCCGGCCGCTTCCTCGGTGATCTGGCCGCCGTCCGGCCCGTAAACCTTGTAGCCGTTGTAAATCTTCGTGTTGTGGGACGCGGTAATCACGATCCCCGCCGCCGTTCCGAGATGGCGCACGGTGAAAGAAAGCACCGGCACCGGGCGCAAGTCGTCAAAAAGATACGCCTTGATGCCGTTGGCCGCCAGCACCTGGGCCGAGACCTGGGCAAATTCCTGGGAGAAATGCCTCGAGTCGTAGGCAATCGCCACGCCCTTGTCTGCATTGGCCGGATCCGCCGCGAGCAGATACCGGGCCAGCCCCTGGGTCGCCCGCGCCACGACATACACATTGATGCGGTTGGTCCCCATGCCGATCTTGCCGCGCATCCCCGCTGTGCCGAAGGCCAGCTCGGTATAAAAACGATCTTCCAGTTCCTTTTCGTCGGTGATGTCCTCCAGTTCTTTGAGCATCCCGTAGTCGTATTGTCCAAAATTGAGCCACTTTTGCAAATTGTCGCGATAATCCATCCTATCCTCCTGATTCGTTTTCCCTTTATGCCAAACGCCGCTAATTGCGCGGCCACGAATAACCGATTACACTCATTATACCCCAAGCGCCGCCGATGCACAACGCCGCAGGCCATTCAAAAAAGTTTCAATGCACTTTTTTCATGCGTTTTCAAAAAATCTGCCGCGCGCTCAGGCGACGACCGCACGATAAAGCCGCGCCACCGCTTCGGCCATGCGCCCGTCGGGAATCGACGAATAATTGATAACGAAGGTGTGGGCCCCGGCCCCGCCGTAGTCCGAGAGCGCCGCCAGATGAATTCCCTCCCGGGCCGCGTCGGCGATAAGTGCCCGATCCGGCTTCTCGGTGTCAATGGTCATCAGAAAATGCAGGCCCGCGTTTTCCTCGGCGATTCGGGCCCGCGCCGCCAGGGGGCTTGCGGCGATCACCGCGAGCAGCGTGTCCCGCCGGCGCTTATAGGCCAGGCGCGTGCGGTTAATGTGCTTTTCATAATGCCCCTCGGCGATGAAACGCGCCAATGTGAACTGCTCAAAGGTCGACACCGTACAGGCATAAAAGCGCAGCTCTTTATAAAATCGCGCCGCCAGCGGAAAGGGCAGCACCATATAAGACACGCGGACGGTGGAGGCCAGGCTCTTGGTGAAGGTGTTGATATAGATCACCCGCCGGCTGTCATCGATGGTGTAAAGCGGCGGAATGGGCCGCCCGTTCATCCGGAATTCGCTGTCGTAATCGTCCTCGATGATGAAACGATTCGGCGACCGGGACGCCCAGCCCAGCAGCTCGCAGCGCCGGCTGATGGGCATGGTCCGCCCGGTGGGAAAATGGTGACTCGGCGTGAGGTGCACCACCGACGCTCCGCTGGCTGCAAGCCGATCCGGCATCAACCCCGCATGATCCAGCGGGATCTCGGCCACCGTCAGACCGTGGGCCCGATAAATCTGGGCCACCTTGCGGTAGCCCGGCGTCTCCACGGCATAAATTTTGTCAAAGCCCAAGAGCTGAATAAGCAGGCCATAAAGGTATTCCGTGCCGGCGCCGACGATGATCTGTTCTGGCGAGACAGCCATGCCCCGAAAATCCCGCAGCTGCCCGGCGATGGCCCGCCGCAGCTGGGCCGTGCCGCCCGCCGGCGGGTTCTCCATCAGCGCCGGCTGCTCCCGGCTGAGCACCGCCCGGCTGATCTTTGCCCAAATTGAAAAGGGGAAGCGTTCAGGGTCCGTCTGGTTGCTGGCGAAATCGGCAAACCACTGCGGTGCTGCCAGCGTTTGCGTCAGCGCGGCCCGCGTCCGGCCGGCTTCCGGCTCGGGCGACAAAACGGCTGCCGCCTGCCGATTCCGAAGCGGCAGCTCCGAAAGCGCCGCCACATAAAATCCCCGCCGCGGCCGGGAAACGATATAGCCCTCGGAGGTGAGCTGGCCGTAGGCATTTTCCACGGTGATGGTGCTCACGCCCAAATGTTTGGCAAAGGCCCGCTTGCTGGGCAGCGCCTCTCCGGGAGTGAGCCGCCCGCAGACAATATCCGCCTTGATGCATTTATAAAGAAAAACGTAAAGGGGATCGCTCCCCGCGGCATCCAAATCGTAGGTCAACATCGGTGCACTTCCAATCTGACCATCATAAATTATTTTAAATTGGCACTTTGAAGATGGTCAATAGCCATTATAATAAAAAAGGTCCGTCAAATGCAAACCGAGCATCGACGGATCAAAGACTTTAAAAAATTTCAGAAGAGGTACCATTTTGAAACGCGTTTTAACCATCCAAGACATTTCCTGCTTCGGCAAGTGCTCCCTCACCGTCGCTCTGCCGGTGATCTCCGCCATGGGCGTCGAGACGGCCGTCATCCCGACGGCGGTGCTCTCCACCCACACGATGTTCAAAAATTTCACCGTCAAGGATCTGACCGATCAGATCGTGCCCATCACCGAGCATTGGCGCGCTGAGGGTATTGGCTTCGACGCGGTCTACACCGGTTACCTGGGCTCCTTTGAGCAAATCGAAATCGTCGAGAAACTCTTCGACGACTTTGCGGACAGCGACACCCTGCGCTTCATCGATCCGGTGATGGCCGACAACGGCAAACTTTATCCGGCCTTTGACGAGGCTTATGCCGCACGCAATGCCGAGCTCTGCCGCCACGCCGACTTTATCGTGCCCAATATCACCGAGGCCTGCTTCATGACGGGCACCGACTACCGCGAAACCACCGACGAAGCTTACATTAAAAATCTGCTCGAAAAGCTGGGCGCGCTCGGCCCGAAGACTGCCGTGCTCACCGGCGTCTCCCTCTCGCCGGGAAAAACCGGCGTCATGGGGATCGACACCGTTTCCGGCACATTCTATACCTATCAGAACGACCGGATCGACGCGACTTATCACGGCACCGGCGATCTCTTCTCCAGCACCTGCGTCGGCGCCATGATGAACGGCATCGATTGGCAAACCGCCATGCAAATCGCCGCGGACTACACAGCCAGAACCATCGCCGTGACCGTCGCCAATCCGGCCAACCCGTGGTATGGTGTCGATTTCGAAACCACGATCCCCGAGCTCATCCGGATGCTCGATGCCCGCCGCTAATCGGCCGGCGCATCGTCGCCGTGCTTTGCGTTCAAAAATAACGAAAAAGACGCTTGCATCAGCAAGCGTCTTTTTTGGCGTGTATCGTTTTGGCTTAGGCATGGGGAATCTCGGTATAGTCTGAAATGTCCCGGCTGACCGTCGCCAGATCAGCGGTGCTCAGCGCTCGAATGTCGGCGTGTCCCATCATGCGGCAGAACGCGGCAATCTCGTCGCCGGTGAGGCGCAGGAAACGGGTGAGTCTTGCGGCGGCATCGGCCGGGATAACGGCTTTCTTCGGAGCATGGCCGCAGGCCGGGGTATTCTGCCCTTGGAGAAAACGGTAATAATCCGGTGCGGCGGCGATCAGCGGGGCAGAGCCCAGGGCCACGGCATCGGCGCCCATGGCCAGCGCCTTGACGATATCCGCTGAAGTGCGCAGACCGCCGGTGACGATCAGCGCGACGTTTTCGTTACGGTAGTTCTTAAGCCGCTTGACGGCCCGGCCGATGGCGTAAATTGTCGGGACGCCAAAGGCTTCCCGGGCGAGTAGGGGGCTCATGCCGTCAGAGCCGCCGCGGCCGTCGATGGTGATAAAATCCGGTTCGGCAAAGAGACAGACAAAAACATCTTTTTCGATGTTGCCGGCCGCGATTTTAATGCCGATCGGGCGCCCGTCGGCGCGGTCCCGCAGCGAAGAAATCAATTTTTTCACGTCGCCCCGGTCGTTAAGCCCGGGGAAGACCGCTGTGCCTGGCTTGGTGGCCTGGCCGATTTTAATTTCGACGGCGCCGCAGCTTTGCAGGAAGGTGTCAGATACATCACTGTCCGGCGTGACTTCGTAGATGAGCTGTCCGGCGGCGTTTTGCACGTCGCTGCTCACCGGACCGTCGCCGCTGCCGACAGCCGTATCGGCGGCGGCAGCACCGGCCGCCATTGCCGTTTTAAGCTCGGCGGGCAGTACCTGTGACGAGAGATGAGAGACGAAGAAGGGATGCATCAGCGTCAGGGGCTTGCGGGCCTTCCCGCCGATGATGGTGGTGGTGCTGACAGCGGCGGACGGCGGCAGCGGAAAGGCGCCGAGTTGAGCGCCGAGCAGCAGGATGTCGTCCCAGCTGGGCAGGGGCAGGCCGGTTTCCATCGCGGCGGTGGTGGACCGGCCGGTTGCCGCCATGCGGTCGATGATCTGCATCATGCGGCGGCGCGGGATGTGGCGGCCAGTCTTGTGCGGCGCTGCGTTTTCAGCCGGGGCAGCGGTGTTCTTTTCGGGTTCAGTGGCCATAAAATCTCCTTTGTGTGAAACCTTGGATGAATCAAATCAAAATAAAGCCGTCGGGCAGGGATCGCCCGACGGTTTTATTTTAACACAAACGCGGCGGGCCGCGTCGCGATGACAATTTTATGCCAATATCAGTGAAATTTCTCCAGATGCGATGGTTTGCTCTCGGCCGGCGGCATCGGTCAGAAGCAAATGGCCGAGGTCGTTAAATCCGCGGACCGTGCCCTCGGCCTGAAAGCTCCGGCCCGGCTGCAGCGACGCAGGCTCCCATCGTGACGAAGGACGAAAGCGCGGAGCGCTTGGCCGGGCGGTAGAGCATCGAAAGATGAAGGCCGCTGTTCGGCGGGGAGAAAAAATCCCGCCCCCGCCGGCCTCGGCCGGCGCTTTGGGCATCGGCGACGGCGATGGTGCCGTGGGGCAGGCGCAATGCGTGCCGCTTGAGGAAACCGTTGGTTGAGGGCAGCTGCCCAAACCAGAAGAGGCGATCCACCGGCGCGCCGTCGTCCAAAAAGGGTGCAGGCGGTGCGAGGGAACGGGTGTTTTCAAAAATTTCCGGGAAAATGGTCATGGAAAATCCTTTCGGGAACGGTTAAAATACATCAAAAACTTTTCTTTGATATTGTAGCGGATAACGGCGGCAGGGCAAAAGCAAAAAGGCGCGCGGCTTTGCACCGGGCTCGGGCTGTGTTATAATGATCAACCTATTAAAAAAGCGGATGACGCATCAAAAGCATGAAAGAAGGAAGAAAATGAACGCAAGGTTAGCGCAGAAATACGCGGCGCTCAAAGCGAATATCCGATCGCTGGGATCGGTGGCGGTGGCCTTTTCCGGCGGTGTGGATTCAACCCTGTTGTTAAAGGCAGCCCACGATGTGCTGGGCGACAAAGCCATCGGCGTGACGGTGCAGGCCGACATCGTGCCCCCAAGGGAGATGGAGGAGGCGGCGGATTTCTGCAAGACGGAGCAGATCCGGCAGATCGTGTGCGGGGTGGATGCCTTGGGCCTCGAAGGCTTTGCGGATAATCCGCCGGACCGCTGCTATTGGTGCAAGAAAAACAATTTTTCGGAGATTTTAAAAATTGCGGCGGCGAACGGCTTTGCGGCGGTGGCTGAGGGCTCAAACCTCGACGATTTGGGCGACTATCGTCCAGGAATGCAGGCGGTGGCGGAGCTTGCTGTCGTCAGCCCCCTGCGGGAGGCTGGGCTCACGAAGGACGATATCCGCGCGATTTCCAGGGAGCTGGGCCTGCCTACCTGGGATAAGCCTTCCTATGCGTGTTTGGCATCCCGCTTTGCTTACGGGGAGAAGATCACCGAGGAAAAGCTCGCGATGGTCGACAAGGCGGAGCAGCTGCTTATCGATTTGGGCTATCGCCAGATGCGGGTGCGCATTCACGGCAGCCGGGATTATATTGCCCGCATCGAACTGCCGGCCGGCGAGGCGGCGACGCTTTTCGCGCATCGGGAAGCCGTTGACGCCGCCTTTAAGGCCCTGGGATTTCGCTATGTGACGGTGGACCTGACGGGTTATCGCACCGGCAGCATGAACGAGACGCTTGGTGCGGATCAATAAATTGCGCTTACTAAAAAAAGACCGCTGTGGCAGCGGTCTTTTTCGATGGTTATTTTTCGGGCGTTTCATCCTTAGCATCGTTTTTATCGTTGTCCGGGGCGGCCGGTCTGCGCCTGAAAAGACGACGCCAGCGGGTGTTGCCCGGCTGCGCGCGGAAGCGCGTATTGGCCGGATCCCGCCGGCTTTTGAGCTCGCCGCCTTCGAGATAGGCCGCGTCGTAATAGTCGGCCGTATCGGTGGGGAGGCGGCGCTTTTTTAGGAAGTGGTTGATGACGCGGCGGGCGAAGGCATAAATCACGGCGAACAGCGGCACGCCGATCACCCAGCCCAGCACGCCGAAGAGGCCGCCGAAGATCATGATGGCGAAGATCACCCAGAAGCTCGAGAGTCCGGTGGAGTCGCCGAGGATCTTCGGCCCGAGAACATTGCCGTCGAATTGCTGGAGGATGATCACAAAGATCACAAAATACAGGGCCTGAAGCGGCTGAATCAGCAGAATGAGAACCCCGCCGATGATGGCGCCGATATAGGGGCCGAAGAAGGGGATGATATTGGTGACGCCGACGATCACCGAGACGAGCACCGGATAGGGCGTGCCGATGATGGAGTCGCCGAGGAAGCAGAGCACGCCGATGATGGCCGAGTCGATGATCTTGCCGCTGATAAATCCGTTGAAAGTCGCGTTGATAAAGCGAAAAGCACCGACCACTTCGTTGGCGGTATTGGGGCGAAACAGTGCATAGGCGATTTTTTTGCCCTGGGCGCAGAAGGTCTCCTTGGAGGCCAGCAGATAAATGGCCACGATGAGTCCGACGATTAAGTTAAAGAAGACGCGGACCGCACCGACCAGCTGGGTGGTCAGCGTTTGGAGGATGGTGCCCATATTGGGTAGAACTCTGGTTTTGATAAGCTTGGTCAGCTGGGCGGACGAGGTATTCCAGGCGGCGTTGAGCCATTTTCGAAGCATTGGCTGGTTCCCCGGCAGCCGGGAAATCCAGGTGTTGACGTTGTCGACGTAGGCCGGAACCTGGGTGAAGAATTGGTTGAGGCTGGCCAAAAGCTGGGGCACCACGATCATCGTCAGCGCGTAAAGGCAGAGCAGCAGGAAGCACATGGTGATAAGCACCGAGAGGCTGCGCATGCGGCGCCGGTCCTTGGTGAAGCCGGGGCCGGCGACATCGCGGCCGCGTCTTTCGAACAGGGGCACCAGCCATCGTCCCTCGACGAAGTTGAGCACCGGCGTCATGATGAAGGCGATGATGACGCCGAAGGTGATAGGCATCATGGTGCGGCCGATCTTCTGCAGGCTGCCGGTGAATTGTCCGGCGTGGAAAATGAGATAATAGGCGACGAAGGCCGCGAGAAAGACAAGGAAGGCCGTGAGCCCCCAGGTGAGTTGGTTTTTATTCGGTCTGAGTTTCATGAGCACCTCCTGGCGTGGTTTTAGTGGGATGGCTTCAGTGTATCGGTCGTCTGAAAAAGTGTCAAGTAAATTATCCGCGGCGGGCGTTTCGGTTCGCGCCATCCTGCGGCGAATGTTATAATAATAAAAATCCTGTGAAGCGAAGGGAGGCGAGATCATGCGCGGGATCTGTTTGATGATTGGCTACGGCTGGGGGTGTTGGCTCACAGCGGCATGGGTCGCGCGGCGCCGGGGCGTGTCGATCTTCGAAGCGGGCTCCGGGAATCCGGGTATGGCCAACGTGATGGCCCTTTGGGGGCCGGGGCCGGGGCTCGCGACCCTCGCCGGGGATCTGGCCAAGGTGGTGGCGGCCAGACTGACGGCGGCGATGATTTTCCCGGGCGGCGGTCTCACGGCGACGGCGTGGGTCGGTTTGGGCACGGTGCTCGGCCACGATTTTCCCTTTTGGCATCGCTTTCGCGGCGGCAAAGGCGTGGCGGTCACCGGGGCGGCGGCGGTGCTCATGCGGCCCTGCTGGGGGTTTCTGGCCCTGGGGCTCGCGGCGTTGGCCGTGATCATCAGCCACTATCTGTGTGTCGGGGCGGTGATGCTTCCGGCGGCCTTCAGCGCGCCGGCGTTTTGCTTTGGCGGGACAGCGATCGGCGGGATTGCGGTGGCTTTCACGCTGTTGATGCTTGCGAAGAACGTCGGCGGGTTTCGGCGGATGCGCCGCGGCGAGGAAGCGCCGATTGATGTGGCGGCGAAACTTCGGGCGGTATGGCGGCGGCGAAAGCCGCCGTCGTAAAAAACATCAAAAAAGCCGGAGCAA
>NZ_GL622359.1:1476504-1655970 GCF_000185505.1 Pseudoramibacter alactolyticus ATCC 23263 | reverse complement strand
CCGGCTTTTTTTAGTGAACGGCTAAACCAGCGGTGCGAAGAGCCGCAGCACCGCCTGGAAGAGCTGGCGGATCAGGGAAAGATGGGTTTCCTGATATTTGGCGCTGACCTCTTCGCAGACGGGGAAGAGCCGATCAAAATCTCTTTTGATATCGACGATGGCGGCGACCTTCATCAGCAGCACCCCGCACTCAAAATGAAGATAGAGGCTGCGGTAATCGAGGTTGATGGTGCCGACAGTGGCGGCCTCGCCGTCGCAGACGCATTGCTTGGCGTGGATGAATCCCGGCGTGTATTCAAAAATGCGCACGCCGTAGCGCACCAGCGTCGCGTAGTATGAGCGCGTCATCTGGAAGACGACCTTTTTGTCCGGGATGCCGGGCGTGATGATGCGCACGTCCACGCCGCGTTTGGCGGCCAGCCCCAGCTCGCGCACCATCTCATCAGTGATGATCAGGTAAGGGGTCGTGATATAAAAATAGTGTTTGGCGTTTTTGATGAGGTTCAGATAAACGTCCTCGCCCACCCGTTCGTCGTCCAGGGGACTGTCGGCATAGGGCTGGACATAGCCGCTCTCGACGGCGGTATAGCCCAGGCCCGGCAGATAGCGGGCGTAATCGGTGTCGCGTTTTAAATCCGTATCGCGGATGGCGTTCCACATTTCAAAAAAGAAAATGGTGAAGCTGCGCACCGCGGTGCCCGTCAGCCGCAGGCCGGTATCCTTCCAGTGGCCGAAGGGGTGGGTGATATTGAAGTATTCGTTGGCGAGGTTGTAGCCGCCGGTGAAAGCCACGCGGCCGTCGATCACCGTGAATTTGCGGTGATCCCGGTTGTTCATGAACACGTTAAGGAAGGGTTGCACCGGGTTGAAGTCCCGGCACTGGATGCCGTCAGCCTCCATGCGCTTGATAAAGTCGCGGTTGATGAAGCTGATGCTGCCAAAATCGTCGTAGAACAGGCGAACCTCGACCCCCTCGGCAGCCTTGGCCTTTAAAATCGCGTGGATCTCCGCAAAGGCCTGGTCGTCCTCAATGGCGTAATATTCCATGAAGATAAAATCCTTCGCATGGCGCAGGGCCTCCTTCTGGGCGGCCAGCGCTTCGGCTGCGTCGCTGTAGAAAACGACGTCCGTGTTGTCATACACTGGATGAGGGCCATAGTGACGGATGTAATGGCTGATATTGGCAAGGGCGCGGTCTTCCTTTCGGAGACGGTCGGCAACGGCGGCATCCTGGGCCAGCATTGGGTTGAGTTGTTGATTGATCGCCTCGTGACGCAGGCGCATGCGCCGGGTCACGTTCACCCGGCCGGCCAGGGCGTACATCGTCAGGCCGAATACCGGCAGCACGAGAATCAGCATGATCCAGGGCATTTTGATGGCAGCGTTGCGATGTTCCCCGAAGATGCACAGGCAGACAACCATGGCGACGATGCGGGTGATCAGGGAAATGCGCGTGGAATAAGCGGTGAGGTTGCTGAACAGATAGACCAGCCAGCCGATCTGGATTGAGGTCAGCAGGACGACCATCAGAAACCAGCCGATGCGATTTTTGACATTGCTTCTTTCTTCTGTTCGCATTTGTGACCGCATGGCACCCTCCTTTTAAAATTTCGAAGCCGATATCAGCATTATAATCGAAAAACTAATTGCAGGCAATCAAAAACCGCTTGTTTAAGACAAGCGGTTTCAGACTGAAGGCAAAGTGGGGTGCCCGTGACTCCACTTTTCTATTAATATATATTTTTATTGCTGATCCGAAAAATTAAAAGCCTCTTCCTGCTTTTTGAAAAAACCATCTTTGGTCATTGGCCGTTTGTACGGGAATACAGATTTCGCGCCATCATCCATGCTTTCACGTGCGTTGAATCAACAAATATTTCCGATGGATCGATCAGTTTAAACTTATAACACGCTTCGAGAATCCTCCGAAAAATCTCTTCAAATAAATCTGTTTCCTGGAACCGAATACTGGATGAAGGGAATCTTAATCAGCGCAACAGGATTGATGCCGGGACGATCCATAGAATTGAAATATTTACCTTGGACCAACTCATAAATAAAGGTCCAGTTAATTGCTTTGTCTGCCATACGCAACAAATGGTCCTGCGGAACCAGGTCATCGATACAAATAATCTGCAGCTGCTTTCTGTTTTTCTCTTTTTCCTGAATCTTCATAAGATTAATCACCGCCTTGCTTTATAGGATAATTATATTAGAAAGATAAACACGGGCATTCATTTCGATACAGAAAAATCCACGGCTTTCGCCGCGGACTTTGTCACAGTCTGAAGCCGAAGCATCGCTTCGGTTTTTTGATTGGTTCAGGCCGGATCCGCCAAGACATAAACCCATTTGGGCGCTCCCTTCTGCCCGTGGTAGCGGTCGTTGGTCGCCTCGGTTATAAAGGCGAGAAAGGTGTCAATTTCTTCGGTGGGGATTTCAAAATCCAGGCTTACCGTGTCGGCAAAGCGCTCCTGAACCGGCTGATAATGGGGCTGGCGCCGATCGCTTAGTTTTTGCCTGAGCCCACCGTATTGGGTGTAATCGATGGTGATGCGCAGGGTATCGCACCACTGCCGCCGCACCGTCGGCACCGCATCGAGCACCTGACTGGCCGCGCCGGCGTAGGCGCGGATCAGGCCGCCGGCCCCGAGCTTGACGCCGCCGAAATAGCGCACCACCAGCACCAGCACGTTTTTGAGGCCACGCCGGGCGATGGCGTCCAAAATGGGTTTGCCTGCGGTGCCGGAAGGCTCGCCGTCGTCGCTGGCTTTTTGGCGTTCGGGCTCGGTGGCGAGGATATAGGCGGAGCATATGTGGGTGGCCTTGTAGTGTACCTTGCGGGTCTGAGCAAGCACGCGATCGACATCCGCTTCGCTTTCCACGTGGCAGGCGAGGGCGATGAAGCGGGATTTGCTGATGACGGACTCGGCTTCTCCCTGGGATAAAATCGTATTAAAGTGGGTCATGCATGGCCTCCAGATCGTCGGAATGGTCAGAAGCGATTAAAAAGGGCCGATAAGCGGTATCGGGAAAGGTACTGCCGATTTTAACGGTGAGGCAGATGCCCTCGGGTCTATCTTCCCGGGAAAGAATCTCAGCATGGCGGTAAAGCTGCTCAAGGCGTTTGCCGTCGCGGTAGGGCAGCAGATAGCTCCGGATTCTATCTTGGGCAGACAGGGTTTCGATCACGGCGGCTGCGAGCGGACCGAGGCCCTCGCCGGTTTTGGCGGAAATGGCGAAGGTGTCGGCACGGGCGCAGCGGGCCATGACGGCGGTGCGGGCATCTGGCGGAAGCCGGTCGATTTTGTTGTACACCAGAAGCCGAGGCAGATGGATGGCCCCGATTTCTTTCAGCACCCGCTCGACCACGGCAATATTTTCGGCCGCCCGGGAATCCGAAGCGTCCACAACGTGCAGCAGCAGATCGGCATCGGCCGCCGCGGCCAGTGTGGCGCGAAAGGCGCGGATCAGTTCGTGGGGGAGTTTGTCGATGAAGCCCACCGTGTCGGAAAGCAGACAGTGCCCGTATTCGGGGTTGATTCTGCGGGTGGTGGTGTCCAGCGTGACGAAGGGGGCATCCCGGGTGTGCACGGCCGCGCTGGTCAGCCGGTTAAACAGGGTGCTCTTGCCGGCGTTGGTATAGCCCACGAGACTGACGGCGCGCACGCCGCTTCGCCGGCGTCTTTGAGCGCGGATGGCGCCGGTTTGAGCCAATTGATCGAGCTGACGCTGCAGCCGGTCGATCTGGCGGCGGATGTGGCGCCGGTCGGTTTCGAGCTTCTTTTCGCCGGGGCCCCGGGTGCCGATGCCGCCGCCGGTGCGGGAGAGCACCTGCCCCAGGCCTTTCAGGTGGCTCAGGCGGTAACGCTGCTGGGCGAGCTCGACCTGGAGTTTGCCCTCCCGGGTGCTGGCGTGACGGGCGAAAATATCGAGGATCAAGGTGGTGCGGTCGATGACTTTGCAGCCGGCAGCCGCTTCGATGGCGGCGATTTGTCCGGGAGTGAGTTCGTCGTCCGCGATGATCAGATCCAGTTCGTTCGCTGTGACGAGCTGCGCCGCTTCGGCGATTTTTCCCTTTCCCAGAAATGTTTTGGGATCCGGCTTTTGACGGGGCTGTACCAGCGTGGCAAAAACGTCGCAGCCGGCGGTCTGGGCCAGGCGGGCAAGCTCCGCCATCGCGGGACTTGCCGCTTGGTCGTCGGCGGACGCAATGCCGATGAGCAGCGCGCGTTCCGGCTGGGGTGCGGTGGTATAAAAAGATTGTTTCATAAGCAGCTGTACAAAAGCGCAGTGTTGCCACTGCGCTTAAAAAATATCCGCTGCCGTCAGTCGGCGATCATATCGGGATACAGCGGGTACCGGTCGGTCAGGGTTTTGACTTTGGCGCGGGCGGCATCGGGATCTTTTTTGATCAGCGCGTCTTCAAAGGCGTCGGCGATGATCTGCATATCGGCTTCGACCAAGCCTCGGGTGGTGACGGCGGGGGTGCCGACGCGGACGCCGCTGGCAATGGCCGGTTTTTGTTTGTCGAAAGGAATGGTGTTTTTATTGGCGGTGATATTCACGGCGCCGAGCACGTCGTCAGCGTCTTTGCCGGTCATGCCGACGGCGGAAACATCGACGAGCATCAGGTGATTGTCGGTGCCGCCGGAGACGATGCGAAAGCCCTTGGCGGTGAGCGCCCCGGCCAGGGTTTTGGCGTTGGCGACGATCTGTTTCTGATAGGCTTTGAAGCCGTCGCTCATGGCTTCTTTAAAACAGACGGCCTTGCCGGCGATGGTGTGCATCAACGGGCCACCCTGGGTGCCGGGGAAAACGGCCTTGTCGATAGCGGCGGCGTATTCTTTTTTGCAAAGGATGAGCCCGCCGCGGGGGCCGCGCAGAGTTTTGTGGGTCGTGGTGGTGACGATATCGGCGCAGGGAACCGGAGAGACGTGCTCGCCGGCGGCGACCAGCCCGGCAATGTGGGCCATGTCTACCATGAAGATCACGCCGGCATCGTGACAGAGCCTACCGATGCGTTCGAAGTCGATGGTGCGGGGATAGGCTGAAGCCCCGGCCACGAGGAGTTTAGGCTGATGTTCGGCGATGAGCCTTTCGATGGCATCGTAGTCGATCAATTCCGTTTCCGGGGCGACGCCGTAGGGGATAAAATTGTAAAGTTTGCCCGACAGGTTGACCTTGGAGCCATGGGTCAGGTGACCGCCTTGATCCAAGGACATGCCGAGCACCGTGTCGCCGGGCTTGAGCAGGGCGACATAAACCGCGGTGTTGGCCTGAGCACCGGAATGGGGCTGTACATTGGCGTGTTCGGCACCAAAAAGTTCACAGGCTCGGTTGATGGCCAGCCGCTCGACATCGTCCACAAATTCGCAGCCACCGTAATAGCGTTTGCCCGGCAAACCTTCGGCGTATTTGTTGGTTAAATGGCTGCCCATGCAGTCCAGTACCGATTCGGAGACAAAGTTTTCCGACGCGATGAGCTCCAGATGGTTTTGCTGACGGCGCAGCTCTTTCACCATCAAATCGTAGATAGCCGGATCAGTGGCTTTGACGTGTTGATATCTCATGAACCCTCCTAAAATAAATTAAAGATATACGAAGGCTGCACATCGCAGCCTGAAAATGAACGATGGGCATGACAATCACATTTTATCAAGAGGATTGTCAAAATGCAACGATGGATTCGCAGGAGAGCAGACTCCGGATCTGGGGACAAAAAAAGAGCCGCGCGCGAGCGGCTCCGTCGTTGGATCAAAGAGAAAACTTGCCGTTGATGTCGCCGTTGATCACATAGTAGGCGACGGCTTCGTCCGCGTTGACATAAATCTTGATGTCGGTCAGATCGCGCACCAGGTTGCCCATGTCCTTTGTCCAGATTTCCTTGACGTGATCCACCAGTTCAGAGACGCTGGCTTCGAAGCTGGTCCGCTGAATGATGACTTCGCTTTTGTAGCCGCTGCGCTTGGCGGGTTTTTTCTTCGCGGGTGCAGTTTTGGCAGCAACGGTTGTTTTGGGCGTTGTAGCCGGCTTAGCTTTGACAGCGGCGTCTTTTTTGGATGATTTTCTTGCCATGATGAGACCTCCTATTTGCCTTTCCGGGTCAGAGGCGCGGTTTTGGGTTCAGCAGCCGGAAACGCGGCAATATCATAAACAATATAAAATAAACGGCAGAGCGACACAATGTCGCTTTGATACTTTCAATGTACCATAAAAGTGAAGAAAGATGAAGAGCTTTTAAAAATCAAAGCTTTTCAGAATATCAAGGCGGCGTTATTGGCGCTTGGCCAGCGGGATATAGTCCCGGGGGCCGGCCATCACGCTGCGATAAGCCGGGCGCATGATCTTGTCCGCATTGATGAGCTCTTCAAGGCGGTGGGCGCTCCAGCCGACGATGCGCGCGATGGCAAAAATCGGCGTGTAAAGCTCGATGGGAATGCCGAGCATGCTGTACACAAAACCGCTGTAAAAATCGACGTTCAAACAAACGCCCTTATAGATTTTGCGTTTTTCGGCGATGAGCCGGGGAGCGGTTTCAGCAATGGTGGCATAGAGGGCGTAATCCTCATCGCGCCCCTTGGCGTGAGCCAGCTTTTCGACAAAGTCTTTAAAGACAACTGCCCGGGGATCGGAAAGGGAATACACCGCGTGCCCCATCCCGTAGATCAGGCCCTTGCGGTCGAAGGCTTCTCCGGCTAAAAGCTTGCGCAGGTAGGTCTCGACGGCTTCCTTGTCGGTGATATCGCCGACATTGGTCTTCAAGTCGCGCATCATTTCGACCACTTTCAGGTTGGCGCCGCCATGCTTGGAGCCCTTTAGGGAGCTGAGGGCCGCGGCAACGACGGAATACGTATCGGAGCCGGCCGAGGTGACAGCCCGGGTGGTAAAGGTAGAATTGTTCCCGCCGCCATGTTCCATGTGGAGGATCAGTGCGATATCGAGCACATGGGCTTCGAGCTCGGTGTATTGCTTGTCCGGGCGCAGCATCATCAGCAGGTTTTCCGCGGTGGAAAGCTCGGGCCGCGGCCGGTGGATATAGAGGCTGCCATCATTGATATAGTGATTGTAGGCGTGGTAGCCGTAAACTGCAAGCATGGGGAAGGCGCTGATGAGTGCCATGCATTGACGCAGCACATTGCCGAGGCTCGGATCGCCGATCCAGGGATCGTAGGAGGCGAGGGTCAGCACGCTGCGGGTGATGGAATTCATCAGATCCCTGGAAGGCGCTTTCATGATGATATCGCGGGCAAAGTTGCTGGGCAGGGTGCGCACGTCGACGAGCATTTCGTTGAATGTGCGCAATTGTTCGGCGTTGGGCAAATCGCCGAAGAGCAAAAGATAGGCGGCCTCTTCGAAGCCGTAGCGGCTGTCACCGAGGCCCTTGATGAGCTCGATGGCATTGTAACCGCGGTACCAAAGTTTCCCCTCGCAGGGGACGCGCTTGCCGTCGGTTATATCAAAACCATCGACGCGGGAGATATTGGTGAGCCCGACGAGCACACCGTTTCCCTTTTGGTCTCTTAATCCGCGATTGACATGGTATTCCTGAAAGCGTTCTTCTGGGATCTGGTCTTTGTTTTTGCAGATATCAGCGTAGTGTTTGGTATATTCGATAATCGGGTGGGGATGCATCATAATTTTCTCCTCGTTGATACAAGCCGTGCAAATTGATCAAAATTTTGACCCAGGTTAACAGAAAGAAGATGTTGAACAAACGATTTGTAGAGGTTGTATACAATATTGGAATTATTATATCGGATTCTCAAAAAGCTGTCAATTTTTATGCATTTTTTAAAGCTAAATCAAAACATGCAAGAGAAAATGTAAAATGCCGAAACGACGCTTGAAGCAAAGCGGGAGAATCGATGAAAAAATCTCGTTTGAAAATTGTAGAGAAGCGGAAAAATATTCAGAAAAAAGAATGAATATGAAAAAATATCCTGTCTTTATTCCAAATTTTATCTATAAATTAGAGGGATCGAAAAGGATGGCCATAGGAAAATCGTCACCTGATTTTTAATGAATTAATTTGCACCCAATCTTAATAAATGGTAAAATAATAAAAAATTTATGCATGTGAGTATTTGGAGGATCAAGTAATGAAAAAAGGATTAAAATTTGGTTTGGTTATCGCCATGGCATTGGCAATGGTCATGGCGTTTACCGCTTGTGGTTCCGGTAACTCTTCATCCGGCAGTTCAGACAAGAAGTATATCATTGCGACAGACACCACTTTTGCTCCCTTCGAATTTGAAGACAAAAATGGGAAGCGCGTCGGGATTGACATGGATTTGTTAAAGGCCATTGCGAAGGATCAGCACTTCGATTACACCGTGAAGGCGCTGGGCTTTAATGCAGCGGTGCAGTCTCTCGAATCAGATCAGAGCGATGCGGTTATTGCCGGGATGAGCATTACCTCAGAGCGTAAAAAGAAATTTGATTTCTCTGACCCCTATTTTGATTCCGGGGTTGGCATGGCGGTTAAAGCCAACAACACTGCCATTAAAGATTACAGCGATCTGAAGGGCAAAACGGTCGCGGTTAAGACGGGAACAGAGGGCGCCACTTTTGCCAACGAAAACAAAGCCAAATATGGCTATTCCATCAAAACATTTGAAGACTCCGCGAATATGTACGAGGATGTTAAATCCGGCAATTCCGCGGCTTGTTTCGAAGATTATCCGGTTTTGGGCTATGCGATTGCCAAGGGTCAGCCTTTAAAGCTGGTCGGCAAACTGCAGGCGG
Organism: Pseudoramibacter alactolyticus ATCC 23263; assembly: GCF_000185505.1. GTDB lineage: Bacteria > Bacillota > Clostridia > Eubacteriales > Eubacteriaceae > Pseudoramibacter > Pseudoramibacter alactolyticus. Next base: position 1,647,222 of record NZ_GL622359.1, on the reverse strand, counting down.
GCAATTCCTATGGTTTCGCTGTTCATAAAGGCAAAAATGCAGAACTGCTTAAGAAATTTAACAAGGGTTTGAAAAACTTGAAAGACAGCGGTGAATACGATAAAATTGTGAATAAATACGTTAAGAAAAAATAAACCTCATCGTTTGGATTCAAACAATGGATGAGCTATGGAGGTCAATGTGAGTTTTACTGAGTTGCTCGCACAGACATTCCCCCGACTCTTGCAAGGTTTGGCAGTCACGTTAGAATCAACCCTGCTATCGCTCGTTTTGGCGGCGGTAGTGGGGTTGCTCTTTGGACTTCTGTCAGTCTCGAGAAACAAAGTGTCGCGGGCGATTGCGCGTGTGTATGTTGATATTATTCGGGGAACGCCAATTATCGTTCAGGCGTTTTTTATTTATTTTGGGGTGACCAGTGCGCTCAATATGCGCATGGAGCCCATGACAGCAGGGGTGATTACTCTGACGCTCAATGCAGGTGCCTATCTGGCGGAAATTTTTCGCGGTGGAATCCAGTCGGTCGATAAAGGTCAGATGGAAGCAGCCAGAAGCCTCGGCCTGCCCCATGGGATGGCCATGCGCAAAGTCATTTTGCCCCAGGCAATCCGCACGATGATTCCGGCCATTGTGAATCAGTGCATTATCACTTTAAAGGACAGCTCGATCCTTTCGGTTATCGGGATGGCGGAATTGACGCAAGTCGGGAAACTGATCATTGCCAATAATTTAGAATCCTTCAGAATGTGGCTGATCGTCGGCATCATGTATTTCATCATCATTATGATTTTGTCTTGGGTTTCCAAGCGCATCGAAAAGAGGTTGCAGAATGGCTAAGATTGAAATTAAAAATCTGAAGAAGCATTTTGACGATCTGGAGGTGCTTAAAAATATCGATATGACGGTGGAAGAGGGTGAAGTGGTCTGTGTGATCGGCCCTTCCGGCTCCGGAAAGAGCACCATGCTGCGCTGCATCAACGCGCTGGAAGATGCGACCGGCGGTACCATTGTCGTGGACGAACAGGAAATCACCAACCCGCAGGTGGATATCAACAAGGCCAGACGCAATATCGGCATGGTCTTCCAGCAGTTCAATCTTTTTCCGTTTATGACGGTTAAAAAGAACGTCACCTTTGCGCCGGTTTCTTTAAAACTCATGAATCAGGAAGAGGCCGACAAGACGGCGGAAAAACTGCTCGAACGCGTTGGAATGCTCGACAAGGCCGATGCCTATCCGAAGCAACTGTCCGGCGGACAGCAGCAGCGTGTGGCCATTGCCCGGGCACTGGCCATGAATCCGGATGTGATGCTCTTTGACGAACCGACTTCAGCCCTTGATCCGGAAATGGTCGGCGAAGTGCTTAATGTGATGAAAAAGCTCGCCCAGGAGGGGATGACAATGGTCGTTGTGACCCACGAGATGGGTTTTGCTCGCGAAGTGGCGGACCGCGTGATCTTTATTGACGGGGGCGTGATTGTGGAAGAAGGCAAACCGGAAGATGTTTTTGGGAATCCGCAGAACGAAAGAACACAAAATTTCCTGAATATGGTTCTCTAACGTGCATGGTGCGCCGTTAATATTCTGTTTTCAGCAGCAAAGCCTGCCGAAAACAGAATTTTTTTATGTCTGAAGATGATAAAAGGATCGTTTAATTGGGAGAAAAAAATGGAAAAGACGAAACAAATCACCAACCGCCTGCAGCAACAGATGGATTTTGTATTGGCCATCGACCGGGAAAAGGCAATTCGGCGTCAAACCTGGCTCGCGGATGATTCCCGTCGGGAAACCGATGCGGAGCATGCCTGGCATCTGGCCATGATGGTGCTGGTGCTGAGCGAATATGCCGAAGAGGCGATTGATGTGACGCGGACCATGGCCATGGTGCTCTGTCACGATCTGGTGGAAATCGACGCCGGAGATACCTATGCTTACGACGAGGCGGCCAAGAGGACCCAGGCGGCCCGGGAACGGGCGGCAGCCGACCGGCTTTTTGCGATGCTGCCGCCGGATCAAGGAATCCAGCTGCGCGGCCTGTGGGAAGAATTTGAAGCGGGGGAGACGCCGGAAGCCAAATTTGCTCACACTCTGGACTGCCTGCAGCCAACACTGCTCAACCATGCGGTGGCCGGAAAAAGCTGGCGTCGCCGGGGTGTGAAGCGCTCCCAAATCATGGCGCGCAACGCCCGAGTCGCGGAAGGTTCGCAGGTTCTTTGGGATTACTGCTACGCGACGATGATTGCGCCGCATGTGGCGGACGGCAGCATTATCGATGACCGGAAGCCCACCCGTTAAATCACGTGGCGCAGTAGTTCCATCAACGGCACCATGATAAAGTGGGGTACAAACTTGGCGATGAGCCGATGGATGGCGCAAACCGGTCCGGGGGTGGACACCCAGAGATTCAGCCGGCTGTCGACGAGGGCCCAGCGGGCGATAGTGTCGGCGCGGCTGGCGAGGAAAAAACGTCCGTAGCTGTGACGGTCATCCCCCTGCGCCCGGGGGATGAACCCCGTGTCCTTGATCCAGTAGGGGCAGACCGCGGTGACGTGAACGCCCGAGCACAGCAGCTCGTGGTGCAGGGTTTTGGTGTAGCTTTGCAGAAAAGCCTTGGACGCGGCATAAACGCCGAGGCGGGGCATGGGCTGGAAAGCCGCAGTGGAGCAGATTTCGAGGATGCGGCTGCCTTTTCGCACATAGGGCAGACAGGCGGCGGTGACGGCGACGGCGGCGCGGCAGTTCAGATCGATCATATTGGTCTGCTCGGCGAGGAGAAGCTCGGCGGTTTTGGCGATTTTGCCGAAGCCCGCCGCGCAGATCAGCACGTCGACGACTGGTTTTTCGGCAGCGAGGAGGGCCGTCAGCCGAGCAGTGGCGTCGGCATCCGTCAAATCCATGGGGAGCGCCCGTACGGGCACCGCCGAGAGGGCGGCAAGGGCGTGCAGGTTGGCTTCGTTCCGGGCGATGGCCCAAATGGCGTCGAGGGCGGTGTCCCGGCCCAGCCGGCGGACAAAAGCCCGTCCCAAACCGCTGGATGCACCGGTAATAATCGCGATTTTCATAAAAACCTCCTTACGCATAAAAGATCTTCTTGCAATAAGTGCCTGATCCGGCGCTTTTTTATTATTATAGCACTGGAAGCCGGCGGTTGGGCGGCATTAAAAAATCTGCCGGCTGAAAAGCTGAAAAAATGATAAACAAATTGGGTGATCGGTGAAAAAATTGGCAATCCGTATTGCTTTTTGGCGGTGAATAGTTATAATGGGTTTAGCACTCAAAGAGAGAGATTGCTAATAAGCTGAGATGGTCGGCGGTCAAATCAATATAAAAGGAAAGTGAGTGGGACTATGGCTAAAAAAGCATTTCAGGCGGAATCCAAACGGCTTTTGGATCTGATGATCCATTCGATTTACACCAACAAGGAGATTTTTCTGCGGGAAATCATTTCCAACGCGAGCGACGCCATCGATAAGCGTTATTTTAAGGCGAGCAGCGCCGGACAGACGGGCTTAAACCGCAATGACTACACGATTCGCGTGACGCCGGACAAAGACGCCCGGACGCTGACCATCGCAGACAACGGCATCGGCATGACGGCCGACGAGCTGGAGGATAACCTCGGGGTAATCGCCCAGAGCGGCAGCTTTGAATTTAAAACCGAAAACGCCGAGGCGGACGGCACCGACGCGCTGGACATCATCGGGCAGTTCGGCGTGGGCTTTTATTCCGCATTCATGGTCAGTAAGAAGATCACCGTGCTCACCAGGGCCGACGGCGCGGATCAGGCCTATCTCTGGGAATCGGAGGGGGTCGACGGCTACGACATCGAGCCGGCGGAAAAGGAGGAAGTCGGGACGACCATCACCTTGTATCTGATGGACGACACCGACGACGAAAAATACGGCGAATACCTGGAAGAATGGCGCCTGCGCGATTTGATCAAACGGTATTCGGATTATATTCGCTACCCCATCGTGATGAAGGTGGAAAAGCGGGAGCTGATCGAGGCCACCGAGGAAGAAAAGCAGCAGGAGGATTACGAACCGCAGTACAACGTGACCCATGAAGATGAAACCATCAACTCGATGGTGCCGATCTGGAAACGCAAGAAATCGGACGTCACCACCGAAGAATACAATCAGTTCTACAAGGATAAATTCCTGGACTGGGAGGATCCGCAGAAGATCATCACCACGAGCGTGGAAGGGCTGCTGTCCTATAACGCGCTGCTCTTCATTCCGTCCCGGGTGCCCTATAATTTTTACGCCAAGGATTATAAGCGCGGCCTGCAGCTTTATTCCTCCGGCGTGCTGATCATGGACAAGTGCGAGGATCTGCTGCCGGATTACTTCGGATTTGTGCACGGCCTGGTGGATTCTCAGGATCTGTCGCTCAACATTTCCCGGGAAATGCTCCAGCAGGACCGCCAGCTGAAGGCCATCGCCCAGCGTCTCGAAAAGAAAATCATCGCCGAGCTCAAGGATATGCAGCTCAAGGACCGGGAAGGCTACGAAAAATTTTTCAAGAACTTCGGCCTGCGCCTGAAATTCGGCATCTACGATCAGTTTGGCAGCAACAAGGATAAGCTTAAAGATCTGGTGATGTTCCACAGCTCGACGGAAGACAAGCCCGTGACCTTTAAGGAATATGCTGACCGGATGAAGGACGATCAGCAATATATTTATTATGCGGTCGGGGAATCCATCGATAAGATCAAGAAGATGCCCCAGAACGAAATGCTCATGGATAGGGGCTATGAGGTGCTCTTCTGCACCGAAGAGGTGGATGAGTTTGCGCTGAAGGTGCTTCAGGAATACGACGGGAAAGCCTTTAAATCCACAGCGGAAGACGATCTCGGCATCGAAATGAGCGACGATGAAAAACAGGCCATCGAGGAAAAGACTAACGCTTCGAAAGACTTGATGACGGCCATTAAAGAAGCATTGGGCGATAAGGTCGCGGATGTGCGCCTGTCGGCCCGGCTTAAGAGCCATCCGGTGTGCTTTGCATCCAGCGAGGGTCTTTCCCTCGAAATGGAAAAGGTGCTGACGGAACAGGCGAAGGCCTTGGGGCAGCAGCCGGACGCCAATATGAAAGCGCAGAAGGTGCTCGAAATCAACGGAGACCACAAAGTATTCGAAGGGCTTAAGCACGCCTTTGACGCGGACGATCAAGAGCGTCTGAAAGCCTATGCGGAATTGCTTTACGATCAGGCATTGCTCATCGAAGGGATGCCCATCGAAGATCCGGTCGCTTTTTCCAACCGCATTTGTGAATTGATGCAATGAGTGATCTTGAGGCGGGGGCATGAAAAAAGAGGATCACATTTTGATGTGATCCTCTTTTTGACAGGCGCGGATAAGACCGGCACTAATCTTCATCTAATTCCAGGACGACCTTGTGATTGGCCCTGGCAGCGTCTTTAAAGGTCTGAAGCAGCAATTCTCCATATTGCCCCAGATTTTCGACGGCGGCGTCCGGATTGTTAAAATTGATGACGCTGGTTTTGCGGATAGCCATCAGTGCATCCCAAAGGGCGTCGAGATTTCTGCCGTAGCTGTCCGGCAGTTCAAGGCGGTGGGCCAAGTGTTCGTGGGTTCGGGTTTTATCGGTCATCTTGCGACCTTCTAAGTTGTATTCACGCATAAGAAGCCTCCTGGTGGTGAAGTTTAAGTTTTCTGAATTGATAATAAATTATAGTTGAATTCTGTGAAAGTGTCAAGAATAAGGGCTTTGGGGCATTAAGAAAAGGAAAGTAACAGATGCGATTGCTTGCATTTGAAAATTTATAGTGTTAAAATACAGAAACAATTAAAATTTTGGTAAAATTATGCCAAAATGAATCGATTGTGCGGTATTATTTGAACGTGTTGAAATCATGGAATTATGTAACGAAAGAAGTGATGAATTATGGCAACATTTAAGTACAATCTTCAAAAATTTGGGATTGAACGAGTCGTTGGCTGGCTCGGCAAGAATCCGGAAAAGAATTTACCGAAAGTGATGAACTGGGTCGATAAATTTGCCCATGGCGAATTTGTCGGTCAGCGCAACGCGATCAGAGCGGCGATTAACGACCCGAACCATCCCTATCATTCTTTGGTGAACCGCGTGGTGACGATGGATAACAACGTTCTGAAAAAGGCTTTTGTGAATTTCTTCATGAATGCCAATCTGGTCGGCTGGGACCGTCAGGAATATTACCGCAATAAATACGGCTGTAATGTGCCTTGGGCCATTCTGCTGGACCCGACATCGGCCTGCAACCTGCACTGCACCGGCTGCTGGGCAGCGGAATACGGCAACAAACTCAACCTGACCTTCGATGAAATTGACGATATCATTGAGCAGGGTAAGCAACTCGGCGTGTTTATGTATATCTATACCGGTGGAGAACCGCTGGTGCGCCGGGATGATCTGATCAAGCTCTGCGAAAAGCACAGCGATTGCACCTTCCTGTCCTTTACCAACGGCACCTTGCTCGATGACCATTTTGCGGATGAAATGAAGCGCGTCGGCAATTTTATTCCGGCCATTTCCCTGGAGGGTTTTGAAGAAGCCACCGACGGCCGCCGCGGCAACGGTGTTTACGAGAAGGTGATTGCGGCGACCAAGCGTCTGAAGGAAAGAAATCTGCCCTTTGGCTTCTCCTGCTGCTATACCAAGCAGAATTTTGAATCGATCACCTCGGAAGCGTATTACGATAAGATGATCGATTTGGGAGCGCTCTTTGTCTGGTATTTCCATTTCATGCCCACTGGCATGAATGCGACGCCGGAACTGATGGTCACCCCGGAGCAGCGCATCGAAATGCATCGCCGCATCCGCGACTACCGCAACCGCAAACCGCTGTTTGCCATGGATTTTCAGAACGATGCGGAATACGTCGGCGGGTGTATTGCCGGCGGCCGCCGTTACCTGCACATCAATGCCAATGGCGACATCGATCCCTGCGTATTTATCCATTATTCGGATTCGAATATCCACGAAAAGACCCTGCTTGAGGCGCTGACGTCTCCGCTGTTCATGGCGTATCACGATGGTCAGCCTTTCAATGAAAACATGCTGAGGCCCTGCCCGATGCTCGAAAATCCGGAAATTCTGCCGGAAATGGTCAAAAAGACAGGGGCGCGCTCCACCGATCTGGAAGCGCCGGAAGATGTGGACCATCTGGTAGCCAAGACCCAGGAATACGCTGAAAATTGGGCACCGGTGGCTTCTGATATGTGGGATGGCAGTCCGGAAGAAGCCCGCTACAAGGCGAAAAAAGAACGCCTTGAAAAGGCTTCGGCCGCGCGTCAGGCTGAGCTTGCGGAAGAAGACAGCAATATCGCTTAAAGGCGATCAAATAGAGACCGTGTCCATTGGGGCACGGTTTTTTGATGTGCTTTCGAGACAGCAGGCAGAATAGCCCGGGCGAATCCGAAAGCATGTGGTATAATAGGGCGCATCAACGCGCAGCAAGACAAATGATGGGAGGGACGGGATGCCGGATCAACATCAAAACAGTACAAAGCAACAAGGTACAGCCACGCCGGCTGAGGCGGCAAAACCAAAGAAACGCCGCCATCACCGCCGGTGCAACAGCAGTCAGCAGCGCAAGGCCAAGCGCCGGCAATTTGCCCAAAGCGAAGAAAACGGACGGATCAAGCGGGCGATGCGTGCCGCCGTTTATCCCACGCGGGAAGCGGTGCGGCGGCTTGCGGCGGCGGTGTACGACCAAAGGCTGAGCACGCAGCGGCTGTTTGCCGGCTCCTTTCGCCATCGCCGTCCGATCGACGAGCAGGTGGAGTTTGAACTGCGCCGCTGGGAGGCCAGGGGGCGGGATCCCCTTGCCTATTTTTATTTTGACGGCCGGCGGGAGCTGGGGCATCAGCGGCTGCGTCGGCTGTTTGACGAGCAGAATCCGGCGCTGGTCGGCAAGAAAAAATTCGTGTCGGACCGGGGGCATTGGGTCGATGTGACAGAAACGGTTGACCGCCGCCTGGACCGGCTGTGGAAGACGGTGCTGGAGACGGATATCTTCGGCGGGTTCAGCGTCGCGCATATTCTGGCGCAGCTGGGAAAAAATCCCCATTATCCCTTTGTGCACCAGCGGCTTCAGGCCCGGCAGGCGCTGCTTCGGCGCATTCCTGATCATATTCCGGATCTCTTTCCGCTGGCCCGGGAGTTAAACCGGCATTTTATTTTTCACGTGGGGCCCACCAATTCCGGCAAAACCCACGACGCGATCGTGGCCTGCGAATCGGCGCTGCGCGGGGTATATCTGGCGCCGCTGCGCCTGCTTGCGATGGAAATCGCGGAGCGGATGAATGCTGACGGCGTGGCCTGCAGTATGGTCACCGGGGAGGAGGAGAACCGCATCCCGGGCGCGAATCACATGGCGAGCACCATCGAGATGATGTCGGAAGAACAGGTGTATGATGTGGCGGTGATCGACGAATGCCAGCTTATTGCCGATCGGGAACGGGGTTGGGCCTGGACCCAGGCGGTGCTCGGCATCGCGGCGGCGACGGTGCACGCCTGCATGGCGCCGGAGGCCCTGCCCCTGATGCGGGCGCTGGTCACAGAATGCGGGGACAGTTTCGAGGTGGTGCCCCATGAGCGGGCGACGCCCCTGGCGATGGAGCCGGGGGATGTTGCCTTTCCGGAGGATGTGCGTCCTGGGGATGCCTTGGTGGTGTTCTCTCGCCGTTCGGTATTGCAGGCAGCATCGATGCTCGAGGATGCGGGCCGGCGTGTCTCGGTGATTTACGGGGCGTTGCCTTATGCGGCGCGCCGGGCGGAAACCCATAAATTTCTGAGCGGAGAAACGGATATGGTGGTCGCGACGGACGCGATCGGCATGGGCATGAATCTGCCGGTGAAACGCATTGTCTTCCTGGAGACCCGCAAGTTTGACGGGGTGGAAAAGCGCGAACTGACGATCCCCGAGGTCAAGCAGATTGCCGGTCGGGCCGGGCGCCGGGGCTATGCCGAAAAGGGCTGGGTCAACGCGAGTTTTGACCGGGAGCGCATTGCGGGCCAGCTCGCCGGGGAAACGCCGGCCATCGCGACGGCGCGCACGACCATGCCGCGGTTTTTGGCGAAGATGGACCGCCCTTTGTCGGAGACGATGCAGGATTGGCAGGGCCTGCCCGACGAAGGCATCTATCAGAAGACGGATATGAGCCGGGCGATTGCCCTCTGCCTGTGGCTGGAGCAGCACTGCCCCCTCGACAAGATCTCGATGCTGCGGGCGATCACCATTCCCTTTGCCGAAGATGACGAGGATATGCTCGCCATTTGGCAGCAGGCGATGCGCAACGTGCAGGTCGGTCGGCCGGTGCTCGGCCGGCTTTCCCGGGTAGTCTGTCAGCCCGGAGACGGGCTGGATGCCCTGGAGAAAAAGCACCGTCTCCTCGATTTGTATTATTATTTGCAGCGCAGCTTTGGCGATCGGGAACTTTATGCCGATCTGGAGAAGAAGGATATTCTCGACTGCAAGCAGGCGGTGTCTGCGGCGATCGTCAGGCGGCTGAAAAAAGCGAAGCGCGTCTATAAACGCTGCCGGATTTGCGGGAAAAAGCTTCCCTGGAATGATCCCAAGCGCATCTGTGACGCTTGTTATCATAAAATGGTTTAAAAACAGGTATCCAAAAAGCTGATCCTTTGGGATCAGCTTTTTTTGCGCGGTCGGCAGGCACGGGGAGCATCGGTGCCGTAAATGGTGTTGACGGTATCGGAATAGCGGCCGTCTTCGCGGTAAATGGTGAGCGGCGGCGCAATGGTCAGGCCCGGGCGGCCTTTTTTCATCGCTTCGCAGAGCACGAGGTTGGCGGGTTTATCCGGTCTAGGATGGACGGCGCGCAGCCGTTTGAGCTCGAGACCGTGCGCGCGCAGGGTTACGGCGATATCCGTCAGACGGTCGGCGCGGTGCACGAGAAAGAGCTTGCCCCGGTCTTTGAGCATGGTTCTGGCAAAGCGAGCAATGTCTTCGAGGGTGCAGGTGATTTCGTGGCGGGCAATGGCCAGGGCGTCGTCGGGATTAACGCCGCCGTGGCCCACCGGCAGAAACGGCGGGTTGGAGATCACCGCATCGTAGGCCGAAGCGTGAAAGGCCGTTCCGGGCTGCCGCAGGTCACCGCAGTGGATGTGGATCACATCGGTTAAATGATTGATGGCGACGGATCGGGCGGCCATATCGGCGACGACGGGCTGAAGCTCCAGCGCGTCAATGTGGCGCACACCGGTGCGGCCGTGGAGCAGCAGGGGCAAAATGCCCGTGCCCGTGCCCAAATCCACCACTTTGGAGGAAGGGTGAACGGCAGAGGCGGCAAACCAGGCCAGAAGCACCGCGTCGATGTTGAATTTAAAATAGTGGGGACTTTGCAAGATCTGAAGGCCGGCGATGCCGAGATCTTCAAGCTGTTCATCGGGATGAATGGGAATAGAAGGGGTCATGGGGTCTCCGTGATCAAAAATTATGCACACCTTGTGGATAAGTCCAAATGGGTTGTTTTGGGCCTTTGCAGATAAACAAGGCGGGAAAAACCTGTAAACAGGCGGGTGGATAAAATTGTGGATAAACGAGGGACTGGGAAAGCATTATCAACAGGTTTTATCCACAGCTGTGCCGAAAAGCTTGAAAATTATGCTAATTTTATCATATTTTATGTGGAAAATGGGAACTTTTTAGTGATAATCCTTTTTTAAAGGTTCTATTTTTGTTATAATGCTAAATAAGTACAGCAGATGATTGTTGCCGATTACATGCAATTGGGCACCAATCCTAAGCCGGATTCAGAAAGCTGGTGGAAACATGGATGACAAAAAATATAACGACAACGATTTGGCTAAAATCGTTGAAAAAGCGGAGAGTTTGAAGTCTCTGCTGTCAGATCATAAAACGGCAATGCCGGAAGCCGATGCATCGGGGACAACCCAGGCGGCGGCCGATCGAGCAGTATCGAAAGAAACAACAGCGCCGAAGCGCCCGCTGCACATTCCGTCGGCATCGGTCCATCAAGCTTCCGATAAGCGACAGGCCGTGGCCGATCTTTTTGCACAGGCCGTCGACCGCAGTCAAAAATCCCGAAAGGAATTGGTGGAAGAAGCGGTGACAGCCCGGGTGGAAAAAGAAAAAGCGGCGTTGATGCAGGAACATGAAGCCCGGACGGAAGCTCTTCGTGCCGAAACCGAAGCCAAAATTGCCGAAGAAACCCAAAGCCGCGAGGCTGTCGAGAAGGAAATGGCCGCGTTCAAGGAAGCAGCGGAGGCCAAAGCTCAAAGCGAAGCCGAAGCTCGGGCGGATTTGGAAGCCCTTCGTGCCGAAACTGAAGCCAAAATTGCCGAAGAAACCCAGAACCGCGAGGCTGTCGAGAAGGAAATGGCCGCGTTCAAGGAGGCGACGGAGGCCAAAGCCCAAAGCGAAGCCGAAACTCGGGCAGATTTGGAAGCGCAGTTATCCGAAAAGGATGAACAGCTGTCGGCCATGGAAACTGAAAAGCAAGCGGCGGAAGAAAAAGCCGAAGCGGAAACCAAGGCGTGGGAAATGGCCCGCGCTGAAGCCGAAGCCCGGGCTAAGGCTCAGGATGAAGCACTGGCTGCTCTTCGGGCGCGTTTAGAAGAAAATGAAGCCCGACTTGCAGCCCTCGAGGCCGAAAGAGCCAAGTTGGCCAATGCGGCTGAGGAAACGCCGGCAGATGATGCGGATGCATTCGCGATTCCGGAGTCGCTGCAAGCTTCTCCTGTGGCGACAGAAAGCGCAGCGGAAGCCATTGAAAAAGCGCCGGCATCGGCAGGGATCGCCGCAGATGGCCGTCAGAAAGCGGTTCAAGCGCCGAAAAGCGCTGAACCTTCTGATTCCTGGGAAGACGATGAGGCAGGGCTTTTCGAAAGCGAATCCCTGCCGGAAGAAACTGAAGAAGCCGCGAAAAGCAAAGCAGCTGCGGAGAGGATGTCCCAAACGGCGGAATCGCCTAACGTAGATCTGGTGACGGATCATGCGGCGTTCAGGACCCATCAGCCGCAGGATGCGGTGGCGCTGAGTGAAGACATCCCCTGGATTTCGCCGAGTATATCTGAAAAGCGCCGCGAAAGACGGCTGGATTGGCTTGAAGCAGAAGACCAAGATGAAACGGAAACGCCCCAGGCGGCAGAAGCACCGCCAGCAGAAGCGGAGCCGATAGACCGCAAAACCGAAGAAGACCGCGATGTCCTGGATGTGTTGCGAAGGCTCGCCAACGCCAAGCCCGTCCAGAGTGAAACCGGCGTTGCGGATACGGATGCACAGTCGACCGATGCGGCCGTTGCAGATTGGCTTTTTGAGGAAGACGAGATTTTGCCGGAAACGGACACGGCAACCGAATCCGAATTGTTTGAAACGGAAATACTGCCGGATGAAAAGGCGGTCGAAACAGTAGAATCAGAAGCGTCGGCCGATGTGCCGGCAGAGCCGGAAAAAGACGATTTCTGGCAGGCCGAATCCGAACCGGCGACCGACGCGATTGAGACGACCGAAGAAACACCGGATTTCTGGGAAACAGAGGCACCCGAAGCGACGGGCGTTGTTGCAACTTCGGATCAAGACGACCTTTGGAACGATGCGGCGCCGGCATCGGCAGATGTTGCCGAAGAAGCATCGACAAAGGAAAAAACAGCAGATATTTCGGCGAGAACGGATGAAATTGTCGAAGGTTTTGCAATTGAGGACACCCAGGTATTAGACAGCGAGGCGATCGATCATTTCTTCGCGATGTCCGAATCCGATGATGAGGTTCCGTCCATTCTTGACGAAAAGGCTGAGGAAGCTCAGGCTGAAGGTGCCGTGAACGTGGCCGAAACAAAAACAGAAGCAGCGCCGGAGGATTTTGACGATTTATTTGAAGATGTCGAAACGATCGAAACGGATGCGGCGGCACCGGCGGCAGAGGCAGCAGACGACCTTTTCGAATCAGTGGAAATCGAGCCGGAAGCAGCCGATGGGCTGTTTGATTCGGCAAAGGATAAGGCCGGTGAGACGAAGACGGCAGCGAAGGATGCCTTTGACGATCTTTTCGATGAATCTGAGGCGGATGATGAACTCACGAAGGCCATCGATCGCCGGGCCATTCACGAAAAACTGAAGCCATCTGAGCAGGCGGTGTATGACGATCTTTTCAGCGACGATGACGCCGACCTGCCGGATGAAGAAACGGCGAAAAAACCGCGTCGGCGCGGTCTCTTTGGCAAAAAACGCTGATAAAAGCGGCGAGATAAAAATGATAGGCGATGTTTGGGCATCGCCTATTTTTACGTAAACCCATGGGAATGAAAGGAGAGCCATGCGCACATCCAAAAGAAGAGCCATGCGCCGCCGTAAGGTGATGCGGCGTATTCTTGTGTTGTGGCTCATCGTCAGCCTGACGGGGGCCATCGGACTGGTGACCGTCAGCCGCACGATTCGCCATCGGGCGCCGAATATCCATCGGTCGTCAAAGCAAAGTGTCAAGGCATCGGGAAAAGCACTGCGGGGCAACTGGGTCGAACAGCAAAGTCAGGCCGTTCTTGCCTTCGGCAAAGGGGGGATACTGCGCGTGATGGACGAAAAAGTCGGCACGTATCAGGTCAGTCAATCCAAGTCAATGGTCACCCTGCAATTCGATTCGGCTTATGGGGGGCGAACGGATCGCCGGCGGTACCGCATCAGGGGCAATCACCTGACGTTAGTGGATCAGGCGACGGGAAAACGCCAGAGCTACCAGCGTCGGGGGGCAGTTTCGCACTAAAGGAAAGGCGGCATTGATGCAGTATCGAAAGGAGATCGCCATCAATCGGCTTGCAGTTGGCCAATCACTTGGTGCTGGCCCCGATGGCGACCAATCAGGCGGCGGATTTGATGCGGCGCCGTGCTGGAAGGTCCCGATTGGGGTTGGCGCAACGGCATTGATGGCAGGCCGATAAAAAGAAAAGATGGCAATAAAAAACGGACACCGCGGTGTCCGTTTTTGTGAGGATCCAGGCTGAATGCTCAGGCTTTGCCGATGGAGCCGAAGACTTTCATTTTTTCGGCGACCTTGGCTTTGATGGCCTCGGTGCCGGGAGCCAGCAGTTTGCGGGGGTCGAAGCCTTTGCCGGCTTTGTCCTTGCCGGCTTCAATGTAGCGGCGGGTCGCATCGGCGAAGACCAGCTGGCATTCGGTGTTGACGTTGATCTTGGCAATGCCGAGGCTGACGGCCTTTTGAACCATGGCATCCGGAATGCCGGTGCCGCCGTGAAGCACCATCGGCAGCTCGCCGATTTCTTGTTGAATTTTGGCAAGTACGTCAAAATTCAGCCCCGGCCAGCCTTCCGGATAAACGCCGTGGATGTTGCCGATGCCGGCCGCGAGGAAATCGATGCCCAGATCGGCAATTTGTTTGCATTCTTTGGGATCGGCGAATTCGCCGGCACCGATGACGCCGTCTTCTGCGCCGCCGATGGTGCCGACTTCGGCTTCGATGGACAGCCCGAGGATATGGGCGGCCGCGACGAGCTCGCGGGTTTTGGCGACATTTTCTTCAAAGGGCAGGTGGGAGCCGTCGAACATGATGGACGAAAAACCGGCGTTGATGCAGGCCTTAGCCCCTTCGTAGGAGCCGTGATCCAGGTGCAGGGCGACCGGCACGGTGATGTTTAGCGATTCGATCATCGCCTTGACCATGGCGCTGACGGTTTTAAAACCGGTCATGTATTTGCCGGCGCCTTCGGAAACGGCCAGAATGACCGGGGAGTTGTTTTCCTGGGCGGTTTCGAGAATGGCCTTGGTCCATTCGAGGTTGTTGATATTAAAGGCACCGATGCCGTAGTGGCCGGCGCGTGCTTTGACGAGCATATCTTTTGCGGATACTAACATGTGAGAGACCTCCATCCATTAATTGGCTTTATTATATCCTTTTTTGCGGCGATTGACAATCGATATCGTCATAAAAATCATAAACGATCAAAAATAATCAAAAATAGAAGTAAAAAATCAAAATCAATCACATTTCGCGGCCTGTCGGCGATCCTTGCGTGCCCCTGGGAAAAAGCCTATAATACCAATAGTCACTTTAGCAAATGAATAAGGAGCAGGATTGATGTTAGAAGGAAAAAATATCGCGATTATCGGCCTGGGACTGATGGGCGGGGCACTTGCCATGGGGCTGCGCCGGCAGGAACCGGCGATGATCGGTGCTTATGACCTCGATGGGGAAGTGCTTGAGCGCGCGCTGGAGGCGGGTGTGATCGACCGCGGGGAGAACGACCCGGAAGGGGCGGCGGATTTGCTCGGCACGGCGGATCTGGTGGTCTTTTGTTTGTATCCGCGGCAGACCGTCGCCTTTTTTGACGAACATATGGCCAATTTTAAAAGCGGTTCGGTGATTACCGACATCACGGGCGTTAAAGGCGTTTTGGTCGATCGGGTGCTGCCCAATCTCCGGGGAGACCTGGATTTTATTATGGGGCATCCCATGGCTGGCAGCGAAAAAGAAGGCTTCGGCGGAGCGACGGCCGATATTTTTGTGGATCACAATTATATTCTGGTGCCGACGCCGCAGAACAAACCGGAAAACATCGCCTGGCTCAAAACCGTCATCCGTGGCTTGGGCTTTAATAATATTGTGGAGACAAGCCCTGAAGGTCACGACAGCAAGATTGCCTTTACGTCACAGCTGTGCCATGTGATCGCCTGTGCCTTGATCGACTGCAAGGAGGACCGGCATATTTCCGATTTTGAAGGAGGAAGTTTCTGCGATTTGACCCGCATCGCTATGATTAATGCGCCGATGTGGTCTGAGTTGTTTGTCACCAATAAAGCGCCGTTGCTCGAGCAAATTGACAGCTTTGAACAAAGTCTGAAGGCCATGCGTCAGCTGATTGAGGCGTCTGACGAAGCCGGTCTGCAGACGATGATGCAATCCGTGCGAACCAAACGCGTCATCATGGAAGTGGACCGCCAGAATAAGACCAGACAAAGCCGGCAAGCATCAAAAGACTGAATAAATTCTTAATAAAAAGCGAAAATAATATCGTTTTCAACGGGATGAAACAGATTACAATAGATTGAATTAAAATTACATTGTTTCATCACTTGACGTTTTTTACATAAGGGTTTATACTGTAATCACATCAAAGATAATCATTCAGTTGATCACACACCCGATTGGATGGTTTGATGTTCTTCCTGCTGAGCGGCGAGAACTCAGTGAGGAATCATAATATTACCCCCCTCTCTCCATAGAACTCCGAACGCCTCCCCCCTTAATTGATGTTCGGAGTTCTTTTTTTATTTCGTGACATAAAGAGGCGGCGTTCCTGTGGTATAATAACGACGAAATGAGAATCAGGAGGCCTTTTGGCGATGAAAGCAAAACGAAAAAACACGATGGAAGCCTATTTATATTGTGTCAATTGTGACCGGGAGACGCTCCACGAAGTGGAATATCGTAATGATCAGATTCACAAGGTCACTTGCTCCGAATGCGGCATGTCTTTGCAGATGGATCAGCATTATATTAACCGCCATTATAAAGAGGAATTTGTGAAGCGGGTGATGTCCAAGCCGGCGCGCATGACACAGGAAATGCAGGAAGATCTCAACGGCTTTTTAAAATCACTGCCCTTCCGGGTGATCACCAAACCGTATCGGATTTATAAAGAGATAGAGGAAGAAAAAAATAAGGGATCCTCCAATTAAAAGGAACCTCCTTCGGGGGTTCCTTTTTTGAGCCAAGAAAACGATAAAAAAATCCCCTGCCGAAAAGGTTCGAAAGGGGATTGTTCTAAAGGCTATGCCGAATGCTTAAGCTTTGACTTGTTTAATCGCTTCGGTCAAAGCGGGAACGACGGTAAAGAGGTCGCCGACAATGCCGTAGTCTGCGATATCGAAAATAGGCGCATCGGGATCTTTGTTGATCGCGACGATCACATCCGAGCTGCTCATTCCGGCCACGTGCTGAATGGCGCCGGAAATTCCGCAGGCGATGTAAAGTTTCGGACCGACAGTTTTGCCGGTCTGCCCAACCTGATGGGAATGGGAGATCCAGCCGGAGTCAACGCAGGCACGGGAGGTCCCGAGGGTGGCACCGAGGACTTCGCAGAGTTCTTTCAGCGGTTCAAAACCTTCCGGTCCGCCGACACCGCGGCCGCCGGCGACGATGATGTCGGCGCCGACCAGATCGACGAGTTCGGAAGCATCTTCCTGAATTTCTTTAATCAGGCGCGTGTGGATGTCTTCCGGAGCGACGTGGAAGTCTTCCTTGATGACTTCACAGGTGCGGCCTTCTTCCGGCGCTGCTGCTTTAAAGACGCCGGGGCGAACGGTCCCGAGCTGCGGCCGGTGATCCGGGCAGAGGATCGTGGCCATCAGGTTGCCGCCGAAAGCCGGACGAGTCCAGGCGATGTTGCCGGTTTCTTCGTCGATGGCCAGACGCGTACAGTCAGCGGTTAAGCCCGTCTGCAGACGGCAGGATACGCGCGGCCCGACATCGCGGCCATTGTTGGTGGCGCCGATGAGCATGGTGGTCGGTGCGTATTTGGTGAGCATTTCGCAAATGGCATTGGCATAAGCGTCGGTGGTGAAATGGGCGTATTCCGGACCGTCGACGACGATCAGCTGATCGGCACCGTGTTCGGCGGCCGCTTTCACCGCGGCGTCGACGTTGCTGCCGACAACCAAACCGACGAGCTTGCCGCCTTGTTTGTCAGCCAATTCGCGGCCGGGATTTAATAATTCAAGGCCCACGTTTTGAGCGGAGCCATCAGGGTTGGTTTCAATAAATACCCAAAGGTCTTTTGTTTTTGGTTCCATTTCTGATCTTCTCTCTTAAAGCACGTTATCTTTGTCGAGCAATTCAGCCAGTTTCTGAGCGGCTTCTTCACCGGTTTCTGCTTCGATTTTCATGCCGCCCTGTTTGACCGGGGGAACGAAAGTCTTTTTAACCTTGGTCGGGGATCCGCCAAGACCGCAGAGTGAAAAATCGCAGTCCAGATCGTCTTCAGAGAGAACGGTGATTTCTTTCTTTCTGGCAGCCAGCTTGTCTTTGATCTTCGGCAGGCGAGGATCAAAATTTGGTTTAGTCGCGGTGACCAGGCATGGGAAATCCATGGCGAGAATTTCCTGGCCGTCTTCGGTTTCGCGGGTGATCTGGATTTCGTCATCGACGATTTCGGCGGTTAAGCCGTAGGTCACCTGGGGCAGACCGAGGTGTTCCGCCAGTTCCGGACCCACCTGGGCGGTATCGCCGTCGATTGCCTGTTTCCCGCAGAAGATGGCGTCAAACTTGCCTTCGGTTTCTTCAATTTTAGCAATCCCTCTGGAAAGAATGTAGCTGGTCGCTAAAGTATCGGATCCGCCGAATTTGCGGCCGGAGATCAGATAAGCGGCGTCACCGCCGACAGCCAGGCAGTTTTTGAGCGCTTCCTTGGCTTGTTCTGGCCCCATTGAAACGACGACAATTTTGACATCGTCTCTTTCATCCTTAATGCGAGCAGCCATTTCCAGGGCATACCCATCAAAAGGATTGACAATGCTCGGCACACCGTCGCGGATCAACCGGTTTGTTTCCGGATCAATGCGGATTTCGGTGGTGTCTGGCACTTGTTTAACACACACGAGAATGTTCATGATATTACGTAGCCTCCTTATATCATAGTTGCGGTTGGGTATAGGTTTACATCCAACCATCGACTGATTCTGATTATAGCATAGAAAATGAAGCGCCGTAAAGGACTTTTTGCTTGGAAAGTGAAAAAAATATCAAACTTTTAAATTATTATAATTAACGGTTTTGACGCTCGGTGAAAATGCCGGCCTAAAGGAGGCGATGGTTAAAGGGGCAGAAGGCATGGCGCGATGGCCCTTTAAGTGCTCGCTGTGTGAATTAGGTGCATGGCTGCCTTTAATCGCGCGCTAAAAAACGCATTGCGTTTTTTAAATGCGTTTTCGATGGGCAATGGCACAATCGTTGCTTGATGCGCCGCCGCTTAGAGCGTATAATAAAGCATAACAACAATGGATTGCCGGTAACGCGAAACGGACTGTGTGCGCGTTTTGGCAATCGATAACGGCCGCCGGCGAATGAAGCGGAAAGGGGCTGCGCGATGCGCCTTGAAGACGCCGATTCGTCATGGATGATTCATAGAAGGGAAAAGACGATGGATCTTTTGCGAGTGGGGATCGGCTACGACGTGCACCGATTGGCGGCCGATCGACCGCTTTTTATCGGCGGGATGGCCATCCCCTGCGAGAAGGGACTGCTCGGCCATTCGGATGCCGACGTGCTGCTTCACGCGATCATGGATGCGATTCTCGGCGCGCTCGGCCTGGGGGATATCGGTGCTCATTTTCCGGACACGGATCCGCGTTACGCTGGGGCCGACAGCCGGGATCTTTTGGCCGAGGTGGCGGCGATGATGCGCCGGGAGGGCTATCGCGTCGGCAATATCGACAGCATCATTGTGGCGCAGGCCCCGAAGATGGGCCCATACATTCCCGGGATGCGTCAAAATATCGCAAACATCCTCTGCACGGAAGCGTCGCAGATCAATGTGAAGGCGACGACCGAGGAGCATCTGGGCTTTACCGGACGGGAGGAAGGCATTGCGGCCAAGGCGGTTGCGTGCCTGTACCGCCGATGATCGGCGTGATTGCAGCGCTTCCGGAGGAAGCGGCCGTTATCGCCGGGGCGATGCGGGAAAGCCGGGCATCCAGGTCCGCCGGGGTCGCCGTGACATGCGGCATCATCGGCGGCCGGGAGGTGGTGCTCGCCCAGTCCGGCGTCGGCAAGGTGAACGCGGCACTCTGCGCACAGGCGCTGATCAGCGTGTACGCGGTGGACTGCGTGATTAACGTGGGGGTCGCGGGAGCGCTCGACAGGCGGCTCACCGCGGGCCAGCTGGTGGTTGCCAAAGACTGCGTGCAGTACGATGTGGATGCGACGGCGGCGGGCTTTGACCTGGGGGAAGTGCCCGGGATGCGCCAAGTGGCGTACACAGCGGCGCCGAATCTCGTTGCGCTGGCCGAAGCGGTTGCGCACAAACTTAACGTGACGACTCGGATCGGCCGGGTGTTGACAGGTGATCGCGTTGTGGCTTCTGCCGCGCTCAAGCAGGCACTGGCCGATCATTTCGGCGGGCTTTGCGCCGAGATGGAAGGGGCAGCCGTCGGACAGGTCGCCGCGGTGAATCAGGTCCCCTTCGCCGTGATCCGGGGCATTTCAGATTTGGCGGATGAAGCGCTGAACGAGGCTTATCAAACGCATTACGCCCGGGCGGCGGTCAGCGCCGGACTGGTGGCCGCCGCGATGATCGCGCTGATGCCGGTGCATTAGATAATTGAGGAATGGAAAGACAATTGCAATGAGTGAAATAAGCGAAAAGAACCATCGGTTTTTTGTGGATGAAAGTGACATGACCGCTTTTGTGGCAGAGGCATTTGATTTTGACGAACTGGGCATCAAGGTGCCGGTGCCGGCTCATCGCCCGACCTGGGCAGAAATCAATCTGGACAATGTGGTGAGCAATCTGCACGCGATTCAAAAGCATGTGGGCCCCGGTGCGGCGCTTATCGCAGTGGTCAAGGCCGACGCCTATGGCCATGGGATTGAGTTGGTGCAGACCCTTCAGGATGAAGGGGTTGGGCGCATGGCAGTGGCTTTTCTGGACGAGGCCATTGCCCTGCGGCAGAAAGGTATCGACCGCTGCGACATCATGCTGCTTGGCGTGACGCTGACGGATCAGATTCCGGAGATCGTGGAGTGGGATATCGAGCCCACCGTGGATTCTCTGGATTTTGCCCGGGCCCTTTCGGAATACGCGGTGAAAAACGATGTCGTGGTGAACGTGCATGTGAAGGTGGACACGGGCATGGGGCGCATTGGCTTTCGCTGGGATGAAGCGGCCGAGGCGATCGCGGCCATGGCCGAGCTGCCCGGCATCAATCTGTTGGGGTTGTTCACCCATTTTGCGACGGCCGACGAGGCGGACAAGACCTTTACCCAACTGCAGATGAAACGCTACCTGGACGTGACCCGGGCATTGAACGCTCGAGGCATTCAGATTCCGCTGAAGCACGTCGAGAACTCGGCGAGCATCATCGACTTCGGGAAGACCGCGTTTAACGCGGTGCGCCCGGGGATCATTCTTTACGGGCTTTATCCCTCTGACGAGGTGAAGAAAGCACAGCTTCCCCTGCGCCCGGTAATGACGTTCAAAACGCGGATCATCCACTTGAAGACGGTGCACGCCGGGGATTCCTGCGGCTATGGCCGGCGGTTTATCGCCGAAGGCGACCGTAAGATCGCGACCTTGGCGGTGGGATACGCCGACGGCTACACGCGGATGCTCTCCGGCAAGGGGGCCGAGGTGTGGATCCATGGGCGTCGGGCCCCGGTGGTCGGCAATATCTGCATGGACCAATGCATGGTCGATGTGACAGACGTGCCGGAAGCGGCGTTGTTTGACGAGGTGGAACTTTTCGGTGAACACCTGCCCGTCGAGGAGCTGGCGGAAAAGCTGGGCACCATCAATTATGAATTGGTGTGCATGGTGAATAAACGGGTGCCGCGGCTTTACCGTTTTATGGGGGACGCACACCTCGAGGTGGAGATTTTAAACGATGGCTTTTACGGGGCGTTGTAGAATCAAAAATAAAAATCTGCTGCAATCATGCAGCAGATTTTTTTCGGCTTATTTTTTCAAAACAGCCCTGACATATTTAATCGGAATGCTCCTGGCGCTGAACATGGCTTCGTGTTCTGTAACAGCATAATCTTCAATAGGAGCTGCGGTGAGGTCCCGGCGAATATCTGCAATTGCAAAACCGGCCGCTGCGAAATAGCCAAGGGAGTCTTCAAACAAACCGTCGTCGTCCGTTTTAAAATGAATGACAGCCTGCGCTGCAAGAAAGACCTTGTACTTTTCGAGCTGACGGATATGGGTCAGTCGTTTTTTATGCTTTTGCCGTTTGGGCCAGGGATTGCAAAAATTGATAAAGAGGCCGTCAAAGTGCTCGCCCGGCCCGAAAATGTGATCGATGCGTTCGACATCCCAGGCGGTGAGCAGCACGTTGTCGGGGCGTTCGGTATTTTGGGCGATGGTAATTTTTCGCCGGGCCATGCCCAGCATCGTGTCGATCATATCGACGGCAATGAAATTCGTTTTCGGATGCGCGGCGGCCATTTGCGCCATGAATTGTCCCTTGCCGCAGCCGAACTCGCCAAAGAGCGGGCGTTCGGGATGCGCGAAGCGCATGCGCCAATGATTTTTTTCTTCCCAAGGCCTGGGAACAAAGATGGGGCTGGCCTCGAGCTCCGGCCGGGCCCAGGGTTTTGGTCTGATGTGCATAAAGGCTCCTGAATCATTATTTGGTCGTGATGCCATTGTAGCATGGCCGGCGGCGTATTGCCAATGCGAACGGATCAGACTGTTGAACGGGATGTGCTGTGTTGATGGTGAAAAAAATCAAAAAGAGCTTTACAAAGCAAGAGCCCTTGTGTATAATGGGCAAGTAATCAAGAACGATCCCTTAGCTCAGCTGGAAGAGCGCCACCTTGACGTGGTGGAGGTCACAGGTTCGAGCCCTGTAGGGATCACCATTTGAATGCACGCCACCGCAGCGTCGGTGGTTTTTTAATGCGAAAAAATCGTTGCCAGTCGCTTGACAGA
Source organism: Pseudoramibacter alactolyticus ATCC 23263 (assembly GCF_000185505.1). Taxonomy (GTDB): domain Bacteria; phylum Bacillota; class Clostridia; order Eubacteriales; family Eubacteriaceae; genus Pseudoramibacter; species Pseudoramibacter alactolyticus. The sequence continues at coordinate 1,624,580 of NZ_GL622359.1, read as the reverse complement.
TGGGCTTTAAAGCTTGTATTTTAAAATAAAACGTCAATTTATAAAGAAAAACGGCGCCCCAAAAGACGGACATCCAAAACATTCAGGCTTTGATGCGATGACATTTAAAGCCTGCGGGAAAGAAGGTGCATCTATGCAGATAACGTTAACCGACGATTTTGACCTCGATAAGATGGCGGAAAGCGGCCAATGCTTTCGCTGGTATCCGCTGCCGGACGGCGGGTATCGCATCTGCGCCTTTCGCCGGGCAGTGACGGCACGGCAGGAGGGGCATCGGCTGACGCTTGATTGCCCAGAGGAAGCGTATCGAAGCATCTGGCGGCAGTATTTCGACATGACGACGCATTACGCGGCAATCCGCGATCGCATTGATCCCGGTGATGCCTATTTGCAAGCTGCGGCGAGGTTGGGCCGGGGCATCCGCATTTTGCGCCAGGATCCTTGGGAAACGCTGGTGACCTTTATCATTTCCCAGCGCAAAAGCATTCCCGCGATTCGCAGCTGCGTTGAAAAGCTGTGTGCGGCCGCTGGGGATTCGATTGGGGCAGCGGCGGGCGAGCCCCTATATGCTTTTCCCAGCCCGGCACAGGTGATGGCCCTCGATTGCCGCAAAACGGGCAGCGACCGCTGCAGCTTTCAGGACACGGGGGTGGGCAATTGTTCGCTGGGTTACCGCATGCCCTATGTGCGGGCGGCGGCGCGGTGGATGATAGCTCATGACGCAGCGGCGCTTGACGCGTTGGATGACGGTTCCCTGGAAACGGCGCTGATGCAGATTAAGGGCGTCGGCGTCAAGGTGGCTGCCTGCGTGATGCTCTTCGGTTTTCACCGGATGAATGCCTTTCCGGTGGATGTCTGGGTGAAGCGCGCATTGAAGGACGGCTATGGCAAAGCGGGCTTCGATCCGGCGCGCTATGCCCCCTACGCCGGAGTCATGCAGCAATATTTGTTTTACGCCAGACGGCAGACGAGTCGAGCCCATTCAAACTGATGCGGCATTCAGCGTTGCTTTGCGTGCGGACCGCATGATGTCCGGCGATGCGGCGGTGAATGATGTGTGGAGAGAAAGCGAAGGGACTATGAACGAGATTTTTAATCAAACGCGGCAAACGCGGCGAAAAAGAAGATGGCCGGCGATGATGCTGTGCGTGGTTTTGGGGATGACGCTTTGCGGCTGCAGCTTGGGCACGGCTTCGGAGGAACCAAAGACCAGGCAGGTTATTGCGATGACCACTATTATGAATCTGCGCGTTTACGGCAAAAAGAGCGACCGCGCATTAAACGACGGTGAAAAGGAGATCCACCGGATCGACGCGCGGCTTTCCGTGGGGAACAGCGACAGCGAAGTGTCGAAGCTCAATGCGGCCGGCGGGGGCGTGGTGTCCGGCGATGTGGCGACGCTGATGCAAAAGGCGCTCGATATTTATCGCAGCACCGACGGCGCCTTTGACATTTCGATTTACCCCATCATGAAGCTTTGGGGTTTTACGGAGGTTTATGATGAGTCTGATCCGAAGACGAGCACCAAAGTAAAGCACATCCCGTCGTCGTCGGCCATCGCTCAGACGCTGACCAAAGTCGACGCGTCAAAAATTCGCTACGATGCAAAGACGAAAACCCTCGATTTGCCGGCGGATATGCAGATTGATTTCGGCGGCATTGCCAAGGGCTACACCTCTCAGCGTCTGATCGACATCATGAAAAAGGATGGCGTGACGGCGGCGATGGTGGAATTGGGCGGCAATGTGCAGGTTTATGGCCAAAAGCCCGACGGTTCGCCCTGGCGGGTGGGCATTGCTAATCCGAAAAATCGGGAAAAAATGGTGGGGACTCTCAATCTGACCAAAAGCTGCGCGGTGATCACATCCGGCAGCTACGAACGCTATATCACGGACAGCACCGGCAGGAAATATCATCACATCATCGATCCGAATACCGGTTATCCGGCGGAAAGCGGCCTTGCCTCGGTGACCATTGTCTGCAAGGACGGCACCACCGCCGATGCACTCTCTACCGCGCTTTTCGTGATGGGCAAGGACAAGGCGATTGCCTATTGGCGGGCGCACCACCAAATGTTTGATGCGATTTTGGTGGACCAAAATCAAAGGGTTTATGTGACGGCCGGCGCCATCAAGGCATTTCAAAAAAACGCGGGGTTTTCCGTTCGGGAAATTAAAGTCAAGTGATTGGTTGCCTTCATTCGGGGAGTAAAAAGCTGGCAAACAAAAAGCAGCTCGCTATGCGAGCTGCTTTTTTGATGGCATAAAGCTTGCTGGATGGCAGAATATTAGTCGTTGCGTTTGCCTACGCTTTTGTTGAGGCTGAAGAGAGCGGCCTTGTCGTCCTGAACGAATTCAACAGCCTGGAGCATGTCGTTGGCGTTGGTTTCTTCTTCGGCCTGTTCGTCGACGAACCACTGCAGGAAGCTGACCGTGCGGTAATCATTGGCTTTGATCGCCGCGGCGACGATGTTGTTGATGGCATCGGTGATGTATTCTTCGTGTTCGAGGGCCGCCTTCACCGGTTCGACAAAGTCGCTGAAAGAAACTTTCGGCGCATCCAGCGCGCCGAGTTCGACGGTTTCGCCGTTGTCGTGCAGGTAGCCGTAAATCTTCATCGCGTGTTCTTCTTCTTCTTTGGCCTGCACTTCATACCAGGACGCGAAGCCGGTCAGCCCGGCTTCCTGATAGTAAGCAGAGATGGCGAGGTAAAGATACGCGGAATAAAATTCTTTGGTAATTTGTTCATTTAATAAAGCAGAAATTTCTTTTTTCATGTTAATATCCTCCTATGAGCAATGCTGTGGGGGCACAGCAAATGCTTTAATTTAGATTCATTATAACAGTAAAAATGAAAAATTCAATTGAAAACAATAAAAAAGCAAACAAAAAATTGGAAGTTTCGGAAAAATTAAGATTTGTGTCAAGAACACAGGAAAGGAAAGAATAATGGTGATGAAAAAAGCGTCCGTCTTCATGGCAGACGGCATGGAAGAAACGGAATGTTTGACGATTGTGGATTTGCTGCGGCGCGGCGGCGTGGCGGTGACCACCTTTTCGGTGATGCCGGATAAAACGGTTACCGGTTCTCACGGGGTGCGCATCGAGGCGGACGCCTTGTTTGACGCAGATGCAGCGGCGGATGCCGAATTGCTGTTCCTGCCGGGAGGCGGCGATGGCGTGAAGCATCTTTATGCCCATCAGGATTTGTGCCGTTTGCTTGTTAATTTTCCGGCGGAAAGCAAAGGGGCCGAAAGCAAATATCTGGGCGCGGTCTGTGCCGGTCCCAGTGTTCTGGGGCGTCTTGGATTGTTAAAGGGAAAGCGGGCTACCTGTTATCCCGGTTTTGAAGAACAACTTCTGGGCGCGGTCTGTACGGGCGAGGGCATCACGGTGGACGGGGCCGTAGTTACCGGGATCGGCCTTGGCTTTTGTGTCGACCTGGGATTGACCCTGGTAGCGCTGCTTTGCGGCAGGGAAAAAAGCGATGCGGTGAAGCGGCAGATTCAACATCCGGACGGATTTAAGAAGCATTAAAAGAAAAACCACGCGTGTAACGCGTGGTTTTCTTTTTTGTACGGATGAATGCCATCGCCGGCTACGCGATAGGGACATGATGGTAGCTAATAAAGCCGATAATGGCAAGGACAAGCATGACGGCAAGCAGCGTCAGGATGGCGATGCCAATTATTCTGAAAAATTTGTTCCAATTCATTTTGCTCTCCAAAAATGGGAACCCGATTTGATGGCGGTGTGGAGCTCCCGAATAAACTTTGTCGCCGTTATTGCAGGGAACGTTTCCCTATGTTGTTAATTGATTAGAATATTTTAATATAATTGTATAACAATGCGCAATCGGCGTCAATTAAAAAAGAATGAAACGTCAGCGGCATGGATCAAAGATCCTGTGATAATCGGAAATGGATTATTTTATTTTTGAATAGCTTCTTTAATTGAAAGTGAAGTGAAAAAGTGGTTATCGCGTCAAGTGCGTGTTGTTCCCGCGGAAGGCAAACAATGATTTAATGGAGAGGGTCCTGATTAAAAAATAATAGCGGTGTCGGCATCACTGTGCTCCGCCTAAATATCTGAATGCCAGACCCCGGAAGGGGTCTTTTTTGAGCCTGCCGCATTTGGGCGGTCAAAGGGCGTAAGTGCACCCTGAAAAAGGCGCCGCTTTTCGGCAGGAATTGATTGTCAAAAGGACTAAAAAAGGCAAAAGGGCATAGACATTTGAGTTAGAAGATGCTAACATAAAGCTGTTAACGAATGTGAAATGTGCATGATAACGCCTAACAGCCTAACAGGAGGAATTGAGGAATTATGGAATCAAGGAAAGCGACCCGCATCGGGGGGAAAGATCTTATCCATGTCGGCCTTTTTACAGCCATTATTTTTGTGATTGAAATGGTGATTTCGTTTATCGGGTTTATTCCCTTTCTCATGCCGCTGTATTGTGTTCTGATGCCGGTTTGTATCGGCATTCCGTGGATGCTTTTTGTTACGAAAGTACAAAAATTCGGGATGATTCTTATCATGGAGATTTTGCTCGGGATCATCCTGATGCTTACAGGCATGGGGTGGTATGCGATGCCGCTTAATATCGTGGTCGGCCTTATCGCCGAATGGGTGGTGAGAAGCGGAGGATACCAAAGTATCAAAAAAGATATCATCGGCTACGGCTTTTTCAGCTGCTGGGTATTTGGCAGCTTTATCCCGTTGATCTTTAAGGCAGATCAGTACTGGGAGAAATCGTCTTATGGAGCGGATTATATCGCCGCGGCAAAAAGCATTTTTCAGCTGTGGACAGCGCCGGTGCTTTTGATTTGCTGTTTTGTTTTCGGCTTGCTCGGCGGATGGATCGGGGTCAAACTGATGAAAAAACATTTTGTTAAAGCGGGCATTGTTTGATGAATCGCTTTTTAGATCCAAGAACCAAGCTTGCGCTGCTGGTTACCCTGCCCACCTTTCTGATGGGCGGGGCCGGCGGTGCATCGGCCGGCCCGTTTTTGGTGATCCTGCCGCTCATTCCGCTGGTGCTTTTGCTGCAGGCCCGCCGCATCCGCCAGGCGCTTTTCGGCGTCGTGGTGTTTTTTGGCGTTTGGGGGCTGTGGCGTTTGGCGGGGCTGTACCTTTCCGGGGGTGTTTATCTGCTGTGCTTCATTTTATACGGCATTGTGATGGGGCTTATTCCCTGCGTGCTGATGGCGGTTTATGCCGTGACGACAACCACGGTCAGCGCGTTTATTGCTGCGCTCTCGAGGCTGCACATTCCCGATCTCATCACCATCCCGCTCTCGGTGATGTTTCGCTTCTTTCCGACCGTCGGCGAAGAGGTGACTGCAGTGAATAACGCCATGCGCATGCGGGGCCTTCGCATGGGGAACACCGGCCCGGTGAAGATGCTGGAATATCGTATCATCCCAGTGCTGATGTGCTGCCTGCGTATTGGCGATGAGCTTTCGGCCTCGGCGCTAATCCGCGGCTTGGGTGCCGGCGGCCCGCGGACGAATATCTGCCGCATCGGCTTTCATCTGCAGGATGGGATCCTGCTGGCCATCTGTGCGGCGGCCTTCGGCTGTTGGCTGCTCAGTGCGCTGGGGGTGGCTTTATGGTAACGCTGGAGGATGTTTGTTTTGAATATGCTTCGGAAAGCGCGGCGCTGCTCGAGGCGCCGATCCCGGAAAGAGACGGCGACGGACGGCTTGATCATGTGAGCTTGAGGATTCAGCCGGGGGAATTCGTGCTGCTGACCGGCCCGTCGGGCTGCGGCAAGACGACGCTTTTGCGGTTGATCAACGGGCTGATCCCCCATTATTATCCGGGGCGACTGACCGGAACAATCCGTGTAAACGGCGAATCCCTCGCCGGCAGGAGCCTGGATGAGATCGCGGCGGCGTCGGGGACGGTTTTTCAAAATCCCCGGGCGCAGTTTTTTAATGTGGACACCACCAGCGAGCTGGCGTTTGCCTGCGAGAATCGGGGCATGGCTGAAGCCGAGATTTTAAAGCGCATCGAAGAGACGACCGCCCGCTTTCATATCGAGAAACTGATCGACCGCAACATTTTTCATCTGTCTGGGGGCGAAAAACAAAAGATTGCCTGTGCTTCGGTGGACGTGGCCCGGCCGGCGGTCATCCTGCTGGATGAGCCTTCGGCGAATTTGGATTTCGAGGTGACGATGCAGCTGCGCGCTTTGATTCAAATTTGGCGGGACGCCGGCAAAACCATTGTGGCGGCGGAGCATCGCCTGGCTTATCTTTGGGATTTGATTGACCGGGCGGTGGTGCTCGAGGCGGGGCGCATTGTGCAGGTACTCGACCGGGCGGCCTGCGACCGCCTGGCGGCCGGCGGCGATGGGACGGCCGGTCTGCGGACCATGCGGCTGATTTCGCCCCGGGCTGTTGCGCTGCCGGCGGTCCTGCCGGAAGAGAACTGCCTGACGCTTCAAAATTTTCATTTTGATTATCGAAGCGGATTTTTTGAACGGCGCCACAGTGCCCGCAAGCCGGTGCTGGCGGTGAATGAGCTGCACATTGCGGTCGGACAGATCACGGCGCTGGTTGGGGCCAATGGCGCGGGCAAGACCACCTTTCTGCACTGTTTGTGCGGCTTGGAACGGCGATGCAAGGGCGTCATGCATTACTGCGGCCGATCCTTCGGCCGGCGTCAGCGGCAGCAGATGATTTTCCTGGTCATGCAGGACGCGGATCATCAGCTTTTTGCGGAAAGCGTGCTGGAGGAAGTGTGCCTCGGACTGCCGGCGCGTGCGTCTGCACCGAATGAGCGCGCGGCGGCTATTCTGGAATCGGTGGATCTCCTGCCGTATCGCGACAAGCATCCCATGTCGTTGTCCGGCGGGCAAAAGCAGCGTCTTGCAGTGGCCTGCGCCATCGCTTCCGGGCGGGAAATCCTGCTCTTTGATGAGCCCACCAGCGGTTTGGATGATCGGCATATGCGCCAGATGGCGGCTTTGATGACGCGGCTTAAGGCGATGGGGAAGACCATTATCGTGGCGACCCATGATGCCGAGTGGATGCAGGTTTGCTGCGACAGAAAGGTGGCGGTGGATGGCTGCGGCTATTGATTTAAATCCGCGCACCCTTTTGCGACTTCCCGGGGTGCGCGAAGACAGGCGGACCGGAGCCGCGCTCATCCCGCTGCCGGGGGATGGCGGCGAGGCCGGCCTGCTTCGGGCATTGACCTTGGCGCCGGGCTTCTGGATTTTTGATATTGACATCCACAGCACGCGCATTCCCAGATTCACATTCAAGGCGGCAGACGCGCCTTCGCTCACCGTGAACCACTGTTTTTGCGGCCGCTGTGAAGTGGCGCTGCGCAGCGGCGAGACGACCTATTTATCGGGCGGAGAACTGGTGGTGGATAACGGCAAATCGACGGGAAGCTTCTATTATCCCGAGGCGGATTACGAAGGGATCGAGTTGGCAATCCGGCTGGACGGCGATTGGCAAAGAGCCTTTTTGGTGCTGGGGGAATCCTTCGCGGCGCCCCGGCAATTATTTGAACGCTGTGAGTCGGTTGACGCGCCGCGCATTTACCTGGCCGATGTGCCGCTCGCCCGGACGGCAAAGGTGCTGCGGGACTATCTGACGCAGGGAAAAAGCCGGCAGCTCATCGCGGTGAAGATCATGGAGTGGCTGCTGCTCTTGGCCGAGCGTGAGACGGCATTGGTGGAGGCGGGGAAGATTTACTATCCCAAAACCCAGGTGGAAATTGCTAAGGCCGTGCAGCAAATCATCGTGTCGGATCTGCAGGTGCGCCACCCGGCGGCAGAGCTGGCAGCGCGATTTGGCATCAGTGCGTCAAGTCTGAAAAATTATTTCTGCAATGTTTACGGCTGCGGCTATGCGGTCTATCAACGAATGCAGCGGATGAAGCGGGCGGCCAAACTGCTGTCGGGCACCCGGGAAAGGGTGGCGGATATCGCGGCGTCCGTGGGCTATGCCAGTCAGACAAAATTCGGCAGCATGTTTAAAAAAGTTTATGGCGTGAGCCCGCTGACCTATCGCAAGCAGGAGCGGCTGCGCCTGATGAAGCAGAGCGTGACGGCAGAAGGGCTCGCGGAGAAAGGGGAACATTCACTTGAAGAATGAACGACAGGCAACGGCCGAACGGAGAAAAAGCACCTGGCAATGGCTTGGAGAATTTGCCGCGGGGCACCGCGGGCATTATCTTGCCAGTGTGCTTGTGGCGGTTTTGGGCGTGCTTTTGGGGCTGGCGCCCTACGTGTGCATCGCGCGCATCGTGCGGCTTTTGATGGACGGCAACCGCGATTTCGCGGCGTACGGCCGGATTTGCGGCATCATGGCGCTGTTTTGGATCGGGCGGGTGCTTTGTCACGCGCTGTCCACCACGCTGTCTCATAAGACGACCTTTGCCGTGCTGGGAGAAGTGCGCAAGCGGGTGTGCGACAAGCTGGCGCGCCTGCCCCTGGGCACGGTGCAGGATCTGTCGTCGGGCAGCCTGAAAAATACGGTGGTCGAGCGCATCGACAGTATCGAAACCGTGCTGGCGCACATCGTGCCAGAGTTCACGGCGAATCTGGTGTCGCCGCTGGTGCTGGCCGTCGCGATCTTTGTGATCGACTGGCGCATGGGGCTGACGTCGCTGCTGACGATCCCGGTCGGACTGATTTGTTACGCCGGGATGATGCGCGGCTATGAGGCCGATTTTAAAAACACGGTGGATAAAACCAAGGCGCTTAACGACACGGCGGTGGAATACATCGGCGGCATCGAGGTGATCAAGGCCTTCGGCAAGGCCGAGCAATCTTACGATCGTTTTGTGGTGGCTGCCCGGGAAGGGGCCAGCTGCTTTGTGGACTGGATGCGCCGCTGCAACGGCTATTTCACCGCAGCGATGGCCATTATGCCGGCGTCTTTGGTGGCGATTCTGCCCGTGGGCGGACTGCTCGTTCACGCGGGGAGTCTTCCTCCGGCGGATTTTATTTTGATCATCATTCTGTCCTTTGGCACGCTGACGCCGCTCATCACCGTGCTGTCTTACAGCGACGATTTGGCCCAGATGGGCACCATCGTCGGCGAGGTCAGCGCCATTCTCGAGCAGGACGAGCAGCATCGGCCGGCGGTGCTGACCACGCCGCTCGACGGGCGGGACGTGGTGCTCACCGATGTGACCTTCGGCTATCACGACGCGGAAGTGCTTCACGGCATCAGCATGACCATGGCTGCGGGCACGGTCAACGCGATCGTCGGGCCGTCCGGCTCCGGCAAGTCCACGCTGGCCAAGCTCATCGCGTCCCTTTGGGATGTGGACGGCGGGCGCATCGCCATCGGCGGGGTGGATATCCGCGCCATTCCCCCGGCGGATTATCATCGGCTTGTGGCCTATGTGTCGCAGGACAATTTCCTTTTTAACGACACCATCCGCGAGAATATCCGCATGGGACGCGTCGGCGCGACGGATGACGAGGTGATCGCCGTGGCCAAGGCCAGCGGCTGTCACGACTTTATCACGGGGCTTGAGCACGGCTACGACACCGTGGTCGGCGACGCGGGCGGCGCGCTTTCCGGCGGAGAACGCCAGCGCATCGCCATTGCCCGGGCCATGCTCAAGGACGCGCCCATCGTGATCCTCGACGAGGCCACGGCCTACACCGATCCGGAAAACGAAGCGGTGATTCAGGCGGCGGTGGGAAGGCTCGTGAAAGGCAAGACCCTCATCGTGATTGCCCACAGGCTCAGCACCATTGCCGACAGCGATCAGATTTTCGTCATCGAAGACGGCCGGCTCGACAGCAGCGGCACCCACGCCGAGCTTTTGGCCGAAAACGGATTGTATCGTCAGATGTGGGAGGCACACATTTCGGTGCGCGACCGGCTGGATGACGGAGACAATCAGGAAGGAGACGGAGCCCATGCTTAAAATTTTTCGCAAGTTTTTCGCATTCTGCGGCGAGAAGAATCGCCGCAAGTTTCATAGGTCCATTGCCTGCGGGGTGATCCAGGCGTTCTTTGAAGCGCTCAAGATTCCGGCGGTGGCGGTGATGCTCAGCGCGGTGCTTGAAGGGCGGGTGAGCCTTATGACGGTGGCTGCGGGCTTCGGCATCATGGTGGTGAGCATCTCCGGGCAGGCCGCGGTTAAGAATAAGGCCACCATGCTCCAGACGGAGGCGGGCTATGAAACCTGCGCCAACAAGCGCATCGAAATCGCCGAGCATCTGCGTTATCTGCCCATGGGTTATTTTAATGACAACAGTTTGGGCACCATCACCTCGGTGACGACCAACACCATGGAGGCCCTGGCCAATATCGCGACCCGCGTGGTGATGATGACGACCCAGGGCGTTCTGACCACGCTGCTCATCGCGCTGATGCTTCTGTTTTACGACTGGCGCATCGGCCTGGTGACGTTGGCGGGCATCGCCGTGTTCTTTGGGGCCAACGCGCTGCTGCAGCGCCAGGGCAAGGTTATGGCGCCTAAGAAGAACGCGTCGGATACAGAGTTGGTGACCAAGGTTCTCGAATACATTCAGGGGATGGCGGAGGTTAAAAGCTATCAGCTGACCGGCCGTGCGAGCCGCAGGCTCAACGCCGCCATCGACGACAATGCCGCGGTCAATACGGCCTGCGAGTTCCGCTTTATTCCCTATATAACGCTGCAGAGTGCCGTTGCCAAGCTTACCGGCGTCGCCATGAGCGTGCTGGCCATTCGTTTTTACCTGGGCGGCACCATGGATCTGCTTGTCTGCATCGTGATGCTCATCTGCGCTTTTATGATTTACGCGAGTCTGGAAAGTGCCGGCAATTATTCGTCGCTGCTGCGCAATGTGGATGTCTGTGTGGACAAGGCTCAGGCTATTTTGGATCTTGAACCCATGGATATCGACGGGGCGGACCGCACGCCGGCGACCCACGACATCGCGGCGAACGATATCCGCTTCGCCTATGATAAGCAGACCATCATCGACGGGATCAGCGTGACGATTCCCGAAAAGACCACGACGGCCATCGTCGGTCCCTCCGGCGGCGGCAAGACAACGCTGTGTCATCTCATCGCCCGCTTTTGGGACGTCGACAGCGGCAGCGTTACGCTCGACCGCGTGGATGTGCGCGATTACAGCATGGACAGTCTGATGGAAAATTTCAGCTTCGTGTTTCAAAGCGTTTATTTGTTCCGGGACACCATCGCGGGCAACATCCGCTTCGGTCAGCCTGACGCGCCGATGGATCAGGTGATTGCCGCGGCGAAGGCGGCCTGCTGTCACGATTTTATTATGGCATTGCCCAACGGCTATGAGACCGTCGTCGGTGAGGGCGGCGCCAGCCTTTCCGGCGGAGAGCGCCAGCGCATTGCCATCGCCCGGGCCATCATGAAGGACGCGCCCGTCATTATTCTCGATGAGGCCACGGCTAATGTCGATCCGGAAAACGAGAAGGAATTGATGGCCGCCGTCGCGGCGCTCACCCGGGAAAAGACCATTCTGATGATTGCCCATCGTCTGAAGACCGTGCGCCATGCAGATCAGATTCTGGTGGTGGATCAAGGGCGTATTGTGCAGCGCGGCCGTCACGAGACCCTGATGCAAGAGGACGGCATCTACCGTCGCTTTGTGGCGGCAAGGGAGCAGGCCGTGGGGTGGAAGCTGGGGTGAGCGACGAAAAACGCGGTGATTTTAGCAAACGGTTCTTTGGAGTCGCTTGCTTTGGCCGCTGAGACATCGCTCCGGCATCATCAAAAGTCATACGGCGGCGGAAGCGGTCAGAAATTGAAAAAACTGAACGCGAAAACAAGGTGCGCGGAGCCATCGCGCAGCATAAGCGGATTGGCAGTAAAATCAATTAAAAAGACCATTGAGGTGCCAATGGTCTTTTTATTATGCTCCAAATTGAGACCGGGCGGGATTTGGAAATTATTTTTGTAAAAAATGTAAAATCGGATATTCATCCGGCGATTTTGAAATTATGGAAAAGAAATCGGATTAAATTGACACAATTTCAGCACGAAGGTAGAATAGAAGATGTAAAGGATTATCAACCGCGATAACAAAAACAGGAGGCTACGAATGAAAATTGTTTTTGGATGCGATCCGAATGCATCGGATTTTAAAGAACAGCTGATGGCTTATGTGAAGGAATTGGGCCACGAAGTGACCGATTTCGGTTCGGACGATCCGATTTATGCCAACGTGGCGATTAAATGCGCCAAGGCCGTGGCTGCCGGCGAATTTGATCGCGGTATCGTGGTCTGCGGTACGGGGATCGGCGTGTCTATTGCGGCCAATAAGGTCAAAGGCGCTTATGCGGCCTGCATCCACGATGTCTATCAGGCACAGCGGGCCGAGCTCTCCAATCACGCCAATATCATCACGATGGGCGCCCAGGTGGTCGGCATTGAGCTGGCTAAATGCATGGTTAAAGAATATCTGTCCTGTACCTTTGATCCGGAAAGCCGTTCCAAAAACAAGGTGCAGCGCATCGTCGATTTCGAAAGCGAAGCGCAATAAAGCACAGCGGCACGGGGGCCGCGAATCCATCATTGTTACCAATTAAATCCAAAAGGAGAAAGGGAGAGATTATGTCTAAGTATTTAATGGGGATTGATGCCGGGACCGGGAGTGTTCGCGTTGCGCTGTTTGATCTGCAGGGCCGCAACCGCGCCTACGATATCCAGGAATACGGCACCACTTATCCGAACAACGGCTGGGCCGAACAGGACGATCAGGAATGGCTGATGGCTTTGGGAGAAGCGATTCCTGCCTGTATCCGCAAGGCCGGCGTTGCACCGGAAGAGATTGTTGCCATCACCTGTGATGCCACCACCAATACGTTGGTCTATCTGGATGAAAACGACCATTCCGTACGCAAACCGATTTTGTGGATGGACGTTCGTGCGGCCGGTGAAGCGGCGGAAATCGACGAAATCCGCGACCAGTACGATGCGACCAAGTTCTATAAACCGAGCTTTCGCGCCGACACCATGATTCCGAAGAACATGTGGGTCAAAAAGAACGAGCCGGAAAATTGGCAAAAGACCAAAACCATGTTCGAATTTGAAGACTGGCTGAACTGGATTTTGACCGATAAGAAAACGCTGTCGATGTCGGTGGCGGCCTTCCGTTGGAATTATGACGATAAGAACGGCGGCTTCCCGGTGGATCTGCTCAACGCGGTCGGTTTGGATGACGTGCTTGAGAAAGTGCCGGAGGAAATTCTCAAAGTCGGGGACATTGTCGGTCACGTTTCGGAAAAAGCGGCCAAGGCCTTTGGCCTGTCCACCGATACCGTCGTCGTCGAAGGGACGGCGGACTGCAACGCCTGCATGTTCGGTGTCGGCGGGGTGCTGCCCAACGGCATGACCCTCATCGGCGGGACATCCACCTGTCTGCTCGGCCTTTCAAAGGAGGATTTCCACGTGGACGGCGTTAACGGGACGTATCCCGACTGTATGTATGACGGCACGAGTCTGCTCGAAGGCGGCCAGACGGCGGCCGGCGCGATTCTCACCTGGTTTAAAAACAACCTGGTGCCGGGCTCCTGGCTGGAAGAGGCTGTGAGCCGTGACATGAATATTTATGACTATATCACCGAAAAAGCCAAGGAATCGCCCATCGGTTCCGGCGGCGTCGTGATGATGGACTATTTTCAGGGAAACCGCGCTCCGTATTCGGACTCCAAAGCCCGCGGCATGTTCTGGGGGCTTTCTATCGGGACCTCCACGTCGGACATGGCCCGTGCCGTGTACGAAGGGGTGGCTTACGGGGCCAACCATTGCATCGTCAGCATGAATGAAGCCGGCTACGATGTGAACGAAATTTATGCCTGCGGGGGCATCGCGACCTCGGACTTTTGGATGCAGATGCACGCGGATATCATCGGCGTGCCGATGCACACTACCGTGGAAAACCAGAGTGCCGGCTGCCTGGGCGACGCCATTATTGCCGGCGTGGGTGCAGGTCTCTTCGATTCCTTTGAAGAAGCGGCGAAGACCATGGTCCGCATCGACAAGACCTATCGCCCGAATATGGAAAATCACAAAGAATATCAGTTCTATATGGAACGCTACATGGAGACCTGGCCGCAGATGCGCGAAATTGTCCACAAGACGGTGGATCACACCAATGCCAAAGCAACTGAAAAAGAAGATTGATAAAACCCCCATTTTAAAAGGCATTGCCATTCGGCAATGCCTTTTTTAGCGCCTGAAATTAACAAGCGAAAATTGTTTTATAAGAGATCTCTTTTTGATGAGAGACTTTTGCAAGGCCATTTCCGGTTTGGTGGTGGAGAACACAGTTTTTGACGTTATGGCCTTTGTGCGTCTTGACCTTTGATGGGTTGAATGGACGGATATGATGGCAGACGGTTTCAATTTCTTGAAGACGTTTTTTGCTATTTTATCATGCAGGCTATGATCCGAGTCCAAGCTGCTTCAGCGAAATGCCTTCAATGCGATGCAAGCGAAACCAGGGACACCATTCATCCGTGTCGAGCACCGTGAATTTTGTTCCATCCGGGGTAACATAAAATCCCATTGATCCCATGCGATCCACTTCTTTGCATCCGCGCTTCAGAACCTCGTCGCCGGTCCAGTCGTGATCGGTCAGGAATAGTTCTTTCTGGCCGTGTTTTTCAAGGAGAAGCGTGTTGTGGCGCAGGTTAACCGCCATTACCTGCCTGAGATGGACTTTCCCGGCGCCGTATTGCCGGATATCAATCAGGATGGTGGCCGTAACGATCAATGCGCAGGCGGCCAGAATGCCTGCGATCCAAAGAAAGATTTTTTTCATAAGCGCCTCCTGTTTCAATGGGCGCTTCAAAATGGGCGCGCCACGTTGGTTTGGGTTCATGATATCCCAAAATCGAAAAGCGCGCCTGAAGCCCGCCCTGGCGGTAACCGTCCGCCGGCGGGACGCGGCGGCCATGTGCGTATCGGCCGGCGGCAGCGGGCTTATCGGCCGGCGATCACCGCGCGGGAGATAACCATCTTCTGCACTTCGGAAGTGCCCTCATAAAGGGGAATGATGCGCGCGTCGCGATAAACCCGCTCGATGGCATAATCCTTCATGTAACCATAGCCGCCGTGGATCTGAAGCGCTTTATCGGCCACATAAACCGCCGCTTCCGATGCGTAATATTTGGCCATGGCGGCTTCCTTGCTCACCGGCAGGCCGGCCTCCCGCAGCTTGGCCGCGTTGAGCGTGAGCAGTTTGGCCGCTTCGGTCCGGGTGGCCATGTCCGCCAGATACCACTGGATGCCCTGATTCGCGCTGATGGGCTTGCCGAACTGCACCCGTTCGCCGGCGTATTGAACGGCGGCAGTCAGGGCGCCTTCCGCCAGGCCGACGGCTTGGGCGGCCATTCCGATGCGCCCGCCGTCAAGGCCGGCCATGGCAAGACCGAAGCCCTTGCCCGCTTCGCCGAGCAGCTGCGTTTTGGGCACACGGCAGTCTTCAAAGATGAGCTCAGAAACCGGCGCGGCGCGCAGGCCCATTTTGTCCTCGGCCTTGCCGACGCTAAAGCCCGGCGTGCCCCGGTCCACGATAATGGCGGACATGCCGCGGGTTTTCTTTTCCGGATCGGTCAGCGCGATGAGGATCACATAATCCCCTTCGTCTTTGCCCATGTTGCTGATAAAGCATTTCGTGCCGTTGATCACGTAATCGTCGCCGTCGGGGACGGCCTTGGTTTTGGCGGCGGCCGCGTCAGATCCGGCCCCGGGCTCCGTCAGCGCGAAAGCGCCCACCTGGCCGCTGCAGGCCCGGGCCAGATATTTTTCTTTTTGTTCTTCGGTGCCGTGCCGGTTGATGATGTCGGAACTTAAGGTGTGCACCGAAAGCAGCTCGGCCACGCTGGCGTCCGCCTTGGCGATCTCTTCGATCACCAGCGCCTTCACTTCTTCGCCCATGCCGATGCCGCCGTAGGCCTCGGGGATATTGATGCCCATAAAGCCGAGCTCCGCCATCTGCGCGATGACGGCCTTCGGGATCTTGCCGGCCGCTTCCATCTCGTCGGCGGTGGGAGCGATGGCCTGTTTGGCGAAGTCCGCGGCCAATTCCACAATCATTTTTTCGTCTTCTGTTAGAATTACACTCATTGTTTTCCACTCTCCTTTGGTTTTGCTGATGCCCGCAACGGCGGATGCGCGTGCTTTTCAGTCCGTTAAATTTAAAGTAACGGCTCCAGCGGCCGGAGAGTCAAATGGTTTAAAAAGTTTTTTGGGGATGGTTTGAGGAAATAAAAAAAACTCTCCTGCAGGAGGAGAGTTGAAAGATTAATGGAAAGCCCAGCGTCATTTAAAGGACTGGGTTTTTATTTTTTAAGACGTTATTTCCCGGCGATTGCGTCGAGCTGGATTTTTTTCAGGCGTTTCATCACGTCGTTGTCGCCCCGGCCAAAGGTGTCGTGGAGCCGGATGAATTCCCGGTAGAGCTTGTCGTAGACCGCGACATTTTCCGGAATCGGCGTGTATTCCACATCGGCGAGGTTGGCCATGACCCGGGTGGCGTCAAAAATATTGTCGTAGCCGCCGCGTTCGGAGCCGGCCGCCAGGGAGCCGAGCACCGCCGCGCCCAAAGCCCCGCCGTACTCGCTGCCGGCGATGCGGTAGGGCCGGTCTGTGATGTCGGCAAAAATCTGCATGAGCATCGGGTTTTTCTGGCTGATGCCGCCGGTGGCAAAGACTTTTTCGACGGCGACGCCGGATTTTTCAAAGTTATCGATAATGACCCGGGAGCCAAAGGCGATGGCTTCGATCAGCGCGCGGTAAATTTCTTCCGGTTTGGTGGTCAGCCGCAGGCCGAGCATCAGGCCGGTGAGGTCGTTGTCCACGAGGATCGATCGGTTGCCGTTCCACCAGTCGAGGGCGAGCAGGCCGCTTTCCCCGGGAGTCAGCTTTTCAGCTTTGGCGGTCAGGTATTGTTGAATGTCCATGCCGGCATCGCGGGCCGCCTGGGCGTAGGCCTCGGGCACGCCGTTTTTCACGAACCAATCCATGTGATCGCCGAAGCCGCTTTGGCCGCATTCGTAGCCGTAAAAGCCGGGGAGCATCCCGTCTTTCACCACGCCGAAGCAGCCGGGCACCACGTGTTCCTCCTTGCTGATCAGCATGTGGCAGCCCGATGTTCCCATGATCATCACCATTTGATTTTCGGCGGCTTCTTTCAGGGTGCCGGGCACGCCGGAGTGAGCGTCGATGATGGGAACGGCCACAGCCGTGCCGACATTCAGCCCGGTGAGCTTGGCGCCGGCTGCGTTGATTTCGCCGGCCTTGCTGCCGATGGGTGCCACGGGCGTTTTGAGCTTTTCGGCGACCACATTTTCAAATTCCGGGTCGAGGGCGGCGAAGAATTCCTTGCTTGGATAACCTTCGCTGGCGCTGTAAAGCGCCTTGTAGCCCGCCGCGCAGGAGTTGCGCAGATAGCGCCCGGTGATCTGGCCGACGATCCAGTCGCCGGCTTCGACGTATTCGTCCATATCGGCATAAAGCTCGGGATCTTCCATGCAAATTTTCCACAGCCGGGGAAAGAGGGTTTCCGAGGAGGCCTTGCCGCCGTAGCGCGCGAGGAAGGTTTCGCCGCGGATGGCGGCCACTTCCGTCAGGCGGTTGGCATATTCCTGGGCGCCGTGGTGCTTCCACAGCTGCACATAGGCCATGGGATCGCTTTTGTATCTGTCCCGGTAGCACAGGGGTTCGCCTTCGGCGTCGATGGGCAGCACGGTGCAGGCGGTGAAGTCGATGCCCAGGCCGATGACGTCCGCCGGCCGGACGTTGTTGCGCACCATGACATCCCGGGTGACGGCGCCCAGGGATTCGCGGTAGTCCCGGGGATCCTGCAGGGCATAGTCCACGGGCAGGGGGGTGCCGTCGGGTAGGGTCGTTTCCATGACGGCGTGGCGGTATTCGTGCACCGCGCTGTTTTTGCACTCTTCGCCGGTGGCCACATCGACCAGAATCGCCCGGGCGGACAGGGTGCCAAAGTCGACACCAATAATGTATTTTGCCATAACTCTCTCCTTGAATACTAAAATTTGGAAGGGGCGCGGGCCTAAAGATATTCGCGCATTTCCTTCAGGGAATTGTAAATGCAGGTGGGCTCGACGTCGGATTCGGCGACGGTTTGCATGTCGGCTTCACCGGTGAGCACGAGGAAGCCCCGGGCGCCGTTGTTCACGCCGGTGGCCACATCGGTATAAAGCCGGTCGCCCACGAAGGCGATGGTTTCCTTCGGGTAGCCGGTAATGGCGGTGATCATGTCGACGGTTTCCTTCCACGGTTTGCCGAGGAAACGGGGACGTACGCCGGTGGAATCGGTGATCAGGGTGCACATGGCGCCGCAGTCGGGCATATAACCGTCTTCCGTCGGACAGTTGGTGTCCATGTGGGTGGCGATAAAGGGCACCCCGTTTCGCACATAACGGCAGATCTTGTCCAGCTTGTCGTAGGTCAGGGTCGTGTCGAAGCTTTGCACGGCTACGTCCGGATCGTCGTCGACGAGGTTGAGACCGCGCTCGCGCCAGTTGTTTTCGAGCAGCGGCGTTCCGTTGAGGTAAATCTTCGCGCCGGGATAGTTTTCCTCAAGGAATTCGGCGCAGACATCCCCGGCGGTGACGATTTTATCTTTGGTGACCGTCAGGCCCATTTTGGCCAGCTTGTCCACATAGACCTCCGGAACCCGGGAAGCATTGTTGGTGAAGAAGATAAAATCGCGGTCCGGATCGGCATCGACCTGGCGGATAAAGTCCAGAGAGCCGTCGATGAGATTGTTGCCGAGATAAACGGTGCCGTCCATATCCAAAACGAACAATTTGACGCCGTCAAGGGCCTGATTCTTGGGTAGCATGGTTTCTCCTTTGGTTATTAAGAATGACGTTTACAGCTCAATGTAATCGTACACCCACTGCGGCGGATTGGCCACAGCGGGCAGAAAATTTAGGCGATTGGATCGTGAATTTTAGTCTTAGTCGTAGTATTCGGCGGTGATTTTGTCGGCGATGGTTTCGAGGCGGCCGTGCTCTGCGGCGAATTCCATCACGGAATAGCGCGGGCGCACCTTGTAGCCGCCGATGAGGCTGGCGCGGAAGAGTTCCCGGGACAGGCCGATGTCTTTCGGGGTGACCGGCGCGCCGCCGCTGGCCAGCAGCTTTTCAATTTCTTCGTGGGATGGGCAGAGGGCGCCGGTGCCTTCCGGCAGGATATCCGCGAGTTCTTCAAAGAAGCGGGCGATGACCGGTGTGGCGACGCCGACTTGCAGGCCGTGGTGGATCGGGTTGAGACCGCGGGCGATGTAGTCCATTTCCCAGAAATGGGAGAGCATGTGTTCGGCGCCGGAGGCCGGGCGGGAGATTTTAATGAGCGCCATGGCCACCCCGGTTAAGGTCAGCGCTTCAATCAGATATTTGATGGCCTCTTCATCGCGCTTGGGCAGCAGATCCGCTTTGGCGAAGCATTTTTCCAGCGCGCGGTTCACCAGCTCGACACAGGTGTCGCAGCGGTAATCCCCTTTGACCTTCACGGCCAGATCCCAGTCGGCGATGGCGGTGATCTTGCCCACCACGTCACCGAAGCCGGCGGCGATCAGTTCCTGGGGGGCATCCTTCATGATATCGGTGTCGCCGATGACGCCGTAGGCCAGATGGGCCGGATAGGAAATTTTGCGGCCGGCGGCCATCAGCGGCGCGCCGTCAGACACATAGCCGTCCATTGAGGGCGCGGTGCCGACGATGATGTAGGGCAGGTGGCAGTGGAAAGAAACGTATTTGCAGGAGTCGTTGATCGAGCCAGAGCCGACGCCGACAATCAGTCTGGTGTCTTCCGGGGTGGGGCCGGAGAGCTCCTGCAGGATGCGCCCGACGACAGATTCATCCGGAACGAGCACGTCGTCGCCGCGGTCAAAGAGGAGCTCCTTGACGTTAAATCCCGCATCGGCCATCAGTTGATGAGCCTTTTTACCGGCGGCTGCGTAGGTGTTATTGTCATACACCATCAGGATTTGTCCTTCCTTGAAGGGTGCCGCGATTTCCGGCAATTTTTCGATGGCGCTGCTGCCGATGGCCACGTCGTGGATGGAAAAATTGTGGTGCTTGCCGCACGAGCAGTCAAATTCCGTGCGCGCCATGTCGTTAATGGGCAGATTCAGGATTTCGTTCATGGGTTTCTCCTTTGAGCTAAAAATACTAAAAATTGAAAAGACGAATGGAAAAAATATATTAATTGTTCTGCGCCAGCTCTTTGGCGCAGTCAATATCGGTGATGAGGGTGTTGATGTAACGCCCGTTGATGGCTCCCTTGATGGCAGGGACTTTTTCGAGGCCGGTGGCGATGCCGATGGCGTGGGGCACTTTGCGCAGTTTCTTGATTTCGATGCCGATGACGGTGTTCTGCTTTTTGAAAGGGGTCGTGCTGCCGCCCGCGTCGTAAAACTGCATACAGATGTCGCCGATGACGCCGACAGACTGCATGTGTTTCATCTCGGCGTCGGTGTAATAGCCCGTCGCCATGATGGCGGAGCTTTTATTGGGGGTGCCGATGCCGACGATGGCCACGTCCAGATCGTCGCACTCCCGAATGACCCGGGAAATGCTGGCTTCATTTTGGAATTCACTGCGGATGGTGCGGTTGGCAACGCGCGCCGGCGCGTGCATGGGAATGAATTTGCCGTCGAACTTGCGGGCCAGCGCCTCGACCAGGGAGTTGGAGTGGAGTTCGCTGCGCAGATGTCCCATGCCGCCGATCAGCGGCACGAAAAAAACGTTTTTGGCTGTGGCATCGTGAATATGTTCGGCGACTTCAAAAAGGGTAGAGCCCATCGAAACGCCGACGACGTTGTGGTCTTTGATGATGCGGGTGAGATAATCGGCGGCCACGCGGCCCAGCTCTTTCTTTTGGGTCTCGGGATTGCTTTTGTGATCGACGACGATCACTTCTTTGAGGTTGTAGATGGTTTCGATGGCGTGTTCAAGTTCGACATAATTGGTCGATTCGAGATTTTTAATGGAAATGGTCACAATGCCGCTGTCCTTGGCATTGCTAATGATACGGGAAATGGTCGGGCGGGATAGGCCCAATTTGGACGAAATGGTCTTTTGATTCATATCCTGATTGTAGTACATGTCACAGATTTTAATCATGAGACGTTCGTCATCGACTATTTTTTTCATGAATTTCTCCGTATCTGAAAATCGTTGTTTGCTTGGAAAGATAATAGATGAAAACATTTTAAGACAATTTCATTATAGGAGGATTGCAAGTGGATGTCAAGCTGATTTTTACAAATATTCTTAAACCTAATAGAAATAATCGAAATAAAGATAAAATATCTCGATAAATAATAAATATGTTTATTTTTGTAAAAATAAAGATGAATTTGGAATGCAAAAATTACATCTGTTTATCAGAGAAAGAATACAGATTTTATTGACATCCAATACCCCTATAGGTATAATGGTAATGTGCTGAAGCACACGATCCATCCCGAGCGATCGGGATCCTAATAAGCGCAAAAGATGCCGGGGTTCACCTGCCGGCACCTTTTGCGTTTTTTGGTTAAAAAAGGAGCCGAAGATAAGAAAAGTTGCTAAAACTATTGTTTGAAAACATTATCGATGATATGATTAAAAAGATAAAATTAATAGAGGGGAACCGCATGAAAAAACGTTTAAAGGCCAGAGGATCTGCAGAACTCTGGATGACCAATAGTCTGGCTGCTCTGGAATCAGCGGGCTTTGACGAGATCATGGCGGATCGCAGCCGGGGGGTAATCACAGCCGCCGCCGAAGGAGAACCTATCGAGATGCACATTGCAGCCGCAGGCGATCGAACGGAAATTTTAATGATGGGCTCCGAACGGGGAATGGCTGTTTACAAAAAGGCGGTGGCCCGGGTTTTTGCCGGGCAGCCGGTGACGAAACAGTTTTCCGGCCTTTCGGAGCCGGATCAGGTGATGGCTGAAGGACAGGGAGACTCCGATTCACAGGCGACTGCTGCGGATACGGGTAATGACGTGTCGATGGAATCGGATCCGCCAGATCTGCTCGCTTGGGATGAAACGGCATCAGATGGATCTGCTCAGCCGAGAGGCGACGCGCTGGTGGTTCCGGCAGCCCCGCCCAAAGAAGTGGTGGTGGAGGATAAAGCCCGGGTAACGGCGGAAAAACTAAAGCCGGTGTCGGGTGCAGGCGATCAGCCCAAACGTTCTCATAACTGGATCTACCCGCTGATCGTATTGGTGGTGATCGCCGCCGCCGCGTTTGCGGCCTGGCAGATCGGTCTGCTCGACGGTGTTCTGGGGCAGAAAAAAGCGGCGACGCCCAAGAAAAAGAAAGTCACCCAAACGGAACCAACCTACACCAAGGTGACGGCCGGTGATTTGCTTAAACAATGGCTGAACGATGCGACCGCTGCTGAAAAACAATACGAAGGCAAGCCCCTCGAGATTACCGGGGTGATCAAATCCATCGATCCCTACGGGTCCAATTTCAAGGTGACGGCCAGTGATTTCCAATACGGGGCGGACATTACCTGCTGGCTGACCAAGCGGGAAGACCGCGACGCGATCGCGAAAAGTCAGGTCGGGAAGCCCATTACTGTGAAGGGGACGGTTGATGATGTCGGTTCGGGGTTTGGTTATGATATGAAAACGGTGGACAGCTTTACCATCGGTCCGTGATGGCCGATTGGGCGCAAAAAAGCAGCTCTCACGAGCTGCTTTTTTTATAAGCGGTTTAGGCTTAAAGCACGGTTTCCGTTTCGAAGGCCTTCCACGGGATGTTGACGGGTTCGCCGCCGTTGATGATGGCGTCGACGTGGAGAAGCAGGGGGAAGTCGGCCGCGTTCACCTTGCCGGCGGTCACCAGCTTTTTCACGGCACGGGCCGTGCGGGTAGCGATGACGATGGATTCGAGGGTGACTCCGGCCAGTTCGGCCATGGCGTCTTCAAAGCTCAGGCCCTGGCCGAGCAGGGTGCCGATTTTACGGGTGCGCCCGCCGAAGACGGTGACGTAAAGGTCGCCGGCGCCCAAAACGATATTGTCGTCCCCGCCGCCGACCAGGTTCAGGAGTTTGCGCATTTCGCGCACGCCCTGGCCAAAGAGGGCCGCCTGGGAGTTGTAGTGCAGAACGCCGATGCCCTCGCGTTTTTCGGCCAGGCCGACAGCCAGGGAGACGCCCAGCGCATAGGCGTTTTTCAGAGCGACGGCACACTCCACGCCGACGACGTCTGTGGAGAGGCTGACGTGATAATAATCGGTGGTGAACAGGCCTTTCAGGTAGCGCAGGGTTTCGATGTCGCGGCCGCAGAAGGTCACGGCGGAGTCGTCCTTATCGGCCAGCTCGTAGCTGGTGCAGGGGCCGCCGATGGCGTTGATGTTCAGCTTGCTGCCGGCTTCGGTGCTTTCCCAGAATTCGGGATAGGTCTGCATGGAGCCGTCTTCCTGGTCGATCATGCCCTTGGTCACGGAGATCAGCGGCACGTTCTGCGGGATGTTGGGGAGCACTTCTTCGGCGAACCAGTCGACGCCGAAGCTCGAGACGCCGCCGAGAATCGCGTCGGCGCCGTCGATGGCGTCGCGCATTTCTTCAACCTGATAATAGTGGATGCCGTTGTGCAGGGTGCGCTTTAAGGTGATGTGGAAATTGTCGCGCCGCAGGCCGTCGATGATGTCGCGGTCGAGGGGCGTGCCGACAAGCCGGACTTCATGGCCGTTTTCGAAAGCGGGAAACGTGAGGGCAGATGCCATTTGACCGGCGCCGATAAAAGTGATGGTTGCCATAAATTTGCCTCCTGAAAGCATTTGAAATCAAAAAAGGGGTGCGGTTTGTCGATCGTTTGCGATCGCCGTTAATGGTATTATAGGAGGCGCGGTGAACGGTGTCAAATAAATTTCATATTATGGGAGAAATCCCAAAACGATGAATTTTGGTTCAGTGAAATCACGATGCGCGGATTATTTTGCAGGGATAAACGAGAGGTGGAAGATGCCGACAGGAAAGATCAATATCGGGCGAATCAAATTCTGCGGGTGGCCAAACTGCATTACGAACTGCATTTGAGCCAGATTGAAATCGCCCGGCGGGAGCATTTGTCCAAGTCGACGGTGAGCCGGTTGATTAAGGCCGCGTCAGACAGGGGGATGGTGCAGATTGCGATTGTGGAGCCGAAGCACAGCTTCACGGCCATCGAGGATGCCCTGACTGCGCGTTTTGGGCTTAAAAAAGCGACGGTGCTCCCCGATGTGGTGGGCAATCGGGATATTCTGCGCCGGGATATTTGTGCGGCGTTAGCGGAGGATCTGGGCCGCGTGGTGGCAAACGGCTCGGTGGTGGGGGTTGCCTGGGGCAACACGATGTCGACTTTGGGGAAGGTGCTGTCTAAGACGGACCACCAAGGCGTCTCGGTGATCCAGCTCAACGGCGGCTTATCGAAGGCGCTTTATGAAACCGGGACGGCGGCGGTGGTCCGGGATTTTGTGGACGCCTTAAACGCCGAGGGATATTTGCTGCCGGCACCGGCGCTGGTGGATACCCCGGCCATCGCTGGCGCGATTAAAAGCGATTCGTCGGTCAACCGTATCCTAACGCTGGCGGCTCGCTGTGATGTGGCGGTGTATTCGGTGGGGGCGATGGGGCAGGGCACGGCGCTCTATCAGATGGGCTATTTTGCGCCTGCGGCCTACGATCGCCTGTGCAGGCGCGCGGTTGGCGATATTTGCTCTCATTTTGTGGATGCGGCCGGCCAAGTGGCGGATCGGGCGCTGGACGCTCGGGTGGTCGCAACGCCGCTGGCGACGATCCGGCGTGTCCCGAGCAAGCTGGTGGTGGCAGCCGGAACGGAAAAGGCCGCCGCAGTGCTGGCCTGCCTGCACGGCGGGATGGCTGATTATCTGTATATCGACAAGTCCCTGGCGGCGGAAATTTTGCGGCTTGATGCGGCGAAAAATAAGTCTTCGGAAAACTAAAAAACAGCGCTGATTCGCTCAGCGCCGTTTTTTAGTGAATTATTTGGCGGGAAAAGGCTTGACCAATTCTTCGTTGATCGTGGTTAAAAGCTCGTTGAGCTTTTCGAGTTCGTGGGTCGGGAAATGCTCGCCGATGCGCTTCATGGTTTCGTCATAGCCGCTCCTGTTCATCGCGTGATAGCGCATGTATTTTTCGGTGGGCTGCAGATAGTATTCCCGTTTATCCCTGGGGGATTGAATTTTCTCGAGATAGCCCTTGGCGATCAGGTGATGGATTTTATAGGTCGCGTTGGGGGAAGAGATATTCATGAAATTGGCAAACTGGGCAATGGTGGGATGATCCAGCGTATAGATGGACTCCATGCAAAAGGATTCGGTGATGGACAGACCATTGTCCTCGCGGTTGGTGTGCAGGGCCATTTCCCGGTAAAAATACAATTTGAGTTTGCGGTAAATTTCATCCAAAGGTTTTTCAAATGCGTTCATTGTCGTGCTACCTCTAAAAATTGTAAAAGAAAAAAAGTGCAGAAAAAATGTGTCGATTAGGCCGGATCGGAAAGGGCGAAGGTAATTTCGGCGCGGCAGGCGAGTTTGCCGTCGACGCGCACGGTGCCCTGACCGGTGCCGACCGACCCGCGCATGCCGGTGATTTCGGTTTCGATGGTCATCACGTCGCCGGGCGTCACTTGTTTTTTGAAGCGGGCGTTCTTAATACCGCCGAAGAAGGCGAGTTTGCCGCGGTTCTCCGGCATCGAAAGCAGGGCGATGGCACCGACCTGAGCCATCGCCTCCACGATGAGCACGCCGGGCATCACCGGATAACCCGGGAAGTGGCCGAGAAACTGCATTTCATTGGCGGAGACGCACTTGATGCCGCAGGCCCGCTCGCCGGGGATGTGATCGGTGATGCGGTCCACCAGCAGAAAGGGATAGCGGTGGGGCAGGATCTGCATGATTTCGTCGATGGTTAACGGACGGGGTTCGGTCATGTCAGTCCCCCCATTTTTTCATAACGACGACGGCGTTGTGTCCGCCGAAGCCCAGCCCGTTGGACAGGGCGTAGCGCAGATCGGCCGCGCGGCCTTTGTTCGGCACGATATCGAGATCGCATTCGGGATCCGGCGTGCGGTAGCCGATGGTCGGCGGGATAAAGCCGTCGCGCAGCGCGCAAAGGGTAAAGATCGCTTCAATCGCGCCGGTGGCCCCCAGCAAATGGCCTGTCATGCTTTTGGTGGAGCTTATGGCCAGGGCCTTGGCATGATCGCCGAAGACGCCTTTGACGGCTTTGGTTTCAATGGCATCGTTCATGCTGGTGCTGGTGCCATGGGCGTTGATGTAGTCGATGGCGTCCGGTGCGATGTCCGCATCGCTCAGGGCCTTTTGCATGGCGACGATGGCGCCGCGGCCTTCCGGCTGGGGAGCGGTGATGTGGTAGGCGTCGGTGGATGTGCCGTAGCCCACAACCTCGCCGAGGATGGCGGCGCCCCGGGCTTCGGCATGTTCCAGGGATTCGAGGATCAGCGCGCCGGCGCCCTCGCCCATAACGAAGCCCGAGCGATCGGCGTCAAAGGGCATGGAGGCGCGGTCCGGATCGTTGGTGGTGCACAGGGCCTTCATGCTGGTGAAGCCCCCGATGCACAGCGGTGTGACGCTGGCCTCTGCCCCGCCGGCCATCATCACGTCGGCATAGCCGTCGCGGATCTGGCGGAAGGCGTCGCCGATGGCGTTGTTGCTCGAGGCGCAGGCGGTGACGACGCAGGTGCTGTAGCCCTGAAAGCCGTAGGCGATGGCGATTTGTCCGGCGGCCATATTGGCGATGCTCGACGGTACGAAGAAGGGGGAAACCCGGTCGAAGCCTTTGTCGCGCCCTCGGTCCTGGGAGTCGGCGATGGTGCCGATGCCGCCGATGCCGCTGGAAAAAATCACCCCGCAGCGGGTGGGATCGGCCTCGCGGGCCATATCGAGTCCGGCAGCTGTCATGGCTTCGTGGGCGGCTACCATGGCAAACTGGGTGAAGCGATCCATGTGACGGGCATCCTTGCGGCTGATAACCGGATTGATGTCCAGGTCTTTCACTTCACCGGCAATCTGCACCTTCAAATCGCCGGCGTTGAATTGGGTGATGGGGGCGATGCCGTTTTGTCCGGCTTTGGCCGCGGCCCAGCTGGCCGCCGTGTCATTGCCCAGCGGGTTGACCGTCCCCATCCCGGTGATGACAACACGTCTTTGATTCATAAAAAGTCCTTTCGTCTTGAATGCTTAAACGGCCATGCCGCCGTCCACCGCCAAAATCTGACCGGTGATATAACCGCTGTCCTCGTCTGCGAGGAAGGCTACCGCGTGGGCCACGTCCTCCGGGGCACCCAGGCGCTTCAGGGGGATGTCCCCAGCGGCGTCGGCCTTTTGTTCGTCGTTTAAGGCGTCGGTCATGTCCGTCTCGATAAAGCCCGGTGCCACGGCGTTGGCGGTGATGCCCCGGCTGGCCAGTTCTTTGGCGACGGATTTGGTCAGGCCGATGATGCCGGCTTTTGAGGCGGCATAAGCCGTCTGGCCGGCATTGCCCCGCAGCCCGACGACGGAGCTCAGATTGACGATGCGCCCGTAGCGCTGCTTCATCATCAGGCGGGAAACCGCTTTGGTGCATAAAAAGGCCCCGCGCAGATTGGTGGTGATCACGGCGTCAAAATCCTCGGGCTTCGTCATCATGATGAGGTTGTCCCGGGTGATGCCCGCGTTGTTGACCAGCACATCGATGCGGCCGAATTCTTTCTTGATGCGGGCCACCATAGCGGTGACGGCATCCGCGTCGGCGACATCGGCCTGAATGGCTATTGCTACAACGCCGGGGTTGGTGTCCCGGCAGGCGATGACGGTTTCGGCGGCGGCGGTTTCGTTGCCGGCGTAGTTGACGACGACGTTGAGTCCTTTGGCGGCCAGCGCCAGGCAAACGGCTCGGCCGATGCCCCGGCTGCCGCCGGTCACCAGGGCCGTGCGGATTTCTGTTTGATGTTCGCTCATAAATTCTCCTTTGGCCAGCGGCCGATTAAGCTAAAACAGTTTTCAACGCTTCGATATCATCCGCGGTTTCCACCCGCAGGGGCTTGGTGCCGCGCAGGGTTTTCTTGACAAAGCCAGAAAGGGCTTTGCCCGGACCGATCTCCACAAAAGTATCGACGCCCAGGTCGGCCATCTTGCGGATGGTCTCTTCCAGATAGACCGGGCTTTGCACTTGTTTTTCGAGCAGCTCGGGGATGCTCACACCCTCGGGTTTGACGTCGCCGAGGGTGTTGAAGAGCACCGGGATGCGGGGTTCGTTAAAGGGGATCGCCCGGAATTTCTGGGCCAAGGCGTCGCCGGCCGGCTTCATAAAGCTCGTGTGGAAGGGGCCGGATACGGCCAGCGGCACACAGCGGCGCGCGCCGGCGGCCTTGGCGAGTTCGCAGGCGCGGTCGACGGCAGCTTTGTCGCCGGAGATGACGACCTGCCCCGGACAGTTGAAATTGGCCATTTCCACCACGCCGGCCGAGGCGGCTTCGGCGCAGACAGCGGCGAGGGCATCGCGGTCGAGATTCATCACGGCGGCCATGCCCACATCGAGCCCTTCAGAAGCCTTGGCCATGGCCTGTCCGCGGAAGGCAATGAGGTCGAGGGTGGTGGCGGCGTCCCAGACGCCGGCGGCGTAGAGCGCCGAGTATTCGCCGAGGGA
Organism: Pseudoramibacter alactolyticus ATCC 23263; assembly: GCF_000185505.1. Taxonomy (GTDB): domain Bacteria; phylum Bacillota; class Clostridia; order Eubacteriales; family Eubacteriaceae; genus Pseudoramibacter; species Pseudoramibacter alactolyticus. The sequence goes on along the minus strand of NZ_GL622359.1, from coordinate 1,595,940 downwards.
AAGCCCTGCAGCCATGTCGGGCACAATGCCGACTTCCCGCAGCACATTGGTTACACCGATGGCAAAGGCGACCATGGCGGGCTGGGTATAGGCCGTTTGATTGAGCTTTTCGGCCGGGCCGTTAAAGCAGAGGGCCTTCAAGTCGAAGGGCAGTTTCGCTTCATCAAAAACTTTGGCAAAAGCCGGATAGCGTTCGTAAAGATCGGCGCCCATGCCGACGTGCTGTGCGCCTTGGCCGGCGTATAAAAATGCGATGGTCATAAGTTCTCCTTGGGATTTAACGATTTAAACAAGGGTTTGCAGCCGGGCGATCACATCCCGGGACTCGCGGTCTAAGGATTCGAAGATGTCGGCCAGCGGGCGGATTTCGTGCACCAGGCCGGCGATCTGCCCGGCCATCAAGCTGCCGTTTTTCACGTCGCCGTCGCGCACGGCCCTGCGCAGGCTGCCCAGGGTAAATTTTTCCAGCGCTATCAAATCAGCGCCGGCGGCTTCTTCCTTCAGATAGGCCTTGGTCATCTGATTTTTGAGAACGCGCACCGGGGCGCCGGAGCTTCGCCCGGTGACGACGGTGCTGCGATCCTTGGCCTTGAGCACGGCCTGTTTGTAATGCTCGTGAATCGGGCATTCCTCGGAGGCGAGCAGAACGGTGCCCAACTGCACCCCGGCCGCGCCCAGCGCATAGGCCGCGGCAACGCCCCGGCCGTCGGCAATGCCGCCGGCGGCGATCACCGGGACATCCACCGCGTCAGCCACCTGGGGCACCAGGGCCATCGTGGTGATGTCGCCGACGTGACCGCCGCTTTCGGTGCCTTCGGCGACGACGGCGTCTGCGCCTTCGGCAACAAGGCGGCGGGCCAGCGTGGCGGAGGCCACCACCGGGACCACCAGAATGCCGGCGGCTTTCCAATCGGCCATGTATTTGCCGGGGTTGCCGGCGCCGGTGGTAATGACGGGAATTTTTTCCTCGATGGCCATGCGGGCGATGTTGTCCGCGTCAGGGTTCATGAGCATCAGGTTCAGACCGAAGGGATTATCCGTCAGAGAGCGGCATTTCCGGACTTCTTTGCGGATGGTTTCGGCGTCGAGCCCGCCGGAAGCGATAAGGCCGAGCCCTCCCGCATTGGAGGATGCAGCGGCAAAGCGCCCGGTGGCGATATTGGCCATGCCCCCTTGAATAAAGGGATAGCGCGTGTGCAGCAGCGTATTGATTCGTTCCATAAAATTCCTTTCAAGTGCAGTCGATGGGCATCATGTGTGTGATGCGAAAAGCGAGGGTTTGGCGGTCATCCTTCCGGGCCGCGGTAGGTGATGGCGGTGCCGCCGTAGGTCAGGCCGCCGCCGAAGCCGGCGAGCAGCAGCCTCGCGCCGGGTGCAATGCGCCCTATCTGGACCAATTCGTCCAGCGCCAGCGGAATGCTCGCACCGCTGGTGTTGCCGAAATGGTCCAGATTCTGATAAAACTTTGCGGGATCGGCCTTGAGTTTTTTCACCGCGTGATTGATGATCCGGCTGTTGGCCTGGTGGCAGATCACCTGGTCGATATCGTCCAGCGTCTGACCGCTCATGGCGAGCATGTGGCGGATGATCCTCGGAATGATGCGCACGGCAAAACGGAATACCGGCCGGCCGTCCATCGTGATGTGGCCGTCGGGATTGCCCGCGCCGGGCACGCCGATGGCCTCTGCGTATTCGGCGCCGAGCCAGCTATGAAAAACCGCGTCGGGATCGGCTTTAACGATCGCCGCGCCGGCCCCGTCGGCAAAGAGCACGCAGGTGGTGCGGTCGGTCATGTCCGCGGAGCGCGAGAGCGATTCTGCGCCGATCACCAGAGCGTAAGGTCGGTCGCTGCCGGCGGTGACGAGCCCCTGGGCCACGCGCAGGGCATAAATAAATCCGGTACAGGCCGCACCGATATCGAGGCTGGGCATGTCCGTCGGCAGTTCCAGCGCCGCGGCGACTTTGTTGGCCGTGCTCGGGGTCATGGTGTCCGGGGTGATGGTGGCGACGATGCAGGCCCCGATTTGATCCGGCGGGATGCCCGAAGCCTGAAGGGCACGCCAGCCGGCCGTGATGGACAGGCTGGTGGTGCTTTCGTCTCCGGAGATGAAGCGGCGGCGGCGGATGCCGGTGCGTTCGGTGATCCACTCGTCGCTGGTGTCGACCAACCGGGCCATGTCGTCGTTGGTGACCACCTTCACTGGGGTGGCCGAGCCGGTCGCAATGATGTTGATGCCGTTCATGCGTCTCCTTTCTTGGATGCCGTTTTGGGCGTCGTTGCTCCGTAGGCGCGAAACCGGGCGTAGCGTTTGTTTATTAATTCCGAAGCGCTCATTTTATTCAGTCCCTTCAGTTCTTCGGCTAATACCCTGTCGAGGGCGGTATAAACCGCGCCGGGGTTGCGGTGGGCGCCGCCCAAAGGTTCGCGGATAATGCGGTCGGCCACCTTGAGATCCTTCAGATCCCGGGCGGTGAGCTTCATTACCGAGCACGCCTCGTCACTGCGGTCGGGATCCTTCCACAGGATGCTGGCGAAGCCCTCGGGACTCAGGATGGAGTAGATGGCGTTTTCGAGCATGATGACGCGATTGCCCACGCCGAGAGCCAGGGCACCGCCGCTGCCGCCCTCACCGGTGAAGACGGCGATGATGGGCACCGGCAATCGGCTCATGACGGCCAGGTTTTTCGCGATGGCCTCGCCTTGTCCGTTTTCCTCGGCTTCTTTGCCGGGATAGGCCCCTGCCGTGTCGATGAAAGTGATGATCGGCCGCTTAAATTTGGCGGCCTGGCGCATCAAACGCAGGGCCTTGCGATAGCCCTCGGGGCAAGGCATGCCGAAATGGCAGGCCAGGTTTTCGTCGAGGGTTTTACCCTTGCGGGTGCCGATGACGGTAACCGGTTGCCCGTGAAAGCGGGCGATGCCGCCGTAGATGCTCGGATCTTCCCGAAAGAGGCGGTCGCCGCGCTGTTCAAAAAAATCGGTGAACAGATGATCGACGTAGTCCACGACGCCGGGACGCCCGGTGTGACGCGCGAGGAAAACCCGATCGGCGGGATCGGGATGGGCGCAGAGGTGGAGAAGCTCGGCGCGATCCCGTTCAAACTGCCGGCGCTGGATGACCTGAGCCGGCGTGATGGGGTCGCCAATGTCGGCGAGGCGCTGATCGAGGTGATCGATGCGGCTTTCCAGCTCCCGCAGGCTGATTTTGGATTTATCCGTGCTTGTTGATTTCAACCGTGATTCCTCCTCAGGTTTTATGCAATCCCAGCAGCTGGCTTAACGTGTCGCGCATGGCATCCCGAGGAACGATCTGATCCACAAAACCGTGCGCCTGCTGAAATTCCGCGCGCTGAAAACCTTCCGGCAGCTGTTCGCCGATGGTCTGCTCGATCACCTGGGGGCCGGCAAAGCCGATGAGGGCGCCGGGCTCCGCCAGGGTGATGTCGCCGAGCATGGCAAAACTCGCCGTGACGCCGCCGGTGGTCGGATGGGTGAGGCAGACGATAGTCAGACCGCCTTTTTGGGAAAAGCGTTCCATCGCCGCCGAGGTTTTGGCCATCTGCATCAGCGAGATGATTCCCTCCTGCATGCGGGCGCCGCCGCTGGCGCAAAAGAGAATCAGCGGCCATTTCTTTTTCGTGGCGTACTCGATGGCCTGGGTGATGCGCTCGCCGACGGCGGAGCCCATGCTCCCCATAAAAAAGCGGGTATCCATCACCGCGACGACGACGCTGACGCCGTCGATTTTGCCCTGGGCCGTGGCAACGGCCTCGGTGGAGCCGGATTTTTGGCGCTGCGCCTTGAGCTTATCCGGATAACCGGGGAAGTGCAGCCAGTCAAAAGGCTTGATGCTGCGGCCGAACTCCCGGATGGTTCCGGGGTCGAGCACGAGCTGGAGCCGATAATGGGAGCCGATGGGAAAATGGTAACCGCAACGGCAAACGTGCAGATTCTTTTCCAATTCGTCGAGGGTCAGGGCGTGACCGCACTGGGGACAGAGGGTGGTTTGCTGCTGGACGGGGATGGCGTCGGGCATCGTGGTGATGCTGCGGCGTTCCCGCATCGCTTTTAGATTGAAGATTTCCTGTTTGCGTTTTTGGAAAGGATTCTTGCTCATTGATTCACCTCGATGGGATCGAGTCCGGCACCGACGCGGTTCCATTTCATCAATTCATCCATTTCGCTTTCGAGAAAGCCGGTGTTGTAATTGCCGCGCACAAAAACCGGATCGTGCAGAATCAGATAGCACAGCTCGACCGTGGTGGGGTAACCGTCGATGACAATCTCTTCCAGGGCGCGGCGCATGCGCTGAATGGCCTCGAGGCGGTTGGCCCCGTGGGCGATGACCTTGGCGACCATGCTGTCGTAAAAAGGGCTGGGATTGTAGCCCACATAAAGCGCCGATTCGACGCGGATGCCGCAGCCGCCGGGAAAGTGCAGAAAGTTGGTTTTCCCCGGGGAGGGGCGAAAGCCGTTCATCGGGTCTTCGGCATTGATGCGGCACTCGATGGCCCAGCCCCGCTGGCAGATATCCGCCTGCTTGTAGGCAAGGGTCAGCCCGGCGGCCACGCGAATCTGCTCGCGCACCAAATCGACATCGCAGACCATTTCGGTCACGGGGTGTTCCACCTGAATCCGGGTGTTCATTTCGATGAAATAATAATGAAGGTCATCGTCCATCACGAATTCGATGGTGCCCGCGCCTTCGTAGCCGGCGGCCCTGGCGGCTGTCACGGCGGCGTCTCCCATGGCGGCGCGCACTTCCGGCGTCAGCAGATGAGAGGGGCTTTCTTCCATGAGTTTTTGGTTCTTGCGCTGAATGGAGCATTCGCGCTCGCCAAAATGAACGACGTTGCCTTTGCTGTCGGCCATCACCTGAAATTCGATGTGGTGGGGATTAACGATGAGCTTTTCGACGTACATTTTGTCGTCGCCAAAGTTGGTCATGGTTTCGGATTGGGCTTCGGCGAAGAGCGCGGCGAAATCCTCCGGTTTGTCGACCCGGCGCATGCCCCGGCCGCCGCCGCCGGCACTGGCTTTGACGAGCACGGGGTAACCGATTTTTGCCGCGATGACCGCGCCGGTTTCAATATCTACATTGCCGTCGCTGCCGGGAACCACCGGCACGCCGCTTTTTTGCATCAGGCTGCGGGCTGCCGATTTGTTGCCCATCTGGCGGATAACGTCGCCGGTGGGCCCGATAAACTTGATCCCTTCCGCCGCGCAGCGATCCGAGAAGACGTCGTTTTCCGACAGGAAGCCGTAGCCCGGATGGATGGCGTCGCAGCGGGTGGCGATGGCCACTTGCAAAATAGCGTCCATATTAAGGTAGCTTTGGCCGGCCTGGGGCGGGCCGATGCAAACCGAGCGGGTGGCCAGCTGCACGTGAAGCGCGTCGGCGTCGGCGCTGGAATAAACCGCGACGGTTTCGATTTCCATTTCCCGGCAGGCGCGGATCACGCGGACGGCAATCTCTCCCCGGTTGGCGATTAAAATTCTTCGAAACATGGATTACAGCTTTCTAACACGCATCAAGGGTTCGTCGTAGGCGGCGAGCTGCCCGTTATCCACGAGGATTTCTTCGATTACGCAGTCAAAGGGGGCCGGAACTTCGCTCATCATCTTCATCGCTTCAATCAGGCCGATGGTTTCGTTCTTTTTTACCGACTGGCCGACGGTGACATACGGCGGATCATCGGGAGAAGCGGCATGATAAAAAGTGCCGACTAGTGGCGCGTTGATGGTGTCGCCCCGCACGGGAGTGGATGTTTGATCGTCGGCCGGTACTGCACTTTGGACAGCCGGTGCCGCAGCGGCGGGGGCCGGCTGCGGAGCGACGATGGTTTCAGTTTTGGGCGCGTAGGCTTCGGCCTTTTTGAGCGACAATTCGTCGTCGCCCAGCTTGATCGTCATTGATACCGATGCACTTTGCTCAAAACGATCAATCAAATTTAAAATATCCTTTAACTCCATAGAACCTCCGAAATGTAGGTGCACTTTCTCATCACGTTACTCTGACAGAAAAGCTTAGCTAAAAATTTTTAGTCATTATATCACTGGTGAAAAATTTTCACAAGCAGCAATTATTGGTGGCAATTTTAACCCTTTCATAAATTATTATGCCTTTGGCAAACGAAAAATGAAAGCAATATAAAAAATGATTTTCATCAGCGATGGCAGTAGAGCTTGCATCGTGATTCAATATGCAATTGATCAAATCAAACAGCTAAATTATATCGCGTTTTAGAGTAAAAAACTATTAAAATTTAAAATTATTTTAATAATGTTATGTTTCAAGGCAATGCGTGCAGTAAAAGGCGGCGGAGGAGTATAAGGGAATGGCCTTGAGTGTTTTAAAAAACAAAAATCGGATAGACAATCAGCGAAAACATGATAAAATAAAAGTACGATATTATGTAAACTATCACAATATTGTTGAATTATTTCAAATTATGATGCAAAGCATATCGAAATGGCGAAAGGAGGAATGTGTGCGTGAAGTTGGTCCGACCAATTTTGAAAAAATCCTTAAAGGACCATTCAGATAGGGGGATAATATTGTTATCTTCTTGACAAGAAAGAAAAATGTGATATGATTGTTATATATTTAACAGGTTATCAACACAGCCCTGTTAATTGGTTTTAGCATTCACAAAAATAGTGATGGAGGGAAATTTTATGGCTAAAGAAGTTGTTGTTGTTAGCGGTTGCCGTACAGCGATTGGTTCCATGGGCGGTTCTTTAAAGAACACACCGGTTGTCGAATTGGGATCGACGGTCATCAAAGAAGCGATCAAACGCGCGGGTATCAAGCCGGAAGATGTCGATGAAGTGCTGATGGGGTGTGTTCTTCAGGCGGCCCAAGGGCAGTCTGTTGGGCGTCAGGCAGCGGTTTACGCCGGCATTCCGGTCGAAAAACCGGCTTTGACCCTGAATAACCTTTGCGGTTCCGGGATGAAGTGCGTCAATCTCGCTGCTGATATGATTATGGCCGGCGATGCCGATGTCCTGGTTGTCGGCGGGATGGAAAACATGACCAGAGCGCCCTATGTGGTTCCGAATGGCCGTTATGGTTACAGAATGGGACCTGGTGAATTCCTGGATACCATGATTTGCGATGGTTTGGAAGACACTTTCAACCACTATCACATGGGTATGACAGCTGAAAACATTGCTGAAAGATATAACCTGACCCGTCAGGAATGTGATGAAATCGCCGTGATGTCTCAGGAAAGAGCTGTGGCCGCCATCGACGCCGGCAGATTTAAAGATGAAATTGTCCCGGTTACCATCAAACAGAAGAGAAAAGAAGTGGTCTTCGATACCGACGAACATCCGCGCCGCGGCGTGACTTTGGAAGGCATCAGCGGCTTGCGTCCGGCTTTCAAAAAAGACGGTGTGATCACCGCGGCTAACGCTTCCGGGATCAACGACGGGGCTGCGGCTTTGGTCATCATGTCTGCAGAAAAAGCGGAAGAACTCGGTGTGAAACCGCTGATGAAATGGATCGGCGGGACATCTGCCGGCTGCGAACCGGAAGTCATGGGCTTAGGCCCGATCTATGCCGTTCGCAAACTTTGGGAACGCACCGGTCTTTCCATGGACGATATGGATCTGATCGAACTGAACGAAGCGTTCTCCGCTCAGGCGTTGGCCTGCATCCGCGATCTGAATGTCCCGATGGATAAATGCAACGTCAATGGTTCCGGGATTGCTCTGGGTCACCCGGTAGGCTGCACCGGCGCGAGAATCGTTGTCTCCCTGATGTATGAAATGGCGAAGAGAAGCTCTAAGAAGGGCTTGGCTTCCCTCTGTGTCGGCGGCGGCATGGGCGTTGCCTCTGTTTGGGAAAACCTACAGTAATCACATTTTAACCAGGAAAGAAGCGAATCATGAGTTTTGTTAAATACGAAGCGAAGGATCTGATCGGGATTATCACCATCGATCGTGAAAAAGCTTTAAACGCGTTGAATTCTCAGGTGCTGGACGATCTGGAAGCCGTGGTGGACGCGGTCGACTATGATGCCATCCGCTGCCTGATTATTACCGGCGCTGGCAGCAAATCCTTTGTCGCCGGGGCGGACATTGCCGAAATGGCCGACGATAATAAGGCCGAAGGCAGAGCCTTTGCCGAACACGGCAACAAATTATTCCGGAAGATCGAAACCCTGCCGATCCCGGTGATCGCGGCGATCAACGGTTTTGCGCTGGGCGGCGGCTGTGAACTTTCGATGGCCTGCGATATTCGCCTGGCAGCGGACAATGCCGTTTTCGGGCAGCCGGAAACCGGCCTCGGCATCACGCCGGGTTTTGGCGGCACACAGCGCTTAATGCGCCGCATCCCGGTGGGCATGGCCAAGGAAATGATCTATGCCTGCAACAATATCAAGGCGCAAGACGCTTTGAAGTGGGGACTGGTCAATGCGGTTTATCCGCAGGAAGAACTGATGCCCGCCGCTGAAAAACTGGCTGGCAAAATCGCCAAGAACGCTCCGATCGCCGTCCGCATGTCCAAAGCGGCTATGAACGAAGGCATCGAAGTGGATATGGATCAGGCGATCGGCATCGAATGCGATCGTTTCTCCGAATGCTTTGAAACAGCCGACCAGAAGGAAGGCATGACCGCATTCCTCGAAAAGAGAAAGCACGAACCGTTCCAGAATAAGTAATCCGTCACGACGATAAAATGCGGGGAAATCACAATGATTTCCTCGCCTTTGGTATTTTGAATTTGGAGGTAAGTTAATGAAAGTTGGCGTTATTGGTGCAGGCACCATGGGAGCTGGCATTGCCCAGGCATTTGCCCAGACAGATGGTTACGAAGTTGTTCTTTGCGATATCAAACAGGAATTTGCCGATGGCGGAAAAGCCAAAATTGACAAAAACCTGAGCAGAAGCGTCGCCAAAGGCCGCATGGAACAGGCAAAAAAAGATGAAATCATGGGCAAGATCGTCACAGGTCTGGTTGAAAAGGATCTGGTTGGTGACTGCGACCTCATTGTCGAAGCCATTCTCGAAAAGATGGATCTGAAACACGAAATGTTCCAGAATCTGGATAAGATCTGCAAACCGGAATGTGTTTTCGCATCCAACACCTCTTCGCTTTCCATCACGGAAATCGGTCAGGGCGTCGAACGCGACGTGATTGGCATGCACTTCTTCAATCCGGCTCCGGTTATGAAGCTGATCGAAGTGATCGCCGGTTACAATACGACCGACGAAACCGTCGAAAAAATCAAAAAGATTTCGGAAGAAATCGGCAAGGTGCCGGTTCAGGTTCAGGAAGCGGCCGGCTTTGTCGTCAACCGCATTCTGGTGCCGATGATCAATGAAGGAATTGAAATCTACGCGGCGGGAACCGCTTCTGCGGAAGATATCGACACTGCGATGAAACTTGGCGCAAACCATCCGATGGGGCCGCTGGCTCTGGGCGATTTGGTTGGCCTCGACATTGTGTTGGCCGTTATGGAGGTGCTCCAGGCTGAAACCGGCTCCGATAAATACGCGCCGGCTCCGTTACTGCGCAAGATGGTGCGCGCCGGTGCGCTTGGCGTTAAGACAGGCCACGGTTTCTACGACTATACCAAATAAGACCATTCGGTCTTCTAAAAACACCTGCTTTCCGGATGGAAGGCGGGTGTTTTTTCGTGCGTGGTCACCTGTGAAGAACGACCGGCCAATATCTGAATCGCGGGCAGAAAAAATGGCCGCGGCGTGATGTGATCAGGTATTCGCGGTTATAATGGGAGCAAGTGAGAAGACACGAGAGAGGAGTGTGTTAAATAATGAAGATCAGTGTTTTAGGATGTGGACGATGGGGGAGCTTTCATGCCTGGTATGCGGATCGCCTTGGACACGAGACGTTGCTCTGGGGGCGGCCGGGATCGGCGCGGCTTGAAGCATTGCGGGCCACCCGGCACAACGATTATCTGGATCTGCCCCCTTCGGTAACGTTGACAGATGATCTGACAACGGCCCTGTCGGGATGCGACCTGTGCATCATCGCCATCAGCGCGCAGCAGCTGCGCGCCTTCGCGGGGGATTTGAAGCGCACCGGCGTTTCGCTGGCGATGCCTTTTGTTTTGTGCATGAAGGGGCTGGAAATCGGCAGCGGCAAACGTCTGACCACAGTCATGCGCGAGGTGCTGGGGCCGCGGGTCCGTGTGGCGGTCTGGGTTGGGCCGGGACACGTGCAGGATTTTGTGCAGGGGATGCCCAACTGCATGCTGATGGCATCGGAAGACGGGACGTTGACGCGTCAGCTGGTGGCGGCGCTGGATGGCCCGCTCATTCGGTTTTATTACGGCCGGGACCTTCTGGGAATTGAAGTCGGTGCGGCGGCCAAAAATGTCATGGGGATCGCGGCGGGGATGCTGGACGGCCTGCATTTGTCGAGTCTGAAGGGGTCGTTGATGGCGCGGGGGACTCACGAGCTTTCAGTGTTGATCGCAGCCCTGGGAGGCGATGCCCAGACGGTGTACGGACTGAGCCACCTGGGGGATTACGAGGCGACGCTGTTTTCGGCACACAGCCATAACCGACGCTTCGGCGAGGATTTTATTTTGGGCAGAGCCTTTGACAAGCTGGCGGAAGGGGTTTACACGACAAAGGCCCTGCTCGATCTGTCGGCGCAAGTGGGCGTGGAGCTGCCTATCACCCGGGCGATACAGGCCATTGTGGCGGAAGACGCCGATCCCCGGCAGGAGCTGGAAAAATTATTTTTGCGTGCAACCAAAACAGAATAGCAGCCAGTCAAATATCGGTCCCTGTTGCATGACGGGGATTTTTTATTGGCAAAAATCGCCTTCGGCGGGGATCGTCACGGCAAAGGCGCGTGACGGACAAGTTTATCTTAATAAAAACTTTAATTTTAGACGGGCGCGGTGAAAAAGCTATCTGGAATAAAAAGCGGCGATTAAAGGCAAGGATTGAAAACGATACAATCAGAAACGGTCATCATTGAATGAAATGTCGAAGAAATGGGAGAGAAAAAGGTCAAAGTGATGAAAATTATGACAGTTTGGGCACGAACCATGACAGTTGATGGCGATCGGAAGATTGCTTTCATCAAGTTTCAACCGCTAAATGGATAAAAAACCTCATTTCGGGTTATATGATTCAGGGAACTTCATTAAGTTTTTTGAGTAAGGGTTGCTATTCTTTTCAGGATCTGTTAATTTACCCATGAAGTTTAGAAAAAAAGTTATCGGAAATTCAGAACGTTTGTCGAAGGAGACATGGGATGAAATTGAACCTTGTCACAATTAAGAATAAAAAAAGCTGGGCCCTGGCCGGCTTTGTCTGCGCGCTGGTGCTCTGCATTTTGCTGGGAAGCAAGAGCTTATGGGTGGAGGCGGCCCCGGGAGAGATTACCACCGCCGACAGCCAGGCAGACGGCATCACGATGAATCTCTTCGATTATTGGGGAAGAGATTATCAGGGAAAAACTTTAGACGATGGGGCCAATATCCCGCCGAATCCCTTTAATGTGGGCATTAATCAAAATCATTCTTTAAAATTCACTTCCTATGGCGTGGAAGGCTCGGGCATTAACAACTTTACCGGGGCGAATAATCCCGCCAGAACAGGGATTGTGAAGAAAACGCTGGGAAACGACGGTTACCCGGTGCTTGCCGGCGGGAGCGAGAGTCTTAAATATCTGTTTGACACCCAAAATATTCCTAATGCCAAGAATACCTATGCCAATGTCAATCATCTGATGACCCGGGACGACCAGGGGACCTATCAATACGACAGCAATAAAAATTATGCGTACTACAATTCCAGTCAAGGTGGCGGCGGCAATTTTAAGGTCTATAACGGGACATACAGCACATCGAACAACAGCAGCTATAAAATTGGATTTTTCCCGTTTACCGATTATAACGACAGCCAAACGTACATTGATAATAACACGCCGAATCAGAATGGAAATCCTATCAATCACCAATACTACAACCACCATTTCGGGATGACGATGAAGGCGAACTTTTCGCTGCCTCATAACGGCAAGCTGCCTAACGGAAAGGACATGGTCTTTGAGTACAGCGGCGATGACGATATGTGGCTTTATATCGACGGGGTGCTGGTGCTGGATATCGGCGGCATCCACGAGCCGGTGCACGGGACCATCAACTTTGCGACCGGCGAGGTGAAGACCTGGCCGCAGAACAATCCCGGCAATGTGAAGACGACGACCCTGCGGGAAATTTTTGCCGAACAGGGTATCACCTGGCGCAACGACACCAACCACCAATTCGACATGTTCTACCTGGAACGGGGCGGTCAGTATTCCAATCTGGCCCTCACCCTGAATATTCCCATCACCAAAACCGTGACGGTGAACAAATCGGTGGAGGGTGAACAAAGCGCGGATTATCTGAACAAGGACTTCCAGTTCCAGGCGCTGGTGGATAAGGGCAACGGCAACTATGTGCCTTACGAAGGCAACGTTGAAATTTACGGGGTTACCACGCATGTGACCGACGGCAAATTCAAATTGAAGCCCACCCAGAACGCCAAACTGCTGGATATGAAGTCCAACTGGAAATATAAAATCGTCGAGCTGGGACTGGACGGCAGTCATTTTTCCGGCGTGGACATCAGCGGCAGCGATACGCAGTCGCTCGCCCTTTCCGACGGGCACAGTAATTTGGAGGCCAGCAGCGCCGGCGTGAGTGCCAGCACCGGCGACAACGTGCTGAATTTCAAGAACAAGATCCGGGAAGAAAAGAAAAACATTACCGTTGAGAAGAAGTGGGAAGGCGACAGCGAGAGCAATCGACCGGCGAACATCCGGTTCCGGCTGTACCGGATTAAAAACGGCGATACCGAACACAAAGAGCCGTATCGGGATGCCCAGGGCAACACGATTTTCACCTTGAATGCAGGCAATTGGCGCAAAACCTTTGAAGGGCTGATCGCCAAAAGCGGAACGGATAGTTATACCTATGAAGTGGAAGAAATTTCCGTGCCAAACGGTTATGTGGTGAGCTATTCAGAAAGCACCGGCCAATCGGGCACCACGCTAACCATTAAAAACGAGATGAAAACCAAGGTAAAGGTGGAAAAGAAATGGCAGCAGGCCGACGGATCGCCCTTGGAGAATCCGCCAGATAGGGTAAAAGTTCAGCTTTACCAATACAAAATGGCCGAGAAAACGACGACGGTCCCCAATCCGCCGTCGACGGAAACGGTGCCGGTGACCTTTACGACCAGATATCATGGCGCGGTCGGAAGCAACGGCGGCAACAGCACCAGCTTAGGCCTAACGGGCGGTGACTTGGGCGATTTTACTTATCAGGTGCCAAAGGGCGGCAGCATTACCTTTACTGTCTGGAGCCGATCAACCGGATTTGGTGTCCATCAGGTAAAAGCAGGCGGGCAGACGCTTTCTGCGACAAATCCGGTGGATACGGATATAACCAATCGGTACTATGATGGGGGACAATGGAAAAATATGCGCGTGCAGGCGACCTATACGCTTTCCAATGTCAGCAATGCGACGACCGTTGAAACGGATATGATCGGCTGGTTGCAATGGGTCTCGGGAACGCCGTCACTGAAAGCCAGCATGGATTATATTGAGATCTCCACCGCCGGATCTTCGTCGGGGGGGACGACGACCATTACAACCAAACCGACACCGCCGAAAAAAATGTCGGATATTCAGGATACTGAGAATCTGAAGGCATATCCGAACGGGGAAGCCACACTGACAGCCAACGGCTGGTCACACACATTTGGTGATCTGCCGGTGCAGGAGACGGGAAATAATGGCAAAACCTATTATTATTTCTATTACGTGAAGGAAGTGGACGGTCCGTCCGGTTTCACCACGACCTATGAAGGCAATGATGGCACCAGCGGCAATGTAACCATTAAAAATGTGAAGGATTATTTCCCGCTTGGATTTACAAAGGTGGACAGCACCGATGACAATAAGTATTTGGCGGGGGCAGAATTCTCGCTCTATAAAGACGAAGCATGTCAGGATATTGTCGGAGTGTATCTCACAAAAGAGATGCAGGGGGACAAGGTAACCACTTTTTCGTCGGATCAACAGGGAAATGTGAAGGTATTTGGCCTGAAGCCGGGTGTCTATTATCTGAAAGAGACCAAGGCGCCGAAGGATTATTATCTGATTGAAAAACCCATGATGATCACGATCGACGACAACGGTCATGTGATTCCCGCGTCCGACAACGCCAATATTGTGATGAATGCCAGCAACGGCGAAGTTTTCGTGCGGAATAACCCCATTTATGAACTGCCGAACGCCGGCGGCATCGGCACCCACGTGCTGACGCTGCTTGGTAGTATGATGATGACCATCGGCGCGCTGATGCTTTACAGTAAAAAGAAGCGGCAGCCGGGGCGTCAGCGATGACTTAATCATTCAGAGAATATAAATACAGAAGGGACGTGATGGACAGACGGGAACAAAAAGAGGAATGAGATATAAAAGACAGAACCTGAAAAACAAACGAAAAGGAGAACAAGTATGCAGAATATCAAAAGGAACACCAGTGCCATCTTGATCGCGCTGGTCATGATGCTGGCGATGGCCGTTCCGGCGTTCGCGGCGGAAGTTACCGGCACCATCACCGTTAAAGGCGTGGAATCCGGCGTGACCGTCCAGGCGTATAAAATTGTCAAAGCGGAATACAGCAATGGGGAATTTGTCAAATATTCAGAAGTAAAGGCTGGCTCCATTGCCGATAAGACAACCTTCAAGCCGACGGCAGCGGAAATTAAAGACCTGGTTGCTGCGGCCAATGCAGGCGATCTTGGCACGCCGATCGATTTGACCGCTTCCGGTTCGGACTATTCCAAATCCGGTGTGGATGCAGGGGAATACCTGGTATTGGTGAAGGGCGTCGGCAGCGGCAGTCCGGTTGCGGTTTACAATCCGATGCTGGTCAGCGTCAACGTGAAGGGCGATAGCCACGACGGCACCGTCACAGCCGGCAAGGATGAGCATCTTTACGGGGATGCAAACGCCTATGCAAAGAAATCCGAACCGTCCATCACCAAAAAGATCGTCGACAGCAGCAAGGAAGACAAGGGCGATACGGCCGCTATCGGCGACACCGTGAAGTTTGAAATCGGGACGACCATTCCTTCTTATGCAGGAAACTATACCAATCCGAAATTCACCGTATCCGATACGGTCAAAGAGGGTCTGGAAGGCATTGACGATGTTGTGGTTAAGGCGGGCAGCGATACGTTGACCAAAGATACGGACTACACGTTAACCAATAACGGGACCAGTTTTACTGTTGACTTTAAAGCGGATTATATTTCTGCCCACGGCAATCAGGCGATCACAATCACTTATAACGCCAAATTGGGCAATAATGCGGTGGTGAATTTCGATCCCAACGACAATACGGCAAAAGTGACCTATTCCAACTCTCCGAGCACGACAAAGGATTCTGACGAAGTCATTACCCATCACTATACCTTTGAAATCAACGGGAAGTTAAGCGGAAAAGAACCCTGGAACGAAAAACGCACGCAGGAAGTGATCAAGGTTGACGACAAGGGCAACAAGACGGTCATCAGCACCAGCGAAATCACCTCGGAAACCAAATACGGGGATGCCAATGCGCTGGCAGGCGCTCAATTTGCCATCTACAAACAAGGCGCTGACGGCCATAAAACAGGCAATGCCCTGATGACCGCCACATCAGACAGCACCGGGCGGCTGATCGGCTTTAAAGGTTTGGATGCCGGCAAGTATGTGATTGTTGAAACAAAGGCTCCCGACGGCTACGCGCTGAATGAAACGGAAATTCCGGCTGAAATCACGGCGGATATCGATGCGGCAACCGGCTTGCTGAAATCCTACAAGGTGACCATTAACGGGAATGCATCGGAATACACAGCCACTTATACGGGGACGACCGTTACGACCATTGACAAAGGGACTGAAAACAAGACGACATTGATCGAAAATAAGACCATCGGCACACTGCCGAACACCGGGGCCATGGGGACCTATATCTTCACAGCTATTGGTGTCGCCATCATCGCGATCGCTGCAGGCTTGTACTTTTCGAAAAAAAGAAAAAACCATCAGTCTGAATAATTAAAATTGAACTTTAAAACGGCAAATAGAATTTGGTGGCCGACCGAAAGATCGGCCACCGGTACAATATTATGGAGAGACCTATGAAGAAGCGACAAATCAATTTTAGCAATCTTCTGGTGCTGTTGCTTTTTTTGATAGGGTTGTCCATATTGTTGTATCCCACCGTCAGCAACCGCTGGAATGCCTATATCAGCGAGCAGACCATCGGGGCCTATAATCACGGTGTTCAAAAGATGGACCATAAGGATCTGGATCGTGCCTGGGAACAGGCCAAGGCCTATAACGGCACTTTGAATGAGCCCTCGGTGCCGGATGCCTTTTCGATTCGTGACGGCATTCGGGATCCCTACTATGAAAAATTACTGAACATCAACCGCGACGGCATTATGGGATACATCAGCATTCCGTCTATCCATGTTAAACTGCCGGTTTATCATTACACGACGAAGGCCGTGATGCTGAAAGGCGCGGGGCATTTGCTGGGCTCCTCACTGCCGGTCGGCGGCAAAGGGACGCACGCCGTGATATCCGCGCACAGAGGTCTGCCTTCTGCGAAGATGTTCACGGATTTGAATATTCTGAAAAAGGGAGATCACTTCTTTCTGCATATCCTCGACCGCGTGCTGGCCTACAAAGTCGACCGTATCGTGACCGTGAAGCCCGAGGAAGTGAAATCTCTGGCGCCCGTTAAAGGGAAGGATTATGCGACACTGGTAACCTGCACGCCTTACGGGGTTAACACCCATCGGCTGTTGGTCCGGGGACATCGGGTGGCCTATTCGCCGAAGCTCGAACATCGGGAGAATCGAAATAGAAAATTCGGATTCGGCCACGGGATTCTGGAAGCGCTCAGTGCCGCAGCGGGAATGATTGGCGCATGGTTCTTGTTTAAATTGTACCGAAAGATACAGAATAAATGACAGAAAAGAGATACCGGAGAAGAATCAAAATAAAAAATTGCGAATTCCATATGAGGTCAAGCAAAAAGGGAAATGATAATAATAGATGACAAGTAATAAAACGAAGGGCGGCGGAAGGGGACGCGGCATTAATGCTGTTGCATTATTGCTGGCGGTGGTTGGTATTGGCGTGTTGTTTTATCCGACAATCAGCGATTTGTGGAATCGCCAATTTAACACGCAGAACATTCATCAATATCAGGAAAAGGCAGAACAGTTGACTTCAGAGCAAAGAAAGAACATCTGGGAAGCAGCCTGGCAGTACAATGCGGATCATTCGACGAATACCG
The DNA here is from genome assembly GCF_000185505.1 of Pseudoramibacter alactolyticus ATCC 23263. GTDB lineage: Bacteria > Bacillota > Clostridia > Eubacteriales > Eubacteriaceae > Pseudoramibacter > Pseudoramibacter alactolyticus. Next base: position 1,578,594 of record NZ_GL622359.1, on the reverse strand, counting down.
TCACGGACGTTTTTTCCCAAAAAAAATCGTCGATGGCAAAGGACGAAAGATACAACGCCGTGCTCGATCCGTCCCGCAACGGCATCATGGGCTCGCTGGAGATTCCGAAGATTCGGCTGCGGCTGGCCATTTATCATGGCACCTCGGCGGCCGTGCTCGAAAAGGGTGTCGGCCATGTGCAGGGCACCAGCCTGCCGGTCGGCAGCAGCGGTACCCATGCGGTGCTCGCGGCCCATCGGGGGTTGCCCAGCGCCAAATTGTTTACGGATTTGGATCAAATCAAAAAAGGCAATCATTTTTATCTGGTGATCATGGGGCAGACCCTGGCCTACCGGGTGGACAAAATTTCCGTGGTGAAGCCGAATGCGCTGGATGCCCTGGCCATTGAACCGGGGCGGGATCTGGTAACGCTGCTCACATGCACACCCTATGGCGTGAACACCGAGCGGCTGCTCGTGCGGGGGCATCGCGTGCCCTATGTGCCTAAAACCAAAGCGGCAGAAAAGGGCCCGTTCATCGATCGCAGCCTGGCATGGAAATTGCTGTTGGTGGGGTTGGTGAGTGCAGCGGTGATTTCAACCATCATGAAGCGGCGCATGGCCGATCGCCAGGCGCTAAACAAAAGGGAAACAAAGGAGTAGAAGCATGCGCGAAAAGACAATCTCTATTAAAATGGCAACGGCAGCCATCGTGAGCCTTGTGCTGGGTGCACTGCTTCTGATAGCGCCCGTCTCGGCGGCCGATAACCGCGTGCCGGCGCTTTCCGGCGAAAAGAGCAGCGTCACCGTGAAGTTTTGCTATGTCGACGGGAGCCGCAGCGTGCCCATCGCCGGCGCGCAGATGGCGATTTATCAGGTGGCAAGTCTGCAGGTACGCGGGGGCGGCGCGGTTTATACGGCGACACCGGCTTATGCCTCGGCAGGCATTCAATTTGAAGGGATGACCGCGGCAGCCTCGAACAGGGCGGCGGCCAAACTGGCGGTACTGGCGAAAAAGCAAAGCCCCCGGGCAGCGGCATCCACGGATGCCGGTGGTCAGGCGCGGTTTACCGGCCTTGATCCGGGCATCTATTTGGTGATGCAAACGGGAGCCGAGGGCGCGGCCCGAGGTTATGAAATGCTGGCGCCGTATTTGATCATGGCGCCGGCAGTGGTTCAAACAGATAGCGGCAACAGCTGGCAATATCAGGTGGTGAGCCTTCCCAAACCGGATGTGGTGCCCAAGACGGCGCCGCCGGTCAATCCGCCGAAACCTCACCGTCCGCCGAAATCCCACCGGGTTAAAACGGGGGACGCTGCCCGCACGTCGCTGTGGGTGGGCACCCTGCTGATGGCGGCGGCCGCGGCGCTTATGGCGGTTGATTGGCGCCGTCAAAAAGCGATTGACCAAAGAAGAACAGCCGACAATTGAATAGATGGATGAGAAATCGGAGAACTAAAGCTGTTGCGTCGAGAGACCAGCGGCTTTTAACGTGGCGGCCCGCGAAGCCAAGAAGCATGAAAAACCAAACGGATATAAACGGCCGGGCGGATCATCGGCAGAATAAAAACCATTTAAAATATTGGGAATAGTAGTGTCGGATGATAGAAAGAAAAGCAATGAGTGATCAAAGAATTGATATTCGTGATGAACAAACTTTATTAAAGACAACAGGCGCGTGCCAGCATGCAAAAAGCAAGGCGGTGACGATTCCGATTCCGGGAGACGAAGATCGGGACGGCTGGATCCAGACGTATCTTCTGGCCGATGGTTTTTACCTCATGAATATTGATATCCGCAGTGAGCAGATCCCTCAAATCGCCGCAAGTTTGGCATGGGACCGGGCACTGATCATTAACTATTGCTTTCGCGGCCGCTGCGAAGTGCCCTTGACGGACGGCAGCTATACCTATCTTTCCGACGGTGAGTTATCCATCGATATTGGTCCGGTCAAAACGGATTTTTACTATCCGTATTCGGAATACGAAGGGCTGGGGCTGATGATTCAGATGGATGCGGATTGGGACACGGATTTTCGATTGCTGGGCGAAGACTTTCGCGCCCCGACGATGCTTTATGACGAAGTGAAGGATGGGAATCCGCCCTGCGCTTACCAGGTGGATTCGCCGATGGTCAAGATGATGCGGGACCTGCGGACCTATATGGATCGCCATGAAGACCGTCACATTGTGGCAGTGAAGGCAGCGGAATGGCTGATGATGTTGGCAAAACACCAGAAACATCTGATAAAGATAAAGAAAACCGTTTATACGCAGTCCCAGGTGACCATTGCGAAGGGCACGCAAAAGATTATCATGGCGGATCTGAGCAAGCGCCACACGGCCCGGGAGCTCGCCCAGCGGTTTAAAGTGAGCGAGACAAGTCTCAAAACGTATTTCAGGCATGTCTATGGGTGCGGCTATGCAGCGTATCAGCATAACCAGCGCATGAAGCAGGCGGCGAGACTGCTTGTGACAACCAGCCAGAAAGTTTCAGAGATTTCAACTGCGGTGGGCTATGTGAGTCAGGCAAAGTTTGGCAAACGCTTTAAGGATACTTATGGTGTGACGCCATTGGAATATCGCCGGAACGCAAGGCTTGACAGGTATCGGTATATTGGAGACGTTCCTTCCGATTGCTGGCGCCGATGAAGCAAAAATTTTTTTCACGATTAAAAAAACTTGCATTTGCAATAATTATTTGCTAATATAAATATCAGATTCCGTGACAACGGCAAAGAGGTCACACCTGTTCCCATCCCGAACACAGCAGTTAAGCTCTTTAGCGTTGAAAGTACTTGGCGGGCAGCTGCCCGGGAGGATAGAACGTTGCGGGATCTTTTTTTATTGTTCGGATTTTGCTATAATATTTGACATGAACAGCGGCGGTAGCGAGCCGCGGACGAGAGGTGTGCAATGGGGAAAGATCGAAGAATCAAACGGTGGCTTGGCATTTTGGTGGCGTTGATGCTTTGTTGGGGCAGCGGTGCGCCGGTTTGGGCGGCGGCAAAAACCGAGACCGCAACGCTGCGGGTGATTTTTACCACGGATCTGCAGGCGCAGCTGACGTCAACGGCCAAGGCCAGAGGCGGTGTTGGAGGCTACAGCCGGCTGGCCAGCCTGATCGCGGCCAATAAAACAGACAGCGCCGTCGTGCTGGACACGGGGAATTATTCCCAGGGGTCGTTATTTGCCACGATTGGCGCGACGGATAATCCGGGTCTTAAGCTGATGGGCACGATGGGCTATGACGCGACAACGCTGGGCGGCGACGAATTGGCGCAGGGCGTTTCGGCATTGGCAAAGGCCTGGACGGCGCCAGGGCTCACGACTGCGCACGCGCCGACGGTGCTGGTTTCCAATTTAACCTTTGGCAAAAGCAAGAGCAGCCGCGCGCTGAAAAAGGCCTACGCTTCGGTGGGGCAGAGGACCAAAGTGATCCATGCCGGTAAAATAAAGGTGGGCGTCTTTGGGCTGATGGGCAAAAATGCCGCGGCCCAGATTGCCGACAGCGGCGATCTGAGCTTTGCCGATCCGGTTAAAACCGCGAAAAGCTGTGTGGCTGCTTTGAAAAAACAGAATGTGGATTGCATTATCTGCCTGTTTCAGGGCGGCAGCACGACAGCTGAAGCCGAAATGCTGGCCGACAAGGTCGACGGCATCAATGCTATTTTGCTCGGCGGAACAGGCCGATTGCTGGCGGATCCGCTGACGGCAAACAACACGGCCATCGTTGCGGCGGGCACCCGGGGTGAAAAACTCGGCGTGCTGGATCTGAATGCAAAAAGCGGCGCCGTCAAGGCTTACGGGCTGGTGCCGGTGACCGAAAAAATCAAAGCGGACGAGACAGTGGCTGGGCAAATTGCCGATTATCAAAAGACCGTTCAAAAGCGGGTGCTCGACGCGCATCAGTTGAATTTTGACACGGCGATCGCCCGGAGCAATAAAAGCTTCACGTCGGTCGCCAGGATGAAGCGGCAATTCGGCGATGCAGATATCGAAAATCTGCTGACGGATGCCTATCGCCATCAGGCGCAGAATGGTAAAAGGCGGAACGTTATCGGTATTGCGGAGGCCGGCGGGACCCGCGGCAGTCTTTCGGCGGGGGATCTCACCGCGGCGGATCTGTATCAGGTCACGGCGCCGGGAGAAGGCAGCGATCACAGCGTCGGCGCGTCGATGATTGTGGCCTATCTCACCGGAGAAGATTTGCGCAACCTCTGCGAACTCGACTTGACCCAGGGGAAAAACGGCGGGGCTCATCAGCTTTTCTTCTCCGGCTTGCGTTATACTTATGACCGCAATCGCACCCCGATGAATCAGGTGACGCGGGTGCAGGTGCAGACCGCGTCGGGCCGATGGCAGGCGGCGGGCGGTCATAAGCGCTATGCCGTGACGATGAACTGGACGCTGGCCAAACGGCTGAGCCGACTGGCCGCCAAATCAAAAAGTTTGGTGAGCGTTTCCTTTGAAACCAAGACGGGCAAGGAAATTCGGTCGCTGCGGGATGCCGTCCTGACGGATCGGGAAGGTCGGGAAGTAAAAGACTGGCAGTGCCTTGTGATTTATCTGAAGGCGCAGGCGCCGGACGCTTCCGGCAAGCCGGTGGTGCCCGCGGCCTACAATCAGGTGCGCAAAGGGAAAATTGCGGATTCCGGGACAAATGTGCGGCGCTATCTGGGGAATCCCTCGCGCATCGGCTGGCTCACCTATGGCGCCGTCGCATTGGCGGTGATTTTGGCGGCGGTGATCATCGCCCTCATCGCGACAGCCAGACGGCGGGGCGGCCGAAAGCAATCGCAGAATTACTGGCGCGGCCGAAAATTCTAAACAAAAATGCAGGCAATCAAAAACCGGCGCTCATTCAAAACGAATGGGCGCCGGTTTTTGTGTGCGGATCAGGCATCGGGCGTCTCGGAAAGGCGAGGGGTTTTTTGACGGTCACGCTGATCGATGCGGTTGACGATCGCTGCGATGGCCTGATCGCCGGTGATGTTGCAGGCGGTGCCGAAACTATCCTGCGACAGGTGCAGTGCGATGATGAGCTCCCCCATGCCGGAAGTGAAGCCGAGCATGGATTTGATGATGCCGAGGGCCGCCATAACGCCGCCGCCGGGGACGCCGGGAGCGGCGACCATCGTGATGCCCAGCATGAAAATGAACGGGGCATACATCGCAAGGGTGGGCGCGGTGCCGGTGGCGATGAGGATGCCCATGGAGCCGAGCACCAGGCAAATGGTGTCGCCGGCCAGGTGAATGGTGGCGCACAGCGGGATCACAAAGTTGCGCACATCGCCGCCGATGCCGTTGTTCCTGGCGCTCTCGAGGTTGACGGGAATGGTCGCCGCCGAGGATTGGGTGCCCAGCGCGGTGAAATAGGCCGGCATGATGTTTTTCAGATCGCGCCAGCGGTTTTCCTTGTTGTAGAGGCTCGCCGCGGTGAACTGCACGAGGATATAGGCCCATTGCAGCGCGAGGATCATGGCATAAAGCTTTGCAAACATGATGATGGTGGGCACCAATTCGCCGGAAGCGGCAATCTTGGCAAAGGTGCCGGCGATGTAATAGGGGATCAGCGGGATAATCACGCCTTCGAGTACCTTGATGATGATGGCCTTAAAATCCTGCATCAGGTTCATCATCGTGGGGGTGTTGGTGTTGGCCATGGCTAGCCCGAGCACAAAAGCGAAAATCAGGGCTGTCATAATCGGAAAAACCGGATCCACCGTGACGGCAAAGAGCACTTTAAATTCCGTGCCTTTCACCACGCCGCCGGTGATGTGGGCGATGAGGGACGGAAGCAGCGCCTTGCCGAGGATAAACGAGATAAAACCGGCGGCGATCGTCGACAGGTAGGCCAGGGCAAGGGTGATGCCGAAAAGTTTGTTGGCTTTTTTACCCAGTTCTGCGAGGCCGACGGCCACAAAGGCCAGGATGAGCAATGGGATGATAAAATTGAGGAAGGTCGAAAACAGGGCGGTCAGCGTTGCGATAAAGCGGATAAAACTGATATAAGGCGCGGTTTTGGCGATGCCGAAAAGGCCGCCGACACCGCCGATGAGTATCCCAGCGACAATGCCGATAAGCAGGCGGGGCAGCAGACCGAGCCGCCGGCGCTTTTGGGCGGGCGTGGTGGATTTATTCAAATGAAAGCCTCCTTCAAATGGCGAAATGCATGAGCAGATCAATCGCTCAATCTTCTTTATTATATTGAATTTTGGCGGTTCCGTCAATTTTACCGGCGTTGAAAAGACTTTCGGCAGATAAAAAAATCGCAAGATGTTTCAAAAACGTGTCCGGTCCCGGCCGCATCGCTCAAGCCATGACCGCGTCGATGGCTGCCGTCTGGCGGACCAGCAGGGCGTCGGCCGGCGTCAGCAGCGCGGGATCGTTCAAGACGGCATCGAAGCTTGCCACCAGAATTCGGTTCATCTCGGTGTAGCGGCGGCGTACGGCGGGATCGCCTTGGGCGGAAGCCTGCCAGGTGTCCATCATCTGGTCGAAGATGTGACCCGTGAGGTTTCGCATAAAGGCGGCGAAATGGCTGACCTGCGGATTGAGGTATTCCGTTTCAGCTTCGTAGACCGAATGATCGGAGATTTTAAGCCGGCCTTGGGCGGCGAGCTCGGCATAGGCCGCGCTGCCGGCGAGGATGATCTGGTGGTGATAAAGCACGTTGACGGCGACTTCCAGCCGGTCAAGCAGGCGGTTGCGTTTGAGGAAGGCAAAATTTTCCCGCAGATCGTCGAAGCTGGAGTCGGGCTCGAACATGATAAAGCCGACATTGGGTTCGATGCCGTGGCGGCGCAAAACGGCCAGAGCGGCTTCGTTCTGGGAGACGGTGGTGTGTTTGTTCAGCCGGTCGAGGGCCGCCTGGCGGCCGCTCTCGAGCCCGACGAGGATATCCGTGAGGCCGGCATCCACCAAAGCGGCGATCACGGCATCGTCAATATCGTTGACGCGGGCCTCAATGCCGAAGGTGATGGGGCGTTCGGCCAGAAGGGCCGCCAGGCGCAGCACCCGGTCCCGGCCGGCTTTCCCCGGGCCGAAGAAATTGGGATCGGTAAAATAAAAATAGCGGTGATCGGTCTGGGCGATGATCATATCGATCTCGGCGGCGATGTTTTCCGGAGAGCGGCCGCGCCAGCGCGGGCAGCCGGCCGTTTCGCCGTAAAAGGGATTGATATAGCAAAAGGTGCAGTTGTTGTAGCACCCGCGGCTGCCGAAGATGTTTACCTCGCCGCCGGGATAAGCCGTGGCTTTGCGAATGGGGAAGGGCAGGGCGTCCAGATCCTGCACCGGCTCGCCGAAGGAAGCGGCGAAGCTTCCGTCGGTTTCGCGGAAGGCGAGGCCGGTCAGCGGGCGCCAGTCGTTCAGATGCTCGGCCAGGGCGACGACGGTTATTTCGTTTTCGCCGAGCATCGCCGAATCGATGGCCGGGCAGCGGGTGAGCACCTCCGCGTAGGCAAAGGTGGGGTAATAGCCGTAGGCGCTCAAATGGGTGATGGCGTATTGCGCCTTAAGCCGCGTCAGGAAATCAAAAAGCCGGCGTTTGTCCTCCCAGTTATAGACCAGATGAACGGCGAGCAGCTGCGGGCGAAAGGCGGCGATTTTGGCCTCAATGGCCTTGAAGCTCAGGTTTTCCATATAACCCTCGACCAATTCCACCTGGTGGCCGTGCGCGAGCAGAGCGGCCGCCATGTAGCCGGAGTTCAGGCAGGAGGCCAGGGTGGTGTTGGCGATGTCGTTGCGGCGCTCCTTCGAGGGCACGCGGGGATGTTCGAGTAATAAAATTTTCATCATGATTCCTTCCTTGACGGTCGTGATTACGGGGCAAAGCCGTGCCACATGGCGATGTTTTTCTGCTGATGATAGATTTCGAGCTCGTAGCGCAGGGTGCGGTAGGCCGCCGGATCGTGATACACCGGGTAGAGCAGATCGGTATCCGGGGTGATTTCTCCGCCGGCCAGGGCCAGGCGTTCGATTTTGGTATCCGGCATGATGCGCACCAGATTGAGCACGATGGTCCCCAGACTTTTGGTGCCGCGGTGGATGTCGTAAATCGCGTCGATCATCTGCTTGGATTCGCGGATGGTCCGGGGCGATTCCCCCGGCAGATTTACCAGGTAGTGATAGACGGTAGTGATGCCGACCCGCGAGAGAATTTCCGCCGTCGTGAGAATCTGCTCGACGCGGATGTGCTTGTCCAACAGATCCAGATGCTGCTGGCACAGGCCGTCCGGCGAGAGGGAAAAGGATTCGCAGCCCGAGGCGGCATAAAGTCGGGCGTTCTCCGGGGTGAAAAGGTCCTCCCGGAAGAAGCCGGACCAATGGATGCCCGCATTCCGACGGAGCAGCTCTTCGCAGATGGCGTCGAGATGGCTTGTTGGGAAATTGACGATGGAATCCGTGAAATGGATGCGGGTGACGCCGTAGCGCTTTTTTAACATGATGATCTCGTCGACAACGTCCTTTGGATCCCGCAGGCGCACGCAGCGGCCGGAAAGCTTGGGATAGGCGCAGTAGCCGCAGCGGTAGCAGCAGCCGCGCTTGGTTTCGACGCCGATGCTCTCCACATATTTATTCACCGCAAGATAGGGGATCGGATCGTTGAGGTCACGGTCGATCATTTGATAATCGCCCATGTCGAAGTCATTGGCGGGCGGGTTGAGATGCAGCCCGGCTTCCGTGCGGCGGATAACGCCGGGGATATCCGGCGGGGCGGCGCCTTCCGCCAGGGCGTCGACCACGGCGACGGCGTTGTGTTCCGCCTCGCCAACGATGCCGCAGGTGATGGCGGGAAAGTCGCGCATCAGCCGCTCGGGGAAGAGGGTGAAGGCGGTGCCGCCGGCCATCAGCGGCAGGTCGGGCGCGAACTGCCGCAAAAAGTGCAGGGTCAGCGCAAAAGGGACGATCAGGGAGGTGGTGCGGTTGCCCAACGGATCGAGGTTGCGCAGGGAGATGCCGAGGACGTCGGGCTGCCACTCGGCGATCAGGCGCCTAAGCTCGGCGTAGGGACTTAACGCCATGTTCATGTCGAAGATGCGCACAGCGTAGCGGCCGCTGCGGCGGATGATGGTGCCGAGGGTGGTGATGCCGATGGGATACACCCGTTCAATATCCATCCCTTCCATCGAGATGGCCTGAATCAGCAGGATTTTTTTGCGGGGGGTCAGGTTGGTCATGGTTTTTTTCCAATTCTTTTGGATTATTCGAGTAAAAGCAAAGCGTAATACTTGACGACCTCGCCCTTTTGTCGGAGGGTGTGCAGGGCCTCGCCGGCCTTGGCCGTCGTGGCGTACACATCGATGCCGCTGCCCTCCATCGAAGGGCGGTGGTGTTTTGGGTTGGCGCAGGGCGCGTCGGGGTCGCAGTCGGGGCAGATGCTGCAGGGGCCGGCCCAGAAGACAAAGGCTTTATAAAAGCCGGCCTTGAAAGCCAGGGCCTCGGCCTGAAGACATCTGCGCTGAAAATCGCCGGTGGGCGGCTCGCCGCGCAGCAGCAGCGCTTTTTGGTAGGAACGCACCAGGCGCATCGTCTCGGCGGTGCTCATGGCGTCGTTGACCGCGCAGGTCTTTGCCCCGGCAGAACTGCAGCCAAAAGCGCATTTGTGTCGGGCGAAATCGGCGAAGACCACATCCTTTGGATCGAAGGGGATTGCGTCCAGAAAGCCGCAGCTTTTGACGGGGGCGATGAGCTGGGCGGCACGGTCGACGGCAAGCCGCGCAAGGACTTTTGGATCTGTCGCCGCGAAAACCACGGCCGTATCGGTGGACAGCGGGACGGGGGCAGTGGCCGCAAGCCTTGCGGCTTCACACTGTTCTTTGACCCAGGCGGCGCTGTAGGCCCGGCCGTTATAGGTGTTGACCATCATATTGATGTCGGAGAGCCGGCTTTTGAGGGGGCGGTGCTCGGTGAAAAAGTCGTGAACGAGGAGGAGCCCGCCGGGGGTGAGGTGGCGGGCCGCCTCTGCGAGGACGGCTGCCGATTCGGCTCGGCCGGTGGCGTGAACGATATTGGAGAGGATGATCAGATCGTAGCGGCCGACATCCCAGGGGCGATCCAGAATATTTTGTTCCCGCAGGGTCACGCGGCGGGCAAGGGCTTTCGGGCGCCCGGCATTGATCGCGGCCGTGATGGGCAGCATCTGCCGAATATCCATGAGCTCGGCACGGGCCTCGGGCAGCGCCTTGAGAAAAGCGCAGCCGAAGGCCCCGCTGCCGGCGCCCACGTCGAGGATGCGGGTGTTTTTCGGCAGGGCGGGCAGCGCCATGGGCAGAATTTCCGGAAGCTTGCCGGCGATCACGGCGTCCATTGCCTGCAGATAGTCCCGGCGGCGAACATCCATGACGGCGTCGCTCACGGCAGGTTCGGGGAAATGGGTGCGGGTGCCGGCAGCGAGCACGGCGGGCAGGGTGGCCCATTCAGCTTTGAGGGCTTCGCGCCAGTGGATGTTGGCACGCTGATCGGCCGGTGCGCCGGCAATGAGGTGGTCGCGGCTGAGCACGGTGTTAAACCACTGCCCGTCGTAATGATCGACCAGGCCCAGTTCCCGCAAAAGCCAAAGAAAACGCTCGGCCGCGTCCGGCTTCCAGCCGAAATGGGCGGCGATATCCCCGGCATCGGCGGATTCGGCGTCGGCTAAAAAGGTGAAAAGCCCTGCTCCCAAAGCGGCGAACAGGGATTCGGACGCCCAATAAGCGGTCGCCAGGTCTTCGAGGTATTGGCCTGCGTCTTCGTGGGGATCGTAATGCATCATGGCGTCAGTGCTTTTCGGTCACGGCCGCTTCCTCAAAGGTGAGGATATCGGTCATCGAGCGGGCGGCGCATTCCACGAGGTGCATGGCGACCGCGGCCCCGGTGCCTTCGCCCAGACGCATGTCGAGATCGAGCAGCGGCCGGATGCCCAGGGTTTGCCACATCAGCGTGTGGCCCGGCTCCTGGGATTTGTGGGCGGCGATCATGTAGTCGGCCGCCGCGGGACACAGGGCTTTGGCAATGAGAGCACCGGCGGTGGAGATAAAGCCGTCGACCAGCACCGGCGTGCGGTGATAGGCCGCACCGAGGATGGTCCCTGCGATGCCGCCGATATCCAAACCGCCGACCTTGGCCAATACGTCCAGGCCGTCGGTGGCGTCGGGGCGGTTGAGGGCAATGGCGTCTTCGATCACTCGGATTTTGTTTTGCAGGCCGGGATCGTCCAGACCGGTGCCCCGGCCGGTGACATCGGCGACGGGAAAGCCGCCGATCACGGCGAGAATGGCGGCGGAAGGGGTGGTGTTGCCGATGCCCAGATCGCCGGTGGCCAAAAGCCTCACCCCTTCTGTGGCGATGGCCTGACTGGCTTCGTTGATGCCGGCTTCCAGGGAGGCGACGGCCTGCTCGCGGGTCATGGCCGGGCCGCGGCGCATGTTGCTCGAGCCGTAGGCGATTTTATGGTCGACCAGCACACCCTTTTCGATGAGATCCGGGAAGTCACCCTTCACGCCCAGATCGACCAGACGCACATCAGCGCCGGCCGCACCTGCGAGAACGTTGATGGACGCGCCGCCGGCAGCGATATTGGCGAGCATTTCCTGGGTGACCTGTTGGGGAAAGGCCGAGACGCCCTCGTCGGCGACGCCTTCGTCCGCGCCGCAGGTGATGACCAGCTTCTTCGAGACGTCCGGCGAGAGGGTGCGCTGCATGCCGCAAAGCCGCACGCCGATTTCGGACAGGCGGCCGAGGCTCCAGGGCGGTACGGCCAGTGCTTCCACGTGTTGTTTCGCTTGGGCTTCCCAGCTTTTGTCGGAAGGTTCGATGCCGGCGAGAACGGCGTTCAGGGATAATTTTGACATGATTTTGCTCCTTTATGCTTTATGCTTGATAAAACGTGGACAGGCAGAAGGCCTTGCCGCCGCCTGTTCGGCAATGGATGGTCAGGCGTTATCGCCGAAGAAATAATCGTAGGCCACATCGGCCGGACACAGCCCGTCCGAGCAGGCCGCGCAGTGATCGTGTTTCGGCTCGCGGGCCAGGCGCTCGCGGAGGACTTCCGGCATCAAGGCGTTGTCGATCTGCGCCTGAACGTCGTTATTCACTCTGGCTTTGGCCATGGCCAGCGAACGGTTCCAGGCGCGGCCGCCCCGGCGCAGCACGTTGGCACAGTCGGCGGCGATGCGGGCCGTGCGCACGCCCATCACCACGTCTTCTTCCGTCGGCAGGCCGAGGTGTTCGGCCGGGGTAAGGTTGCACAGGAAATCCGCGCCGTGCATTCCGGCAAAGGCGCCGCCGATGGCCCCGGTGATGTTGTCGTAGCCCGGCGCGACGTCCGTCGCCAGGAAACCGAGGATGTAATAGGGCACGTTGTGGCAGAGGCGCTTTTGCATCTGCATCGTGGTGGCGATGTGGTTGAGCGGCACGTGGCCCGGCCCTTCGATCATCACCTGCACGCCGGCTTCGATGGCGCGCTTGGCGAGATCCCCGGCGACCATCAGCCCAGCCATCTGGGCTGCGTCGAGGGAATCGAAATTGCAGCCCGGACGGATGGCGTCGCCGATGGAGAGCACGGTATCGGTGGATTTGAGGATTTCGAGCACTTTGTCGAATTCGGCGTAGAGGGGATTGTCTTTTTGGTTGTAGTGCATCCAGGCGGTCAGGATCGAGCCGCCGCGGGAGACGATATTGGCCAGCCGGCCGGTCTTTCGCAAAATGTCGAACAGCTGCCGGTTGTAGGCGCTGTGAACCGCCATGAAATCCATGCCGTCTTCGCATTCCTTTTCGATCACGTCCAGCAGGTCCCGGCCGGTCATGGCCACCATGGAGCCGTGTTTTTCGATGGCTTCGTTGGCCGCTTGATAAACCGGCACGCAGCCGGCCGCGATGTTGGAGCTTGCGATGGACTGGCGGCGCATGCCGTCGATGTCGTCGCCGGTGGACAGATCCATGAAGGCGTCGGCGCCGGCCTCTTCGATCAGCTGGAGCTTGCGCTTTTCCATGGCTTTGTCGTTGCGGTCGGAGGAGGTGCCCATCAGCGAGTTGACCTTGATGTCGAGGCCTTCGCCGATGCCGCAGATCTTGCTGCGGCTGCGGCGGGTATTTTTCGGGATGACAATGCGGCTGTCGGCCACCCGTTCTCGGATATATTCCGGCGTCACGCCTTCCTGGAGAGCGACCCGTTCCATTTCTTCGGTGATGCGCCCGGCGCGGGCTTCTAACATTTGTGTGCTCATTTTATGCCTCCTGGGATTTGACGGTCACGGCGTCTTCGCCGTTCATCACTTTTTCGACGATGCGGGCGGCGCAAAGTTTGCCGCACATGGTGCATTCGCTGGCAAAATCGTCGGAGCGTTCCCGCCACATGCGTTCGGCGGTTTCCGGATCCATGGCCAGCTTGAATTGCTTCGAGAAATCCATGGCGACCCGGGCTTCGGACATTTTTTTGTCCCATTCGAGTGCGGCGGGGTGTCCCTTGGCCACGTCGCCTGCGTGGCCGGCAATGCGCGAAGCGATAACGCCCTGGTAAACGTCGTCGGCGGAGGGCATGCCGATGTGCTCCGCCGGGGTGACATAGCACAGGAAATCGGCGCCCTGCCAGGCGGCGACGGCCCCGCCGATGGCCGAAGTGATATGGTCAAAGCCGGCGGCGGTATCCGTGGGCAGCATGCCGAAGATAAAGTAGGGTGCGCCGTGGCAGAGTTTCTTTTCAAGCTGCACCGTGCAGGCGATCTCGTCCATCGCCACGTGGCCCGGCCCTTTGACCATCACCTGGACGCCGGCTTCACGGGCGCGGCGGACCAGGGTGCCGATGAGCACGAGCTCTTCCACCTGGGCAGCGTCGAGGGAATCGGCGACACAGCCCGGACGCATCCCGTCGGCGAAGCTGAGCACGACGTCGTAGCGGTGACAGATGTCGATGATCCGGTCGAAATAGGTGTACATCGGGTTTTCTTTCTGATGATGAATCATCCAGCCGATGAGGTGGGAGCCCCCATAGGACACCAGCGGGTCGATGCGGCCTTCCTCTTTGGCGCGGCGGATGACGTCGCGGGTGGTCGCCGGATGCATGGCGAGAAAGGCCACGCCTTGGCTGGCCTGGCGTTCGATCATTTCGAATATGTCGTCTTCGGTCATGGCCATGGCGGTGCCGTGTTTGTCGGCGGCTTCGGCCAGGGTTTCATACATCGGCAGGGTGCCGACGGGGCAGTCCACGGCGGCGAGGACTTTTTTGCGCATGGCTTCGATGGGACCGCGGACAGACAGATCCATAATGGTGTCGGTATGGGCTTTAACGGCGGCGGCGACCTTGGCCATTTCGCCGTCGACGGTGTCGCCGGCCTCATACAGGCCCACCGAGGCCGAGACCTTGGTGAACAGCCCCTTGCCCACGGCGACGGGGCGGATGTTTTCTCTGGAACTGTGAAGAATGACGATGGTGCCATCGACCATGCCCTGGCGGATCACTTCGGGATCGACGCCTTCGTGCGCCGCACAAAAGCGCATTTCGTCGGTGATTTCGCCGGCGCGTGCTTTTTCAAGTAATGTCATCTGCTTCTCCTTTGATTTGTGAAGTGCTGGTGCCGTTTCGGCCAGTGCCGGGCTTTCGTGACATTAAAAAAGCCCATAGCCGAAAAAAGGTTCGACTATGGACTTTACCGTCATCCATGCATCATCATTCAAGGCAGGTCTCCTGACTGACAGCCGGCGCTATGCACGCCAGGTCCGCCCCTTCCCGCCGGCGATGTGCTGTCGGCAGTGGTTCGCAGCGGATCTCAACTGATCACAGTGATGGGTTCGCTCGGGATTCACACCCGATTCCCTATTCTCCCCGTTGCCGGGGCACCTTCAATGCTTTTTTCATTATAGAACAAGCGCGTGGCGGAAACAATGTCAAATTATGCGCTGTTTTTAGAAAAAGTGGAAATTCCGGATTTGAATTTGACGGGAGAGACGGCAGACGAAAACGAAAGAGCATTTTTTAACCGCATTCAGAGAAAAAATAGCAAAAGGGAAAAGCGCGTCGGGCGGAGCGCAGGCGCACGAAAAAACGGCAATAAAAAATGCCAGTGTAGGCGCACCGGCGGAAGTAATAAATCAGCAACATTCAATTCATACTTCAATTTAAATTTTACGACAGACCTGAAAGCTTTTCAAGCAGTTTCATAATGAAAATGCGCACATATATTTTAGGTTAAGAAAAAAATAAACGCATTAACGGTTATTGAAAAGCGGCGATTTGCCTTTTGAAGGGATCAGAGATTCTGCCGGAGCCTGCGGTATCGGCAGAGTCCCTTTGGCGTCAGCAGATATTGCTGGTTCTGGACAGTCAGCAGACCGTCGGCCGCGAGGATGCCGGCGTGGCGTTCGATCATCGACGGCTGCCAATGCAAATGATGTTTGATCGTCAGGACCCCGTTTTCGCGGAAGGCGTCGGGGGTGCCCATATGATTGCCGATGTGTATCGTCAATAAATCAAGATAAAAGCGGCGGCGCTGTTTTCGCCTGCGAAGCAGGGTGGTGACCAGACCGTCCTTGTGGAGGAAGAAGGTCAGCAGGGTGGTGCCGCCGGCCACGGCGGCGGTCATGCCGGAGACAGATACATTCGCCGCGAGGGCCAGCAGATAACCGATGATCGTATTGGCTGAGGCATAAAGCACGCTGATGAGAAGCATCTGCCGGAGATCCTTGCTGAGCATGTAGGCGCTGGCATTGGGCGCGATCAAAAAGCTGACGACCAGGATGGCCCCAACCGCGTCAAAGGCGATGACGGCCGTCAGGGAAGAGAGGGTCATCAAGGCATAAAATAAAAAGGGAGAGGAAAAGCCGAGGGTGATGGCAAACTCCCGGTCAAAGGCCGTTAGCTTGAGCTCTTTAAAAAAGATCAGGATAAAGGCCAGGTTGACACAAAAAATCAGCCCCATGGCGATCAGCGATTTGGGCAGTGAATAGCCCAGCACGGTTATTCGGTACAGGGGTGCCATGATGACCTCCCCCATGAGCACCATGTCCGTGTCGAGGTGGACGTTGCGGGCATATTTTGTGATGAGGATTACTGCGAACGCAAAGAACAAAGGGAAGACGATGCCTACGGCGTCGTGATTGCGGATCAGGCCGGTTTTGGAAAGCTGCTCCACGGCCATCACGGTTAACACGCCGAAAACGGCGGCCCCGATGACAAGCCACGGCGAGCGCAGATCGTGCACCGCAAAAAAAGCCAGCACAATGCCCAGCAGGACCGAATGAGAGATGGCGTCGGATACCATCGAGAGGTGCCTGAGGACCAAAAAAGAGCCAATGAGTGCACAGGTGACGGCAGTGAGCCAGAGAACCCACAGGGCTTCGTTGGCCATCAAAAAATCTTTTAATAGGGTGATGGCGGTCATCATCGGTAGCGCCTCCTGATTCTGAATCGGGCAAGGCCGCCCCGGGGCCCGAAGACCAAAGAGATCAACGCCATCAGGCTCATCACCACGATAATCACGGGTCCGGTGGACATGCCATTGCATATCGTCGATATATAAGTGCCGATGAGCGAAGAAATCCCGCCCGAAAGGGCGGCGATGATCATCACGCGGTCGAAGCGGCTGCTCCACTGCAGGGCGATGATGGCCGGAATGACAAGCAGCGAAGCAATCAAGATTGCGCCGATCAGTTTTAATCCCGTGGCGATCACGCTCAGGGTCATCAGCACGGTTATCCCTGAGATAATTCCGGAAGGCAGGCCGATGACGGCAGCATATTCGCGGTCGAAAATAGAAACCTTTATTTCTTTATAAAACAGGAGCAATAGCAGCAAGATTCCCGCAGCAACGGCAAAGATGACTTTGATATCGCCGCGCATGATGAATGCGGCCTGCCCGAAAATATAATTTTGAAGTCCTGCCTGGGAAGCCCGGCCATAACGGGAATTGCCCTGGATATAGCTTTTGAGAACCATGCCCATGCCAAAAAAGGCGGAAAGCACGACGGCCAGAATCGCATCGAGATCAAGCTTGGAATGTGTGTTCAGCAATTGAATAAGCAAGTATGCGACGGCACCGGTAAAGAGGGCGCCCAGGAGCAGCACGGCGGGACTGCGCTGCAACGCCAGCATAAAAGCGAAAACCACACCGGGAAAGGTGGCATGGCCGATGGCATCCCCGATGAGAGATTCGCCCTTGAGAACATTGATGCAGCCAACGGCACCGGCGGCCGCCGCGAGCAGAGAGGTTCCCAGGGCCACGACGATAAAGGCATAACTGGTTAAAACATTAACGTTGAGCACAGGATCCTCCCACCATCATCGCCCGCTCGAGGTTGGCCGGCGTCAAGACATCGCTCACAGGCCCTTGGGCGATAACGTTTCGGTTAAGAATGACGACGTGGTCAAAATAATCCGCCAGGGTGTTTAAATCATGATGAACGACAATGGTGGTGCGTCCCTCCTTTTGCAGGGTTTTAATGAAATCAATGATGATACCCTCGGTTTTTTTGTCGACGCCGGCCAGGGGCTCATCCATTAAATAAATGCCGGCATCCTGGGCGATGGCCCGGGCGATAAACACGCGCTGCCGCTGGCCGCCGCTGAGCTGCGCAATTTGTCGATGCCGAAGATCCGTGAGGCCCATTATTTCAATGGCCCGGGAGGCGGCCTGTCGGTCCCGGCGGCCGGGCCTTCGGATCCAGCCGATGCGGTTGTAGCGTCCCATCAAAACGACGTCCAAAACATTGGTGGGGAAATGCCAGTTGACTGTGCCGGTCTGCGGGATATAGGCGATTTTTTTCAATGCTTTTTTGACTGGCAGACCGTCGATCAACACCTTGCCCGATAAAGGACGCTGAAGTCCCAAAATGCCCCTGAGCAAGGTGGACTTTCCGGCGCCGTTAGGCCCGATGATGGCCGTCCGAGATCCGGCCGGAATCTGAATGTCCACATCCCAGAGGACCGGCGCATCGTGGTAGGCCATGGTCATATCTTCAATGGTGACGATGCTGTTGTTCATCGCATTTCCTTTCATTATCAAGTCAAGGCCGTTCAAAGCCGCCGGTTATTTCAGGTAGCGGACTATTAAATCTACATTGTGGCGGTACATGCTCACATAAGTATCGCCCGCCTGTCCCTTGGGGGCCAGAGAATCGGAGAAGAGCTGTTCGCCCTCAGACTTGGCCATTTTCACATCAAAACCTTTGGCCCTGCAGGCTTCTCTGAGCTTTTCCATCCGGGCAGGATCGGTGGTGGACTCGGCAAAGATGGCTTTGATGCGGTGGGCAACGATAAAATCGGCGGTGTCCTCAATATCTTTGTTGGCCACCTCGCTGTCTGTGCTGACGCCCTGGGGCGCGCGAACAGGAATGGCATAGCGTCTCGAGAAATAATTAAAGGCATCATGCGGCGTGATAAGATAACGCTGTGATTTTGGAATTTGTGCGAGTTTCGCTTTATTTTCCTTGTCGAGGGCCGTTAGCGTTTTGAGATAGGCATCCCGATTTTTTTCGATTTGCGCCTTCTTTTCTGGCATGGTTTTGATCAAGGCGCCGGCGGCGTTTGAAGTCGCTTCTTTATAAAGGTCAATGTCGAACCAGAAATGGGGATCCTGAACGCGCTTTCCTCCTTCTTCCATGCTGCCGATTTTTTCGCGGTCGAAGGTTTTGCTCACGGCATAGCCTTTTTCCTTGAGCGCATCCTGCATTTTTCCCTCAAAGTGAAGCCCGTGGTAAAGAACTAAGTCCGCGCTTTGAATTTTCCGAAGGTCCTCCGATTTGGCGACATACAGATGCGGATCTTCTCCGGCGGGAATAATAAGCTTGAGGCGGACATTCTCACCAGCGAGATGTTCAACCATATCGTACAAAAAGGAGGTCGTGACAGTAAC
The DNA here is from genome assembly GCF_000185505.1 of Pseudoramibacter alactolyticus ATCC 23263. Lineage (GTDB taxonomy): Bacteria > Bacillota > Clostridia > Eubacteriales > Eubacteriaceae > Pseudoramibacter > Pseudoramibacter alactolyticus. The sequence continues at coordinate 1,559,786 of NZ_GL622359.1, read as the reverse complement.
CGTCTTTTTCGACCGATGCTCGTTGCGTTGATGATTTTTTTCGGATATTCCGCAGGCGGCGACAGCTAAAAGAGTGATGCTGATCGCACAGATGGCTAATAACTTTTTCATGAAAACCTCCAAATAAAAAATATTAAGTTAGAAATAACTAACATCATTCTGATTGTACGATAGGGTTATCAAATTGTCAACCGTCAAATCAAAAACGTCCCAAAAAACGACAAAGGTTAAAAGGCACGGCCAGATCGAACGGATTTTAAATGCTTTCTTAAATGGCAAAAAAGAACTTGTGCTATAATAAAATAAATTAAATCAAGAATGGAGAGAAAAAATGTTCTGCAGACATTGTGGGAAACCGATCATCGCAACTGATCGTTTTTGTAAGCATTGCGGCAGTCCCAACGCATTATTTCATGCCGACGAGTCGGCGCCGTCTGATCTGGATCGCGATCAGGGGAAGGCGCTCGATCTGTCGGAAGCTGAAGCGGCTGTGCGTCCGGCACCCAGGGAAGGAAACACAGCCGCCGGGAAACGTCGCTGGCGAAAAAGGGTGAGCGCACGGCAGGTGTCGGGGCCCCGGTCCGGCGACGAGGAAGCAAAGCCTGAGCAAAAGATTGTGCCGCCGGTTAAAAAGAAAAAGCCGAATCTGAAGGCTATTGCTGTGGTGGCGGGACTGATTTTGGTGGCAGCTGCGGCCGGCGGCTTGTTTTTATGGTTGCAAAACAACCAATACACACATGCGATGCGTGCCGGTGACAGTTATCTGGATGCGGCCAAATACAAAAACGCGAAAGCAAGTTATGCCCAGGCGTCCCGGATTAAAGCGCGCAAGCCCGACGGTTATGAAGGACAGGCCGCGGCAGATATTGGTCTGGGTCAATATCCGAGTGCGAAAAAACAGCTTAACGCGGCAGTCAAACACGAAAGCACCACCTATGGCAAGGCGCTGTGGGCGGCTCTTGAGGCTCGGACAAACCGCAAGCGGGCAGCTGTGGCTAAGCTCAATCAGGTGGCAGAAGCCGATGACATCAACCGACGTGCCGGTGTGACTGCCGGAGACGCGGCCAAACGCCTGGGGAAATACAACACGGGGATCAAGATTGTCAATAAGGCCTTGAAAAACGTGACATCTAAAAAAGATAAAAAATATTTGTATGACACCTTGATCGATCTTTATGTGGCGGCCAATAAGAGCAATGACGCCATCAGCGATTTGCTGGATCGTGCCGCAAAAGCCACCGGCGACACAAGTTATATCGATCGCCGGGAAACACTGCTGGTGGGCAAGCCGGTCTTTAAAGACGCGTCCGGCACTTTTAACGCCGGATTTAAACTGAGCATCAAAGCCGGGAAATCCGGAGAGACCATTTATTACACGACCAATGGGGACGCGCCAACCAAGGCATCCGCGCGCTACACCGGGGCCATTATGCTGCCGCCGGAAAATACGACGGTGATCCGTGCGGTGGAATACAATAGCAGCGGCCGCAAAAGCCGGACGGTCAAAGGTGTTTATACCATTCGGGCTCTGTCCGCGCCGAAGGCCCAGACCTGGAAGGATGTGGAAGACGTGAACGGGATGGATGCCAAGAGCTTCAGCTGGAACAAAGTTTCCGGCGCAACGGGCTACGACACAAGCATCACCCTGCTGCAGCCGGGTACATCCAAGGTGATCCAGGGCGAAAACCGGGAAGCCGACAGCACCGCGGTGACCGTTACGACGAGTGATGCCGGTTATATGCTTAAAGGAAAGGTGCGGGCCTACATCGAAATTGACGGCACGCGATATTATTCGGCGTGGAGCAACGAAGTCAGCGCCGACAACGGTTATGAGGCGACGCTCAGTCATCCGTAAAAAGGCGGGCATTGCAAGCAATTGAAGGAGGAACACCATGTTTACGGAGACCTATGACGCGACAGCTCGTACCGCCGCGGGAAAAGTCCAGTTTTTAAAAAAGAATCCGTTGGGCTATTGGATCATGGCGATGATGGCGGGGATTTACATCGGGATCGGGGTGCTGCTGAGTTTTACCATCGGCAGCCAGCTGGCCGGCGCATCTTATACAAAAACGGTGATGGGCCTTGCTTTCGGGGTGGCGCTGAGTTTGGTGGTCATTGCTGGCGCAGAACTTTTCACCGGGAATAATCTCGTGATGTCCGCGGGGCTTCTGCAGAAAAAAGTGACCTTGGCGGAAGTCATTCGCCTTTGGATCATCTGCTGGGCGGGGAATTTGGCAGGCTCCTTTCTGTTGGCGCTGATTTATCGCGCGACAGGCCTGGGAACCGGCGTCGTGGCGGCCTTTATGGCGGGCGGCGCCCTGGCAAAAATGAGCGCCGGTTTTGTGCCGCTTTTGATGCGGGGCATTTTGTGCAATATGTTGGTCTGCCTGGCCGTGTGGTGCGGCACAAAATGTCAGTCGGAATCCGGCAAGCTCATCATGATTTTCTGGTGTTTATTCGCCTTTATCACCACCGGCTTTGAACACAGCGTGGCCAATATGACCCTGCTGAGCGTCGCGATGTTCAATCCGGCCGGCGCGGCGGTTACCTGGTCCGGTTATTGGTTTAATTTGGGCGTGGTGACGCTGGGAAATATGATCGGCGGCATCGTTTTGGTGGCCGTGCCCTATTTTGCGGCATCCTTTAAAAAATAAAACGGTATTACCCGGGAAATAGCAAGGCAATCAAAAAAGGCTGTGTCACTTCACAGCCTTTTTTAGGTGTCGCGATTCGGATGGTCGCCGCGGTCGGAGTTAATCAGAGGTTTTTAACAGCGTTTTGGAAGCCGCCGAGCATCGCATCGAGTATTTGATCGTCTGCGTCGTTGAATTTCCATTTGTCTTTAACCTTTTTCATTTTGATCGTCACGGTTTTGCTGGTGAAGGTTTTATCCTTGGCCGCTTGGTCGACATCGGTTTTCAGAATGTCGAAGGTCTTTGCCATTATGGCCTTCTCGTCGGAGGCAACGGCAGGATTTGCCGCCGCGTAACTCATAAGATCTTTGTACCATTTGGGAACAACCTTATTCATGTCCACATTGGTCATCTTGACACGGAGGGTCACGTTATTGTCGTCGACTTTCTTGGATGAGAGAATTTTGTAGTCGAAATGGCCAAGCATGGCCTTCATGATTTGCTGAGCGGCATCTTTTGAGCCGAAAATTTTATCGGCATCGTCGTAAAAGCTGTTTTTGCCGCCGATCTTGCTGATTTTTTTGATATCTGCCGATTTCATAGCCGACAAAGTTTTGTCCAGCGAGGCCTTGGCCTCGGCCTCGGGATCGGGACCGCAGCCGGTTAGAGAGAAGATCAAGACCAAGGCGAGCAGCAGTCCGGCCAGGACGCGCCAGGTTATTGGGGCGGTTGTTTTCTTTTGCATCATGGTGGGTCATTCCTTTCTTAATTTCTTAATTTGGATTTCTTGAACGACGGAACGCAAACCTTTTGTGCGACCGCATATCGGAGATAGCGATCCTGTTCATTCTATTGTATAATGAAAACGTGAAAAAGAAAGATGTGCCAAAGGACTGTCAATGACAAGTATTTGGCACAGACGGCAGCGCCGGGGAAGCAACCGTGGAAAGGATAAGTCATGTTCAGCGAGAGACTCAATCAACTTATGGCCGCGCTCGGGACGAATAACTCCGAACTGGCAAGATACGCGGGATTCGACCGCACCAATATCAGCCGAATGCGCAGCGGGACCAGGGTGCCAAAAGCTACGAGTGCCAGCTTGTCTAAATTGGTGCAGGGGATCGGCCAATTGGCCAGAGATCAGGGGAAGCGGGCACTGTTGGTTTCCGTAACAGATCAGGACGAGGCGGCAGATTTCGAACAGGGTCTTGCGGATTGGCTGCTTGAAGGGGAAGAAATCTCCCGGAATCAGGTGCCATCCACTGGAACGGCAGGCCCCTTTTATCATTTCGGCGAAAAGTTGGATGCCATTATGGGGCTGGTGGAGATGACCAATGTGAAGCTAAGCCAGAAACTGAATGTGGATGCGTCGCTGATCAGTCGGTTTCGCTCCGGAGCGCGTTCGCCAAAATCCAATTCGGCACTGGCGGGACGGCTGTGTCATCTGCTTTACGGCCGGGTGATAACCATGGGCCGGCAAGCCGCCCTGGCTCGGCTGATGGGGGTGACAGTGCCGGAGGCGGACGAAGGCCATTTTTCCCGCTGGCTTTGTGATTTTGACACCTTTGAAGCGGATTGGGCGGCGGCGGCAGACCGGTTATTAACGGCCTTTGATGCGGATCTTTCCGAAGCCGGAGAGGGACAAATGCCGCCGCTGGACGCGGTGATGCCCGCTGTTGCGGACGGCGCCCAGCCGACGTTTTATATCGGGGCATCAGGATTTCGGGCGGCGGTTCTTTGCTTTTTGAGGACGGCCCTTTACCGAAACGCTAAAAGGCTTTGGCTGTATTCCGATCAGCCGATGGATTGGCTGGTGTCGGATTCGGCCTTCCACACAAAGTGGACCGCGTTGATGCGGGCCTGTGTCAAAAGGGGCACGCGTATCCGAATGATCCACAGCATCGACCGGGGTCTTAACGAGATGCAGGCCGCCATTCGCAGCTGGCTGCCCCTTTATATGTCCGGGATGATGGAGCCTTATTACCGCACCCGTTCCGGGGACGGCGCCTTTTCCCACACTTTCTTTTATTGTCCGGGCGTCGCCGCGGTCACGGCTTGCCATGTGGCAGGCTGCGAGGCGACAGGTCTCTATCATTATCACGAGGAGGCGTCAAGCCTTGTATCCGTCGAACGGGCCTATCGCGGGCTATTCGCACAAGCGAAACCATTGATGCGCATCGGCGAGACGGCGGCGTGTCCGATGCCGGAAAGCGGGGTGACGGTGATCCAAAGCGGGCCGTCGCTGGCGACCATGCCGGAGGATTTGGCCGCAAGCTTTGGCTCGGAGGCGTTGATGGCGGCATGGCGAAAGCAGCAAAAGCATTACGCGCATTGGCTTCAGGCAGGCTATGTCTGCGAGTATTGGCCTTGGCCGTCCGATGCGGCGGTTGCGGCCGGACAAATACGGGTGGCGGCGCCGTTAAACGGTGAATCGATGGTTTATTACGCCGTCACAATACGAGGCACATCTGCGTCATCTGAAAGCATTCTTCAAGGCCCATGCCAACTATTATTTGTATATCCTGCCGGCGTTGCCCTTTCGCCGGGTGAAACTGGTGATCGGCTCGGACACGACGCTGGTGATGCGTCAGTCGCCGCCATTGGTGACTTTTCAGCTCAATCATCCGGCAATGTGCCGGGCGTTTCAGGCCTATGCCTATCAGATGGAAGCGCATGCGCATCCTTTTGCCGCCGAAAAATGGGGATGAAATTGCATAGATAAAAAATAAATAAAGATCCCATGCGACATGGCCGCCGCATGGGATTTTTTCCGGATTTATTTGGCTTGTTCGGAAAGCTTGGCCAGCACCGATTTCAGCGCTTTGATTTTTTCGCCGTAGGTGGCCCAGTCGCCAGCCTGCTGGGCTTTGATGGCCTCGCCGTACAGGGTGTTGGCCTGATTCACCAGCGTTTTGATGCTCTGGCTTTGTTTGCCGGACTGGCTTTGCGTTTCGGTGGCCGTCGGGGTGCCGGCCGCCGCATTTGTGTCGAATATTTTGGCCAGGGCGTCATCGAGGGTGCCGGCCATTACGATTTTGTTTTGGTAGCAGACGATCACCTCTTTGACCTCCGGCAGGTTGTTGTCGCCGGAATCCGCCTGGATATAAATGGGCTTGACATAGATCAGGCCCTGCTCGATGGGGATCATCAGCAAGTTTCCCCGCATCACATTGGAGCCCTGCTGTCCCAGCAGGGTGAGCTGCGGGCTGATGGTGGTGTCCTGGTCGATGCGCTGCTCCACCTGCATCGGGCCGTATACCAGGCTGGATTTGGGGAATTGATAGAGCAGCAGCCGGCCGTAGTCATCCCCGTCGGAGACACCGGCGAGCCAGGCGATGGCGTTGTCTTTATTGCGCGGCGTGAAGGGTTTGGTCAGCATGAATTCGGTCTTCCGGCCGGGCAGCTTCATGATTTGATAATTGGAGCCGATGGCCTGCTCGGTTTTGCTGGTGCCATAAAATTGATGGGCGGCGCTCCAGGCGTCTTCTTTGTTGTAGAACACCTGGGGATTGGTCATGTGATAGGTGGCGTAGATTTTGGCCTGCACGTCGAAAACCGTTTTGGAATAGCGCAAGTGCGCGCGCAGCCCCCGGGGCATCTGATGCATGCTTTTGACGAGCCCCGGAAAGATTTTGGCATAGGTGTTCAGAACCGGTTCGTCGGCCACCTGGTAGAAAGTCACGTCGCCATTGTAAGCATCGACCACCACCTTCACCGGATTTTTAAGGTAATTATGGCCGGCGTCGTCATAGGGCTTGGCGTAGGGATAGCGGTCGCTTTTCACAAAGGCGTCGGCAATCCAATACAGGCGGCCGCCCACGATGGTCATATAGGGATCGTTGTTATAGGCCAGGAAGGGCGCGATGGTTTTGATGCGGTCCATGACGTTCCGATGGATCAGAATGCGGCTGTTGCCCGAGATTTCAGAAGAAAAGAGTATTTCCGGCGAGCGCTCGTAAAGGGCGAAGGCCAGCCGGTTAAAGAAGTTCAGCCGGATGCCGGCCCGGCCGGTGTAACGCGTTTCGGCGTTGTTGTCGCCCTTGGGATAGTCGAACTCTTTGGAGGCCGCGTTCACCACGCAGTATTCGTAGTGCCCCTCGCCGAAATAAATCCGCGGCTGGGCGATTTTGAGCGCGGCGGCGCGGCTTTGGGGCGGGATGTTTTTGACCGTGAGCTCCGGCTGGCCGACTTCGTTGACCTTGTTGGCCGGCGACACGGCCATACCGAAGCCGTGGGTGTATTTCAGATGCTGGTTGACCCAGGTCTTGGCGTCGCTTGCAAGGGCGCCCGTGTCCATTTCCCGCTCGCCCACGAAAACCTCGGTGAGACTGCCGGCGATGGGATAGCGGTCCACATCGACATCGTCGAATTTGTAATAATTGCGAATGCCCTGCAGCGAGTTGTACATATCCCGGGTGGGCTTTTGGTCGTTGATAGGAATGTTGGCGATGGTGGTGCGATTGTTCTGAATATCGGCGGCGGTGATTTTTTGGGTGGGCGCGTATTCTTTGACGGTCACGTCGCCAAGGCCGTAGGCATCCCGGGTGGCCTGGATATTTTTCTCAATATAGGGTTTTTCGCGGTTGTATTGGTTGGGCACAACCGCGGCGTATTCATAAACACTTTGAGTGATGCCGCCGAGGATCATCACGGCGATGAGCACGACGGGGCCGACTGCCAGGCGGCGCAGCTGCCCCTTTCGGCCGTGGATGACAGAAAACACGGCGAAGAAGAGACAGAGCATGATGCCGATGACAAGCACCGGCCGGCCGACGGCGATGTCGGAAGCGCCGGCGCCGAAGACCATGCCGGTCCCGCCGTAAACCATTTCAAACAGACGGATAAGCAGGCCGAGGGCGGCGAGTAAAAAGAAAATGCCCGCAAAGCGTCCGAGCTGATCCGCGACGAGGTTCAGGAAGGATTTGCCGGCGCGCTGCAGCGCGTCGCCGAGAGCCGGGCCGGGCCGCCAAGCGCCGGGATCCAGATCGCTGTCGCGGTAGAGCGCATAGAGGATGTAAAGCAGGGTGAAAAGTGCAAGGACGGCGAAGCAGCTCAGCAAAACGGTGTGCAGCGCTTTGAGCATCGGCAGCGTGAAGAAATAAAAGGAGAGGTCCAGCCCGTAAAGGGGGTCGGTCTTGCCAAAGCCGGAGGAATGGGTGGAGAGCAGCCATTCATTCCAGGTGCCGGCGGCCACCTTCTGTGCGATGAAAAGCGCGACCAGGACCATCACCAGCCGCAGCCCCAGCCGCTCGGAACGCTGGAGCACCCGAGGCGATCTTCGGGTATACCGGTCGGCCAGCGCCCGCAGATAGCGCAGATAGAAATGCAGGATCACCAGCAGGATCGCAAAGACAGGGGTGCCGATGGCCAGCTTGGTCAAAAGTTCCTTCCAAAAAACATTGAGATAGCCCATTTGGCGGAACCAGAGAAAGTCGACGTAAAACCGGTCGCCGGCCATCAGCAGGCCGAGGACGATCAGGATGATGAGCAAAATCGCACCGGCGATTTTGCGGTTGGGGTTTAATCGGGATAGACGGGATTTCATGGGAGACCTCTTTTCATCAAATATGCGGCAGGGCCGCAAAGAACATTTAAAATTCGATATTTTTAAATATTATACGCCAATACCCGGGGTTTTGAAAGCAAAATCAAAGCGCCAAAATCGACGCGATAAAAAACGCCCGCTCAGCGGGCGCGCGATGTCACGATTGTTCGAGCAGCGGCAGCAGTTTGGAAAAGGCCGTGGGCAGGGCGTAGGTTCGGTGCAAGGCGTTGCGGTCGGCGGCGACGCAGCCGTCGGGGAAGGCGCCGACCGTGTAGCGATAAACGCGCATGCGCCAGGTGCGGTGGGTGAAGACGTGCTTGGCCTCGCCGAGATAATGCCCCTGCATCGGCCGGTTCAGCTGCGCGCTGAGAGCGGCGTCCAGGGGGGCGGCGTTGTCATTCGCTTCGACAATGGGCAGGCCCCACAGCCCGGCGAGAAGGCCTTTCGCCGGGCGTTTTTCAATCAACAGGCGGCCGCGCCTATCGGTGACGAGGCCTACGGCCACATTGAGGATGCGGTGGCGGACTCTTTTGGTTTTAACGGGCAGGGATTCGGTGCGGCCGGCCGCCAGTGCCCGGCAATGATCGCGCCAGGGGCAGAGCAGGCAGGCAGGGGCATTTGGCGTGCACACCAGCGCGCCGAGCTCCATCAGGGCTTCATTAAAGTCGCCGGGGGCTTCTTCGGGCATTAAATCCGTGACGACGGCGCCGATTCTCTTTTTGGCGTCGCTGCCCGCGATGTCGATGGACCAGTCGGCCAGTCGGGTGATGACCCGCATAACGTTGCCGTCCACCGCGGCAACCGGCAAGTCGAAGGCGATGGACGCGATGGCGCCGGCGGTGTAGGGCCCGATGCCGGGAAGGGAGAGAATATCGGCGTAGGCCGCCGGGAAACGGCCGTTAAAATTGCTTTGGATGGTCTGGGCAGCCTTGCGCAGGTTGCGCGCCCGGGAATAATAGCCCAGGCCCTCCCAGGTTTTGAGCACAGCATCTTCTTCGGCGGCGGCTAAAGCCGCGACATCTGGAAATTGATGGATAAAACGCTCGTAATAGGGAAGCAGGGTGTCAATCTGTGTTTGCTGGGCCATGATCTCGGAGATCCAGATGGCATAAGGATCTTTGCGGCCCTGCCCGTCGGCATGGCGGAAGGGCAGGTTGCGCTTGTTTTCGGCAAACCAGGTAAGGAGTGCTTTGGCGATGGAAGCGCGCTCAGGCGCGTCAAAAATTTCAGAAGTACGGGAGACGGTGGACATGTTAATTTCCTTGATTGTGAATGCGTGCGGTCGGTACAATTAAGAACGATTTTAGTTTAGCATAGATATAGGGATATGCATCTCAAAAAGTTGCAAATAAGCGCTGATAATCTTCAGAAAAATGGTTGACAAGAAAAGAGAGAGATGGTAAACTATTACATGTAAATTACAGACCTAACATATGAAAATAACAATACAGACGTTGCGGCGATTTGCGAAAGATGACAATTAAATAAATGATTGAGTGATGTAGCCCTTTCAAATGATTTACAGCGATACTGCTGTAATGCAACTTGAAAGGGCTTTTTTGCTAAAGTTTAAAGATGGATTTGCTTGCTACAAAAGCAAAAACAAAAGGGGAAAAGTCATGGATCGATTAAAAAAGGCATCGCTTGTTATCGCGGATGACGAACCAATTTTACGGATGGATTTACGGGAAATGCTGGAGGATCAGGGCTACGAAGTGGTCGGTGAAGCGCCGGACGGTTTTGATGCCATTGAAATTTGTCGGAAGACACATCCAGATTTGGTTTTTCTCGATATCAAAATGCCGATTGTAGGCGGCTTGGAGGCGGCCAAGGTCATTAATGAAGGGCACCTTGCCGATGCCATTATTATGCTGACAGCATTTACATCGCTTAATTATGTAGAGCAAGCCAAACAAAACGGTGTTTGGGGATATTTGGTAAAACCCATTTCAGAAGGGGATCTGATGCCGGCGATAGAAATTGCCCTGCGACGAAGTCAGGAAATTAAACAGTTGAATCGGAAAATTCAGAAGGTGGAAAATCGTCTGAAACATCGGATTCAAATTGAACGAGCCAAAGGATATTTAATGGATAAAGGAAAATGCTCAGAAGATAAAGCATATCATATCATTAGACAATTGAGTCGCGAAAAGAATGTTCCTATGGAACAGGTGGCCTCAGTAATTTTGCAGCGGGTGTCGATCTGATATGAAATTGGAATCACTGTTGCGCCGGCATACGACATTGACAAATGATGATATTAAACTGCTGGTTTCCGTTGAGAATTTATTGCAGTCCATTGCGAACATGACGGAATGCGACGTCTTTATTGACTGTTTAACGAAAGATCATAGCGTTTTAGTAGTGGCCATGGCGGTACCGGAGACGGCGCCAAGTGCTTATTCTTCGACCGTAGTGGGACAATATGCTTTGGCGAAGGATGAACCCGGGGTTGACCTCACTTTTAAAACCGGAATGGCGACGCGCAAGATGAGAGGAGTTACCCAGGAAGGGAATCCGGTGGTTCAGTCAGTCGAACCGATTTACAACCAGTCGCGGCTCATCGGGGTGCTGATACAAGAACAGCGCTTTCAAAAATCAATGGAATCCGAAAACGTATTAGGCTTTGATGGTTTGGATCAATTTATCCCGCAGGCAGAACCGGCATCATTTGCCGGCTATAAAGATTCCCTTTATCTAACAAAATACATTGAAGAAGGATTGCTCATTGTCGATGAAAAGGGAAGAATTCGCTTTTGTAATCAATATGCGGCTGATATTTATCGGAGTTTTGGATTTGGTGAACATTTGACGGGACAAAGCTATCGCGATTTTTGTCTGGTGAATTGGGATCCGTCGACATCGGAAAAAGTTACCAGCCAAGAGGTAGAGATCAGCAATAAGTATTTCATTATCCGCCATATTCATTTGAACCTTGAAAGAGGGGGGGAGGCGGCGGTTCTTATTAAAGACGTGACAACAGAAAAAGAACAAGAGCGTGAACTGGCTTATAAAACGCTTGCGATGCAGGAGATTCACCATCGCGTTAAAAACAATCTCCAGATGGTCGCCTCCATTTTGCATTTGCAGGGAAGACGCAGCCGGAATACGCAGACCCGAGAAGCACTGAAAAAATGTGAATTGCGAATCATGTCCATTGCGGCGACCCATGAACTTTTGTCTAAAAGTGGTTTGAACGATGTTAAGATCAAACGGGTGCTTCAAAGCATTCGGCAGAATATTCTCAACGCGGTGGATCCGGAGTTGGAGCTAAAGATTGAAATTGAAGGTGACGATTTTGAATTGAGATCAGACAAGGCGACAAATATCGCACTTGTGGTTAATGAAATTCTGCAGAATTCGGTTAAACACGCTTTTGTCGGCAGGAGTCACGGGAAAATTAAAATCACCATCGTCTGTGATCAGACCATTTGTGGTCTGAACATTTGTGATGATGGATGCGGCTACGATGTCAATCAGCCGCATAAGGACAGTCTTGGCATATCCATCGTCAGTTCAATTATTTCAGATAAATTGCACGGTCAGGTGCAGGTTGATTCTGATGAAACGGGAACGCGAACCGCTATTTGCTGGCCGATAGAGACAACGGAAGAAACAAAAATCTAAATACAACCAAATCAGCCGATGCGGTGCAGCATCGACTGAGAATCCGAGACGATGCAGTCCGGGAAACGAAAGGTTATTTTTCGTATCCCGGATTTTTTTGTTGCCTTGCAGCGCTGCCAGAGGGAAGTTTCATGATAGCAAAGCAAAAAGAAAGCAGGGATGTTAACAAAGATGAGTATGGAAGAAAAGATCAAAAGTGTTGGCATTGATATCGGCACATCGACCACGCAGATGATCTTCAGTGAACTGACTATTTGCAATACGGCGGGCAGTTATGTTGTGCCGCGCATCCACATTGTCGACAAGCGGGTGGTTTATAGGTCGCCCATTTACTTTACGCCGCTCATAGGGGATGCGTTGATCGATACCGAGGCCATCGAAAAAATCCTGCGAAAAGAATATGCGAAAGCGGGCGTGGCGCCGGCGGATTTGCAAACGGGCGCGGTCATTATCACCGGGGATTCGGCGCGCAAGGAGAACGCAGACATCGTGCTCCAGGCATTGAGCGATATGGCCGGCAATTTTGTGGTTGCAACCGCGGGACCAAGTCTGGAATCCGTGCTTTCGGCAAAGGGTGCCGGGACGGATAACCTTTCTCGAAAAAAGCGAAAGGTGATGGCCAATATCGACATTGGCGGCGGGACGAGCAATATCGCCGTGTTTGACCGAGGAAAACTGATCGGAACGACTTGTTTGGATATCGGTGGGCGTTTGGTGCGGGTTGAAGGCGGCCGAATCACAGCTGTCTTTTCCAAAATTGCCGCGTTGGCCGAACGCCGGGGCATTCCTTTACACGTTGGGGAGCCGGCAGATCTGCAGCAGCTCGAAAGGCTTTGCGAAATCATGGCCGATCACTTGTTTCAAGCGATTAACCGTCAGACTCGCACGCCGAATCATGGCAGCCTTTACACGAATGACGGGGCGCCGCTGCCTCAGGTGCTCCACATGGATGCATTGACCCTTTCGGGAGGCGTGGCGGAGAACATGCGTAGGCTTAATGCCGGTGAAGCGTTAGACCCCTTTCTTTATGGAGATATCGGCGTCCTGCTGGCAAAGGCACTGAAGCATCGGTTTGAAAAAAGCGAAACGCCGGTTTGTGAAGCCCGGGAGACGATTCGGGCGACAGTGGTCGGCGCCGGCAGCCATACAGTGAATGTCAGCGGCAGTACGATTCATTACGAAGCAAATACGCTGCCCATCAAAAATATACCAGTCTTAAAAATTGGAGAGGAGGAAGCAACAGACCCCAAAAAGATCACGGAGACCATCCGTAACAAGCTGTCGCTGTTCGGAGATGGTGAAAGCCCTGTAGCTATTGGGCTGTTGGGGACGGCCTTTTCGACCTTCGCCGCGATTCAGACGTTGGCCGAAGCCATTGTCAATGGCGCGAAAGCCGTTATCGAAGGGCCTTCTCCCCTCATTGTCATTGTGGAAAATGACATTGGGAAGGCACTTGGCAATGCGATGGCGCTTCGAGTCAGGGCCGATAAGCCGATCATCTCGTTGGACGGGATTTATACCGCGGACGGCGATTATATCGATATCGGGGAACCGGTGGCTGGGGGACGGGTCTGCCCGGTGATCGTCAAAACCATTATTTTTAATACTTAAAATCAAAGAGATGTTTTGAGGAGGAAAAATGATTTTAAAAACGAAGTTATTCGGACACCATTATCAGTTTGGTTCCATCCGGGAGGTCATGGCCAAGGCCAATGAAGAAAAATCCGGAGACAAATTGGCAGGGATTGCGGCTGACTCGGCTGAAGAACGCGTTGCGGCTAAAGTCGTGCTTTCCCATTTGACACTGGAGGATTTGCGCAATTATCCAGCCGTCCCCTACGAAGAGGACGAGGTGACGCGCATTATTCAGGATGATATCAACGAGCGCATCTATAGCGAATTCAAGCACATGAGCGTCATGGAATTCCGGGAGTGGCTGCTCGATCAGCACACGACAGGAGACATGATCCGCCGGGCGTCCCGGGGGCTGACCAGCGAAATGATTTCGGCGGTGACCAAGCTTATGGGGAACCTCGACTTGATTTACGCTGCGAAGAAGATCCGGATCACGGCCCATTGCAATACCACGATCGGGCTGCCGGGAACCTTTTCGGCAAGACTGCAGCCCAACCACACCACGGACGACATCGACGGCATTATGGCGTCGACGATGGAAGGCTTCAGCTACGGGGTCGGCGATGCGGTGCTCGGCCTGAACCCGGTGGATGATTCTATGGAAAATATCGCCCGCATTATGAAGGCGTTTCACGAGTTTAAAGAAAAATGGAAAATTCCGACCCAATGCTCCGTGCTTGCGCATATTCAAACGCAAATGGGCGCGATTGAAAAGCTGCATGCGCCTGTGGATTTGCTTTTCCAATCCATTGCCGGCTCTCAAAAAGGGAATGAGGCTTTTGGCGTAACGATACAAATGCTCCAGGACGGCCGGGACCTGATGCGCGTTCAGGGGGAAAGCGTCGGCCCCAATTTCATGTATTTTGAAACCGGGCAGGGATCCGAGCTTTCGGCCGAAGCCAACAACGGCTGGGATCAGCTGACGATGGAAGCACGCTGTTATGGTCTGGCCAGACACTATGCCCCATTTCTTGTGAATACGGTGGTGGGATTCATCGGACCGGAATACCTTTACGATTCAAAGCAGGTTACCCGTGCCGGTCTTGAAGATCATTTTATGGGCAAGCTTTCGGGCATTCCCATGGGCTGCGACGCCTGCTATACGAATCATATGAAGGCGGATCAAAACGACATTGAAAACCTGGCAGCATTGCTCGTGGCGGCGGGCTGTAATTACGTGATGGGCGTTCCCCAGGGGGATGACTGCATGCTGATGTACCAATGCACGGGCTATCACGATACGCCGGCGCTGCGCGAAGCCTTTGGGCTGCGGCCGGTGCCGGCGTTTGACGCCTGGATGGAAAAGATGGGCTTTAGCAAAGACGGCAAGCTGACCGCGCTGGCCGGCGATGCATCCGTCTTTTGTGAATAAGGGGGTGAAATTGTGATTCAAGAAAGTGCCGTTAAGGATATTGTCAAACAAATTATTCAGGAAATGGATCTGGGAGCTGTTTTAAACGAAGCGCCTTTGCAGGAAGTGACGGAAGTGCAACCGACGGGCTGTGAAGCGGTTGAAGAAGGAGAAATTCCGGATGTGGCGGCTGTGGATCTGCGGCAGCAATACCTGATTGAAAATCCGCATAATGGCGAAGCTTATCTGGCGATTAAAAGCAAAGCACCCTGCCGGCTGGGCATTGGCAAGGCCGGCGCGCGCTACAAAACCGAACCGACACTGCAGTTCAGGGCGGCGCATTCCGCGGCGCAAGATGCCGTTTTTACCGATGTCGACGCGGATTTCATCGAAAAACAACTGGGATTTTTTACCGTGCAGTCCCGTTGTGAAAATAAAGACGTTTATTTGACCCGGCCGGATCTGGGACGGCAGCTTTCGGAAGAAGCGAAAAAAACCATTGCCGAAAAATGCAAGAAACATCCCAAAGTGCAGATCGTTATCGCGGATGGCCTGAGCTCAGCGGCCATCGAAGCGAATGCCGGCGAGGTTTATCCGGCGATTGTGCAGGGGCTTGAAAGTCAGGGGATTGATGTCGGCACACCGTTCTTCGTGAAATACGGCCGCGTCGCCATTATGGAAGAGATTGCCGAAATCGTGGAACCGGAAGCCATTTGCGTGCTCATCGGCGAACGCCCGGGACTCATTACCGCGCAGTCCATGTCGGCCTATATGGCTTATCACGCAGAAAAGAACATGCCCGAGGCGCGGCGCAATGTCGTTTCCAATATTCACAGGGAAGGGACGAACCCGGCCGAAGCCGGCGCCCATATTGCGGACGTCTTAAAAATGATGCTCGACCAGAAGAAGAGCGGCACGGATTTAAAGCTATAGGAGGCGCCCGATGAAGGGAGATATTTTACAGACTAAGGTGTTGGCTACCAAAATTATTCCGAATGTAGACGCGGGCCTCGCGGCTTCTTTAAACTTGCCGAAGCATCTGAAGGCCATCGCCCTTATCACGGCGGATTGCGACGACGTAACCTATACGGCACTGGATGAAGCGACGAAAAAGGCCGATGTCGAAGTGGTTTATGCCAAAAGCTTTTACGGCGGCGCGGACAACGCGAATACCAAACTGGCTGGAGAAATCATCGGCATTCTGGCCGGCCCGAATCCGGCGGAGGTAAAAAGCGGACTCGACGCTTGCGTCGACACGATCGAGAATGTGGCGCACTTTATCTCGGCCAACGAGGACGACAGTATCGTTTATTATGCCCACTGCATCTCGCGCACCGGCTCCTATCTTTCTGCCGGCGCCGGGATCCAGGAAGGAGAAGCCCTGGCCTATTTGATCGCGCCGCCGCTCGAGGCGATGTATGCGGTGGATGCGGCCATGAAAGCAGCCGACGTTTCGCTTTGCGAGCTTTATGCGCCGCCGTCCGAGACCAACTTTGGCGGGGCTTTGCTCACCGGCAGCCAATCGGCGTGCAAATCCGCGTGCGACGCCTTCGCCCGCGCTGTTGAATATGTGGCGGAGCGGCCGATTGATTAAATTTGAGAACACGAGGGAGAATCCATGCAATTATACGATAAAGATCTGTTGTCGGTGCAGGAGGTACGCAAGCTGTTAGAAAATGCCAAGCAGGCACAGCAAAAGCTTGCGGCGACGGATCAGCAAACCGCTGATAAAATTGTCAAAAGCATCGCGGAAGCCGGGGTGCGCAACGCGCGCCGTTTGGCTCAGATGGCTCATGAGGACACCGAGTTTGGCGTTGTCGACGACAAAGTTATTAAAAATATCTTCGCCAGCAGAGGCGTTTATGAATATATCAAAGATGCCAAAATGATGGGAGAAATCGACCGGGATCCGATACGCCGGGTGCGTGCCCGTCGGCGTGATCGCTGGTTTGGTGCCATCCACCAATCCGACCTCTACCGTGCTTTATAAATCGGAAATTGCCATCAAAGCGGGGAACGCGATTGTCTTTTCGCCCCATCCCAACGCCCTGCGTTGTATTTTAGAAACGGTTAAAGTCATTCGCCAGGCCATTGCGGAAGCCGGCGGTGACGAAAACCTGGTGTCGTGCATTTCCATTCCCACGATGCAGGCGACAGATACCCTGATGAAGCATCCCATCGTGTCCATGATTTTGGCAACGGGGGGCTCGGCGATGGTCCGTGCGGCGTATTCTTCCGGAACGCCGGCCATCGGTGTCGGGCCGGGAAACGGGCCGTGTTATATCGAGAAAACGGCGGATATTCAAGCGTCGGTAGCACAAATTATGGCCTCGGAAACTTTCGACAACGGCACCATTTGCGCTTCGGAACAATCGGTGGTCTGCGACGACGACATAGCAGCGGAAGTCCAGCGCGAGATGATCAAACAAGGCGCTTACTTTTTGGACGATCAGGAATACAAACAGCTCGGCCGCTTTATTCTCCGGGCTAACGGCACGATGAATCCGATGATAGTTGGGCGTTCGGCGCAGAAAATCGCGGAACTTGCCGGCTTGAGCATCCCGGAAGGAACCAAGGTGCTGGTGGCTAAAGAAGACGGCGTCGGCATCGGCCACCCCTATTCCAACGAGAAGCTCTGCCCGATTCTCGCCTTTTATACGGCAAAGGACTATCGTGCGGTTTGCAAACTGGCCCAGGAAATTCTGTATTACGAGGGCGCCGGGCATACTTTCAGCATTCACACGGAGGACGATGCCATTGTCGATTATTTTGCCGCCCGGGTGCCGGCGTCACGCATTATTGTGAATACGCCCAGCGCCTTAGGGGGCATCGGGGCGACCACAGGACTGATGCCATCGCTGACCTTGGGCTGCGGGGCCATTGGCGGCAGTGCCACCTCGGAAAATGTCGGACCGCAGAATCTCATCAACGTGCGCAAAGTGGCCTACGGCATTAGGGATCTGTCGGAGATTAAAGCAGAAGCGAAGCTGGCAGATCAAAAATGCCGGATCGTTAAAGATCAAGACATCAATCAGGAAACGGTGGCTAAAATCACGGCGGCCGTTCTCCGCCAGCTGAAGGCGCAGTAAACAGTATGAGAAATGATGAAAGAGGAGATAAAGATGAGTACTTCAGAAGCATTGGGCATGATCGAAACCAAAGGATATGTCGGGACCGTGGAAGCGTCGGATGCGATGGTCAAGGCGGCCAACGTCACGCTGATCGGTGTCGAAAAAATCGGCAGCGGGCTGGTGACCACGATGGTCCGCGGCGATGTGGGGGCGGTGAAGGCGGCGGTGGATGCCGGCGCGGCGGCGGCCGACAAGGTCGGGCAAATCGTTTCGGTCCACGTGATTCCGAGACCTCACACCGAGGTTGAACAAATTTTACCATTCTTTGATAAGAAAGCAGAACAGGCCCCTAAACAGGCATCTAAAGGAGGAACAAAATAATGGCAGTTAACGAAAAACAGGCACTCGGTATGATTGAAACCAAAGGATTTGTGGGCACTGTGGAAGCGTCGGATGCGATGGTCAAGGCGGCCAACGTCACGCTGATCGGTGTCGAAAAAATCGGCAGCGGGCTGGTGACCACGATGGTCCGCGGCGACGTGGGGGCGGTGAAGGCGGCGGTAGATGCCGGCGCGGCAGCAGCGGATAAAGTCGGGAATGTCGTTTCGGTTCATGTCATTCCGAGACCCCACGAAGAAGTCGAGCAAATCCTGCCAAGCCTTAAATAAAATCAGGAAGTGAACGGGAATGAAGGTTATTACGGAAGCATCGCTTCGAAGAATCATTCGAAGTGATGCGCGCCGGTTTGTCCTTGAAAAGGACAAAATCCTGTCGCCGGCTGCAAGAGAATTTCTGACAGATCGGAAAATTGCCATTGTTCAGGAGCGTACGGCCGGCAAACCGCCTGAAGAAGAGCGGCCGATCGTCTCGCCGGATGAACAAAAAAAGACGATGCCAAGGGCAGAAGAGGCGGCTACGGAAAAAGCCGCTTATATCGATTTTGAAAGCGGCGCTTTCTATACCCGAAAACCTGAACACATGACCCAGCTTTTCGGCAATCAACTGGTATCAAAAGACCATCCCAGAATTATATTTCGGGGCATGCTCGATGCGGTGCAGGCCGAGGTGATTCTGGTGCAGACAGAGATTATTAGTAAAAGGGGAAGCGAAAAGCTCGCCTCGGCGTTGGAGGAAGTCCTTCAGACGCTGCGGATGATGATGCGCTGTGACGTGCTCGACGAATCCTTCGAGAAGAAAACCATCCTGGGGTTAAACCACGACGAGATTCGGGAGCATTCTCACCATCCGATGCGCCATTACAACATTAAGCAGATGGTTCTGCCGGACAAGAGCCTTGGCGCCGACTATGCCAGGCTCAATCATTTGAGGACGGCGATCCGACGAACGGAAATTGCCGCGGTCTCGGCCTATCGGGAAGGGGGCGGGATGAATCGAAGTGACATTGTGGAAGGGCTTAATCGGCTGTCCAGCGTTTTGCACATCATCATGTGCCGTTATCTGGCAGGCTGGTATAATGATTCGCCGGCGGATTAGAGAAAGGAAGAAAGCATGGCAAAGGATAAATCTGCGGCACAATCAGAGCAGATGGAAAGGCTGATCGCTCAAATTGCCGAACGCGTGCAGGCGAGGCTTGTCGACATTCAAGAGCCGACGGCCGCTGAAGCATCCGGGCAGTCGGATACGCGTTGCGTTTGGGAATTGTGCGGGGCGACGGAATCCCTCCAGGCGGCATTGGCCGGGGATGCCGAACTGAATGCGGCATACCGTTTGGTTAGCGAAGCCTCGGATGCATCTCAGGGGTTGGTGGTCGCAGAACTGCCGCCGACGGATATGTGCCGCATTGTTGATGGGATTGGCGGGAGCGCGCTTGCCAATCGGGTGATCGATGCGCTTTTGTCTGGCAAGCCCGTCATCGTATTGAAGGAAGGGGTGGGCTTTATGACCTACCAGGCCAGCGCGCCGATTAATTTTTATCGTCATTTTGAAGAAACGTATCATCGACTGATGCAAAACGGCGTGACCGTCTGTGCGAAGAAGGATTTGCCGTCAGTTTTACTCGGTGGGGAACAGCCGACTTTTGAAAGCGACGTGATGCAAGCCTCCCGGGGCAAACGGGTATCGCCGGCACCGGAGAAAGAAGCAGCGCCGGCGGCCGACGAACCGGCAAAGGCCGCAGCAGAAGGCGAGATTATAATCGCGCGGCGCATTATTACAGAGCAGGCGGTCATTCCGTTGACAGAGCGGCGGGATATCCGCGCTGTTATCATCGCCCCGAATGCAATCGTGACAGATATGGCCGAAGAATTGCTGGAGGATCATCATATCGCCATCGTAAAACGGGGGTGAGACAGTGAAGGTCGGCAAGATTATCGGCAGCGTTTGGGCCACGCAAAAAGAGCCGCGGCTCTCCGGGCTAAAGCTTTTGCTCGTTCAGCCAATGCTGTCGGCAGAAAAAAATCCGACGGCGGTTCCATTTGTAGCCGCCGATATGGTGGGCGCCGGCATCGGCGAATGGGTGATTGTCGTTTCCGGCAGCTCGGCGCGAAGCGCGACTGGTGACAATCGCACGCCGGTGGACGCGTCGGTCGTGGGCATTATTGACGATATGGATGTGGATGCGGCTTGCTGGAAGGAAAAAAACCATGGATTTACTGGAAAAAGTTAAACAGGCCGGCGTGATCGGCGCCGGCGGGGCCGGCTTTCCGACGCATGTCAAGCTTGGGGCATCGGCCGAATATTTTATCGTCAACGCACTCGAATGCGAGCCCCTTATTGCCGTGGATAAATATTGCTGCCGCGAACAAAGCGAACAGATCGTGGCGGGCACCCTCTTAGCTGCAGCGGCTGTGAACGCCCAGCACATTGTGATCGCCCTCAAAAAAACCTATCGGCGAGAAATCGAAAGCTTGCAGGCAGCGATTAATGCAGCCGGCGCGTCGATTGAACTTTTTAAGATGGCGCCCTTTTATCCGGCCGGAGATGAGCAGATTGTCGTTCAGGCGGTAACGGGAAAAAGCATCCCTGAAAGAGGATTGCCGTCAGCTGTCGGGGCGGTAGTCGATAATGTGGGGACTGTTTGCGGGATTGCCCAGGCAGCCGCGGGAGCGCCGGTCACCCAAAAGACGCTGTCCGTGATCGGCGCAGTGCCCAAGCCGCTGATTTTAACGGTGCCGATCGGAACACCGGTGACGGATTGTCTGGCCCTTGCCGGCGGGATGCCGAAAGGGGCCGCGGTGATTCTCGGCGGCCCGATGATGGGGCGAATGATTTGGCAAGAAGACGCCCTTGCTGAAGAAGTGGTAAGCAAAACGCTGGGCAACCTGCTGGTGCTTCCGAAAAATCATTTTTTGGCGGCGCATCGTCAACTTTCTATTCGCCAGATGAAACGACAGGCGATGGCCGCGTGCATTCAGTGCCGGATGTGCACCGATCTTTGCCCGCGGCAATTGATCGGCCATCGGGTGACGCCTCACCGTGTGATGCGCAACGCTTTTAAAGAGGCGGCGCTGACGGCTGATGCCGATTATTTGTCGGCTTACGGCAGCGTGGTCAATTGCTGCGGATGCGGCGTCTGCGAGATGTTTGCCTGCCCGATGGGGCTGTCGCCCAAACGCATCAACGATTATTTCAAAGGCCAGCTGCGGGAACGCAAATTAGCGCCGGAATTCAGTCAGACGCCGAAGGCCAGCCCGATGATTGATTTCAGACGCGTGCCGACAAATCGGCTGATTGCGCGCCTGGGCCTTTCGGAATACCAAGGACAAAATCTCGAAGTGGCGGACCATAAGCCAAATGAAGTGCGGATCCCGCTCAATACCCACATTGGCGCACCGGCCAAACCGGTGGTTATTTTGGGAGAAGAAGTGGCTCGGGGAACATTGATTGGCGAAGCGACGGGTGCCGTTTCAGCCAATGTTCACAGCAGCATTGATGGCATCGTGACAGCCATCGATGAATGCCGCATAACCATTACCAAAGAAAAAGAGATGCGAAGAAAAGGAGAAGACCGATGAGACGAGCGCTTGGTATGATCGAATTAAACAGCATTGCTCGGGGAATCCGCGCGACGGACGAAATGCTCAAGGCGTCTCAGGTTGATCTGGTGCGATCATTAACCGTATGTCCCGGTAAATACATCGTCATTATTGCCGGGGAGGTCGGTGAGGTAGAAGCATCCATGAAAGCCGGCAAACAACTGGCGGCGGCATACACGGTTAATACACTGTTAATTCCGAATATCCACGAGCAACTGGTGCCCGCGTTGATGGGAACGACACAAGTCGTTAAGCCCGAGGCCCTTGGCGTTTTGGAATTTTATTCCATTGCATCGGCGATTACCGCTGCGGATACCGCAGCCAAAGCGGCTCAGATTCAGTTGATAGAAGTTCGCATCGGCTACGCGATTGGCGGCAAGGGATTCGTAACCCTCACAGGGGATGTTGGAGCCGTCAAGGCAGCGGTGTCTGCCGCTGAAGACGATCGGGATCTGCTGGTGGAAACCACCGTGATTCCGCGGCCGGCCATGCCTTTAACCGATGCCTTAATGTGACGTGAAAGCAAATAACATAGAGAACGAAAGAGGACAAAGAGATGTTTAATGAGTTAGTGAGCAATCTGACCAATACGGCGGTTTTCACAAAAAGCGTCAGCCATTGGGTGTCGCACTTATCGATCAATGCGGTGATCATCATGATCATGATGATTTTCATGATCATCGGCGCCGTTGACAAAATGCGGGGCAACAAGCTTGGCTACGGCGAACAGTTTGAAGAAGGGTTCAACGCGATGGGGCCTTTGGCGATGGCTATGGCGGGCGTCGTCGCGGCAGCCCCGGTGCTGGCCATTATTCTCAAGCCCATCATCGTGCCGATTTATCGGTTTTTCGGGGCGGATGCGTCGATGTTCGCGACAACCTTGCTCGCCTGTGATATGGGCGGATATCCATTAGCCATGAAGATGGCAGCAAATGCGACGCTTGGAAATTTTTCAGGTTTGATTCTGGGATCTATGATGGGACCGACCATTGTTTTTACCATTCCGGTGGCTTTGTCCATCATTAAAAAGCAGGATCGCCCTTATTTAGGCGCTGGTATTTTAGCCGGCTTGATCACGATTCCCATCGGCTGTATTGCGGGGGGATTGGTGATGAACCTCACAGAATATAAAATCAGTATCGGAACGATTTTGGTTAATCTGATTCCAGTTATTATCATCGCCGGACTCATCGTGATTGGGCTGTGGTTTAAGCCCGACAAGATGATCAACGGGTTTAATGTTTTTGGTAAGGCCGTGACTATCATTATCACATTTTTTACGGCGGTGGCCGTCTTTGAATATGAAACCGGTATTCGTTTCCCGCTGATGAATCTGATGGTCAAACCGGATGCGAATGGGACGATTCCGTTGGAATCGGGCCTATTGGTCTGCGGGACGATTGCCATTGTGCTGATCGGCGCTTTTCCGATGGTCAAATGGATTACGGATACTTTTGGCGGCGCGCTACAGAAGGTCGGCCAGAAACTCGGTATTGACGAAAATAGTTCCGCCGGCTTAGTGGCCAATCTGGCCAATAACATTGCGATGTTTAATATCATGGATAAAATGAACGCTAAAGGCAAACTGCTCAACGTGGCTTTTGCCGTGTCGGCAGCCTTTGTTTTCGGCGATCATTTGGGATTTACAGCCGGTGTTAATCCGAAGATGATTTTTCCGGTGATTGTGGGCAAGCTTGTTGCCGGGATCACCGCGCTCATACTGGCCAATATGTTAGCGCCGAAACTTTTGGGGAAAATTCAAGGCGGTCAAACAGCAGACTCGGCAACGGAACAAACGGGAGGTGACCAATGAACGTAACAGAAGCCTTAATTGCAGATATTGTGCATCGGGTAATGGAAGCCGGCGATTTTCTTCAGGGCGATCAGCCCTTTAAGAAAGAAAGGGATCCCAGCGGGATAACCCATATTCAAGTATCAACCGTGAAATGTGAACCTTTTGAAGGCAGAGAAGATGTGCGCTTAAAAGACGTGATGACGCTTGAGGAGGCGCCGCGCATGGGGGCCGGCGTCATGGAAGTCGACCATACGGATTTTGAATGGACATTAAGCTACGACGAATATGACATGGTTCTCGAAGGAACCTTGGAAATTGTGATCGACGAACGGGTCGTGTGCGGAGAGGCCGGGGATATACTTTATATCCCCAAAGGCAGCCATATTCATTTTCGTTCGCCCGACAAGGCGCGTTTTGCCTATTTTGTTTATCCGGCGGACTGGCAATGACAAACCGTATTTTGGTTTTGCAGCTGCATCAAGCGGCTGCAGACCTTTTGAAAAAATAATATTGACATGGTGCTTAGCGAATCACCCGGCGCAGTCCACACACCACCGTGCCGGATGTTCGGATAGGAATCACACCTCCATATCCATATAAATTTCGGGGAATACCCGGCAGGCACCGCCTCATAAAACCATCGGTTTTCATCAAATCGTCCGATGGTTTTTTTGATGATTGCATCTTTAAGATGAGTTTATCGAAAATCATGTACGCCAAAAAATACATAAAAATGCAAAGGAGGACTTGTCGATTGTATACATGATTGATACAATAAAAACAATGTATAAATCACCATGCGACAAGCTGTCGCCGTTTGGCGAATCTGATAAACGAAGAGGAGAACCATCATGGAAATCAAGGTTACCAAAACGACCCATCCCAAAGAAAAGCCGGATCAAAATCATTTGCCCTTTGGCCGGATTTTTACCGACCACATGTTCACAATGGATTATGATGCCGGAAAAGGCTGGCACAACGCCCAGATCGAGCCTTACGGCCCGATCACGCTGGAACCGTCCGCCTGCGTTTTTCATTACGCCCAGGAAGTATTTGAAGGGCTGAAGGCCTATAAGACGCCGGAAGGGCATGTGCAGATGTTTCGCCCGACGGAAAATCTCGCGCGGATGAACCGTTCCAACAAGCGGATGTGTATTCCGGAAATTGACGAGGCTTTCGTGCTTGATGCCCTCAAGCAGCTGGTAGCGCTTGACCAGGACTGGATCCCAACCGCTCCCGGCACGGCGCTTTATATCCGCCCCTTTGTATTTGCAACGGAAGAATACATCGGCGTCCACGTGTCCAATAGCTATAAATTTTTCATCATCCTTTGCCCGGTCGGCGCCTATTACGAAGAAGGCCTTAAACCGGCGATGATGCATATCGAGCAGGTTTATGCCCGGACGGTGGTCGGCGGCACCGGGGAAGCCAAATGCGGCGGCAACTATGCCGGATCGCTGGCGGCGACCGAAAAAGCCAACGCCGAAGGCTATGAAGAAACCCTGTGGCTCGACGGGGCCACCCGCAAAAACATCGAAGAAGTCGGCTCCTGCAACGTGATGTTCCGCATCGACGGCAAGTTTGTTACGCCCAAGCTGACGGGCACCATCCTGCCGGGGATCACCCGCAAGTCCATCATCGAACTGCTCAGAAGCTGGGGCGAAACCGTCGAAGAACGGGTGCTGCCCATCGAAGAGCTGGTAGCCGATTATCATGCGGGCAAAGTTGAAGAAGTCTTTGGCATGGGGACGGCGGCCGTTGTGGCGCCTATCGGCAAACTCAACTACAATGGCGAGGATATGGTTTTTAACGATGATCAGATCGGTCCCTACGCGCAGAAGGTTTATGACACCCTCTGCGGCATTCAGCGCGGCATTGTGGAAGACAGCTTCGGCTGGGTTGAAAAGGTCTGTTGAAGGCGATTTTGGCGGATCTGATAGAGAAATGCACCAATAAAAATCTTGACAGGGGAGAAGACCCCTGTTATAATTTTTGTTGTGCATTTCCGGCGATGCAGGAATGTCCGCCGAGAGGTATCGAAGTGGTCATAACGAGGCGGTCTTGAAAACCGTTTGGGCGCAAGCCCGCGTGGGTTCGAATCCCACCCTCTCGGCCATGATAATAGAATAAACGGGAGTCGTACAAAACCCATCAGTCGGGAGCGGCGATCCGCGAGGCATGGAGAAGTACTCAAGTTGGCTGAAGAGGCGCCCCTGCTAAGGGTGTAGGTCGTTAACGCGGCGCGAGGGTTCAAATCCCTCCTTCTCCGCCATTTTAAAATTGAAGCGAAGTCCTTTGGGGGCTTCGTTTTTCTTTGCGGGAAATCAGCCGGCTGCGGACGAGGAATCGGGAGTGGGCGGCATCACAAATGTAAAAAATGGAACAAATCGCTTTGGCGGATGTTGCAATTTGTAAAATAGAGCACCGGCAAAAGCAAAAAAGTATAGGCAATGAAAATAGTTGCAGGAATTTTAAGGATAATTATCGGCAAAATGCATGAAAATGATTGAAAAACCTAACAAGTTGTCATTAAACAATGAATAAATGAACATATAAAAATCGAAAATGTTGTTCTCGCGTTTAAAGCATGTCAATTCAAAATCTGTGCCAAAAAATTCATCAGATGGATCGGCAAATTTGACCACTAATCTTGACAGATTATAAGGTGATAGGTATGATCTAAAGCAATATAAAATTCGTGGCTCATTAGGATCCGCACTGGCGCAGAAATAGCGTTAATGCACCGTTATCCGTTAGCGTTCTCGCCATATGATTGTCTGGGAAAACATAATCCTGTAATAATTATCTTTTGATTATTCGCAAAAGACGCGGTGGGGGAAGTGACGGCGTTTGGCGAAGTCTCAGGGGATCGTTTTGAGGGAAGTCTTTGAGCGTGTGATTTTTATAAATTCTTATTAGGAGGTTTCTTATGTCACAATCTTTGTCTAAGAAGCAAAAATGGATCGTTGCGGCGTCCATCGCCTTTGCCGTTTGTTTCGGCGTGATGCCGGCGGCAAACGCCATGCACATTATGGAAGGTTACCTTCCGGCCAGTCTTTGTGTATTCTGGGGTGTGGTGGCGTTGCCGTTTGTCATCTGGGGTTTTTTCTCCATTCGTAAAACGGTCAATGCGAATCGCCGCACCATTTCGCTGATGGCCATGGCCGGTGCTTTCATCTTTGTGATTTCTTCTCTGAAGATTCCGTCTGTGACGGGCTCCTGTTCGCACATGACCGGGACGGGCCTCGGCGCGTTGCTCTTCGGGCCGGCCGCGGTGGCTGTTCTCGGCTTGATTGTGCTGCTGTTTCAAGCCATTTTGTTGGCGCACGGCGGCTTGACCACCATTGGGGCGAATTGTTTCTCGATGGCCATTGCGGGGCCGTTCGTTTCTTTCGGCCTTTACAAACTGATGGACAAAGCGCATGTTAACCGCAAAGTGAATATCTTCCTGGCTTGCGCCTTAGGGGATCTTTTCACCTATTGCGTGACGGCCGTGCAGATGGCGTGGGCTCATCATTCCAATGTCGGTTTTGGGGCAGCTTTCGTTTCCAATATGGGTGTTTACGCTGCGACTCAGGTGCCGCTGGCGATCATCGAAGGGATTCTGTCGGTCATCATCATCATGGCGCTCGAATCTTATGCCACGGCTGAAATGAAGGCGATTGGTTTCTTGGGAGGAGCAGAATAATGTCTAAAAACAAAAAAACAGCTTTAATCCTGTTGCTCGTGTGTGTGGCGATTGCAGTGATTCCATTCTTCGCATTGTCCGGCAAGGCCGAATTCGGCGGCTCTGACGATGCCGGCGGAACCCTGGTCGAAAAGAACGACAGTTCCTACAAAGCCTGGGCCACACCGGTTTTGGAAAAGGCCATCGGCGGTGAACTGCCGGGCGAAGTTGAATCGTTGCTCTTCTGTGTGCAGACGGGCATCGGCGTTGGCATTATGGCGTTTTTCCTGGGACGTTTTGTCGAACGCAAAAAGCTCGGCAAAGAAGATCAGGAACTTTAAGGCTTTGTGCCCAAATTGATAAAAGCATTGAGGGGCTGGGAGGCGTTCGCGCCTTTCAGCCCCTCTTTATAGCAGCATGCCTACATGCTGCCGGGCTTTTGAAAGGTCTGAAAATGAAATTGAATGTTACCCATTTTTTGTGGCTGGTGCCGCCCTTGTTATTGCTGATCGGCGGAGGGATTTACAAGGTCTATCGGCATCGCGGTGAGGCCCGTCACCGTCATGGCGGCTTTGGACACAAACATGGCGAGTCGACCCTGTCGATTGATATCTATGCCTATAATTCTGCCATTTCCGAATGGAATCCTTCGTTTAAAATCGGATTTGGTATTATTTTACTGCTGATGTGTATCATTTCAAACAATCCCTACGTTTCCTTCAGCATTATCCTGTTCACCTTTTTTGTGACGGTGGTTCTCGGCGGATTAGATCTGCACAACTACATCAGCCTCTTGACGATTCCATTGGTCTTCATGATCGCCGGGTCCATTTTTGTCCTGTTTGAATTTTCGAAGACACCCTACGATAACGCGCTGATTAATTTTTTCGCGCATTGGGGATATGTGATCATCACGCCCCAAACGCTTTATAACACGGCGATTTTGTGGAGCAAGGCTTTCGGTGCCATTTC
The DNA here is from genome assembly GCF_000185505.1 of Pseudoramibacter alactolyticus ATCC 23263. Taxonomy (GTDB): domain Bacteria; phylum Bacillota; class Clostridia; order Eubacteriales; family Eubacteriaceae; genus Pseudoramibacter; species Pseudoramibacter alactolyticus. The sequence goes on along the minus strand of NZ_GL622359.1, from coordinate 1,531,495 downwards.
TGCCATGTATATGATGTCACTGTCCACCATGTCGGGCGAGATTTTTTCGGTGCTCAAAAAATGCCACGTGCCGAAGCTGATTATCGAACTGATGAATATGATGTACCGCTTTATCTTTATCCTGCTGGATACCAACAGCAAGATGCGCAATTCGGCGGAATCTCGGCTGGGCTATACCGATTTTAGAAAGGCGCTGTATTCCTTCGGCAGCACGGCCAGCAATCTTTTTGTGGTGTCGATGAAGCGGGGCAATCAGTTTTTCGACGCGATGGAGGCCCGCTGCTATGACGGCGACCTGCGCTTTCTCGAAGCGAAGAAACCCGTTACCCGGGCCCAGTGGCTCTGGGGGGCGCTGCCGCTGGCCTATTTTGTTTGCGTGTGGATCATGACTTTCCAAGGAGTGAATTTAAATGTCTGAACCGATTTTAAAGGTCAAAGATCTGACCTATACCTATTCCGGCAGCCATCAGGCTCTCAAGGGGATCACCCTGGACGTGATGCCGGGGGAGCGGGTTTGTGTCGTCGGGAACAACGGCGCCGGCAAATCCACCTTTTTTTTGAACATTAACGGTGTTTTGCGGCCGGATTCCGGCGAAATTTATTTTAAAGGTCAGAAAATCACCGATGACAAAAAGGTGATGAACGAGCTGCGCCGCGGCGTCGGCATCGTTTTTCAGGACGCGGACAATCAGATCATCGCGTCGACGGTCATGGGGGAAGTTTCCTTCGGACCGATGAACCTGGGCCTGCCGGAATCGGAAGTGGCGGCCCGGGTGGATGAGGCGCTGGCCTATATGAATATTTCCGACTTTAAAAAGCGGGCGCCCCATTATTGCAGCGGCGGCGAAAAGAAGCGCATCACCATCGCGGATATTATTGCCATGCATTCGGAGGTTATCGTCTTTGACGAGCCGACGGCCGCCTTGGATCCGCTGAACGCGGCGATGCTCGAAGAAGTGCTCGAAAAGCTGGTGGCCCAGCGCAAAACCCTGTTGATTTCCACTCACGACATGAACTTCGCTTATCGCTGGGCCGAACGGCTGATTGTTTTTTCCGACGGACGGGTGATTGCCGACGGCACACCGATTGAAATCATGCGTGACAAAGCCGTCTGCGAGCAGGCGAATCTGCGCCGGCCGACGATGCTCGACATCTATGAGGACATGATCGCCCACGGCATGGCGCCGGCCGACGGCAGCTATCCGAAGGATGTCGACGAGTTTAACGCCTGGCTGGAGAAGATTGCCCAATAAGTGGACGGTGTGCAAACATTTAACAAGAAATTTCATTTAAAGATGACGCGAAACGCGGTAAAATAAAAATGGCAGATAGCCAAACGAAAGGAGAGGGGCGATGCGCGGATTGATGCTGGCAGGAACCAATAGCAACGTCGGCAAAACGACGGTGACCATGGGCATCATGGCGGCTTTTAAGAAAAAAGGCTACCGCGTGATGCCGAGCAAAACCGGCCCGGATTATATCGATCCGATGTTTCATCATTTTGTGACCGGCGAAGCTTCGACCAATCTCGACACCTGGATGCTCGATCCCGAGATGATCAAGACTCTGTTCTGCCGCAGGCTCGGTCCGGAGGATCTGGCCGTGGTCGAAGGGGTTATGGGGCTTTACGACGGCGCTTCGTCCGGCGGGGAAATCGGCAGCTCGGCCTATTTGTCGAAAGTTTTGGGTCTGCCGGTGTTTCTGATCATCGACGGCCGGGGCATGTCCACCTCGGCGGCGGCTTTGGTAAAAGGCTATGCGGATTTTGATCCGGATGTGCATATCGCCGGGGTTATTGTCAACCGCATTGCTACGAAATCTCACTACGTTTTGGTGAAAACGGCCATCGAAGCACATACGGGGATTCCCTGTGTGGGGTGGCTGCCGAACGACGCGGCGCTGACCCTCGAGAGCCGTCACCTCGGGCTGATTCCGGCGGACGAGCTGGCGGATCTGCGCGGGAAGGTGGATCGCGCGGCGGATCTGGTGCTGGCGCATGTGGATATCGACCGCATGGCGGCGCGCTCCGGCATCAAGGCGCTGCCGGGCCGGCCGGATCCCTTTGAAGCCTATGGCGATGTGTACAGTGATCTGACCATCGCTTATGCCTGGGATAACGCCTTTAACTTTTATTATCGCGATAATTTTTCGGCACTGAAGACGCTGGGCGTCACGCTCGTGCCGTTTAGCCCTTTGGCGGCGGAAGATATTCCCGCGGAGGCCGACGGTCTTTATCTGGGCGGCGGTTTTCCCGAAATCTTCGGGAAAGCCTTTGAAGCCAACAGGACTTTTCGCGCGCGCCTTCGGAAGCGGCTCGAATCGGGGCTGCCCTGCTACGCCGAATGCGGCGGCCTGATGGCGCTGACCCGAAGCCTTGTGGACAAAGACGGCGAGCGCTATGCCGGTGTTGGTTTTTTGCCGGCGGACACGGTGATGACGGCGCGGCTGCAGCGCTTCGGCTATGTGGATGTGGCGGCGATGTTGGACGGCCGTCGCTGTCATTTTAAAGCTCATGAATTTCATCATAGCCTGGTGGAGGCGAAAATACCTATTCCTCAAATTTATCAATTGTCGAAGCGGGGCAAGACTTGGCAATGCGGTTATACTCGGTGCAATACCCTGGCCGGCTATCCCCACGTGCATTTTTATGCCGACGGGGCCGATCGTTTCCTGTTCGCACTGCTGGGCCGCGTGCGGCGGGCGAAGGCGGAAAGGACGGTTGGCCATGCGTAGGGTGACGGTCCGCGTGCCGGGTTCCTGCGGGGAACTCATTCAGGGGATTTACCGGGACGCGCCGTGCCTGGTATCCTGCCCTGTGGATCTGTACACCCGGGCGCGTGTCGAAGAGCGGCCGGCCGATCACTTTTTGCCGGACAAAGCGGTGCGGATCATGGACTGTTTTTTTGAGCGCTACGGTTTGCCGCGGGAAGAAAAGCATCGCATCAACATTGCGCTCAGCTCGGAGATTCCGACCGGCAAGGGGATGGCGAGCTCTACGGCGGATTTGGTGGCCGTGGCCACCGGCCTCGCGGCGTATTACGATCTGCGGGTCACCCCGTCGGACATTGCCGAACTATGCGTCGCCATCGAGCCGACGGACAACATCATGTTTCAGGATCTTAATCTTTTCAATTATATTAAAGGCGGCGTGATCCGGGACTTTCGCCGGGCGATGTCGGCGAAAATTCTCGCCGTCGATTTTGGCGGCTCGGTGGCAACGGTCGGCTTTCGCGGGCAGCGCTATGTTTACGACGCGGTGGACCGTGCCGCCTTTGCACAAATCGTAGCCGATTTCGAAACGGGGCTGGCCGCGGCAGATCTGCATCAAATGGGAGCCGCCTGCACCGAGAGCGCCAGGCTCAATCAAAAGGTGCTGTTTAAACCCTATCTGGAAACCATGATCGCGCTGTCCCGGCGCTATGGCGGCTGCGGCGTGGCCATCGGTCACAGCGGCACGGTTGTCGGCGTGATTTACGATGCGGCCGATTTTGATTACCGCGGCTTCATGACGGCCTGGATCAATCGTGTTCCTCAAAAAGATTACGAAGGGATTTATTTGAAGAACATGATCCCCGGCGGCTACCGCATCGAACAAACAGGCGACGCACTTTATCTTTAAAAGTCGGCAAGGCCTGTTAAAGAAATCGATGGCAAAATAATAGAAAAATTTTAAGGATAAACACATGAAAAACTACATTAATAATCCGCAGGCAATCGAGAAGCGCAGTTTTGAGATCATCGGTGAGGAATTGGGCAGCATTCACTTCCCTGAAGAGACAGACAGCATTGTCCGCCGGGTGATTCACACCACGGCCGATTTTGAATACGCAAGACTCATCGAGTTTAAAAACGACGCGGTGAACAGCGGTCTGAAGGCGCTGGCCGCCGGCAAGAAAATCTATGCCGATACGATGATGATCAAATCCGCGGTGAACAGCCGGGCCATGGCGATGCAGGGCGTTGAAATGGTCAACTACGTTCACGACGAAGATGTCCGGGCGGAGGCCAAAGAGCGGGGTGTGACCCGGTCGACGGTTGCCATGGAAAAGGCCATCAAGAACGGCGACATCGGGATTTTTGCCATCGGCAACGCGCCGACGGCCCTTTATCGTCTGATTGCGTTCATCAAGGACGGCGCTTCCAAGCCGGCGCTGATCGTCGGCGCACCCATCGGCTTTGTCGGGGCGGCCGAGTCCAAGAAGGCTTTAGACGAGCTTGACGATTTCGGCGTCCCCTATATTCGCATCAACGGGCGCAAGGGCGGCAGCCCGGTGGTCGGCGCGATTTTAAACGCGCTGTTGTATCGCTTGGGAAGGGAGTGGTAAGATGGCGGAAAGCAAAGGCGTTTTATACGGCATCGGCGTCGGTCCGGGGGATCCGGAACTGCTTACCGTCAAGGCCGTCCGTGCTATCGAAACGGCCGATGTGGTGATCAGCCCCACCGGGAAGATGGGCAAACCGAGCATCGCCTTTCGCATCGCAAGGTCTTATATTGCCGAGGACAAGCGCTGCATCACCATGGACTTTCCGATGCTGTCGCTGTCGGAAGAGCGGGAAGCGCTGGATGCCCGGTGGCAGGAAAACGCCGACGCGATTCACGCGATTTTGAAACGCGGCGAAAATGCGGTGTTTTTAACCTTAGGCGACCCCATGGTTTATTCCACTTATTCCTATGTGATGGCTTATTTGCTGCAGCGCGGCCTCGCAGTGGAGACCATCTCGGGGATCCCGTCGTTTTGCAATCTGGCAGCGCGGCTGAACATCCCGCTGACTCAGGGGGAAGAATCCCTGGGCGTAGTGGGCATGACCGAACCCATCGAAAGGGTTCGGGCGGTGCTCGACGCCCATCAGAACATCGTGGTGATGAAGGTCTCCGCGGGTAATGAAGCGCTGGCGAAAGAGTTGTCGGCCCGCGGCCTCGAACAGCATTTCGTAATGGTGTCCGATATCGGCATGACGAGTCAGCAGGTGACTACCGATATTCAGGCGCTGGCCGGCAAGGTGCCCTATTTATCGACGGTGCTCATCAAAAAGGGCGGATTTGGCGGCTTTGCGGCGTCAGAATAATTTTTGTAGGGAGCACCCGATGGGAAAATTCGAAAAATACATTGAAAAGGGCGGCAAGCGCATGCGCTACGGCTATACGACGGGATCCTGTGCGACGGCGGCATCCAAGGGGGCGGCGACGATGCTGCTCTCCGGGGAACGCCGGAATGCAATTACCATCGATACGCCCAAGGGTTGGCAGCTGGCCATCGACCTTTACGACATCGAGATGACGGCGGAAGCTGTGACCTGTTCGGTGATTAAAGATGCGGGGGACGACCCGGATGTCACCGATGGTATGCGCGTTTTTGCGACGGTGCGTCGGCAGACAGCGCCGGGTGTGACCTTTAAAGGCGGGCCGGGGGTCGGCAGAGTGACGCTTTCCGGGCTTTCGATTCCCGTCGGAGAGCCGGCCATCAACCCGACGCCCCGGGCGATGATGCGCCGGGAACTGGCAGTGGTGGCTAAAGACTTTGGCTATACCGGCGGTTTTGAAGTGACCATCGCCATGCCGGAAGGCATCGAGCTGGCCAAACGCACCTTTAATCCCAAACTTGGTGTGGTCGGCGGGCTGTCGGTTATCGGGACTTCCGGCGTTGTGACGCCGATGAGCGAAGAGTCATTGAAGGCCTCGATGAAACTGGAATTGTCGGTCCTGCGGGAGAAGGGATACGAGAATATTCTTTATGTGCCGGGGAATTATGGCGAGGATTTTGCCAAATCGCTGGGCCTCGACCGGGCACCGATGATTAAAATCAGCAACTTTGTGGGCTTTATGCTGGAGCAGGCCGAGCGCATGGGGGTGAAGCGAATCCTTTTCATTGGGCATCTGGGCAAACTCATCAAGGTGGCCGGAGGGATTTTTCAGACCCACTCGGCGGTGAGCGACGCCCGGATGGAAATTCTCGCGGCGAACGCGGCCTGGATGGGTGCGGACCGCGGCTGCATCGACCGCATCCTGCGCTGCACGACGACGGACGACGCCATTCCGATTATCCGGGAGGCGGGGATCGGCGGCTATTTCGATCATATTGCGCAGCGGGTAAAAGCGCGCTGCGAGGCCAAGGTTTACGGCAACGTGGCCTTTGAAGTGATCCTTTTCAGCCGGGAATATGGCCTGCTGGGGCAGACGGCCGGCGCTCGAGCGTTCAAGGAGTTTTTCGCATGTACAAAATAAAAGTGGTAAGCCTTGGGCCGGGGCACCCGGATTATATCCTGCCGGCGGCTAAGCGCGCCATCGCCGAGGCGGAGGTGATCTGCTGCGGCAGGCGTCACCTTGAAAGCTTTGATGCGGCGGGCAAAACCGTACACATTATCGGTACCGGCGGCGACAAACTGCCGGCGGTGATGGCGAAGGCCGCCGCGGTATATCCGACGCGAAAGACGGCGCTGGTCGTCTCGGGCGACTGCGGATTTTACAGCCTGCTGGACTACGCGCGCAAAGTCATCGGGCCGGAGCACATCGAAGCCCTGCCGGGAATTTCGTCACTGCAGTATTTGTTTGCGAAGATCGGTCGTCCCTGGCAGGATGCCGGACTGATGAGCCTGCACGGCCGGAATCAGGATTTGATCGGCGCGCTTGAAACCGCAGGGACCGTCGGCGTGCTCACCGACGCTGCCCACAACACCGCGGCCATCGCCCGCGAGCTGCTGGCTCACGGCTGCGGCGACAAGGTGCTCTATACCGGAGAGGATCTCTCCTATCCGGAAGAACGTATTACCAAATTAACGGCAGAGGAGGCACTGACATTCCAAGAACAAGGTATGTCGGTGGTGATTATAACCGATGAGTGAGATTGCAGTTTATTCAGACGAAGCTTATATCCGCGGCCAGGCGCCCATCACCAAACGGGAAATTCGGGTGCTGACCATTGCCCTTTTGGGCATCGAAGCGACGGATGTGGTGGTGGACATCGGCGCAGGCACCGGCGGCCTGACGATGGAGGCGGCCCATGCAGCCCGTGCCGGCCGGGTTTACGCAGTCGAGGCCAAGCCCGCAGCCCAGGCGCTGATTCGTCAAAATATCGAACGTTTTGATGCTTCTAATGTGACGCTTATCGAGGGCAAAGCGCCGCAGGCCCTCGGGGCCATTGGCGAGCCGGCAGATAAAATCATCGTCGGCGGGAGCGGCGGTGCCGTGGAAGACATCCTCGCCTGGTGCCGCGACCATCTGCGGGACGGCGGCCGGGTGGCGACGAATTTTATCACGCTGGAAAACGCGGCGCGGGCTAAGCTCTACCTGACGGCGCATTTTCAAAACGTGGAAGTGATTCAGGTCGGGATCAGCCGGGGCGAGCCTGTCGGAGGCTTAACGATGATGAAGGCGCAAAATCCGATTTACATCATCACGGCGGATAAATAAAGCCCGGGCGCCGAGGGAAAGAAGGACAGACATTGAGAACCATCATCTGGTTTATTTATTTTTGGCTGTATTTAATCGCGGCCTGGCCGGTGTATCTGCGGGCGCGTCATCTGGCGCGTCGCGGGCGGACCGAGGCGCATGACGCGCTGGTTCGAAAGGTAACCGGGAACTGGGCCAGGTGCCTGATCGCGCTGGCCGGCGGCCAAGTGCGCGTCGAGGGACTTGAACATCTGCCGGATGGGCCGGCGGTTTATGTTTCCAATCACCTGGGGTATTTTGATGTGCCTTTGGTGCTCGGCTATTTGGGCGACGATACCAAGCCGTTGATGGCCAAGGCGGGAATCGCAAGGCTCCCGCTGATCAACCAGTGGATGCGCGAGCTGCACTGTGTTTTTATCGATCGGGACAATCCGCGCAAGGCAATGGCGGCGCTTTCGGAAGCAGAGCACTGGGTGTCCGAAGGCTACGCCATGACCGTGTTCCCGGAGGGCACCCGCAGTGTCGACGGCCGTGTCGGCGAATTTAAAGCCGGCGCTTTTCGCATCGCGCAAAAAAATCAGGTGCCGGTGGTGCCGTTTGTGATCGCCGGGACCGATCGGATGATGCGCCGGGGGAGCCTTGCGGTACATCCGGCGGCGGTGACGTTAACGGTGCTGCCGCCCATCGACACGGCCGGTTTTTCCCGAAAGGATTGGAAGGCACTGCCCGAGCAGGCTCGGGCGCGCATCGTCGCGGCGCGGAACGCGCGCATCGATGAAGGTTGTGAAAAGGTAAAAAAGAGTTGAAAGAAGGTCGGGCGGCAGGCCTGATTAGAATTGGGGGATCATAAGCGTGGAAATCGTTGTTGTCGGGATGGATCATCGCTGGGCACCGCTGGAGATCAGAGAAAAGGTGGCTTTTATCAGTCGGACGATCAAAGAAGGGATCGCGGCGCTCACGGCATACAGCGAAGTGGCCGAGACGGTGATTTTATCCACCTGCAATCGCAGTGAGATCTATGTGGCGTCGGAATTCGCGGAAAAGGCCGTGGCTATCCTCAAGGATTTTTATATCAGTATGAAGACGCCGGAGGCCGAGACCTATCTCTTTGCGTATCGCGGAATCGAGGCCGTGCGCCATCTCTTCCGAGTGGTGACGGGGCTGGACTCGATGATTCTGGGTGAAGACCAGATTTTGGGGCAGGTCAAGGATGCCCTTGAAAAAGCGCAGCGCTACCGCGGCGCCGGCAAATTTTTGACCAAAGCCTTTCGGGAAGCCATCACCTTTTCCAAGAAAATCAAGACTGTGTATAAAATTTCAGAAACGCCGCTGTCTTTGAGCTCGACGGCGGTTAAGCACATTAAGCGGCTGTTCCCCAAGGATTATGCGGATAAAAAGGTGATGATCATCGGCTCGGGCAAGATGGGCAAACTCGCCTTGCAATACATGGACGCCGAAGGCTTCCGCCGGGTGTATATGACCAACCGCACCTATCATCCGGCCCCGGAATACGAAAAGGTGTACCGCGGCGGTGGCGGCGTGACGGTGGTGCCCTATCCGGAGCGTTATGACGTGATGGGCGAAATGGATGTGGTGATTTCGGCGACGGCCTCGCCTCACCGGGTGATCAAGCAAGAAGATTTTCCCGCGCGGACCAAGCCCGTCGTCCTCATCGATCTCGCGCTGCCCCGGGATATCGACCGCGCGCTGGCCGACGACGAGCAGGTCACCCTGATGACCATCGACGATTTCAATCACATCATCGACGAGACCAAAGTTTATCGAGAACATGTGGCCCAGCGGATTTCCGCCCAGGTGGGGGATGCCGTGGACGCGCTGATGCGCTGGATCGACAAAGCTAAGGTTGACAGCACCATCGGCATGCTCAACCAGAAGGCTCAGGGCCTGGCCGATGAGACGATCGCGATTTTAAACAAGCGCTATGGTTTTACCGGGAAGGATCAGATCTTTCTTGAGAAAATTGTGCATTCGGAGTTTCGCAAGATGGTGATGCCGGCGGTGCATACCCTTAAGATGACGGACGATGACGCCAAGATCGCCCAGTACCGCGAAGCGCTGACAGCCCTTTTGGAGGATCCGGCATGAAGACGCCGCTTCTTTTTGAAATGAACGGCCGGCGGGCGCTGGTGGTCGGCCTCGGCCGCGTTGGCCGGCGCCGGGCCCGCACCTTGGCAGACGCCGGCTGTACGGTGACGGCGTTGATCAAAGCGCCGCCGGCCGATTGGAACAGCACCGGCGTTAAGGTGGTGCAGAAGGCTTTCGAGGCGGCGGATCTTGCGTCGGTTGATCTCGTGGTGGCGGCGACGGACGACGCCGAAACGAACGCGGCGGTGCTCGCGGCCTGCCGGGTTCGGGGCATTCCGGTGAACGTGGCGGACGATCCCGACGCGTCGGATTTCTTTTTTCCGGCGGTGATCCGGCGGGGCGACCTGACCCTTTCGGTATGCACCGAAGGGGCGAGTCCCATGACGACCAAAGCCATCGTGAAGGAACTCAAGGCGGCCTACGGCGAGGATTATGCCCGGCGCCTGGCCGCTTTAAAAACATTGCGGGCGGCCATTATCGCCAGGGCGGGCGATCCGGCGGAAAAGCGGCGGCGGTTAAAGGAATTGACGGCGCTGCCGACATCCAAACTGGCAGAGCTGGCCGCATCGCAAAATCAATCGGAGCAATCGGAGGAAGCATGAAAAAGATCGTTGTCGGCTCCCGGGGGAGCAAGCTTGCGGTGACCCAGACGAACTGGCTGATAGAGCGGCTCGCGGCGGCCCACCCCGACATCGCATTCGAGCTTAAAATCATCACGACCAAGGGAGACCGCAATCAGCATCAGGCACTGGACGCCATCGGGGACAAGGGGCTTTTCACGGCGGAACTCGAGGCAGAGCTGCTATCCGGCGAGATTCAGATGGCGGTGCACAGCATGAAGGATATGCCGTCGGCGCTGCCGGAAGGCTTGTGCCTGACGGTGCCGCCGATGCGGGAAGACCCCGCTGACGTATTGGTGACGCCTCACGGCGCGGCAAGTCTCGACGATTTGCCCGAAGGCGCCGTGATTGGCAGCGGCAGCAAGCGTCGGGTGTTCCAGCTGAAAGCGCTGCGCCCCGATTTGCAGACAGTGGGAATCCGCGGCAATATCGACACGCGGATCCGCAAGCTCTTTGACGAACACCTTGACGGCATCGTCCTGGCGGCGGCCGGCATGCGGCGGCTGAACGTTTATGACGCGGCGGATTATCATCTGGTGCCGCTCTTGCCGCCGGCCTTTGTCCCGGCGCCGGCTCAGGGCATTCTCGCGGTGGAAATTCGGGAAGACAATGCCGAGGTTAAGGCGCTGATGGCCGCGATTAGCGACGAGACCGCGCGGGTTCAAATGGCGGCAGAGCGCAGCTTTTTGACGGCGCTTGACGGCGATTGTCATTTGCCCATCGGTGCGTACTGCGAGGCGGCTGGGGATGCCATTACCCTCTACGGGCTTTATGGCGACGAGGCCGGAACGCGGCTGGTCAAGGGATCCGCCGCGGGGAGGGCAGCGGACGCCGAAAGACTTGGAGCGCAGCTGGCGGAGCAACTCCGAAAGGCGCTTGAACAGCCGGAAAGTGAAGTTGAAAAATAATATGAACGAAGCAAAAAAAGGCAAAATATATTTGGTCGGCGGCGGCTGCGGCGATCCCGGGCTTTTGACCCTGCGGGCCAAGGCCAAGATCGAGACCTGCGATGCCCTGGTTTACGATGCGCTGGTCAATGAATCTTTTCTGGCGATGGCGCCGGAGTCCTGCGAGAAGATTTACGTCGGCAAGCGGGCGAACCGCCATGCCCTTTCGCAGTGGCAGATCAACGCGCTGCTCGTCGAATTGGGTCAGCAGGGGAAAACGGCGGTGCGCCTGAAGGGGGGCGATCCCTATGTTTTTGGCCGCGGCGGCGAAGAGGGTATCGCGCTGCACCAGGCGGGCATCCCCTTTGAGGTGATCCCCGGCATTCCTTCGGTGACCGGCGGTCTGGCCTATGCCGGCATCCCCGTCACCCACCGGGACTGTGCATCCTCCTTCCAGGTGGTCACCGGCCATCTGAAGGACGGCGGCGAAGCGCTGGACTGGCCGGTGCTGGCCCAAACCAAGGGCACCCTCGTTTTTTTAATGGGGATGAAAAATCTGGCCGCCATCGCCGGCAATCTTCTGCGCGAGGGTATGGATCCGGCAACGCCGGCGGCGGTGGTCTACCGCGCCTCCCAGCCGAGCCAGCGGGTGGTGACGGCGACGCTGGCCACCATCGCAGAGGCTTCGCGGCAGGCGGGGATGCACGCGCCGGCGCTGATCGTCGTCGGCAAGGTGGTGGCCCTGCGCGACGAGCTGCGCTTTTTCGACAACAAGCCCTTTTTCGGCAAGACGTTTCTCGTCACACGGTCGCGCACCCAGGCGTCGTCGACGGTCGAAAAAATCCGCGAGCTGGGCGGGGAAGCCATTGTGTATCCGACGATCCGCATTCGTCCGGTGCCCGAGGCGATGGATCGGCTCGGCGAGGCCATTGACGCACTCGGGCATTACAGCCATTTGATTTTCACCAGCGTCAACGGGGTCGAACTGTTTTACGATCAGCTCGCCGTCCGCGGTCAAGACAGCCGGGCGCTGGCCGGGCTCACGATCACGGCCATTGGCAAGGCGACGGCTGCGGCGCTTGAAGAACGCGGGGTTGTGCCCGACGTGGTGCCAAAGCGCTACATCGGTGAGGAGCTGGTCGATAAGCTCTCCCCGTTGATCGGTGCCGGCGATCGGGTGCTCCTGCCCCGGTCGAAAAACGCCCGCAGCCTCGTGGCCGACGAGCTGGCCAGGCTTTGTCCGGTGACGGAGCTGCCGATTTACGAAACCATTCGCGAGGATCGGACGGATATCGACGTGGCGGCGATGCTCGCGAAGCGCGAAATCGACTATATCACCTTTACCAGTTCCACCACGGCGAAATATTTTGCGGAAAAGCTCGGGGCGGACCGGTTCGATTTGGTGCAAAACGCGAAAACGGTGTCTATCGGCCCCCAGACTTCAAAGCAGATGCGAGAGCTGGGAATGGCGGTCGACATCGAGGCAGCCGCCTACACCATCGACGGGCTGCTCGCGGCGGCCGAGGCGGATTCGGCGGCATCGGTTTAATAGAGGACATGGAGGTGTCACGATGATTTTACCCACAAGACTTCGGAAAAATAAAAATATTCGGCGGCTCGTCCGCGAAACGCATTTATCGATGGACGATGTGATTTATCCGATTTTTGTCGTCGACGGCGAAGGCATTCGGCGAGAAATCCCCTCGATGAAGGGGCAATATCACTATTCGCTCGATAAATTGGACGGCGTGGCGGCGATGCTCCGCGACAAGGGCATCGGCCACATCATGCTCTTTGGGGTGCCGGCGGAGAAGGACGCCGAGGCTTCACCGGCCTTTGCCGACGACGGCATCATTCAGCGGGCGGCGCGCAGGCTCAAAGCCCTCGATCCCGAACTTTATATCGTCGGGGACGTGTGCCTTTGCGAATACAAGAGCGACGGCCATTGCTGCTTCTTTGAAGAAAACGGCGACATCCGGCGGGACCGCTCCCTCGAAACGCTGTGCAAGGTCGCGGTGAGCCAGGCCCGGTCGGGCATCGACATGATCGCCCCCTCCGACATGATGGACGGGCACATTGCGGCGTTGCGGACGGCCCTGGACGACGCGGGGTTTGAAAGCGTTCCGATCATGGGGTACTCGGCGAAATTCGCCTCGACCTTTTACGGTCCTTTCCGGGACGCGGCGGATTCGGCGCCGGCCTTCGGCGACCGCCGGTCTTATCAGATGGACCCGGCCAACGGCAAGGAGGCCCTGAAGGAAGTGGCGCTGGACGTCGAAGAAGGGGCGGACATCGTGATGGTCAAGCCGGCCATGCCCTACCTCGATGTGATCAGTCAGGCCAAAGAGCTGTCTTACCTGCCGATGGCGGCCTATCAGGTCTCCGGCGAGTACGCGATGATCCGCACCGCGGTGGATCAGAGGCTGCTCGACGAGCGGGCGATCTTTGAAAGCCTGCTGTGCATCAAGCGCGCGGGGGCGGAAATCATCATCACTTATTTTGCGCCGCAGCTTCAGGCGCTGATCGATGCGTATCAGGATTAGGAGGTCCGCATGCAGCACGAAAAATCCCAGGCTCTTTTTGAACGGGCCAAACGCGTGATTCCCGGGGGGGTCAATTCGCCGGTGCGCGCCTTTAAGAACGTGGGCATCGCGCCGGTCTTCGCGGACCGCGCCCACGGCGAGGCGCTCACCGACGCCGACGGCAACACCTACACTGATTATATCTGTTCCTGGGGGCCGTTGATCCTCGGGCATTCGTCACCGGTTTATTATGACGGCATTGACGAGGCGCTGGCCCGGGGCAATACCTACGGCCTGCCGACGGCCGTCGAAATCGAAATGGCCGAGACCATCGTCGATGCGGTGCCCAGCATCGAGCGGGTGCGCATGGTCAATTCCGGGACGGAGGCCACCATGTCGGCCATTCGGCTGGCCCGGGGCTACACCGGCCGGGAAAAGTTTATCAAATTCGAGGGCTGTTATCACGGTCACGGCGATGCGCTGCTGGTAAAGTCGGGCTCCGGGACCATCACCTTCGGGGTGCCCACCAGCGCCGGGGTGACCGCCGGCACGGCGAAGGACACCCTGGTGGCGGCCTATAACGATCTCGATTCGGTTAAAAAACTTTTTGCCGACAATAAGGATGAAATCGCCTGCGTGATCGTCGAGCCGGTGGCCGGCAACATGGGCGTGGTGCCGCCGGCGCCGGGCTTTATGGAGGGGTTGAGGGCCATCACCGAGGAAGCCGGGGCGCTTTTGATCTTTGACGAAGTGATCACCGGTTTTCGCGTGGCCTATGGCGGCGCCCAGGCGCGCATGAACGTCACGCCGGATCTGACCTGCTTCGGCAAGATCATCGGCGGGGGCATGCCCGTCGGCGCGTTCGGCGGCAAGGCCGAAATCATGGCGATGCTCGCGCCGGACGGCCCGGTTTATCAGGCCGGCACCCTTTCGGGCAATCCGGTCGCGATGAAGATGGGGCTCAACAACCTGCACTATCTGCGGGATCATCCGGAGGTTTACGCCATCCTGGAAGCCCGGGCCAAGCAGCTGACCGACGGCTTCGCAGCCAATCTGGCCGCGACGGGCATCAAGGGAACGCTCACCCGTTATGCGGGGATGTCGGCGCTGTTCTTTACGGATGTGCCCATCGTGGATTTCGATTCGGTGATGACCTCGGATACGGCGCTTTATGCCCGGTATTTTAAGGCCATGCTTGCGCTCGGCCACCTGATGCCGCCGTCCCAATTTGAAGGGATTTTCGTTTCGGCGGCGCACAGCGAAGCGGCGATTGCCAAAACCGTGGCGGATCAAAGACAGGTACTCGAAGAAATCGCGGAGGCAATCCATGGCTAAACAGGCACTGCTCGTTGTCTCCTTCGGCACGTCCTACCACGAGACGTATCATAAAACCATCGAAGCGATCGAAAACGATCTGAAGGCGGCTTTTCCGGAAGCGGATTTTTTCCACGCCTACACTTCAAAGATGATCATCGGTAAACTGAAAAAACGCGACGGCATCGTGATGGACACGCCGGCCGAAGCGCTTGAAAAAATCAAGGCGGGCGGCTACGCTGAGGTGGTCTGTCAGGCGACGCACATCATCAACGGGCACGAGTTCTACCGAATGATCCGCGAGATGCGCCCCTATCAGGACGTTTTCGAGCGTTTTATCGTCGGGCGGCCGCTGCTCAGCAGTCACGCGGATTTTGAGGCTATGGCAGGCGTGCTGGCGGATTTATTGCCGCCGCTGTCGCCGGTGGACGCCTGGGTGTTTATGGGCCACGGCACTGATCATTACGCGAACAGTTGTTATCCGGCGATGGATCATTACCTGAAGGCCTGCGGCAGCAATCTTTTTATGGCGACGGTGGAGGGCTATCCGACGCTTAAGGATGTGACGGCGGCGCTGCACGCGGGGCATTACCGCCGGGTGGGCCTGATGCCCTTCATGGTGGTGGCGGGCGATCACGCCCTGAACGACATGGCCGGCGCCGATGGCGATTCCTGGCAGAGCCGCCTGCGCGCCGAGGGCTTCGATGTGGCGTCAGTGGTGCGCGGGCTTGGGGAATATCCGAGCGTGCGGGCGATGTTTATCGATCACGCTCAAAACGGGACCGAACTAAAGGAGTTAATATAGCAAGTATGAAAGCATCAGAAACATCAAAAGAAACCGTTTATCTGATCGGCGCCGGTCCCGGCGATCCGGAGCTTTTAACGTTAAAAGGCAAGCGCCTGATCGACGAGGCCGACATCATCATCTACGCGGGCTCGCTGGTCAATGCCAAGGTGCTCGAAGGGCACAAGGCGGACGCACGGATCCACAACTCCGCCTCGATGACGTTGGACGAGGTGATCGATGTGATTGCGGCCGGTGTGGCGGCGGGCAAAAAGGTGGTGCGGGTGCATACGGGAGACCCGTCGATTTACGGCGCGATCCGCGAGCAGATGGACCGCCTTGAAGCGATGGGCATCCCCTTTGACGTGGTGCCGGGGGTCAGCTCTTTCACGGCGTCGGCTTCCGTGCTCAAAAAAGAATTTACCCTGCCGGACGTCTCCCAAACGGTGATCTGCACCCGGCTTGAAGGGCGCACCCCGGTGCCGGAAAAGGAACAGCTCGAATCCCTGGCGGCGCATCGGGCATCGATGGCGATTTTCCTGTCGGTGCAGAATATCGGGGAAGTCGCGGCAAGACTGCGCGCCCATTATCGCCCGGATACGCCGGTGGCGGTGGTGCAGCGGGCGACCTGGCCGGATCAGAAGATCGTCGCGGGCACCCTCGCAGATATCGCGGAGAAAGTGAAGGCAGCGGGCATCCGCAAGACGGCGCAGATTCTCGTCGGGGATTTCCTCGGCGATCAATACAGCCTGTCGAAACTTTACGATCCGGGATTCAGCCACGAATTCCGAAAGGCCAGCCGATAAATGGCGAACAAGTGGGCGGCGGTCGCCGTGAGCCGGGACGGCGTGAAGATCGCTTTGCGGGCCAAGCGCGCCCTGGCGGACCAGGCCGTCACCGTCTTCACCCTGCCCAAATACGTAGCGGCGGACGCGGAGGCGATTCCCGGCAGGCTCACGGATTTCTGGGGGACGCTGATGGCGGATTACGATGTGCTGCTTTGTGTGATGGCCAGCGGTATTGTGGTGCGGGGCATCGCCCCCCATCTGACGCATAAGGCCGATGATCCGGCGGTGCTGGTGATGGACAGCGGCGGCCGTTTTGTGATCAGCCTGCTCTCGGGGCATCTCGGCGGGGCCAACGCGGCCGCGGTGATGCTGGCCAAGCGGCTTTCCGCGACGCCGGTGATCACCACGGGCACCGATGTGAAGGGCTCGATGGCGGTGGATGTGCTGGCGGAGAAGCTCGGCTGCGAGCTTGTGGATTTTTCGGGCGCCAAGGACGTGACGGCGGCCATCCTCGACGATGCGCCGGTGGCCATTGTGGACGAGGCCGGTCTCGACTTCGCGGGCATCGCGCTGCCGGGCAATCTTTTTGTGGCGCGGCCGGGAGACATCCTGCCGGCCCATCAGATTCGCATTTCGGAAAAGGCAGCCTGCACGTGGGAAGCGGAGATCACGGGCGTGCAGCTCATCCCCAAGACCATCGTCTGCGGGGTAGGCTGCCGCCGGAACACGCCGGGGACGCTGATTATCGAAAAGCTTGAAGCGCTTTGCGCTGAGCACGGTGTCCATCCCCGGGCGATTGGGACCCTGGCCACCATTGGCTTGAAGGCAGAGGAAGCGGGCATCCGCGCGGCGGCTGAGCACTGCCATGGGGCGGTGCGCATCGTGAAGGACGAGATGATCCGCCTGGTGCAAAATCGCTTTGACGGTTCGGATTTCGTGGAAAAAACCACCGGTCTGCGCTGTGTCAGCGAGCCGGCGGGCTATGCGGCGTCGGGCTTCGGCGACTGCATTGCGCCAGTGGTGAAAGGTGACGGCGTCACCCTTTCGCTTTGGCGGCTGCGGCGATCGGATCCTGCGGATTTAAAATAAAACGAACGAGGAATGTCAATGAGTGAGAAGAGTGAGAAAATTTACGTCGTCGGGCTGGGGCCGGGCGGCATTGATCATATGACGGGGGCGGCGCTGGCTGCCATGGCGGATGCGGATATCATCGCCGGCTACAAAACCTATATCGATCTGATTGCGGATCTCGATGTGGTGGCGGGCAAAGACCTGCGGGCTTCGGGCATGCGCAGGGAGCGCGACCGCTGCCGGGAATGCCTGGATCTGGCCAAGGCCGGGAAGACCGTGGCGCTGGTGAGCTCCGGCGACGCGGGGGTTTACGGCATGGCGGGCATCATGCTGGCGCTGGCCGAGAAGGATCCGGCCGAAATCGAGGTGGAAGTGGTGCCGGGGATCTCGGCGGTGAATGCCGCCGCGTCCATTCTCGGGGCGCCGCTGATGCACGATTACGCCGTGATCAGTCTCTCCGACTTGCTGACGGACTGGGACGTCATTCAAAAGCGTATCCGCTTTGCCGGAGAGGGGGATTTTGTCATCGCCCTTTACAATCCCAAAAGCAAGGGACGCCCCACCAACATCAACACCTGTCAGGACATTCTCCTAACGGTGAAGGATCCGAAGACGCCGGTGGGCATCGTGCAAAACGCCAAGCGTGACGGCGAAAAGGTCTGCATCACCACCCTCGACGCGATGGCCGACCAGGAGATCAACATGTTCTCGCTGGTGATCATCGGCAACTCGAAGACCACCGTTTCGGCCGACGGCACGCAGATGATCACGCCCCGGGGGTATCAGCTGTGATTTTGGTGCTCGGCGGCACGGCGGACGGCCGGGAGGCGGCGGAGCGGCTGGCGGCGGCCGGCCGAAGCGTGATTTATTCATCGATCAGCGCCTACAATGCGCCGGCGGAAAGTGTGCGGCTTGGCTGGCACATCGGCGCCATGGATGCCCAGGGCCTCGCGGCGATGCTGCGCGAACGGGCGATCACCCTGTTGGTGGACGGCACCCATCCCTATGCCCGGACCGCCTCGGAAAACGCGCTCGCCGCGTGCCGGGAGCTGGGCGTGCGTTATATTCGGCTGGAGCGGCCGGGCCTTGAGGCCATGGCCGAGAAGGACGCGGTGATCCGCTGCGAAAGCTATGAAGCGGCGGTGGCCTATCTCAAGACGCATCCCGGCAATGTCCTGACGACCACCGGTAGCCGGGAGCTTTCGCGCTATCAGGCGCTGCCCCGGGAGCGGGTGTTCCCGCGGGTGCTGCCGACTGCAGAGGTCATCGCGAAGTGTGAAGAACTGGGATACCTGCCCCGGCAGATCGTCGCCATGCAGGGACCCTTTTCTTTTGAGCTGAATGCGGCGATGATCCATGCGCTGAATATTCGCTACGTCACGACGAAGGACAGCGGGGACATCGGCGGCGTGGCCGAAAAAATCCGGGCGGCGGCGGCCTGCGGCGCCGAGGTGCTCTGCATCGATCGGCCGAAGCTCGACTATCCTGAAACGGTGGCCACGGCCGAGGCGCTGGTCGCGCGGCTGATGCCCCAGAAAGGCGGACAATCATGAGCAAGGCAAAGAAAATCATGTTTCAGGGGACGGGATCGTCCGTGGGCAAAAGCCTGATCTGCGCGGCCATGTGCCGGATTCTTTCGGATCAGGGCCTGAAGGTGCTGCCTTTTAAAGCGCAGAACATGGCGCTTAATTCCTATATCACGGCAGACGGCAAGGAAATGGGCCGGGCCCAGGTGACCCAGGCAGAATGTGCCCGGGTGGCGCCGGATGTGGCGATGAATCCCATCCTGCTCAAGCCCAACTCCGACGTGGGCTCCCAGGTGATTTTAAACGGGGTCGCCGCCTTTAATATGGACGCGGCTGAATACCATCGATATAAACCCCAATTGACAGCCGTGGTGCGCGGGGCCTACGATCGGCTTGCGGCTCAGGCGGATGTCATCGTCATCGAGGGGGCGGGCAGCCCGGCGGAGATCAACCTGCGGGAGAACGACCTGGTGAACATGGGCCTTGCGGAGCTCATCGACGCGCCGGTGGTGCTCATCGGCGATATCGACCGCGGCGGCGTTTTCGCGTCGATTTACGGCACGATCAAGTTGCTGCCGCCGGAAGAGCAGGTGCGATTCGCCGGCTACCTCATCAATAAATTCCGGGGGGATGTGGCATTGCTTGCGCCCGGCATCGATATGATGGCGCCGATGATCCAGGTGCCCTGCCTCGGCGTGGTGCCCTACACCCGGGTGGTGATCGACGACGAGGATTCGGTGACCGAGCGCTGGTACGGCCGGCACGAAGGCGCGGTGACGATCGGCGTCGTGCGTCTGCGCCACGTGTCCAATTTCACCGATGCGACGGTGTTCGACATGTATCCGGATGTCTCGGTGGAATACTACAAAAATCAGCGGGAGATCGAGCGGGCCGAGCCGGATCTTTTGATCATTCCCGGGAGCAAAAACACCATCGACGACGCGATGGGGCTTCGGGAGAGCAAGATGGCAGACGCGATCGCGGCCAAGCACGCGGCGGGCGTGCCGGTGATCGGCATCTGCGGCGGTTACCAGATCATTGGGCAAAGCATCGCCGATCCCCACCATGTGGAATCGGCGGCGGACGAAGTGGCGGGGCTCGGCCTGCTAAACGTGCGAACGGTGCTGGGCGAAACGAAGACCACCACCCAGGAGCGCGGCCGGGTGGGCGCGCGCTTTATGGATATAGACATGACCGGCGAGCGCGTGACGGGTTACGAAATCCACATGGGCCGGACCGAGCCGACCGACGCGGCAACGACGCGTTTCTGCACTCTGGCCGACGGCCGGGCCGATGGTGCGGTGTCGGCCGACGGCAATGTGATGGGTACTTATCTGCACGGCATCTTCGACAACGACGATTTCCGCGAAAAGATCCTCAACCGGATCAAGGCGAAAAAACACCTTGCGGCCGGCGCAGTGCAGGATTACGCGGCATTTAAAGAGAGCCAGTACGATTTGCTCGCGGCCGCGGTGAAACAGGCGGTGGATATGGACGCAATCATGCACATCATCGAAAACAGCTGAGCGAGGCAGATGCATGTTCTTCGAGATAACAACGGGCTGGTGGCTTGTACTCATCGGCGGGGCGGTCGCACTTGACTGGGGAATCGGCGATCCGGAAAAGATTCCGCACCCCGTCGTCTGGATCGGAAAGCTCGTCGGCAGCTTGACGAAAGCGTTCAATCGCGGCACGCCCCGCGCGCGCAAAGGGAAGGGGCTTTTAATGTGGCTTTTGGTAGTCGCCATTACCATCGCTGTGACGGCGGGCGTGCAGTGGCTGGCCATCCAACTGCATCCGGCGGCGTTTCTTTTGGTGACGCTGTGGTTTCTCGGAACCGCGCTGGCGGAGAAGAGCCTGCGTCAGGCGGTGACCGGGGTGGCGAAGGCCTTGTCCGAAGACGATCTGGCCTCGGCAAGGCTGCAGGTGGGCTGGCTCTGCGGCCGGGACACCACGGCACTTTCGGCGCACGAGGTGGTGCGCGCCGCGGTGGAGACGACGGCGGAGAACACGGTGGACGGCGTTCTCGCGCCGCTGTTTTACATGGCGGTGGGGCTGGTGACGGCGCACTGGCTGCCCTGGCTGAACCCGCTGACCCTGGCCATGACCTATAAAGCGGTGAACACGATGGATTCGATGGTGGGCTACACCCAGGCACCCTATCACGACTTCGGGTGTTTGCCGGCGCGGCTCGACGACGTGTTGAATTGGCCCATTGCCCGCATCGGTTCGCGGATGATGCTCATCGGCGGGGCTCTGCTCGGCTTCGACGCGAAGAACGGCGCCCGGATCTACAACCGGGACCGGCACAACCACAAAAGTCCCAACGCCGGCCATCCGGAATCGGCCGCGGCGGGGCTCCTGCACATTCAGATCGGCGGGACCAATGTGTATTTCGGCGAGACGGTGGTCAAGCCCACCATCGGCGATGCCGACCAGCCGCTTTCGGCCTGGCACATTCAGGCATGCGTGTCCGTCATGCTCGCGGCCGAGATCGCACAGACGCTGTTCATGGCGGTGGCGGCGGGGATTGCACTGGGCCTGAGCTAAAAATAAAGGGGGGATTTTTATGAATCAACACGGCGGTTATCGCGGCGATCGTCAGGACATGCTGGATTTTTCGATCAATATCAATCCGCTGGGGATGCCGCCCCGGCTGCCCTATGATCTCGAGGCGGCGATCGCGGACCTCGGGCGCTATCCGGAGCCGGACGGCGCAGCGCATAAGAAACGATTGGCGGCGCGGTTGGGGGTGGCGCCGGAGCAGTTGATCCTCGGCAACGGCGGCATCGATCTGATCTATCTTTACACCCGCAGCGTCGGACGCGGCCGCCCCTCGGCGGCGGTGGTCGTCCCCACCTTTAATGAATACCGCCTCGCCCTGGCGATGAACGGCTGGGACCCGATCACCCTTTGGGAGACCGGCGCGGATTCGGATTTTCGCATCGATTCCGACGCCTTTACCGCAATGGTCGGGCGGACCCGGCCGGATGCGGTGTTTATCTGCAATCCGAACAACCCCACGGGCATGGCCTATTCGCCGGCGTTTCTGTGCGGGCTGATGGATCGCTGCGATCCGGCCATCCATTGGTTTATCGACGAGTCGTTCATCGATTTTTCGGCCAAGGATTCCTGCCGCGATCTGCTCGCGGGCGAGCGCCGGCTGGTGCTTCTGCGCTCGCTGACCAAGTTCTTCGGGATTCCGGGGCTGCGCCTCGGCTACGCGCTGGGGCATCCGGCGATCATCCGTGCGATGGAGAATGATCAGATGCCCTGGAGTGTCAATGCGCTGGCGCTGGCGGCGCTGGACACGGTATTCGACGACGCGCGTTTCATCGCCGATTCCAAATCCTATATGGCCAAGGAGCGCCATCGGGTTTATATGGGGCTCGAGCGGCTGGACGGGCTTGCGGTGTATCCCTCGTCGGCGGATTTTCATCTGTGTCGTCTGGAAAGCGGCACGGCGGCTGCGCTCAACGCACGGCTTAACAATCGGGGGATCAATATCCGGACCTGTGAGGATTTTACCGGGCTGGGTGAGGCGTATTTTCGGATCGCGGTGAAAAAGAAGGCGGACAACGACCGCCTGCTTGCCGCCTTAAAGGAGGAGCTGGACAGATGGGATTGACGTTGGTGACCGGCGGCGCGCGCAGCGGCAAGAGCGCCTATGCCGAAAAACGGATTGCCGAATGGGAAGCCGCGGGTGTTGGCCCGGTGACTTATATCGCGACGGCCATTCCCTTTGACGACGGGATGAAGGACCGTATTGCCAAGCATCAGGCCAGGCGCCCCGAGCATTGGATGACCATCGAGCGCTATCGGGATTTTAAAGCGATGGCCGAAGATCCGGCCTTTGTGCAGAGCCGGACCGTTTTGTTGGACTGCTTGACGGTGCTGATCACCAATCAGATGCTGGCCATGGAAACGGACTGGGACCGCGTGAGCATGAAACGGGTGGACGCCGTCGAAGCGGCGATTACCGCCGACGTGAACGATGCGCTGGATTTGCTCGCAGCTAAACACAGTGTGATCGTCACCAACGAGGTGGGCATGGGCCTGGTGCCGGCCTACCGCATGGGAGGTCTCTTTCGGGACATCGCCGGACGCATCAATCAAATGGCGGCGGCCCGCGCCGACGAGGTTATCTTTTGCGTGTCGGGCATCCCGATGCGCATCAAATAAAAGACAGCGACGTGCGAAAAGCCGGCGGCTTGTACAGCCCGCCGGCTTTTGCTATAATGATGAAAAGCAATTGGCGGCGATCGCCAAGGAATCAAGCGAGGAGAACAGCACATGAGTTTATACGCCGACTGGAAACAAACCATCGAAGACAACAGCCAGACCGCCGCCGGGCAGCGCGCCTTCTGGGACGGTTTTTGCGAACGGGAAAAACATATTTACGAAGATCTGCTCGGACGGCAGGAAGCCCGGGTGACGGGAACCGTCGCGGCTTTTGCCAAAAAATACGCGATGCCGGAAACGGAAATTCTCGGATTTCTCGACGGGATCAGCGAAAGTCTGACGAATGCGCCGCCGACGCTCGACGAAGTGACAGCCGACCGCGAATGGATCCTTGACATCGACTGGGAAAAACTGTATTGGAACATGGTGAAGGTGCCGGCCCCTTGGCTTTATGAATTGCCGCAGTGGGAGGGCATTTTAAGCGCCGATCGGCGAAAAGCGATTTATAAAAAATGCCGGGCCCGCAACACCGTGATCAAAGAACAAAAGGTTGGCCGCAATGACCCCTGTCCCTGCGGCAGCGGTAAAAAATACAAGAAATGCTGCGGTCGAATCTGAGAGTGCGCCGATAGGCACGGCGATCAGCTGTGGGACCCATGCGAAGCGATCCCAAGAGGGCGGCGTGCGGATAAATCGATCATTAAACGAAGCATCGCATTAGGCGGTGCTTTTTTTAAATGCGTCGCAAAGACCCAATCACCTGCCCCTATTTATCATCGGCAGACACGAAACGAATTTAAACTTTATTTTGCCGCGCGATACCGTCAGCTTGCCCGGGCGCCGCTTTTTGCAGGCGGATGGAGCGGGGCTTTGTGTCGGCATGTGGCCGTCGTGTTAACCATCAAAGATAAAAATAAAAAAATTTAAAAAGAATGGCTTGAAAAGGGAAACGCCGATGATATATAATAAGTTGCATTTAACAATAAAAGGAAGTGAGAAAAATGTTAGAAGTTCGCGTGTATTCGAACTCGCGAAAAGCCACGATGCTGGACCGTTCAGGCATGCTCATCATGGCTGTTGCCTCGGCGATGATGCTTCTGTTGCCTATCGCTCACGGTTTGACGTTGGTCTCGGCGGACGTTGCGGGGGAATCGGTTTTTATCGGTTTTTGTGTGGCGCTTATCGGCTATAAACTGACGGAACAGGCAGAGCATATCGGCGAGGCCACGCAAAGCATTGTCGAGTTGCACTCGCTGGGCGGCAAGCCGGTCAATCCCTATCGGCATTGACGCGATGAACCATTCGGGAACACAACAGATTCAAACGAAGCGGCTGTGCCTGCGGCGTTTCGCGGCCGGAGATGCGCCGGCGGTTTATGCGCACTATGGCAGCGATCCCCAGGTGAACCGCTATATTAGCTGGGCACCGGGCCGGACGCCGGCT
This sequence comes from Pseudoramibacter alactolyticus ATCC 23263, assembly GCF_000185505.1. Taxonomy (GTDB): domain Bacteria; phylum Bacillota; class Clostridia; order Eubacteriales; family Eubacteriaceae; genus Pseudoramibacter; species Pseudoramibacter alactolyticus. The sequence goes on along the minus strand of NZ_GL622359.1, from coordinate 1,506,865 downwards.
GGGGCCGACACTTTTGTGAAAACGCATCTTGCCCGTTACGATACGGATTCGGCGTTTTATGGCTGGGCGATTGCGCTCGCAGGGGAGGTGATCGGCTCGATCGGCTTGTTCAATGTGAACGACGCCGCTCAATCTGCAGAGTTGGGCTATAGCATTGGCAGCACCTGGTGGGGAAAGGGGCTGGCGACAGAAGCGGCGTCGGCCGTTCTGACTTATGCTTTTAACGAAGTGGGTTTTCGCCGCATTTTCGCGACGCATCATGTGGATAATGCGGCGTCGGGCCGGGTGCTTCAAAAAATCGGCATGCATCGGGAAGGTGTGATCAAAGATGGCCAGGGCGACGCCGACGGCCGTTGCAGTGATTTAATCCTGTATGGGGTGCTGAATGCCGCGAAGCATTAAAAACGGCAGACGGTAAATTGCGTTTTAAAAGATAATTAAAAGAAAACACCCTGCGGGGTGTTTTTTATTGGTATTTTGTTGTGCCCAAAATTTGAAATAAAGTGCGCAAAAGCAGCGGGCATTCGGTAAAATAGGCGTAAAGGAAATGAACCTTGAAAGGAGCGAATCATGAGCATAGCAGTGATCACCGGGGCGACGTCCGGCATGGGGCGGGCGCTGGCGAAGATAATCGATCGGGAAAATCAAGCGACGACGGCCTTTTGGCTGATCGGCCGGCGGGAGGATCAGCTGCGGGCGCTTAAGCAGGAACTCATCAAACCCGCGCGCTGTTTTGTGATGGATCTTGGGGAAGGGGAAGCGCTGATTGCCCTTCAGCGGGAGCTGGAGACGGCCGATCTGAAAATTGGATTTTTGGTGAATGCGGCGGGCTTCGGGATGATCGGCAGCATCGCGGAGCTATCAGCCGAAGTGCAAATGGCGATGATCGATGTGAACGTGCGGGCACTCACGGCGATTACCCGGCTGTGTCTGCCATATCTTTCGACCGGCGCTCATGTGGTGCAGTTCGCCTCGGCGGCGGCTTTTCTGCCCCAGCCGAATTTTGCGGTTTACGCCGCGTCCAAAAGCTACGTGCTCAGTTTCTCCCAGGCGCTTAATGCGGAGCTGCCGGATGCCTCGGTGACGGCGGTCTGCCCGGGACCGGTGCGCACCGCCTTCTTTAAAACGGCAGAGAAGGTACACCGGCGGGCGGCGTTCAAAAATCGCTTTATGGCCGATCCCGAGAAGGTGGCCGCCAAGGCCTACCGCGACGCGATGGCCGGCCGGGCGGTGTCTGTCTATGGGACGGCGATGAAGCTGCTGCGCCTGGTGGCGAAGCTGCTGCCGATGCGGCTGTTGGTGTGGGTGCAGAGTCCGGGAAAGCGCTGAGGCGCCGAAACCGGGGCGGCATAAAAAATGGAAGGCCGCAAAATGGATTTTGGAAGGCGCGCCGCTTGCCGCAGCGCGGCCTCGGGCCAACCGCCGGAAGAAGGATCGGAGGGATTGACAACGATCTGCGCCGGCGGATCAGAAGGAATGAAGCCGGAAGGCTGTCCGGTTTGGCTGCGTTCACAGATGTCGGATGACGTTTGGCAGGGTCCTTTCCTTTCAGACCGGCGAACGCCCGAAAGCCGGCTTTAGCGATTGGCGTTTACGGCCGCGGGGCGCGGATTTTTGTGCGGACGCCCGGAGGCGGCGCCATGAGCGGATATAACGGATTGAAAGAAAGGATTGATGATGAAGCGACAAATAACGGCTCTGTGCCTTGGCATTATTTTGTGTCTGAATTTTTCCGGCTGTGGCATAATTTTCCATCCGGACAGACCGGCCGAAAAGATTCCGAATACGGATTCATTAACGGTGAAAAGTCCCTTTGACGGCAAGAGTCTGAACGAAATTGCCTTGATTTGCCTTGAAAAAAACTATCCGGAGCACGATTTTTCATTGGATGAAAGCAGGATGTCGATAAGCGATAAGGAATTGGGACGTGCCGGCACTTTTCTGGATGAGAAAGGCCGCAGAATTTCGCTTGAAGACTGGGGATATGCAGGAACGGAGCACTTTGGCTGCCACGACACTTATTTTGTGCAGTGGTTAAAAGAGCAGCATTTTGCGGAAAAAGCCGATAAAATTGCGGGAAAATATGGCTGCGAAATGGATCTCGGCACGAAGACTTACCGGTCTTTGGCCGAAACGAGGCCCATAATGCTCTATTTTAACGGCAAACCGGCGAATCGGATCAAGCGCTATGACCCGGCTAAGCTTGCTCTGACGGCTCCGGATACCAGAAAGCTGGCGGCAATGGCCAAAGAAATGCTCAACTGCGTCAACACGCCTTTGGTGCGGGAACCGGAAAAGATCTTTTATTCTACGAATGAGATTGACGTTTTCACCCAGCCATCGATGTCCGCCATTTATCTGAAATTTATTTTTCCCGGCGAAAAGAAAAAATCGCAATCCGGCGGCATTGCGATGGGCCATGCCTATGAGACGTCCCTGCGCATTTCCTTCAGCGAGAAGGAAAAGAGCGTCGCGGAACTGGAACAGGAAATTAAAGGATTCATCCGGCTGCATCTTGAACAGGAGGCTGGGGTAAAACCCGAAAAACTGCGCGACGAGGCCTATACGCCTTTTGGCGGCAAGCGTGTAAAAACATCCTTTGGCCGTTATGTGATGCGGCCGGGCTGGACTTTTCGCAAAGCAGGTTCCGATGATGTCTGGCAGAAAGCGGGCGCGAAGGACGGCGATGCCAAAATCACCATTCGCACGGCGTCGATGCCCTATCGGGTAATAACCGAAGGCACGGAGAATGCCTATGCCGGCGCAGAACACAAATTTAATGAAAGCTGGCGCTCTGAAATGACGGGACATCCCGGATGCGTCATGCAGGTCGGGGCCGATACGATCGGCGGCGTTCCCAGGGTTTGGAAAGATGGCTGGAGCATACCGGATACGAAGTGTTATAGAAAAAAGGCCGGCGCGAAAAGCAAATGGCGCAAGGCCTGGCGCATTGACCTTTATTACCCCGACAACGCATACGTGCGCAGCTATTACATCATGGGTGATGGCCGGTATTGCCAGATCACCCTTTTTGAAAAGCATTATGCTCCGGAGAATCGGTGGGCCCTGGAACAGATCCTGAACAGTTTTACGGTGAAGTAAGATTCAGGGGGACAAAAAGGCAAAGCGGGGATTCGGTGCGGAAAGAAAAGGGACGGCGGCCGGCGGTTTTGCTTTGCATGAAAGCAGGATGCCCCGGCGGCAGACATGGCCTCGTCCGCAAAGGGCAAATCGAATCCCGGCACAGCCAATGCATTGGGACGCTGTTTTCTTTCCGGCGCCCCTTCCCAAAGCTATTGCCGCCTGAGCGAAGGCGCAGACGCGCGAAGTTGGGTGACGGGATCAACGCGCGCGGCGAGCTGAGGCGCCTGTCGGATCAGAAGAAAAAAAGCGAAATTAAAAAAGAGATAGGCCGACCCGTTTTTGCCGCATAATAAAAACTATTTCATTTGTAAAAAGAAAGTGATAAAATAAAAAAAGTCGGTCTGAAAAATATTTAAAAAGCAGAGGTCATAGCATGGCAATGAGTTCGTATCTTGCGCATTTAGACGGCAAACGGGAACAGTCCATTTTAGAGCACAGCCAAAATACGGCGGCATTAAGCGCTGATTTTGCGATTTCGGCATTGAAACCGTTGGCTTATATTTTGGGAATGCTTCACGATATTGGGAAATATCAAAACAGCTTTCAAAAGCGCATTCGCGGTAAAAATATTCGGGTGGACCATTCAACTTGCGGCGCTATTGAAGCCATGACCCATTACCAGACGCCGGTGACACGGCTGATGCTGGCCCTTTGTATCGCGGGGCATCACTCCGGTTTGCCGGACACCGGTTCCAAGCAGGATGACGGATCGACCCTTTACGGGCGGATCAATCGGCAGGATCAGTTTGAAGATTACTCGGTTTTTCGTCGAGAGATGCCGGAACTTTGTCTGGATGAGAACGCTCTGGCACAATTTATCGCGGACGATTGTCAAAAAGACATGAAATGCCTGACAGATAAACTGGCGTTTTTAACGCGATTTTGCTTTTCCTGTCTGACGGATGCGGATTATCTGGATACAGAGGCGTTTTATACCGGCACTTCTCGCCGGACGGTGCGTTCTGATTTCCGGGCTTGTTTGGAGCGTATCGACAGGCAGCTGGATGGCTTTGTTTGCAAGACGGCGCTGCAAAAGACGCGGCGGAGTCTGCAGGAACAAGCATTTTCGAAGGCAGATCGCGATGCCGAGATTTATCTGATGAATATGCCGACGGGATCCGGCAAAACCCTATGCAGCATGAAATTTGCATTGATGCGGGCCATCCGCAAAGGCTACCGGCATATTATCTATGTGATTCCCTACAACAGCATCATTGACCAAACAGTCAGCACTTTTGAAACGATTTTTGGTGAAGATGCGCGGATTTTAAGGCACCAGTCTACCTTTTCTTATGATGATATCGATGCGCGTGAAGAAGTGCGCATCGAATTAAAACATGCGGTTGAAAATTGGGATGCCAGCATCATCGTGACGACAGCCGTCCAGTTCTTCGAATCGATGAACGGCAGCAAAAAGCGACAGCTGCGCAAAATGCACAATGTGGCAGACAGCATCGTCATTTTCGATGAAGCGCATCTGATGCCTACCAATTTCTTGCAGCCCTGTCTGCAGGCCGTTGCATTTACCGTGCGTTATTTAAACAGTGAGGCATTGTTTTTAACGGCGACCATGCCGGATTTTAAGGCATTGCTTACCCGATATACGTTGCCGGATATGCAGATTCTGGATTTGATTGATGATCGGCGGAATTTTGTCATCTTTCAGAAATGCCGATATCATGATGTCGGCCTGATGTCAAAAGAAGTGTTGGTGGCCGGTGCCAGCACGGCGTCGGCGGTGTTAATCGTGGTGAATAAGCGGCGGACCGCCCGGGAAATTTATGCCATGCTGCCGGAGGATTGCCACAAATATCATTTGTCGACTTACATGATCGCGGCGGACCGACTGCAAACGATTCGTGAAATCAAAGAGCGATTGGCACATCGCGACGGCAAGCCGATTTTGGTTGTGGCCACGTCCTTGATCGAAGCGGGTGTGGATCTCGATTTCGATACGGTCTATCGTGAATTATCGGGGCTCGACAGTATTTTGCAGGCTGGAGGTCGCTGCAATCGCGAAGGGAAACAAGCAACGGCCAATGTGTATGTGTTTGAATTAGACGAAGCAGAAAAAAGTCCGGATAAAGATGCTAGGAGCAGTTTGGCCAAGGGGATTTTCAATCGGTTTGAGCAAATTGATACGCCAGAAGCGATCGAGGCTTATTATCAAAATTGGTACACAGTGAATCGGGAAGACTTGACGCGGCATGCCATGCACCAGTTTTCACCGGATTTTTCCGTGCTGCAGTTTAAATCCTATGGAGAGCAGTTTCAATTGATTGATTCAAAGACGGTGTCGATTGTTGTGCCGACAGATGAGGTGAGCCGATCCTGGGTGTCGCAGTTGTCCTTTGCAAAATCATCTTTGGGCATCGCCAGAAGGTTACAGCCCTATGCCCTCTCTGTGTATTCATACGAGTTTAATGTTTTGCGTGAGCAAGGGGTTCTGGATGATTATGGCACGGGCATTTGGTGTCTGACCAATTTGGATTACTATGATGCCGAAACGGGGATTCAATTTGAAGGCAAAGATTATTTTATTGTGTGACAAAAGGGGATGAAAAAAGATGGGTTATGGTTTTAAAGTGATGATTTCAGGAGATTATGCGTGTTTTACGCGGCCGGAATTCAAAGTTGAACGCGTATCCTACGACGTGCCGACACCCGGCGCATTGGAGGGGCTGTTAAAATCGATCTATTGGAAGCCAGCCATTCGGTATGTGATTGATCAGATTGTGGTGTTTTCACCGATCAAGTTTGTGAATATCCGCCGAAACGAAGTGAAGGATAAAATTTCTCAGACGAAAATGAAGCAGCAGATGAACGGCCAGCCCGAAGTCAATCCTTGCATCTACACAACGGAATCGATCAGTCAGCGGGCATCGATGGTCCTCAAGGATGTGTGTTATGGCGTGGCCTTTCACTTTGAGTTGACAGGGATTCGCTGTGAACGGGAGAATAAAGAAGGCAATCCGGCGGCGAAACATCAGGCAGAAATTGCCCGGCGTCTCGATCGCGGTCAGTTTTTTAGAACCCCGTGCTTGGGCTGCAGCGAATTCCCGGCCTCGCGCATTGAACGGGTGCAGGCCTTTGATTTGGAACAAATTGATTCGTCTTTGGCCGGCGATAACGATCTGGGCTTTATGACGTATAAGGTGGCTTTTAAGGACGAGGGCCGCCCGAGAAAGGGCGAATGGCGCAAAGACCAATTTTCAGATGCCGCAGAAACAATTTATTACCGGCCGCATCTGATTGACGGGGTGATCGATGTGGCAAAATACAGAGGAGAGCAGCGATGTTAATCAATGCGTTATGCGACTATTATCAATTACTCATCCAAGCGGGGAAATTGCCAAAACCGGGATATACGGAAATTGAGATTACCCACACGATTTGTTTGACGCCGGATGGCAAGATTGATCGGATTATCGATAATCGGCGGGAGGAAGTTATTGCGAATAGCAAGAGAAAGCGTGCTATTATTCCCGGAAGATCATTTCCCGATATGCCGACGGCGTCTGCTGTTAAAGCCATTATTTTGGATTATCGGCCCGTCTATATCTTTGGATTGTTCTACGATAAAGCGAAAGGGCAATTCACCTCGAGACCACAAAAGAAAAACGGCAAAATCTCGGACAAAGAACAAAAATCTCATGATGCGTTTGTCAAGATGAATCTCGACATTATTGACGGATTGGATTCGCCAGTGATTAATGCTTATCGTGCGTTTCTTCAAAGCTGGCAACCCGAAGTGGAAATTCAAAATCCGGCACTTTTGGGCATCGCAAAAGAATTTAATCAATCGCGTTTTGATTTTTGTCTTGCCGACGATCCGATTCACACGCTGCAAAAGGATCCGCTGATGATTGCAAAATGGGAACAAATGCGCCAAGCACCAAAGGCGAATACGATGATGGGCAAAGATGCCGTTGATGGCGAGGAGCAGGTGCTGGCGAGAATCCATGACAAAATCAAGCACATTGCCGGAGGTCAAATGTCCGGAACGGTTTTGGTCGGTTTTAATAATGCTTCGGAAGAGTCTTATGGCAACAAGCAGTCCTTTAACAGCGGCATCGGCGAGCGCACCATGAAACGCTACACGGCGGCATTGAATTATTTGACGGCAAATTCAAATCACAAAATAACCATCGGTGAAACATCTGTTTTATTTTGGGCGATGACAGACGACGACCGCCCGGTGGATCTGATGACGCTTTTGATCAACGCTGAGGCGGCACACATGAGCCCGGAGGCAGCAGACGCCCTGATAGGTCAGTTGTTTTCCGATTTGCGGGAAGGAGCTGTTTCCGGCGAAAGGCTCAGCCGCAATGCGGGAATCGATCCGAGCATTCTGTTTTACATCGCTGGCATCAAGCCGAACGCCAGCCGGCTGTCGATCAAATTTATGGAGCGGCAAGCCACCGGGCAGATGTTGGCGCATGTGGCAAAGCATCAGGCAGATCTTCAAATCGGGCCTGAAAGGCAATTGATTCCATTATGGCGAATTGCCCGGTCCATGGTTCCAGAAAAGAGCTCACAGGCTCAGCCGTCGCCGGCTTTGGTCGCAAAACTTTTTGATGCGATCGTCAAAGGAACACCTTATCCGGAAAATCTTTTAGCAACGATGATTCGGCGGGTAAAGACAGAGCGGCAAGTGAGTCATACGCGGGCAGCGATGATCAAAGCCTGCATTAATCGGCGGATGCGGATGAATAACGAGAAGAATGAGGAGGTACTTCAAGTGGCATTAGATACGACCAACAGCAGTCCGGCTTATGTCTGCGGCAGATTTTTTGCGGTATTAGAAAAAATTCAGCAAGATGCCAGCGGCGGCAAACTCAACCGCACCATCAAAGATGCGTATTTTGCATCGGCATCTTCAAACCCTGCGATGGTTTTTCCAAAATTGATTAAGTTGAGTCAAAGTCACTTGAAAAAGCTTGGCGAGGGTTCACGCGTTTATTATCAGCGGTTAATGACAGAAATTATCGCGCTGATCAGCGGCGAATTTCCCAAGACACAAAGCCTGCAGGACCAGGGGAAATTTATGATTGGTTATTATCATCAGAACGCTAAATTGTATGAAAAGCGGCAATAGATTTTTAAGAACACAAAGGAGAGAAGAACAATGGCTTTAAAACATCGCTATGACTTTATGATGATTTTTGATGTGGAAAACGGTAACCCTAATGGGGACCCGGACGCTGGTAACAGTCCGCGGGTCGATGCAGAAACCAATATTGGTTTTATCACCGATGTTTGTTTGAAGCGCAAGATCCGGAATTATGTGGATGTCGTGAAGGAAGGCGAAGCACACTATAATATTTTGGTTAAACCGGACAAGGCGCTCAATACCCGTTTTACGGAGGCATATGAGGCGCTGGGATTGGAAACCGGGAAAAAGGAAAAGAGCAAGACGGCACCGGACGTGCTGAAAGCTCGGGATTATATGTGTGAGCATTATTTTGATGTACGCGCGTTCGGCGCGGTGATGTCAACGGGGGACAACCCCTGCGGGATTGTCCGGGGGCCGGTTCAAATCAGTTTTGCAAAAAGTCTGTCGCCGGTTCAGGTGATGGATTTGACCATCACGCGGCAGGCCAGAACCGATGAAACCAAACTTCAGGAATCCGGCGGCGGTGAAATGGGCAATAAGAGCATCATTCCCTATGGTCTTTATATGGCGCAGGGACATATTTCTGCTGCGCTGGCAAATAAGGTGACAGATCTTTCCGAAGCGGACGTTGCATTGCTTTGGGAGGCACTGATAAATATGTTTGAACTTGATCACAGTGCAGCGCGCGGGGAGATGCGCATGCGGCGTTTAATTGTATTCGAACATGACTCAGTGTTGGGCAATGCGCCGTCATGGCAGCTTTTTGATAAAGTAACCATCGAAAAAAATACCGATCAGCCACCGAGAAAGTTTTCGGATTATACCATCACCATAGACGAAACGATGCCGGAAGGGGTCCACATGACCATCTATTAAACCGATGAATGAGGAAAGTATCTCAATTCGATCACTGCAGCACTATTTATATTGTCCGCACCGTTGGGGGCTTTTGGAAATTGATAAAGTCTGGTCGGAAAATTATTATGTGACCAGGGCCAATTTGATTCACCAGCGAGTGCATGATGCCAAGAGCGGCTATACGGCAAAAAATAAACATGTGTTCACATCGGTGCCCTTGTATCATGATGGCTGGGGAATTTATGGTTATGCTGATTGTTTGGAAACTTCTGCTTCTGCTAAAAGTCTTGAGGATTTGATCGGAAAACCGATGACCATTGTGGAATACAAACCGCATCAGCCGAAGGACAAGAATTATCATCCCGAGGACATGATGCAGGTGTTCGCGCAAAAGGTTTGCGTGGATGCGATTTTTAAAACGGATTGCGATGCGGTGATTTATTATGCGGACAGCAAGCGACGCGTTCTATTGCCGATTCGGGAGCACTATGATGCGTATAAACAAAAAATGCAGGAGATTCTTACAGCGATCCGCAGACATTTGACAACGGGAGATATTCCGCCGATTCGCGATAAACAATTTTGCGGCGGGTGTTCGATTAAGGACATTTGCCTGCCGGGTACGCGCAAGCGGCTCTGGGATCTTCGGCGGGAGATTCATCAATTGGCTGAGGAGGAAACATGAGAAAATTACTCAATACCTTGTATGTCACCAATGAACAGGCCTATCTTGAACTGGATGGCGGCAATATCGTTTGCCGCATCGAGGGCAAACAAGTGTTTCGTGTTCCCTTTGACAATATCGAAGCGATTGTGTCTTTTGCTTATGTCGGTTGTTCTCCGGCTTTAATGGGGGCTTGCGTATCGCGAAAAATTCCCATCAGTTTTATTTCTCCGCGAGGGAAATTTCAAGCCAAACTATCGGGAGAGACGAAGGGCAACGTCTTTCTTAGAGTAGCGCAAATCGATTGCTTCCGCGTGCAGTCGCTGATGCTTGCTCAACATACGATGGCGGCTAAATTTGCCAATTCCATCAAAGTCATTAAACGGACCCAGCATGATAATGCGCGCCTGCGGCAATCAGAGGCGCTGCAAAAAGCCGTGGCCGTTTTAAAAGAAGGGATTGATTCGGCCTATGCGGCAAACAGTGCAGAGATGTTGCTGGGCGTGGAGGGCAATTGCGCTCGAGCGTATTTTTCGGTTTTTGGGCAACTGATTATCAACAAAACCGTTCCGTTTGTGTTTCAATATCGAAATAAGCGCCCGCCATTGGATCCAATCAACGCATTGTTGTCTTTTGTTTATACCTTGGCGACGACAGAATATGCGGCGGCATTAGAATCGGTCGGACTTGACAGTGCGATTGGCTATTATCATACATTGCGAAGCGGAAGGGCATCATTAGCTTGTGATTTGGTGGAAGAGGCACGATGCATTGTTGAGAGATTTGTGCTAACCATAGTAAATTTGAAAATTGTCGGAGAAAAAGATTTCGAACGGCAAATTTCCGGAGCTGTTTGGCTCAATGAGGATGGACGAAAAAAAGTTTTGACGAAGTGGCAGGAAAAGAAACGAACCACCATGCAGCATCCTTTCTTAAAGCAGAAAATCCAATTTGGCCTGCTGCCCTATGTTCAGGCGAACTTATTGGCAAAATATATTCGCGGTGATTTGAAAGATTATCCTTGCTTTTTGGCAAAATAGTCAACGGATTAATAAAAGAAAGGGTGATGGTGATGATGGTTTTAATTAGTTATGATGTGGCAACGGCGGATACCAGTGGTAAAACACGCTTGCGCAAGGTAGCAAAAACCTGTCAGGATCATGCACAGCGTGTGCAAAATTCTGTATTTGAAGCGGATTTGGACTATTCGACATTTATGAAATTGAAAGATCAGCTTATTCGGCTCATTGATCAGGAACAGGATAGTTTGAGATTTTATTATCTGGGCAATCATTGGCAAAAGCGGGTAGAACATATTGGCGCAAAAGCGACATATGATCCGGAAGGCGTGATGATTGTTTAACAGGCGAACCCCCGATGATGAGAAAATAGCGGAATGTTCGCCGACTTTTAAGTTCCAAAAATCTAATATTCGGCCACGAATTGAAGCAATTAAAAACAAAAAAACAATATATAGCAATATATAGCTAAAGAATCACAATATGTTGCCGTCACGCCTCGCAAGAGGCGTGTGAGTAGAAATCCAGCCGATTCGCCGGGCCCGCGCTAAGCATTCGGGTCACGCCTCGCAAGAGGCGTGTGAGTAGAAATGCGCGTCACAGGCTTGCTCTTTCGGTGCCGCAAGTCACGCCTCGCAAGAGGCGTGTGAGTAGAAATTTTTTTAATCACGCGCGACGATCACCATCGCTCGCGTCACGCCTCGCAAGAGGCGTGTGAGTAGAAATCTGAATCCTGCCATCTGAACTGCATCCCGTACCCCGTCACGCCTCGCAAGAGGCGTGTGAGTAGAAATTTCTTGACCGTACTCTTGTTCGCCGTCCCAGAAAGTCACGCCTCGCAAGAGGCGTGTGAGTAGAAATGTTGTCCGCGTTGCCTTGAGCCAGATCGACTGCGGTCACGCCTCGCAAGAGGCGTGTGAGTAGAAATAAAGTACCACTAACGCCGGCAGCGGTTTTCCGGGTCACGCCTCGCAAGAGGCGTGTGAGTAGAAATTTCTGGAGGCGGTGGTATCGAGATCATCCACGGGTCACGCCTCGCAAGAGGCGTGTGAGTAGAAATGAAATTGCTGACGGCGGCACGTTCACGATGGGCAACGTCACGCCTCGCAAGAGGCGTGTGAGTAGAAATTCCAGTACTGCCACTGCCTGCTGCGCATAATCTGTCACGCCTCGCAAGAGGCGTGTGAGTAGAAATCGCTCCACGGCGTTGCGGATACTGTTCCCCAGGTCACGCCTCGCAAGAGGCGTGTGAGTAGAAATTTTCGCGGGCGGAAAAGGCGTGTGCTTTGGGGCCGTCACGCCTCGCAAGAGGCGTGTGAGTAGAAATTGCAACGTGTACCGACAGTTCTTGTCCGGCAATCGTCACGCCTCGCAAGAGGCGTGTGAGTAGAAATCACTTTGGCGTGTCGATCACGCGACTTGATAAGCATGTCACGCCTCGCAAGAGGCGTGTGAGTAGAAATACGTCGGTTCTGGACGGGTCGAACGATCTGGCCGTCACGCCTCGCAAGAGGCGTGTGAGTAGAAATAGGTTTTGCTCATCCTGACTACGGTAAGGGCAACGGGTCACGCCTCGCAAGAGGCGTGTGAGTAGAAATGTGAAAGCTGTCCGTAAACTGGATTGCTTCCCGTGTCACGCCTCGCAAGAGGCGTGTGAGTAGAAATGCCGTAAAGTTCCAGTTCGCTAATAACTGCCTCGGGTCACGCCTCGCAAGAGGCGTGTGAGTAGAAATTTTCTTTCAGTGGCGTTGCGACGGTCGCACCACCGTCACGCCTCGCAAGAGGCGTGTGAGTAGAAATGATTAATTACTTGGCGGACAATGGACCAAAAATAGTCACGCCTCGCAAGAGGCGTGTGAGTAGAAATCTGATTCACAGTTTCCATGTTCGTCCCTCCGTGTCACGCCTCGCAAGAGGCGTGTGAGTAGAAATCTTTCGCGAAACATTCAACCACCTTTCCCATTTGTCACGCCTCGCAAGAGGCGTGTGAGTAGAAATGCATTGGCAATTGTTGTGGATGTGTCCAACATGGTCACGCCTCGCAAGAGGCGTGTGAGTAGAAATTTTTTAAAAAAACAGCAATAAAAAAATCCCACCGTCACGCCTCGCAAGAGGCGTGTGAGTAGAAATTTACCCGCCAGCCCATCCGTCGCCGATTTCCAGTCACGCCTCGCAAGAGGCGTGTGAGTAGAAATGCGGCGTGGGAAGCTATAGTATCCAAAATTGGCAGGTCACGCCTCGCAAGAGGCGTGTGAGTAGAAATGAGGCCGGATTCGCGCATCAAAACCAAATTGGCGTCACGCCTCGCAAGAGGCGTGTGAGTAGAAATGTAATGATTTCAACTTCTTCCATGATACCCCCCCAGTCACGCCTCGCAAGAGGCGTGTGAGTAGAAATGATCGTGAGCATTGTTATTGACGATGGTCGCGGTCACGCCTCGCAAGAGGCGTGTGAGTAGAAATTGGCCAGATTTTGAGTGTACATTCGCCACGTCTGGTCACGCCTCGCAAGAGGCGTGTGAGTAGAAATTCTTTATTTTATATCTATATTATACATGGAGCCAGTCACGCCTCGCAAGAGGCGTGTGAGTAGAAATGTGGACCGTATCGGTGCATTCGTCCTTCCAAAATGTCACGCCTCGCAAGAGGCGTGTGAGTAGAAATTCGTCGGAACTATTTGTCGCAAAAAAAATGATAGTGTCACGCCTCGCAAGAGGCGTGTGAGTAGAAATCGGTTTGACCATACAAATGCACCACGAAGGGCAGTCACGCCTCGCAAGAGGCGTGTGAGTAGAAATTTAATCTCGACTGCCCGAACGGTTTTTTGCTGGTCGTCACGCCTCGCAAGAGGCGTGTGAGTAGAAATTCCGACGATGCCGTCAGCGGATAAGCCTTTCGCGCGTCACGCCTCGCAAGAGGCGTGTGAGTAGAAATGCAGTTGGGAACGCCGTCATAACAGAAATCCACCCGTCACGCCTCGCAAGAGGCGTGTGAGTAGAAATCTTCGCACAGGAAGAAATCTACATGTTCCTTGTGTCACGCCTCGCAAGAGGCGTGTGAGTAGAAATGAGCGCAACTTGCGTCGTCATAAAGTCCGCGAAGTCACGCCTCGCAAGAGGCGTGTGAGTAGAAATTCCAACGATGCCGTCAGCGGATAAGCCTTTCGCGGTCACGCCTCGCAAGAGGCGTGTGAGTAGAAATTAAACTGTTCTAGCGCCGTTTCAAATCCAAATCTGTCACGCCTCGCAAGAGGCGTGTGAGTAGAAATTGCTTGAAGCCTACTCACAAACATTTAAAGATTTGTCACGCCTCGCAAGAGGCGTGTGAGTAGAAATCTTTGACCATGTTGTTGATATGGTCTTTAATCTGGTCACGCCTCGCAAGAGGCGTGTGAGTAGAAATTTTTCGCGTTGTCGTCCATGTAGGTAACATTAGCGTCACGCCTCGCAAGAGGCGTGTGAGTAGAAATGCATACTGGCATAGTCAATGCCGACGGTGCATAGGTCACGCCTCGCAAGAGGCGTGTGAGTAGAAATTAATGAATTTTTTACAATGATGGGCCGAGGCAAGTCACGCCTCGCAAGAGGCGTGTGAGTAGAAATGGAGGTTTGCCTTTGTGGCGCCGTGATCCCAGAAGTCACGCCTCGCAAGAGGCGTGTGAGTAGAAATGAGGTTTGCCGCTGCCTGCGCTGAGATATTCATGTCACGCCTCGCAAGAGGCGTGTGAGTAGAAATCGAATAGCTTTGCGCAAAGCTTCGGCTTTGTTGTCACGCCTCGCAAGAGGCGTGTGAGTAGAAATCATGACTTGCGCGGTATCTCCGGCGCCGGCGGTTGTCACGCCTCGCAAGAGGCGTGTGAGTAGAAATTTACGCGGTCGGCATTGTTTTTAAACAGCGTCTCGGTCACGCCTCGCAAGAGGCGTGTGAGTAGAAATTTCGTTTGAAATAGTTTACATGGGACGGGCAGTAGGTCACGCCTCGCAAGAGGCGTGTGAGTAGAAATTTTATATTCTGCGATTAGATGATTTCGTTCAAGTCACGCCTCGCAAGAGGCGTGTGAGTAGAAATTTTGCTGGTTGCATTCCAAACCAATGGGACCAAGTCACGCCTCGCAAGAGGCGTGTGAGTAGAAATCTTCGCACAGGAAGAAATCAACGTGTTCTTCATGTCACGCCTCGCAAGAGGCGTGTGAGTAGAAATTCTTCGGCCAGAAGAACATGCCCACACGCGATTCGTCACGCCTCGCAAGAGGCGTGTGAGTAGAAATTTGCTTCGATGATGCATCTCGGCATATTCCGCAGGTCACGCCTCGCAAGAGGCGTGTGAGTAGAAATGAACAATGCCGCGCTGCCCGCCCCAGATGCCGCGTCACGCCTCGCAAGAGGCGTGTGAGTAGAAATGACTAAGAACTCTAATGCTTTTCGGTATCCCATGTCACGCCTCGCAAGAGGCGTGTGAGTAGAAATTTTATCCCGCGTCAAATATTCTTCATGCTTCTTCGTCACGCCTCGCAAGAGGCGTGTGAGTAGAAATCTGTTTTTGGGGAAAAACACCGCTTGGCACGCAAGTCACGCCTCGCAAGAGGCGTGTGAGTAGAAATTACATTATCCATGGTCGGCCAGCCTGGTACACGCGTCACGCCTCGCAAGAGGCGTGTGAGTAGAAATTACTTTAGTGTCCATGGCGACGTCAAGGGGGAAAGTCACGCCTCGCAAGAGGCGTGTGAGTAGAAATGAGGAATTATTAGGGCGGCAGCGTCACGATCCGGCTGTCACGCCTCGCAAGAGGCGTGTGAGTAGAAATCTGAGCATCAAAATCCAGATGGCAGTGAGACTGGCGTCACGCCTCGCAAGAGGCGTGTGAGTAGAAATAAAACCGGCCTGCGTCGTGGTGAGCTTTGCGCGGTCACGCCTCGCAAGAGGCGTGTGAGTAGAAATTCTTTGGCCAGCAAAACGTGTCCGCATGCGATGTCACGCCTCGCAAGAGGCGTGTGAGTAGAAATATGGCAAAGGCCGACGCGCCGAGGAGCAGATTGGTCACGCCTCGCAAGAGGCGTGTGAGTAGAAATGCCTCGGTTCGCGTAATTGCCCTCAATGATCTTGTCACGCCTCGCAAGAGGCGTGTGAGTAGAAATCTAACTTTCTGCCACCGTAAAGGTAAACGGCGGCGTCACGCCTCGCAAGAGGCGTGTGAGTAGAAATGCAAAGAGCAGGCTAAAACCATTTTGGAGTTCAAGTCACGCCTCGCAAGAGGCGTGTGAGTAGAAATCGGTGATCGTCGCCATCAGCGCTTTTCCGATTCCCGTCACGCCTCGCAAGAGGCGTGTGAGTAGAAATTACGGGGCGGCATCACTCAACGAGAAGGTAAAGGTCACGCCTCGCAAGAGGCGTGTGAGTAGAAATGCTGAAAACGCCGGTATTGCTTTGGGGCGTGCCCGTCACGCCTCGCAAGAGGCGTGTGAGTAGAAATTTGATGTTTTTGTCATATATTACCTCCAATTTTAGTCACGCCTCGCAAGAGGCGTGTGAGTAGAAATTTATACATTGGAGCGAACAACGCAGGTGATATGGGTCACGCCTCGCAAGAGGCGTGTGAGTAGAAATTAAAAGTGTGGGGCGGGCAACCGCCCCAATTAAGTCACGCCTCGCAAGAGGCGTGTGAGTAGAAATTAAATACAAAAACATGTGTTTTTCGGAAAGTAAGGTCACGCCTCGCAAGAGGCGTGTGAGTAGAAATGATTATTCAATGAATGCATTTGTTAAGAGCCGTGTCACGCCTCGCAAGAGGCGTGTGAGTAGAAATCAAAATCTTGTGACAACATATTTCATTTTGATTGTCACGCCTCGCAAGAGGCGTGTGAGTAGAAATAATCACTTGAATTGGCATGCTGCCAAAAAAATCAGTCACGCCTCGCAAGAGGCGTGTGAGTAGAAATGATTATTCAATGAATGCATTTGTTAAGAGGCGTGTGAGTAGAAATGAAAAGTGTGATTGCATTTACATGCTGGCCGGGTGTCACGCCTCGCAAGAGGCGTGTGAGTAGAAATTTCGCGATTGGGCGGCTGAGTGGTTGAACCTGTGGTCACGCCTCGCAAGAGGCGTGTGAGTAGAAATTCTTACCGATTGCACAGTCGATGGTAGACCTTGGGTCACGCCTCGCAAGAGGCGTGTGAGTAGAAATTCATTTGTAATCACAAAGAATTTCAAGCCCGCTGGTCACGCCTCGCAAGAGGCGTGTGAGTAGAAATGCTGAATGCCCCAGCGGAATGCGTCGAACTGTCCGACGTCACGCCTCGCAAGAGGCGTGTGAGTAGAAATTTCGTCGCTCAAGTCGTAATAACTTGAACACTCGGTCACGCCTCGCAAGAGGCGTGTGAGTAGAAATTGGAATACCGTTGATAATGCCAACACCAAGATACGTCACGCCTCGCAAGAGGCGTGTGAGTAGAAATTTTTATACCAGGATACGCGGAACTTAGGCATGCTGTCACGCCTCGCAAGAGGCGTGTGAGTAGAAATAAGTTTTGACTACAACGCAGAGCGGATCAGTGCATGTCACGCCTCGCAAGAGGCGTGTGAGTAGAAATTTGTCAATAAAGTTTACAGAGACGTTACATTCACGTCACGCCTCGCAAGAGGCGTGTGAGTAGAAATAATCCAGCAAGCACTTGATGCACATCCTCCGGACCGTCACGCCTCGCAAGAGGCGTGTGAGTAGAAATTACAATTCGCAATGAAGAATATAAAAAAATCTTAGTCACGCCTCGCAAGAGGCGTGTGAGTAGAAATTTTCGGTATCTGCGCCGAACTCGCCGTCCGCACGTCACGCCTCGCAAGAGGCGTGTGAGTAGAAATTGCATCGCGAAATTAGAACCGTGGTAAACATAGAGTCACGCCTCGCAAGAGGCGTGTGAGTAGAAATTCGGCCGAGCTGCGGGCAGGCGGCTAAAGTTTTCGTCACGCCTCGCAAGAGGCGTGTGAGTAGAAATTTTTTGGAAAAACAGCAATAAAAAAATCCCACCAGTCACGCCTCGCAAGAGGCGTGTGAGTAGAAATTCATGCTTACCTTCCTGTGCTCCCGAATCCACCAGTCACGCCTCGCAAGAGGCGTGTGAGTAGAAATCATCTTTCGGTACAATCGGTAGTTTTTCGCACGGGTCACGCCTCGCAAGAGGCGTGTGAGTAGAAATTTAAAGCGCTCTTCGCCGTCGAAAGTGGCTATGGTCACGCCTCGCAAGAGGCGTGTGAGTAGAAATTTAAAAACGATGCAATCATATGTGATTCCATCATTGTCACGCCTCGCAAGAGGCGTGTGAGTAGAAATGTGGCTGTTTATACGACGAACGCCAAGACGATAGTCACGCCTCGCAAGAGGCGTGTGAGTAGAAATTTATTACAGAATTTAAATTCAACGCCATATCTTTGTCACGCCTCGCAAGAGGCGTGTGAGTAGAAATTTATTACAGAATTTAAATTCAACGCCATATCTTTGTCACGCCTCGCAAGAGGCGTGTGAGTAGAAATCAATTTTAATTGGCCCCCTTTCGGGGGCCGGCGTGTCACGCCTCGCAAGAGGCGTGTGAGTAGAAATTGCGAAAACTGTCCATAAACTGGATTGCTACCCGGTCACGCCTCGCAAGAGGCGTGTGAGTAGAAATTCTTGATGCCGCTGTCGCCTTTCTCGAAGGTCGCGTCACGCCTCGCAAGAGGCGTGTGAGTAGAAATTCGGCATTCCCTCGATTAATTTTGGAACGCCGTGTCACGCCTCGCAAGAGGCGTGTGAGTAGAAATTCGGCATTCCCTCGATTAATTTTGGAACGCCGTGTCACGCCTCGCAAGAGGCGTGTGAGTAGAAATGCAAGCTTCTTCATCTTCGCCATAAAGCATGGGTCACGCCTCGCAAGAGGCGTGTGAGTAGAAATTGACGCCGGATCTATATAGGGCGCCACGGATAGCGTCACGCCTCGCAAGAGGCGTGTGAGTAGAAATTATTTGAGTTGTGGTCATACAGCGTATAGCCTTGTCACGCCTCGCAAGAGGCGTGTGAGTAGAAATTTCTTCTCTCAACGTTTGACTTTTCGTCATCGGGTCACGCCTCGCAAGAGGCGTGTGAGTAGAAATTTGCGAGAGAGCGGCTGGGTTGGTGGACGCCAAGTCACGCCTCGCAAGAGGCGTGTGAGTAGAAATCAGGCAATCGAGACTGGCACAACGCCCGAGGCGCGTCACGCCTCGCAAGAGGCGTGTGAGTAGAAATAATGCTAATAACACGGTTAATTGCTCCGCCCTGTCACGCCTCGCAAGAGGCGTGTGAGTAGAAATGTCTGCCAACTGCCGCCGGTTAGCGTTGTCGGCGGTCACGCCTCGCAAGAGGCGTGTGAGTAGAAATTATCTTATGTCTATATTATACATGACACCATGTATGTCACGCCTCGCAAGAGGCGTGTGAGTAGAAATGATCAAGACCGATCGAAAGCGATGAAAAAACAAGTCACGCCTCGCAAGAGGCGTGTGAGTAGAAATTTCCAACTCCGCTAACTGATCCGCATTCATTTCAGTCACGCCTCGCAAGAGGCGTGTGAGTAGAAATTTGGTGATGAGGGTGACTGTGATCCCTTTAATCGTCACGCCTCGCAAGAGGCGTGTGAGTAGAAATTAAACGCTGCGTTGAGCTGCGTCTTCGCGTCTGTGTCACGCCTCGCAAGAGGCGTGTGAGTAGAAATCGAAGGGCAAGCGCTAAAAAAGTATGTGGCAGAAGTCACGCCTCGCAAGAGGCGTGTGAGTAGAAATTACGATGAATACATCAACGCGGACGAGGGCAAAGTCACACCTCGCAAGAGGCGTGTGAGTAGAAATTCATATTCTGTTTCGCAATGGGCTTCATCGTTTTGTCACGCCTCGCAAGAGGCGTGTGAGTAGAAATATCGTCAACAATGACAAGCCGATCGCTACTTATGTCACGCCTCGCAAGAGGCGTGTGAGTAGAAATCTGTGTGGTCGGTGACAGTTTCATAAAGGCGTTGTCACGCCTCGCAAGAGGCGTGTGAGTAGAAATCCGGCAGAAAACGCCGGAATTATGGCGCATTTTAAGTCACGCCTCGCAAGAGGCGTGTGAGTAGAAATTGTGAAGAAATTTACAGAGAAAGAATTCCATTTCGTCATGCCTCGCAAGAGGCGTGTGAGTAGAAATGAAAATTGGGGCTTAACATGGGCCTCGGTGACGGCGGTCTGCCCGGGACCGGTGCGCACCGCCTTCTTTAAAACGGCAGAGAAGGTACACCGGCGGGCGGCGTTTAAAAATCGCTTTATGGCCGATCCCGAGAAGGTGGCCGCCAAGGCCTACCGCGACGCGATGGCCGGCCGGGCGGTGTCTGTCTATGGGACGGCGATAAAGTTGCTGCGCCTGATGACGAAGCTGCTGCCGATGCGGCTGTTGGTGTGGATGCAGAAGTGAAAAAAGAGTTTTTGCCGATAGTTTACCCGGAATCATTTGCTGGGAGATCAGTCGATTGCGATTAGGCAAACGCTAAAAGACAACGGAAAAGGCTTGCGATTCAGGAATTCTGTAAAATAAGTAATCCCCCCTTGCAATGCAGTGAGAAACGTGCTATCGTATCAAAAAAAGTTAGCATGGTCTAAATTAAAGCATTGTGATATTTGAAAGGGGGAAGATAACATGGATGCTCGTGCATATAAAACTTTGTCAATCAAAGAGTTTACAAAAGCCGCTGAAATTTATGACAGCGAGAATGCGGGAATTTACGAACTGTGTAAAGACGATTACCTGCCGATTTTAGAGGAACTTGAACAAAAGACATTTCATGATCTTTTGGATGTCGGGTGCGGCACAGCGCCGATGATCGAACGGCTCGTCGAAGCTTATCCGGACAGACATTACACGGGGATCGATCTCACGCCGCGGATGATTGCCGTCGCGCAGAAAAAGGCGTTGCCCAACACACAGTTTGTCGTCGGGGACAGTGAGGACTTGCCCTTTGAGACGGCTTCTTTCGATGCGGTGATTTGTGCCAATAGTTTTCATCATTATCCTAATCCGCAGCGCTTTTTTGACGGGGTTTATCGGGTGCTGCGAGGCGGCGGCCGCCTTATTTTGCGGGATTATACCGCGGCAAGGCCTCTGCTTTGGCTGATAAATCACACGGAGATGCCCCTGGCCAACTTGCTGGGACATGGGGATGTCCGCGCTTATCGGTTGGATCAGGTGGCTGATTTTTGTCGAAAGGCGGGTCTTGAACCTGTCGTGTTGGAAAAGCGCAAGGGCTTTCGGCTGCATTTGGTGGCTGAAAAACCCTCCGAATTATGAGAAAGCTCAAAGAATGGGGAACAGACATTAAAAAAAGCTCCAATCGGAGCTTCTTTTTTGTTTCTGGCGTCCTCGGGCGGATTTGAACCGCCGGCCTACCGCTTAGGAGGCGGTCGCTCTATCCAGCTGAGCTACGGGGACTTAAATTTTTTTTATTTTAGCACAGGCCAAAAACTTTTGCAATGAGAGGGTTTTCTTTTTTGGAATGGCTTTTAATTTAAGGAAAGCTGGGATATAATGGCGAAATATAAATAATGAAAAAATGAAAAATCGGGTGAAAATTGCATTGGCAATAGGGATGCGATGGCCTGGTCAACAAATAAGGAAGTGAATCTGATGAAAATAACATTTATTGGCACCGGTGTAATGGGCGGGGCAATGGCCGGCCATCTGATGGCGGCAGGCCACGATCTGACGGTTTATAATCGGACGAAGGCAAAAGCCGAGGCGCTCATTCGGAAGGGTGCACGCTGGGCCGAAACGGCTGAGGAAGCGGCAGCTGACGCCGAAGTGGTGATCACGATGGTGGGCTTTCCCAAAGATGTCGAGTCGGTTTACTTTGGTGAGGAAGCGCATCCGGGGATCATCGAAGCGGCCCCGGCCGGGGCGCTGCTCATCGATATGACGACCACGAGCCCGAGTTTGTCCGTGCGGATTGCGAAAAAAGCGGCGATGGCCGGTCTTTCGGCGCTCGATGCGCCGGTCTCCGGCGGCGATGTGGGCGCCCGAGCCGGGACGCTGTCCATTATGGTGGGCGGCGATCCGGCGGCGTTTGAAAAGGCGCAGCCCCTTTTGAAGGCCATGGGCAGCCAGGTGATTTATGAAGGCGGTCCGGGCAGCGGCCAGCACACAAAAATGGCCAATCAGATTGCCATTGCCGGCACGGTGGCCGGGGTCTGTGAAGCGGTGAAGTACGGCCAGATGATGGGACTTGACATCGATAAGATGCTGGGCAGCATTGGCGCCGGGGCCGCCGGCAGCTGGCAAATGGCTAACCTTGCCCCTAAGATGGCCGCCGGGGATTACGATCCGGGATTTTATGTGA
This sequence comes from Pseudoramibacter alactolyticus ATCC 23263, assembly GCF_000185505.1. GTDB lineage: Bacteria > Bacillota > Clostridia > Eubacteriales > Eubacteriaceae > Pseudoramibacter > Pseudoramibacter alactolyticus. The sequence continues at coordinate 1,484,699 of NZ_GL622359.1, read as the reverse complement.
AGCATATGATCAAGGATTTGACCATTGCCGGCAATGAATCCGACGCGAAAGATATTCATCTGTTGGTGCTTGAAACGGTGCGGACGATGTATAAGGCGCTGCGACGCCGCGGCATGGGCGAATGCGGGACCCAGGCCATCGCCGCTTATTACGATCAGGCGGAAGCGGATGCCGCAGACGATTTGGACGAGGCGTAAGGCCGATGGATCCGCATCGAGGGGGATGGCTGGCGATTGCCCTGCTGATTGCGTTGGCACTCGTTTTGCCGGCCTTGCTTTGGCTCGTCGGGATGGTGCTGTCGCGATGGGTGCCGGTTGCGGTGCCAGTCGGCATTCTGTTTATCGCGACGATCATCATCGCCTGGAAAAACGGCATTGATCGCAAACCCTGAGTGCCAGATGGGCGCCGGATGGGAAAAGACGACAAAGAGGACGGAAAGTGAAAGGGCAGCGTGAGAACACAAAAGTGCGGGTGCGGCTTTTTGAAGAGAAGGACGAACAGCGCATTTTGGATATTTTGAATATGGCGATTGCCGACAGGCGCGTCACCGCCCTTTTAACGCCGGTCACACGAAAAAAGCGCGTGCCCTGGTTTGCCGAACACCGCACGGAGCGCCATCCGATTTTTGTGGCCGAAGTGGACGGCCGTGTGGTCAGCTGGATGGCGGTCACGGCTTATCGCTCCGGCAGGGAGGGGTTTTCCAAGGCCTGCGAGCTGAGCTATTATCTGGACAAGGCTTATCAGCATCAGGGTATCGGTACGGTCTTGATGGATCGGGTAATCACGCGGTGCCGGACGCTGGGCTATAGACATCTGATGTTGATCATCTTTGAAGACAATCTGCCGTCGCTGAGCCTGGCGCGAAAGTTCGGCTTCGAACCCTGGGGCCTTTTTCCCGGCATTGTCGAGATCGACGGGCACACCAAAGACTGCTTTCAGATGGGCCGCGCCATTTAAATGCCGGAACGTGAAAAACCATAAAAAAAACTTGAAAAGGCTGCGGCCGCCTGTTATAATAAAAAAGTAAAGGCGGGCCGCCTTTTTTTATTGCGGGCCGCACACCTCGCAGCGATCGAATGACGCTTTGCGCCATTTGAGCCCGTCAAAGGAAAATAGGCCGGGAAAACCGGGACACAGGAGGTAGAATCGTGAGACAGAAGGTTACATTGGCATGTACCGAATGCAAACAGCGCAATTACGATACGATGAAGAACAAACAGAATAATCCGGATCGTATCGAATTAAAAAAATACTGCCCGTTCTGCAAGAAGCACACCGTGCATAAAGAAACCCGCTAAGCTTCAGTGAACCTGTGCCCGCGGGCACGAAGGGAGAAACATGGCGAAAAAAAAAGAAAAACAGACAGGAACGCCGGGCGGAAGCCGCGAGACAGGCTGAACTGGAACAGAAAGCCAAACGCAAGGAAGCGAAGGCGTTTGCTGCTGAAATGGATGAAGCCCGGGAACGCGCCTCACAAAAAACCAAAATCGAATCGGAAGCCAAAGAAAAGGCGGAACCGTCTAAAATCAAGAAAGCACCGATTAAAGATTCGAAATTTGATGAAAAGGCCGCTGCTCAGAAATCCAAAGAAAAGAAGGCCGCTCAAAAAGCGGCTGCGAAGAAAAACCGCAAGCCTAATGTCTTTCAGCGGATCGTCCTCTTCTTTAAAGAAGTGGTCGTCGAGTTGAAGAAAGTCAACTGGCTGACGACGGACGAATTGGTAAAAAGCACGTCAGTGGTGGCGGGGATCGTGGTGGCTTTCACCCTGCTGACTTGGATTGCAGATACCGGGTTCGGCGCGTTGGCGGCGCTTTTCTTAGGCAAATAACCTCAGCTTTATCAATAAGGAACGCAAATGGAATACGAAAATAATGACAAACCGCAATGGTATGTCGCTCACACTTATTCCGGTTACGAAAATAAAGTGAAGGCCAGCATCGAAGCGACGGTCGAGCATCGAGGCATGGAGGATGTGATCCTTCAGGTGGAAGTGCCGACTCAGGACGTCGTCGAAACGAAAAACGGCAAAAAAGTCATCAAGGAGAAAAAACTCTTTCCCGGCTACGTTATCGTTCAGATGTACATGACAGACGATTCCTGGTATGTTGTTCGAAACACCCGAGGCGTCACCGGATTTGTCGGGCCGGCATCGAAACCCGTTCCGCTTTCACCAGAGGAACTGCGGAAAATGGGAATCAGAAGACAGCAGGTCGAAATTGATCTGGCGGTCGGCGATCAAGTTAAAATTATTGATGGCCCCTTCGAAGGCATGGCCGGCGAAGTGGAGGTTATCAACCTGGAAAAATCCAAAATTAAAGTCAACCTGTCGGTGTTCGGCCGAGAAACGCTGACTGAGCTTGATTTTGATCAGGCAGAAAAGCTCAAGTCCTTATAAAGCATTGGATGGGCACTTGAGAAAACACAATGATTTATTGGCCGTCAGACGGCCTTTAAATAAACACTTAAGGCAAGATATTCTTCAAATCAGGATGCCTTTGGCATCCAAACCTTACCGCCGACGGGCGGCTCAGTTTTAATCGTTTCTGGGCGCAGCCGTCGAGTCTATAGAGGAGGTGTCGCTATGGCGAAAAAAGTTATCGGACTGATTAAATTGCAGATTCCGGCCGGGAAAGCGTCCCCGGCGCCGCCGGTCGGCCCGGCTTTGGGTCAGCACGGTGTCAACATCATGGGTTTTTGTAAGGAATTTAACGCGAAGACAGCCAATGACGCAGGGATGATCATTCCGGTTGTCATCACCGTTTTCCAGGATCATTCCTTCACATTTATCACAAAAACTCCGCCGGCAGCCGTTCTGCTCAAGAAAGCCGCCGGTATTGACAAAGCTTCCGGTGAACCGAATAAGAACAAGGTCGCAACGGTGACCATGGATCAGGTTCGCGAAATCGCTCAGACAAAAATGCCCGACCTCAACGCAGCGGATATTGATTCCGCAGCGCGGATGGTTGCCGGGACCGCGCGTTCCATGGGGATTGTCGTCGAAGAATAAAACCGCGATTATCGGCATTATGCCGAGATCAATTGAATCTGAAGAAGAACCTTAAGTGGGAGGAGATTATCCGTTAAGACCACAGGAGGAAAAATGAAAAAAGGTAAAAAATACCAAGCAAACGTGAAGACTTATGACAAGTCTGAGCTGTTTGATCTGGATGCCGCTGTGGCTCAGGTCAAGAAAATGGCGACCGCTAATTTTGACGAAACCATCGAACTGCACGCCCGGTTGGGGGTTGACTCGCGCCACGCCGATCAGCAGGTTCGCGGCTCCGTCGTGTTGCCCAACGGCACCGGGAATGAAGTGAAAGTTCTGGTTTTGGCCAAAGGCGACAAGCTCAAAGAAGCGGAGGAAGCCGGCGCCGATTATTTTGGTGAAGATGAATACATTCAGCGGATCCAGGAAGAAAACTGGTTCGATTTTGATGTGCTCATCGCCACGCCGGATATGATGGGTAAAGTCGGCCGTTTGGGTCGCGTGCTCGGGCCGAAGGGCCTGATGCCAAATCCGAAATCCGGCACCGTCACCATGGACATTGGCAAAGCGGTTAAAGACACCAAGGCCGGTAAAGTGGAATATCGTCTGGACAAGGCGAATATCATCCACGTGATTGTCGGCAAGGCATCGTTTGGCGAAGAACAGCTGATGCAAAACATCGGCGCTATGCTGGATGCCCTGAAAAAGGCGAAGCCGGCTGCTGCCAAGGGGCAGTATTTCCGCAGTGTTTCCCTGGCGTCGACGATGAGCCCGGGGGTTAAAATCAACACGGCGAGAATCTAATTTCAAGGTTCGACAAAAGGCTTGACATTCCCCAAACGGGATGATAAACTGAACAAGCTTTAATAAGTCATCCATAGACAGCAGGGACAACGGCGAGCGCCGGCGTTCAAATATCCTGCCGAGGGTGTGGCAAGCTTAAGGATTAAGAGGCTTTCTTCACCTATGTGGAGAAAGCCTTATTTTATGCAAAGCAAACGTCACTGACGGAAGTGTAACCTTCTGAATCTGATTTTTGTAAAAATCTAAAAAAGGAGGAATTGCAATGCCCAATCTCGAAGCAAAAAAGGCGATTGTCGCCGAAATCGCCGAAAAGATGAAAAACGCTCAGGGTGCTGTCGTTGTGGACTATCGCGGCTTGAATGTTGCGGAAGTAACAGAGCTGCGCAGCAAGGCTCGCGAACAGGGAGTCGAATATAAGGTCTACAAAAATGCCATGATGCGTTTTGCCGCTCAGGAAGCGGGGCTGGAAGGTTTGTTGCCTTCACTGACAGGCCCGAACGCGATTGCATTTTGTGAAAGTGATGCGGTCGCAACGGCTAAACTGATGGCGGATTTTGCCAAAGATCACGAAAAGCTGGAAATCAAAGCCGGCGTGGTTGAAGGCAAGGTGATCGACGCTGCCGGCGTCGGCCAATTGGCGAAGATGCCGAGCCGCGATGAACTGGTCGCGATGACCTTGAGAGGTTTGAATGCACCGATTGCGGGTCTGGTCAATGTGCTCAACGGAACCATCAAGGGTTTGGTTGTCGCTTTAGGTCAGATTGCCGATCAGAAAAGGGAAGAAGCGGCTTAGTCGCCGCCTGAAACACATGTTATTAAATTAAAATTTGGAGGAATACCAATGAGCGAAAAAGTTGAAAAATTAATTGAAGACGTTAAAGCGCTGTCTGTGATGGAATTATCCGAACTGGTTTCTGCTTTAGAAGAAGAATTCGGCGTTAGCGCTGCCGCTCCGGTGGCGGTTGCTGCTGCGCCGGCTGCTGCCGGCGGCGAAGCGCCTGCTGAAAAGAGCGACTTCGACGTCGTTCTGGCTTCTGTTGGCGATCAGAAGATTAAAGTCATCAAGGTGGTCCGCGAACTGACCGGTCTGGGCCTGAAAGAAGCGAAAGCTTTGGTCGACGGCGCACCGAAGCCCCTCAAGGAAGGCGTGGCCAAAGAAGAAGCCGAAGAAATGAAATCCAAGATCGAAGAAGTCGGCGCGACGGTCGAACTCAAATAATCGGATTAAGATGAAGAAAAAAGCCTGTGCACAGCATGGGCTTTTTTATTGCCCGAAATGAGGCGGAGCGGCCGCCGAGGGCAGAAGATAAATATAAATTAAATAATCGGGGCATACAATAAAAACAATCATGAGGATCTGAAAACCAAAGCAAATGAAAGGAGTTTTTTCGTGTTTATCCGCGCCATCAACTTGATTGAGAATTACCGCAACCTTTCGCATCAAACGCTCACCTTCGACCCGGCGGTTAACTTTTTAATCGGCGAAAACAATATCGGCAAAACCAACGTGCTGGAGCTGCTGCACCATCTGTTGACGGAGGCGCCCTTCGAGGCTAAAGATTTTGAAGACCCTGAAAAACCCTTGTGCGTGCAGATGGAGTTGGCCATCGGCGAAATGGTGTGTCGGATGACGGTGCAGCAGGCCCATGCGGCGGCAGCGGCGAGTTGCACCTGGGAATGCGATGGCGCCATCCAAGCCAAGAAGCCGAAAATCCCGGTGATTTACGATGCGGCGGCGCGGCTGACCAATGCCCGCAGCGATATGGACGGGACGGAAGCCGGGAAGCTTTGGTATGCGGCCCATCTGGAGCGGCGCATCGTGGCCATCGCCAAAAAACAGGCGGCGGCCGTGTGCACAGACGCAACCGGGCAGCGTTGCTTGCCCTTGGTGATGATCTTAGACGAGCCGGAGATTCACCTGCATCCTTACCGACAGCGCCGATTGATCAAGACGTTAGAGGCCATGGTCACCGGCGGCGATGCGGCCTTTCGGGAACGTTTTAAAGCGACGACCGGCATCGACGCGCTGAAGGGACAGATTTTTATCGCCACCCATTCGCCCAGCATTTTGCTGGGAGATTATCATCAGTTTATCCGCATCCATCAGCCGTGCCGTTCGCTGCGGATCGCCGTGGTCTGCGGGGCGGCGCTCAAAATGGATTACCGCCTTTATAAACACATGCTCCACAATTTTATTTATCTGAAAGAGGCGATGTTCAGCCACTGCATCGTCTTTGTGGAGGGAGACACGGAGTTCGGGGCCTTCCCCGTTTTCGCCGAGCGCTACGGGTTGGATATGGATGCCCGCGGGATCGGCCTGGTGAAGCTTGACGGGGCGGACAGCCTGCGCCGGTGCATGCGGCTGTATCAGGCCTTTGATATCCAGACGGTCGCCATTATCGATCGGGATAAGCGGCCGGCCTACCGCAACGAAAAAGATGTCTTCTTTACCGACGGCGATGATTTTGAAGCCGATGTGTACGATCATTTCGAATGGGAAGATTATTGCCGGTGCGCTAAGACGCTGCAGAAGATCGATGCCTTTCTCTTTCATCAGGGGGGCGAAACCCTGACGCCGGCCGAAGGGCGCAAGCGGATGCACCGCATTCGGCCGCGTCAGCTGGAACAGCTTAAAAAATCTAAAAATGCGCTGCGCGGCAGCATCCTGGCGACGGCGGTCACCCGAATTCCGCGCTCTTTTATGCGGGTGCTCGCCTGGCTGGATGCCCAAATTCCCGGGGAATAATAGGATTGAACAATGGCCGGAGTGTGATATAATAAAACGGCAAAAAATAAACGGAGTCTGAAAGGATCGAAAGATTAATGGGAAAAAATAAAGGTAAGCAGGTCGAGGCCATCACGCCCAGAGACGTGGATTTCGCCCGGTGGTACACGGATGTGATTTCCAAGACGGAGATGGTCGATTATGCGCCGGTCAAGGGATTTATGGTCATCCGGCCCTACGGCTATGCCATTTGGGAAAACATCAAAGAAGCCTTTGACCGTCGCTTTAAAGAAACGGGCCACAAGAACATGTATTTCCCGCTGCTCATCCCGGAAAGCATGCTCCAGACCGAAGCCGAACACGTGGAGGGCTTTGCCCCGGAAGTGGCCTGGGTGACCCGGGGCGGCGGCAAAGAGCTGGGCGAACGGCTGGCCATCCGCCCGACGTCGGAGACCATCATCTGCTCGATGTACAGCAAATGGCTCAACTCTTATCGGCAGCTGCCTTTTAAATACAACCAGTGGTGCAATGTGGTCCGCTGGGAAAAAACCACAAGACCTTTTTTAAGAACATCGGAATTCCTCTGGCAGGAAGGGCACACCCTTCACGAAACGGAGGAAGAAGCCAGGGCAGAAACCATGCAGATGCTGAATATTTACCGGGAAGTGACCGAGGACTTCATGGCCATTCCGATGGTGGTGGGCCAAAAGAGCGAGAAGGAAAAGTTCGCCGGCGCCGAAGCCACCTATACGATTGAAGCCTTGATGCACGATGGCCAGGCGCTGCAGTCCGGGACCTCCCATTATCTGGGTCAACACTTCACCAAAGCCTTTGATATCAGTTATCTGAGCCGCGAAAATAAACAGGAAAATCCCTATCACACTTCCTGGGGCGTGTCCACCCGGCTGATCGGCGGGCTGATTATGGTGCACGGGGACGACAACGGGCTGGTGCTGCCGCCGAAGATCGCGCCGATTCAGGTGGTGATCATTCCCGTCGCGGCACATAAGCCTAGGGTGGCGGAGGCCGCCGGGAAACTGACAGATCAATTGGGCAAGGTTTTTAGAGCGGAACTTGACGATTCGGACAATTCGCCCGGATGGAAATTCAACCAGTGGGAAATGAAAGGGGTGCCGATTCGCCTTGAAATTGGACCGAGGGATCTCGAAAGAGGCGAATGTGTGCTGGCGCGCCGGGACACCGGGGAAAAAACGGCCGTCTCGCTGGACGATATTGAAGCCCATGTGGCCGATCTGCTGGTGGCCATCCAGAAAAATCTTTACGATAAAGCTTTAAAGGCGCGGGAAGCCAAGACATCCACAGCAAAGGATATGCAGGAATTTGCCGAACGCCTCAAGGAAAATCCCGGCTTCATCAAAGCGAACTGGTGCGGCGATCCGGCCTGCGAAGACAAAATTCACGACGAAACCGGCGCGACGCTGCGCTGTATTCCCTTTGACGGCGAACAGGAGGTCATCGGCGACGGCACCTGCGTATGCTGTGGTAAGCATGCCGACAAGATGGCTTATTTCGCCAGAGCCTATTAAAACCTTGAGCGTGTCCGATTAAGGGAAAGGCAAAAAAGCGTCGGAAACCGGCGATTTTTCAGAAAGGGCTTGAAAGAAACGCCTGAATTTAATATAATGGCATAAGATTGTAAACCATAAAATAAGGAGATTT
>NZ_GL622359.1:1444375-1475451 GCF_000185505.1 Pseudoramibacter alactolyticus ATCC 23263 | reverse complement strand
AAATCGTGCTTGCGAATGACGGCAGACAAACAAAGGGTCTTGGAAAGTTTGTATAAACTTACAAAAAAGATTGACTTAGCCTATCCTTACAAATATAATGGGATAAAGATGCTTTTAAGAGGAGCTGACTTTGCGCCGGTCATTGGCGAAAAATTCGGGGAAAGCGTCTCGAGAAGGCAGCTTTGAATATGTTTTTTTGAAAGTTTTCTGAAAGGAGAGAGAAATGCAAACGAAAATCAGTTGGCGCTGCAAATGGTTTGTGATGGCCTGCTGTCTGGCCATGCTGTTGGCGGTGCTGCCGCCGACGGCGCACGCCGAAGGATCCGACCAATATTTTTTGGTGAATATCCCCTATAGTGCATTTTACGAAGGTGAGGGCATCAGCGGGGTGGATACCGTGACTTCGGCGACAAAAGTCAAACCTCGGGCCGGCAGTTTGGTTGGCGGATCCTATCATGCCGATGCATCCGGCGCGGCCATCAACGGGGTGACCTATCCGGTGAAGGTCAGCAGTGCAGAAGCGCTCGCGGCATTAAAAGCCAAAGGCGGTACGGTCGTGACCGATTCGACCGCGCCTTTGAGCATTACGCTAACGCTTCGCGGGCAGCAGGTGACAACCACCTATGCGAACGGCGGGCAGCTGTTCGAAAATCCGAATTATTCGTACTATGCGTTAAGCGAAAAGCCGGCGTTCTATAAAGAAGCTGCGGTTAAAGGCGGACAGCTTGCCTTTGGCAAAACCACGGCGGCCGTTAAGACGGTGGCAGCCGAGGCAAAACTGACGCCGGGCGGTCATCACGCTGATTATGAGATGACCTTCAAGGACAGCAGTGCATTTGTAAAAGACAATAACACCAAGGTTTACGGCGTGATTGTGAAGACCAAGGACGGCGGCCAATTTGCCATGCGCCATCTGGCCAATATTTGGCGGGGAATTGAAATCGGCTGGAATGCAGACGACGCGGCTTTGTCGGGGAAGACCATTACATCCCTGACCTATTACACTTCGGACGGCAACTTTAACGTCGACATCAACGATATAAAGGTGCCGATTATCGCGAAGGATGCGACGCTCAAAGCGGATAACGCGACCGTTAAAGACGCCACGACGGCCCTGAAGGCTGATTTGCCGGGTGGTTTTAAACCGGCTTATGCCATTGATGGTGTCGGCGTGAATCCCGAAGGCGGGAAGCTGCCCGTCGCGGGACTCAAGCCGGGGACCAGGACATTGACCGCGACGGATACGAGCGGCACGTATGCACCGGTTACCACGACCTTTATGATCACCACCGAAACGCGGCCGGCCCAATACACCGGAGGCGAAGCGATCGTGAAGAAGGATGATGCCGCCGACGGCGACTTCAGCAATTACATCGCTAACATCCCCAAGGTCCGCGTAAACGGAAAAGATTATCCGGCCACGGGGCGGAATGCCGTGCCCATTATCGGCAAAGACGGCCGGATCGATCTGAGCAAAGCCGGCGTGACGAATCCCAAAGGGGTGAAGATGGTCATTACGTCGAGCGGTTACCCGGATTGGACTTTGATCTATGGCGAAACGCAGGTGGTCAAACCGGACAATCATAAAACCGATGACAAAACGAAAGGGACTCCGAAAGCAAGCGTGAACAAAGCGGCGGCCAAGCGCACCGGCGCCGCGAAGACCGGCGACGCCGCCGAGCCTCGGCTTTATGCGGCATTGCTGGTGACGATGATGGGCGCCTGCCTGTATTTAGGGCTGCGGGCAAGAAAACAGCAACATTAATCGATAGATATAAAACGAAGGGAGCCTGCGATGCAGGCTTCTTTTTAATGCGGGAGAAAATTGCCAAATCCGCAGGCGTTGTGGTATCATAGAGCCAATTAAATTCAAATGATGCGCTGCAGCGGGAGGCTGCAGCGGTGAAGGATCGAAGGAGAAATATCAATGCTCGACATTAAACGCATTCGTCAGAATCCAGAAGCCGTATTGGCGGCGCTGGGCAGCCGCGGCGGCGAATACTCGGTGGACAAGGTGCTCGAACTGGACAATCAGCGCCGGGAAATCATCGGCCGGGTGGAAGCCCTCAAGGCGCAGAAAAACGCGACGTCCAAGGCCATCCCCCAGCGCAAGCTGGCCGGGGAAGACCTCGCCCCGCTCTTTGCCGAAATGAAGGCCGTTTCTGAAAAGATCAAGGCGGATGATGAAGCGCTGGCCGACATCAATCAGGCCATTCGAAACGAGCTGCTTGGCCTGCCGAATATCCCCAATCCGGAGGTGGCCGTGGGATTGGACGACAGCGAAAATGTCGAAATCCGCAAATGGGGCGAACCCACCGCCTTCGATTTTGAGCCCAAGGCCCATTGGGATCTGGGGACGGAGCTGGATATTCTCGACTTTGACCGGGCGCACAAGCTCACCGGGGCACGCTTTTCGATGTTCAAGGGCTTGGGCGCCAAGCTCGAACGCGCGCTGACGAACTTCATGCTCTATGTGCATACCGTCGATCAGGATTACATTGAAATCGCGCCGCCGTTTATGGTGAACCGCGCCTCGATGACGGGCACGGGGCAGCTGCCCAAATTTGAAGAAGATGCTTTCCATCTCGAAAGGGAAGACTTTTTTCTGGTGCCGACGGCGGAAGTGCCGGTGACCAATATCCACCGCGACGAAATCATTCCCGATGACGCGATGCCGATTTATTACACGGCCTACACCCCCTGTTTCCGCGAAGAAGCCGGCTCTGCCGGGCGGGATACCCGCGGGCTGATCCGCAATCACCAGTTTGACAAGGTGGAAATGGTGAAGTTTGTCCGGCCGGAAGATTCCTATGATGAACTCGAAAAGCTCACCGCGGATGCCGAGGTCATTTTGCAGCAGCTTGCGATTCCTTACCGCGTGGTGGAGCTTTGTACCGGCGATTTGGGCTTCTCCTCGGCCAAGACCTACGACATTGAAGTGTGGATGCCGAGCTATGGCCGTTATGTGGAAATTTCGTCCTGCTCCAACTTTGAAGATTATCAGGCGCGCCGCGCCAATATCCGCTACCGCGACCCGGCGACGAAGCACACCCAGTATGTGCACACGCTTAACGGCTCCGGCCTGGCGGTCGGCCGTACTTTTGCCGCCGTGCTTGAAAATTATCAAAATGCCGACGGCAGCATCACCATTCCGGATGCGCTGGTGCACTATATGGGCGGTGTGACCAAAATTAAAAAATGAATTGAATTAAATTATAGAACGTCTTCCGATGGGAAGGACAAACAAAGAGGGCTGTGAGCATCAACTTACAGTCCTTTTTATTTATCGTCCGGAAAGGATTAACCTCTTAGGGACAGAGAAAATAATAAAAACTTGGAAAGGAGGTAATTCTCATGTCAAATATGAAAAGGACAGGACAAACAGCCCTTTATGAGCGTTTAAGTCGTGATGATGAAATGCAGGGAGAAAGCAATTCCATCACCAACCAAAAGCAGCTACTTGAAAGTTATGCCAAAAGAAACGGCTTTGTAAATATCTATCACTATGCCGATGATGGCGTAAGCGGAATAACCTTTGATAGAGAGGGATTTCAAAAGATGATAAAAGCAGTAAAAGAAAATAAAGTATCTACATTTTGAACAGGAAATAGAAACCTACCATCAGAGAAAAGTTGACACCGATAAATTCCTGAAAATGACAGAGAAATATACAGACATTGAGGAACTGACAGTACCAATGAACAATGAGTATATAGAAAAAGTTGTAGTCCATGAAGCTACAGGCGGAAGACAAGGCAAAGACAGAAAACAACAAGTCGATGTTTATTTTAACTTTATAGGGAACTGTCAAGTGCCACAGAAAGCCGATATAGAAAAAATGGCTTAAAAATAGTTATAATATTTATTAATATAAACAGAAAAATCAGAATCTGTCGAGGCGATTACCCGCTTCGGAAATGAGGAACGATAAATGAAAATGATTGTCAAAAAGACTTCCGTTTTTCCGGCGAAGCAAAGCAATGTTTTTGCACTGCTGCAAAGATTTGATACACTTGCATATATTGCCAAGCCCTACGCAACATTCAAAAGCCCCAAAGGACAAACTGAACTGGTTTGGGAAGTTGGCAGAAGTTTTTCTTTCGATTTTAAGATGTTTGGCTTCATTACGCTCGGTGTTCATGTGATCAATGTTAGGGAATTCAACCCGGACAACATCTATACAAATGAGGGCAATCCTTTTTGTCCCATGTGGAATCATCGAATTATTCTCAAAGGAACTGCTGACGGCAAAACCGAATACACCGATGAGGTAGAAATCGGGGCAGGATGGAAAACACCGTTTGTATATTTGTGGGCAAAAGCATTTTACTCGCACAGACAAAAGAAGTGGATAAAGTTGCTTAATAAGCGATCTGAAAAGAACGTGCATTAACAAATCCCCGTTTCGTATAACCAATAACTCGGTAAAGACTAATACAGTAACAGTAAATCAAAAAAGGGGTTACTGTTTTTCTTTACTCAAAATTTGAAAGAAGAAAACAAGAATGAAGAAAAAAACAGATATTAAAGAAATACAGACAGAAGAACGACCACAACACCAAAAGCCTGATGGCATTCTAACAAAAAAGATAAATGGAAAGACCTTTGTAACGGAGATATATTTTGATAAAAAGAGCAAGGAAACATTTTAAGATAAGCTGTTCAAGATAATACATTCTAAGGGAAAATAGTAGCAAGTGAGTAAGAAATATGACAGTAGAAAAAATGCCTTAAAAATGCTATAATATTTGTTAATATAGACAAATAAAACTGATTTTTGTGAGGAGGCGAGGCTATTTGAAAGAGTATATTATGAGTTTGGAAAAAGAATTCTCTTTGATAGAAAATGGCTTTAAAGAGCAAGAAAAAAGAGCCTTTGTTGATTATAAATCTAATGATAATGAGTATAGCAAAAAATTGGCATTTTTAGCTTATAAATCCAATGTATATCAAGTTAGAATGTACGGCGTGTTTCTCTTTGGATATTTATCAGCAGATGAAGAAATTTTAATATTTATGAGAGATGAAGTTTCTAAAGATGATAATTGGAGAGTTCAGGAAGTATTGGCAAAGGCGTTTGATGAATTTTGCAAGAAAACAGGCTATGAAAAAGCACTTTCAATTATTGATGAATGGTTAGAAAATAGAAATCCAAATACAAGGAGAGCAGTTACAGAGGGGTTGAGAATATGGACAAGTAGACCATATTTCAAAGAAAATCCAAAGGAAGCTATTGAAAGAATTGCAAACTTAAAAGAAGATGGAAGCGAATATGTAAGAAAATCGGTTGGAAATGCTTTAAGGGATATTAGTAAGAAATTCCCAGAGTTGATTAAAATTGAATTTGATAGCTGGCATTTAGAAAGTAAAGAAATAAAACAAGTTTACAAGCTGGCAAGTAAATTGATTGTATGACAACTTCAAGTTTCTTGAACTAACAATTTAATAAAACTAACACAGAAACAGTAAATCAAAAAAGGTTTACTGTTTTTTCTTTGCTCAAAATAGAAAGAGAGGACACGAACAATGAAAAACATAGAAGAAAAAATCTTAATGGCAGATGAAGAAATCAAGCAGTTACAAAACAAAAGAAAAAAACTCATCAGCCAGTAGTTACAGGGACATTCAATTGAGCTAACACAGGCAAAGATAAACGAGTTAGCCCTATAAAACTAAGCGAAAAAATGTTATAATATTTATGATTTCTTAGGTGGAATTTATTTTTGTACTGACATAGATAGATGATAATGTGATTTGGAGAATGTATTATGGAAGATAAGCAAATATTATTAGATAACATAGATAAAGTGCATACTACTGAAATGGGTATTGATAGAATTAAAAAGAACTTAAAAATAGTTACAGAAGATGTTGTAGCGTATTGTATCAATAAGATTTTAGATAAAAATTGTAATATATACAAACAAGGCAAAAATTGGTATTGTGAGGTTGAAAATATCAAAATTACTATCAATTCATATAGCTATACAATTATTACTGTACACATTGTCAAATAAATTTGAGGAGATAAAATATTGATAGAAAGTAGACCTGAGTTTGATAAAATCACATCGTTTGATGAGTTTAATAAATACTATTGGTATCGTGAAGAACTTTCACAGATATGCAAGTCATTAGGATTAGAATATAGAGGTGCAAAACAGGAACTCAATTATATTATTGAGCAGTACTTTAAGGGCAATTTGATTAAAAAGTCATCAATAAAAAATGAAAAGAAACAAGTAGAAACTATTACTTTAGGCACGCCATTACTTGAATGTGGGTTCTCCTTTAACACACAATTTAGAGAATATTTCTCAATTTTAACAGATGTTTCACCATTTAAATTTACCGCTGATATGGCTACTGCTTGGAGAAAAGTAAAAAGAGAAAATGATTTGAGTTTTACAATTCAAGATATGCTGAAAGTTTATTATGGAAAATCAGATTATGCCAAGTATGATAATTCGGTTTGTCAATGGAATCAATTTTTAAAGGATTTTTGTGCAGATGAAAATAGTTGCAACTATTCGAACAAATTAAAAGTAGCCTCTATTCTTTGGAAAGAAGTTAGAAATTCAAGAAATGAAAAAATTTATTCAAAGAATCTTTTGACTGAATATGCCGGTAAAATAAAAGAGTATTGCAAGTAGGATATTCTCAGCTTGCTAAACTAACAATTCAATAAAAGCTAACGCAGGAACAGTAAATCAAAAAGGTTTGCTGTTTTTTATTTGTCTAAAAACGGAAAGGAGGACTTATGGAATCGGAAATCCAAGGGAGCAACGTGAATTCGGATGATTGCAGCGATAATGGTTTTTGTCGGGGAGTCGCCCAATCAGATGGTGCCGACGGGTACAATGAAAATTGCCGAAAGGACGATAGATAAAACAGCAGCAGAAAGATCAATCATGCGAATGATGTCAGGAGAGAATTTTATCAATAAAAGGGTTTGATCGCGTGCTGCCTATCGATTTTAGAATGGACAAAAGATTATAATCTGGAAAGGAAAATGCTGCTTTTATATGAATGGAAAGCAGCATTTTTAATTGCCTGTAAAAGACGAGAAAATTATTTATAAAAATAAATAAAACGATAGATGATTTAGAAAAAATCATGATATAATTAATTTTAACATTCAGTTTGTATTAAGAAAAGGAGAAAGGTGATGACACGGGAAAAAACAGGTCGGGGAATATTGATGCTTTTGATGATGGTGGTCGTCCTGTCGTTCGGCGCGGGAATGGTTTTTGCGGCAGATCCCGTGTCAAAGGATAACGCGTCGGAAGCATTATCGCTGGCTGATGTGCAGACGGGGCTGCAATATCAGGCACACGTGTCTCAGCAAGGTTGGCAGAATCCGATTCCATTTGCGAAACAGGATCAAGGCGATGTTTTCGCGGGAACGTCGGGGAAGGGCCTTGCGATTGAGGCCCTGCGCATCCAACAAGATTCGAACAAGTTGAATCCGGCTCAATTGGGAATTCAGTATGAAGCCCATGTGGCGCAGCGGGGATGGCTGGCGCCGGTTTCTTCTGCCGATACCAATGGTATGGCCGGCACCGTCGGGCAGAAGCTGGCCGTTCAAGCGGTTCGCATGAAATTGACGGGAACGGAGGCCTCCCGTTTCCATCTTTATTATCGCGTGCATGTGCAAAATTATGGTTGGTTGGATTGGGCCTGCGATGGTGAGAACGCCGGGACGACGGGCTTTGATTTGCGCGTTGAAGCCATTCAGATCAAAATGCTTGCGGCCGACAGTCATTTTGTGGGAAGCACCGTTCGTCCTTATGTGGATGCTTCAAAATTAAATAACGGCTCTGTGCGTTATGCGGCGCATGTGCAGCAGGCCGGCTGGCAAAATGCGGTTCAAGACGGGGCAACAGCCGGGACGGAGGGCCGCAGTTTGCGCCTGGAAGCGGTGCGTATGAACGCGCAGGCGGCGAATCTGCCGCCGGGGATAAAAATAACCTATCGGGGCCATGTGCAGAACAGCGGCTGGCAGGCATGGAAAAGCGATGGTCAGACGGCCGGCACCGTTGGCAGGGGCCTGCGGCTGGAAGCATTACAGGCAAAATTAACGGGCCCGATGGCAGCGCGCTACAATTTGTATTACCGCGCGCACGTGGCTTATTATGGCTGGCTGGATTGGACGGCTGGCGGGAAGACAGCCGGCACGACGGGTTTGGCTTATCCAATGGAAGCCATTCAAGTGACGCTTCGGGAGAAAAGCCAGGGAGCTCCCGGCGCGACGGCCATGCCGTCGGTGGATGCCGCCCAGGTAGCGGCAGGTACCCAGGTGAACTACCGAGCCCATGTGTCCGGCATTGGCTGGCAAAGCCGCATTGCGAATGGTCGAATGGCGGGAACGACGGGCCAGAAACGTGCGGTGGAAGCGATTGATTTGAATCTTTCCGGGGTGGTTCGGGCCTCGTCGGTTCATTACCGAATGCATGTGCAAAAAATTGGCTGGCAGGGCTGGAAAAGCAACGGGCAAATAGCAGGAACCACAGGCCGCAGCCTAAGGGGAGAAGCGCTTCAAATAAAACTGAGCGGCACAGCAGCGGCTTTATTTGATGTTTATTATCGGGTGCATGCTCAAAATGTCGGCTGGCTCGGTTGGGCTAAAAATGGCCAGGAGGCTGGCACCAGCGGCGGCAGTTTGCGCATGGAAGCCTTTGAAGTCCGGCTGGTCAGGAAGGGGAGCCGCGCGCCGGGAAGCACGGCGCGTCCCTACGTTAAAATGGTGCCGAAATCGCCAAAGGCCTTTGGATGGATGCCGGTTTCTCCGACCTGCATTTGTGTAGACCGGCCACATCAGACGTTAAAGGCGTATGTGAACGGACGCGAAATTTTATCGACGCCGGTGATCACCGGGCGGCCGGGCATGAGCACGCCGGCCGGCAATTATAAAATTCGCGCGAAACAAAGCCCGTCGGTTCTGATCGGGCCAGGTTATCGCTCGTATGTGCGGTATTGGATGCCTTTTATCCGCAATAGCATCGGTATTCACGATGCGAGCTGGCAGGATGCCAAGGGCTATGGCGGCAACGCCTATTTAATCGGGCGCGGTTCCCACGGCTGTGTGAACACGCCGTTGTGGGCGGTTAAAAAAGTGTATAGGACCTTTCCGGTGGGGACGCCGGTTTACGTGCGCTGATTTTAGACCGAAGAAAAAAAAGCGCCTGTTGCCATAAAGCAACAGGCGCTTTTTGCATGCGTTTAATTTTTAAAATAGGCGTCGAGGCCGCCGGCGATGCCATTGACGATTTTAATCTGGTAGGCGTCGGTTTGCATCAGCCGGTCCTCTTCCGGATTGGTCATGTAGCCGACCTCGATGAGGGTCGTGGGCACCTTGGCCCAGTTGTTGCCCGTCATGTTGTCTTCCTCGGTGATGCCGTTGTTTTCGGTTCCGGTCACTTGGCAATAGGTGTTCAGCAATTTTTCCGAAAGGAGCCGGGATTTTTGATAGGTGCCGGCCGTGTAGGGATTGCGGGGCGTGATGCAGATGGCCAGGGCGCCTTTGGCGGCGGCATTGTCCACTCCGTTGGCATGGAGGCGCACAAAGGCATCGGCCTTGGCGTTATTGGCCACCTGTGCTCGGGCCGCGCAGCTGATGGCCGTTTGGTTGTTTTTCCGGGTTAAAATCACTTTGTAGCCCCGGGATTCGAGCACCGGCACAAGCTTGCGGGCCAATGTCATCATAAAGGCGTACTCGGTGACGCCGGTGGTCGTGCCCCGGGTGCCGCTGGCATCCTTGGCTTTCATCGTCTTGGATCCCGGACCGATGGGCTCTGTGCCGGCCGGCATCACCGCCGAATGTCCGGGGTCGAGCACGATGGTTTTGCCCGCGCCGGGATTTGAGGCCGGTGTCGTTTTTGGCGTGGTTTGCGCCGGTTTCCGTGGCTTGGCGGTCGAAGTCCGTTTGGGTGCGGCACTTTGATGCCAGTCCAGGCCGACGGCGGCCAGGGCAACGGCCGCCGCGATCGCCATCAATGCGATGAGAAAGTGTGCGTGGGATTTGGTCATTGCCCACTCCTAATGGACTTGGTAGCCGCCGAGGGCATCCTCATGGGATTTAAGCAGCTGCACGTTGTATTTTTCGACGCTGGACAGAGAGTCTTCATCAAAATCGTCGGGGAGGGTGGTGCCGTTGTACCAGCTTTTGTTGTTAAAATAGCTTTGCAATTCGCTGGAATCAAAGAGGCGGCCGTTGCGGGCATATATTTCGTTGCGGGCGTAGTTAAGGGTTTTAGCGGACAAGCCTGTGAGATCGCCGGACGAGAGCCGGATGCTTGACGAGGTAGGGAAGATTTCACTGTTGCTGATTTGATGGCTGTTGCGGTTGGCGGCCGACCGGCTGCCTGAGGTGGTGCCGGATGTTTTGCTGCCGTCACTGTCGTAATTATTCACCGTGACTTTGGTGGTTTTCTCAGAGGAAAGGCGGCTTCTGGGACGGGTCAGCACAAAATACAGCGCCGCGAAGACGATGGCCGCCGCAACGGCCGCTACGATGATTAAAGCCAAAGAATGGCTGCTCTTTTCCCGCTTCGGCGGGGGATAAACCGGCTGCACCCGCGTGGGATTCATCGCGCTCTGCGCGCCGGTTTCCGCTCGGGGATTGGGCGCGCCGCAGTTCGGACAGAATTGATCGCTGTCTTTTACCGAGTGGCCACATTTAGAACAATACATAAAGAACCTCCTCATCGTTCAGGATCGTTCGTGTATGAAATGTCTGAAAATATTTATGAAGGATTAAGAAAATTATAACATGATTACGTGTTCAATGGTGTAAAAATTTTAAAAAGTGCAGACGTGAACGGCGCGTTAAGATAGCATTGCCGGTGCTCAGCATTGATTTTTGCGGGCGGGTATTGTATAGTTAGGGGTATCAAACCACGGAGAGACACGATGATGGGGAAAGCGAAAGGAGACGCGATGTTAAAGGAGAAAAGTCTGGTGCCGGAGGAATGCGATTTCTGCGATGAACTTTGCGCGATGGATATTCCGCTGCTGCAGGGCATCCCGGAGGATCAGAAGCGGGAACTTTTGGCCGGCGCGGACCGGGTGCAGGCCCCGCGGGCGTCGCTGCTCTTTCAGGAAGGGGATCCCGCGGATACGATTTGGATCATCCGCTGCGGCCAGGTGAAGCTTTGCCGATATGAAGCCGACGGCCGGGAACAGATCATTGGAATTTTCGACCGTTATGAGGCGATTTGGGAGGGGCTTTTTCTGGACAACAGCACCTATCCGTATTCGGCCGAGTGTCTGACGCCGGTCGAAGCCTGCGGAATTCACCTTAAGGCACTGCAGGCGGTGCTGGCCTCGCCGGAGGTGGCCATGGATGTCATCATTATGCTCAGCCGCAAGCTCCACGACGCCAACATCCGCAACATGCTTTTGACCACGCGCAAGCCGGAATCGCGGGTGGCCGGGTTCCTGCTTTACCGCAAGGAGCGCAGTACGGAAGCGTGGATTTCCCTCAAGCTGGAAGATATTGCCGCCAGTTTGAACCTGCGGCCGGAAACGGTGAGCCGCAAACTGCGCGAACTGGAAAAACTCGGACTGATCGAGCGGATTGGCCGAGGCCGACTGCATATTCTGGATTATGGCGGGCTTAAAGCGCTTTATGACGGGGATGCAGACGAGTGATTGGCCGGTGGTTCTCATTCAGCGGCAAAACTATGACAAAAAAATAACATTACTTGATTTAAATCAAAGAACACGGCAGCAGATCGTGTTAAGATAATGGCATCAAAGGGAAAGCAAAGCGCATGCACTAAGGCGTTTGCGAACTTTGACAGCACAGTTATTTTTTTAACGATATAAAATTTGAAAAAGCTGAAAGGAGAAATGCCATGGGCACAATGGGGGCGATTCATTCCATCGAGACCTTTGGCTCTGTTGACGGGCCGGGCATTCGGTTTGTGATTTTTCTCAAAGGGTGTCGCATGCGCTGCCTCTTTTGTCATAACGCAGACACCTGGGACCCGAAGTCGGATATTATGATGACGGCAGACGAACTGCTCGATCAGGCAGAGCGTTACCGGCCTTATTGGGGACGCAAAGGCGGCATCACCGTCAGCGGCGGCGAGCCCCTGCTGCAGATTGAATTTCTGCTGGAGCTGTTCACCAAGGCCAAGGCCCGGGGGATTCATACCTGCCTGGACACCTGCGGCGAGCCCTTTACGCGGGAAGAGCCCTTCTCCTCGCAATTTGAAGCGCTCATGCAGGTGACGGATCTGGTGATGCTTGACATCAAGCACATCGATCCTGCGATGCACTTAAAGCTGACGAGCCGCCCTAACGAAAACATCCTCGATTGCTTCCGATATCTGTCGGCCATCGGCCAGCCGATCTGGATTCGCCAAGTGCTCATTCCGGGCTACACCGATGACGTGGCGGCACTCCGGCGCACCCGGGCTTTTATCGAAACATTGACGGGCGTTGAGAAGATCGAGGTGCTGCCCTATCACAATCTGGGGGCCTATAAATGGGAAGAGCTGGGCATGCGCTATCCCCTCGAAGGGGTGGAAGCGCCGTCGGCAGACCATGTGGCCTGGGCCGAGCGCATTCTGCGCGGTGAAGCGCCAAATTAAGCGGCGATGTCATCCACAGGGATGATCATCCATAGATTAAAAAGAAGCGGCCGGTTCTGAACGATTTGTATTCACAGCGATTTGCAAATGGAGGAAAAAAATGAGAGAACAATGGCAAGGATTTAAAAGTGGTCACTGGGATGACGATGTCAACGTGCGGGATTTCATCCAGAATAACTACACGCAATACGACGGCGATGAAGCTTTTCTTGCCGGCCCGACGGAGGCCACCGATAAGCTGTGGGACCGCCTGCAGGAGCTGCAGAAGGCAGAACGCGCCAAAGGCGGCGTGCTCGAATGCGAAACCGAAGTGGTCTCCGGCCTGACGGCCTATGGACCGGGCTATATCGACGAATCGATGAAAGATCTCGAAAAGGTCGTCGGCCTGCAGACCGATAAACCGTTAAAACGCGCCTTTATGCCCTACGGCGGCATCAAGATGGCGGAACAGGCAGCCGAAAATTACGGCTACCATGTGAACGACAAATTCCACAAAATTTTCAACGACTATCACAAAACCCACAATCAGGCCGTGTTTGATGCCTACACGCCGGAAATGAAGATGGCCCGCCACACCCATATCGTGACCGGCTTGCCGGATACCTATGGCCGCGGCCGCATTGTCGGCGATTACAGACGGATCGCGCTCTACGGTGTTGACTACCTGATCGAAAAGAAGCAGGAAGACTTTGCGGGCTGCGGCGACGGCACGATGACAGACGATGTGATCCGTCTGCGGGAAGAAATCACCGAACAGATCCGCGCTTTGAAGGGCATGAAGGATATGGCGGCCACTTACGGCTTCGATATCTCCCAGCCGGCCAAGGACGCAAGGGAAGCGGTGCAGTGGCTCTATTTCGGTTATCTGGCGGCCATTAAAACCCAAAACGGTGCGGCCATGTCGGTCGGGCGCATTTCCACCTTCCTGGATATTTATATCGAACGGGATATCAAGGCCGGTGTGCTCACCGAAAGCGAAGCCCAGGAGCTCATCGATCATATGGTGCTCAAGTTCCGCATGGTCAAGTTCGCCCGCATCCCGTCTTACAACGAACTTTTCTCCGGCGACCCGGTATGGGCGACGCTCGAAGTGGCCGGGCTCGGGCAGGACGGACGCCATATGGTCACCAAGAACGATTATCGCTTCCTGCACACCCTCGAAAACATGGGGCCGGCGCCGGAACCGAACCTGACCGTGCTTTATTCTTCAAGACTGCCCCACAACTTCAAAGCCTACGCGGCGAAAGTTTCCGTCAACACGTCGTCGGTGCAGTACGAAAACGACGATGTGATGCGGCCGATCTGGGGCGATGATTACAGCATCTGCTGCTGCGTCTCTGCTACGCAGACCGGGAAGGAAATGCAGTTCTTCGGCGCTCGCGCCAATCTGGCCAAGTGCCTGCTCTACGCGATCAACGGCGGCATGGACGAAAAATTCAAGGTGCAGGCCGGTCCGGAATACGCGCCGATTACGAGCGAATACCTCGATTACGACACCGTCATGCACAAATACGATCTGATGATGGATTGGCTGGCCGGGCTCTATGTGAACATCCTCAATCTGATTCAGTACATGCACGATAAATATTATTATGAATCGGCGGAAATGGCGCTGATCGACACCAATGTGCGCCGCACCTTTGCGACGGGCATTGCCGGCTTCTCCCATGTGGTCGATTCGCTGTCGGCCATCAAATACGCCAAGGTTAAAACCGTCCGCGACGATTCCGGTCTGGTGGTCGATTATGAAACCGAAGGCGACTTCCCGAAATACGGCAACGACGATCCCCGGGCGGACGAAATCGCCGTGTGGCTGCTCAAGACTTTCATGAAGAAGATCGAAAAGCACCATACCTACCGCGACTCCGAACCGACGACATCGATTTTGACCATCACCTCCAACGTGGTGTACGGCAAGGCGACCGGCGCGCTGCCGGACGGCCGCGAAGCCTACAAGCCCTTCGCTCC
Source organism: Pseudoramibacter alactolyticus ATCC 23263 (assembly GCF_000185505.1). Taxonomy (GTDB): domain Bacteria; phylum Bacillota; class Clostridia; order Eubacteriales; family Eubacteriaceae; genus Pseudoramibacter; species Pseudoramibacter alactolyticus. Next base: position 1,460,884 of record NZ_GL622359.1, on the reverse strand, counting down.
CGGTGCAAACCCGTCTTACGGTGCGGAACAAAACGGCCTGCTTGCCTCGCTGAACTCCGTGGCCAAGCTCCCCTATGAATACGCGCTGGACGGCATCTCCAACACCCAGACCATCAATCCCGGCGCACTGGGCCACAGCGAAGACGAACGCAAGAATAATCTGGTTCACGTCATGGACGGTTATTTCGATCAGGGCGCGCATCATTTGAACGTGAATGTGTTCGGCATCGAAAAGCTGAAGGATGCCATGGAACATCCGGAAAAGGAAGAATACGCGAATTTCACGATTCGGGTCTCCGGCTATGCGGTTAAATTTATCGACCTCACCCGGGAACAGCAGCTGGATGTCATTGCCCGCACCTGTCACGACCGGATGTAAATTGTGCGGCGTTTGCCGGAATAAAATCCCCTCTCCCCCTCGGGCGCCAATAATGCGCCCGGGGTTTTTTAATGCGCCAAAAGCCCGGGGCCGTGACCTAATAAATAAAAATTCAGACGAAACGCCGATCGATCACGATCGAACGTTTGTTTGTTTCGTCACCGCCCCGCATTGAGCCCGCCGGGGTTTCATGCTATAATAAGCCAACGACCGAGATGGGGGGGACGAAGATGCACGAAGATGAGCGGCAGACGACGCGACAATTGCAGACCGATCAGCAGGGAGGCAAAAAACCCTTTGCTCTGAGCCAAAGGGGCGCCAGGATTTTGGGTGCGGCCGCGGTACTTTCCGTGGTGGCCGTGATCGCGTTAATCATTATGCAGGGCGGTTTTGCCAAACCGAGCCACATCAGCGGTATGGTGTATCGCGGGAACTGGCATCGTGCGGCGGCGGATCGCGGCGACGCGGTCGTGAAAAGCGTCAATTCGAACAAAATTCAATATTCGTCCGACAAACCCGATCAAATCGCGGTGGAAACCCTGGCAGCTTTGCTCCTCGACCAAAACAAAGCCAAAGAAGATTATTCGCTGCGGCAATATTATTACAGTCGGGGGCTGAAGGGCATCCGTTATCAAACGGATACATTCCTGGCCGGGATTCCCGGAAAAGAAGCGGAAAAAGCGGATCGGCGCCTGGCTAAAGCCATGGGTATCAGCGCGTCAAAGGTGGCCCGCCGTTACAGTTGGCTGATTGTGCCGGGACACCGCGGCAGCCGCTACGACGCCGACCGCTATGGCTTTGATATTTATTGGCTGCCTCAGGCACTGACGTCCAGGGACGGCAAAAAAACGGTGCGCGGCGTGATGCATTACAATACCAAGACGAAACAATATGCCCGGGGCACAATGAGAACAGCGTTTCTCCGAAAAACCGATGTCGGCCTGAAAGCCGGCAGCTTTAAAAAAAGTAAATGACCCCTTTTTTCGGTGCTTGACCGCGGAAAGTCCGCGGTTTTTTTAGCGGATGCGCAAAGAAAGCAAGGCAGGCGGGGGGATTATTTCGGGAAGATTTGGCAGAGCTGCAACGGATGTGGTATCATTGAGTCACAAAAATGAAGCAGAGCCGGCTGAACGAAAGAGCCCTCCGCTTTGAATCAAGGCGGCGCACGGCGTTGGGTGCCGCACAAAAGATGAGAGGGACATAATGCAATTTCCAAGAAAGCTGCAATTGGCGACAGATTTGTATCAGATGAGTATGGGCAACGTGTACCTGAATGACGGCAAGCAAAACGAGATTGCCGTTTTCGATGTGTTCATCCGGCAAAATCCCTTTGAAGGGGGCTACACCGTGGCCGCGGGCTTAGAACAGGTCATCGATTATATCGAGGGGCTTTCCTTCGATGAAGAAGATATTGCCCTGCTGCACAAGAATCATCCGGAATTCACCGAGGCATATTTGGATTATATGCGCCATTTTTGCTTTACCGGTGAAATTTATGCGGTGCCGGAGGGGACGATCATCTTCCCCTTTGAGCCCATTGTGCGGGTCAAGGCGCCTTTAATTCAGGCACAGTTGGTGGAGACGACGATTTTGGCCATTATCAATCATCAGACATTGATTGCGACCAAGGCGTCCCGGATTGTGGAAGAGGCCAAGGGCGATCCGATCATGGAATTCGGGCTGCGCCGGGCACACGGCACCGAGGCCGGGTATTACGGGGCGCGGGCCGCGGTGATCGGCGGCTGCGCCGGGACTTCTGTGGTCGAAACAGAAGCGATGCTCGGCCGGCCCGCCATGGGAACGATGTCCCACAGCTTTGTGCTCAGTTACGACACGGAGCTCGAGGCTTTTCGCAAATTTGTGGCCTATAATCCCGGTAATGCCGTGCTGCTGGTCGACACCTATAACACCCTGGAGCAGGGGGTGCCCAATGCGATTAAAGTTTTTCGTGAGGGGAAGGAAAGCGGTGCCATTACCGGGAATTACGGCATTCGCATCGACTCCGGGGATTTGGCTTATTTGACGGCGGAAGCGCGCAAAATGCTCGACGATGCCGGCTTTGTCGATGCGACCATCGTCGCCTCGTCGGATCTCGACGAATATCTGATTAAAGATTTGAAGCTGCAGGGTGCGAAAATCAATTCCTGGGGTATCGGCACCAAGCTCATCACCGCCTATGACAGTCCGGCCCTCGGCGGGGTCTATAAAATGGCGGAGATCGACGGTAAGCCCAAAATCAAAATTTCCGACGATCCCTGGAAGATCACCAATCCGGGCTATAAAAAAATTGTGCGTTTTTACAGCAAGAGCAATCACATGGCCCTGGCCGATCAGCTTTATCTGGACGGGGAAACGATTGACGACAGCAAGCCGCTGACCATTTTCCACCCGATGCACACCTGGAAAAAAATGACCCTGCGGGATTTTTATCATAAAGAATTACTGGTGCCGGTTTTTGTGAAGGGGCGGCTGGTTTATGACAAGCCGAGCATTCGGGACATTGCGGCGCATCTTGTGGATGAAAAAGCGACCCTGTGGCCGGCCTTTAAGCGCATGGTCAATCCTCATGTGTTCCATGTGGATTTGTCCCAGAAGCTCTGGAAGATGAAACAGCGCCTGTTGGACGAATGGGATGTGGATTTGACGGAATCTTAACGCAGAGGATCAATGATGGAAACAGCATTATACGATTTAAATCAGGACGATGTTGCCCAAAGCATTGCCCGCTGCGGGCAGATCATCCGCGACGGGGGAACGGTGGTTTTCCCGACGGAAACGGTTTACGGTTTGGGCGCCAATGCTTTCGATCCGGCGGCGATAGCTAAAATTTTTGAAGCCAAAGGCCGACCGGCCGACAACCCGTTGATTGTGCATATCGCCGATTGGGATCAAATTTCGGAGCTGGTGGCTGAAGTGCCGGAGAAGGCCAGGCAATTAGCCGAGGCCTATTGGCCGGGCCCCATGACGATGATCCTGCGGCGTTCGGCGGCCGTTCCCGATGCCGTGACGGCCGGTCTCGGGACGGTGGGCATCCGGTTCCCCAGCAATCCCTATGCCAGACAGCTGATTGTAGCCAGCGGGGTACCGATTGCGGCGCCGTCGGCCAATATTTCCGGCCGGCCGAGTCCGACCCGGGGCCGGCATGTGTTGGAGGATATGCTTGAAAAGGTGGATGCGATTCTCGTTGCGGACGAATCGGACGTGGGGCTGGAGTCCACCGTGATCGATATGACATCCATCCCGCCGACGGTGCTGCGGCCCGGCGGCATCACGGTGGCGGATATCGAACGGGTGATCGGGCCGGTGGCGGTGTCGCCCAATACCACCAGGCCGGTGATCCCTGAAGAAGTGCGCTCGCCGGGGATGAAATACCGGCATTATGCGCCTCACGGCCGAATGGTGATTGCCAGGGGCAGCGACGGGGAGAAAGCTGCCAAGATCAACGCGGCTATCGACGGCCTAAAGGCGCAGGACAAACCGGCGGTGCTCGCGACGGACGAAACCCTGGGGCATTACCGCCGGGGGATGATTCTTTCTCTGGGCAGCCAGACAGATCCGGCGGCTATGGGCCACAATCTCTTTGACTGCCTGCGGGCCTTCGACGATCTCGGCGCGACTCATATTTTTGCAGAAGATGTGCCCGTCGGCAACGATACGCTGGCATTGATCAACCGGCTTTACAAGGCGGCCGGCTATACCTTTATCTGATATCTAAATTTTTTATTTTGATTTTTTGACCGCTTCGGCGGTCTTTTTTAATAGGGGCATTTTGCAGATGACGGACATCTGATGAGGCGAAGTGGGAAGCGTTTTAAGCTTGAGGTAAAGTTAAGCAATAATGAAAAGGGCTTGCACGAAAGGGGAAAAAGGGTCTATAATAAAGAAAAAGGTTAGACCAATTTTGGCTAACCGTGCTTGGAGAAAACGGATTGAGAAAAAGGAGTAAGGTATGAAATTCAATATTCCCTGTGGCAGCGGTAAATTGACGTTAAATCTGGCGGACGATCAGGTGGCCGGCGTTCTGGAATCGAATATCGGGGCACTCAAGTCTGAAGGCTCGGAGGACGATATCGTTAAAGCGGCGATGGCCAAACCCTATGGCGGCAAAACCCTGAAAGAACTCGCTGCAGGCAAGAAAACCTGCACCATCATCATTTCGGACCATACCCGTCCGGTGCCCAGCAAACACATCATTCCCTTTATGCTCGAAGAGCTGCGGGAAGGCAATCCGGACATCGCCATCACCCTGCTGGTGGCAACGGGCTTCCATCGGCTGACTTCTGATGCGGAGCTGCGCAGCAAATTAGGCGACAAGGTGGTGGACGAAGAAAAAATCGTCATTCACGATTCGGCCGATGCCGCCGCTAATGTGAAAATCGGCGTGCTGCCCTCCGGCGCGGATCTGATCATCGACAAGGTCGCGGCGGAAACGGATCTGCTGGTGGCGGAAGGCTTTATTGAACCGCACTTTTTCGCGGGATTTTCTGGCGGGCGCAAGAGCGTGCTGCCCGGCGTCAGCGACCGCGTAACGGTCATGGGCAATCACTGCTCGAAATTCATCGACAGCCCCTATGCCAGAACTGGGATTCTCGAGGGCAATCCCCTGCACAAAGACATGAAGAGCGCGGCCGAGCAGGCGAACCTGGCTTATATTGTCAACGTTGTGATCGACGAAGATAAAAAGGTCGTCGCGGCGTTTGCCGGCGATAAATTTGAAGCCCATGAAGCGGGCTGCGCCTTTCTCAAAGGGTATTGCCAGGTGGATGCGATCCCGGCGGATATCGTCATCACCAGCAACGGCGGGGCGCCCCTCGACCAAAATATGTATCAGTGCGTCAAGGGGATGACGGCGGCGGAGGCCACGGCCAAAGAAGGCGGCGTGATCATCATGTGTGCCGACTGCGGCGACGGCACCGGCGGCGAAGGTTTTTATCAGGCGCTGAAGAACTGCGATTCGGCCCAGTCGCTGATGGACGAAATTCTGCAGGTCCCCCAGGAAGAAACCAAAGCGGATCAATGGGAATACCAGATTCAGGCGCGGATTTTGATTCATCACCCGGTGATTTATGTCAGCCGCTCGGAAATGCAGCAGACCATTGAGGACATGAAGATGATGTATGCCGCAACGATTGAAGAAGCCGTGGCAAAGGCGCTTGAAATCAAGGGTCAGGACGCCAAATTCACCGTGATTCCCAACGGGATCTCCGTGATTGTCAATGAAGCGAAATAAACGCAATCCAAACAGCCGAGCTACCTTCGGCTGTTTTTTATTGTCCGCAAAAATCGCAGCGGTCGGGGATTGAGCGAATGCGGACAAACGGCTGTAAAAAGACACGATTGTTTTCGAAAGAAGGCGCTTCGGCTCAAAATGGGAAGTGCGCCGCGGCGGAGCCCGGAAAACAAAACGTTGTTTGAAAAACTGAACGGTGAATTTTGGTGGGCGATGTCAGGGGACGCGCGCAAGCTAAGCGCGCGAAAACGGCCGCGGACAATTAAGATGAGGTAAAGTTTTCTTTGATAGAATGCGCTCAATTTAATAGCAGTCCCGGAAATAGATGGGAAGATTGGCTGTCAGGCAGCCGGCTTTAAGCAAAGGAGAAAATATGAGTGTATTAAATGAGGTGTTTTATGATTGCATTGCCCACGATGGGATGGTTGCGGTGGCGACGGCATCGGCGGAAGGCATTCCGCATATGGCCAACACATGGAATAAATACTTGATTGTTACCGATGACGAAAAAATTTTGATTCCGTGCTTCGGCTTTATCCAAACGGAAAAAAACAATCGGGCGCAGCCCCATGTCGAAATCACCGTGGGCAGTCCGGAGGTTCAGGGAAAAATGGGCATGGGCACCGGCTGTCTGCTGGTGGGCACGGCGGCCTTCTATAAAGAAGGGCCGCTGTTCGATCAGATGAAGTCCAAGTGTGACTTTGCCAATCGGGTGCTGGTTTTTACGCCCGAAAGCTGCAAACAAACCATCTGACGTTGTTAGCAATAAAAAAGGTCGTCGGTTTTTGATATGTACCCTCTTTACTGAACATCCAGTAAGGAGGGTATTTTTATTTGAGCTGAATGGTGCTGGTGGTGAAAAGATCGGTGAGGTCGCTGAGAAAATCCTCGACGTAAAGCATGTGTTCTTTCATGCGCTTAAGGGCCAGATCCGGATTGCCGGCAGCAATGGCGTCCACCAGGAGGCTGTGCTGGAAGGCGAGAACGCCCTCGCCCTGCTCTTCGGAAATGATGGCCACCCGGGATTCGTAAAGGATATCGTCGAGCAGCGAACCGACGGAGGCCAGCGCATCGTGGATCAGGCCGTTGCCGGAGATGATGGCGATGGTATCGTGGAAGCGGCGATCGATGGCCGCGCTTTTGACGGAGTCCGGCTCGTGGGCCATGGCATCGGCCAGACGCTGAAGCGTGGCAATGTCGTCGGCGGTGGCGTGGCGCGCGGCCAGATAGGCAGCTTCTTGCTCCAGGCATTGGCGGAAATGATGCACGTTGTAAACCGTGCCGCCCCCCAGCCAGAAGGAAATGGTCATGGGCTGGGTCATGGCGAGGCTGTAATCCGCGTTGATAAAGGTACCGCCGCCCTGACGGATGGTCACGAGGCCGATCATTTCGAGGGCGCGGATGGCCTCGCGGACAGCACCGCGGGAAACGCCGAGTTCCTCGGCCCATTTGCGTTCCGGAGGCAGACGATCGCCCGGGTGCAGTTTATGATGTTTTAATTGCGTCATGATCTGGTCCATGATAATCTGATAAACGCGTTTTTGTGGTGCTTTCGAGTTGGTCATGATGGTGCTCCGTTGTGATTGCTGTACAGGGTCATTTAACTGATTTTTGAGATATTATTTTAACACAGCCCCCTCAATAAACAAAGATAAATTATTGAGGTGTATCTTGACATATTGGTCGGACCACTGTATAATAAAAAAAGGTTTTTTAATGGATTACATATTTTGAGGAGAAAGAGGAGACAAGATATGCAAGCAGTTAATTTCATTCTGGCATTATTACCGATTTTATGGCTGATCATTGCGCTGAGCGTGCTGAAAATGCCGGGCTTTAAAGCCTGTGTGATCGCACTGGTCATCGGGGCCATCATCGCGCTGGCAAAGTTCAATCTGTCGGTAAGCAACGTGGGGACAGCGGCCCTGGAAGGAGCGCTCAATGCGTTGTGGCCGATCATTCTCGTGATTATCGCCGCGCTGTTCACCTACAATCTGACGCTTGAGACCAAGTCGATGGATTCGATTAAAGGCATGCTGTCGTCGGTGTCGATGGACCAGCGGGTGCTGATGCTCATCATCGGCTGGGGCTTCGGCAACTTCATGGAAGGGATGGCCGGCTTCGGGACGGCTGTGGCCATTCCGGCGAGTATCCTCGTCGGTCTGGGCTTCGACCCGATTCCGACGGTGGTGGCCTGCCTCGTGGTTAACTCGACGCCGACAGCCTTTGGTTCCGTCGGGGTACCGACGACGACCCTGGCGGCCGTGACAGGCCTCAATGCTTCGACTCTGGCGGCGAACACCGCGCTGATTCAGGCACTGCTGATGTTCTTATCGCCGTTCTTTGCCATGCTTATTTTGGGCAAAGGCTTTAAAGGCATGAAGGGCGTGTGGGGGATTACGCTGATTTCCTCGCTGGCCTTTGTGGTGCCGGCATTTTTGGCCGGGACATTCATCGGCCCGGAACTGCCGGATATCATCGGCTCGATTTGCTGTATGGCCGTCACCATTCTCGTGGCCCGTTCGATGAGGAAAGATCCGCCGGAAGAATTCATGACGAAAAAATCAGACAGCATGGCGGATTTGAAGGGAATGACGGTCGGGTCGGCGGTGAAGGCCTGGTGCCCGTTCATCCTGATTTTCGTTTTCTTGATTCTAACCTCCAGCCTGGTGCCGGCGATTCACGATCCGCTGTCGAGCATTGCTTCTCAAATCACGATCTACAACGGCAAGGGCGCGTCGCCGCTCGGTTTTACCTGGATCAACACCCCGGGGATCATTATCTTTATCGCGGCGATTATCGGCGGCTTGGTGCAGGGCGCCAAGATGTCGACCCAGGGCAAGGTGTTTAAAGCCACGGTGGTCGGCAACTGGAAGACCATTGTGACCATCTGCTCCGTGCTGGCTCTGGCCAAGATCATGACCCACAGCGGCATGACCGGCGAAATTGCCAATGTGCTCGTGGCAGCGACCGGGACTTTCTTCCCGCTGGTTTCGCCGCTTATCGGGACGATCGGCGCGTTTGTCACCGGTTCCGGCACATCGACGACCGTGCTCTTCGGAGACTTGCAGCGCCAGACGGCGATCAGCATTGGGGCGAATCCGTCTTGGCTGGCCGTGGCCAACACCATGGGGGCCGGCATCGGCAAGATGATCAGCCCGCAGGGGATTGCCATCGGGACTTCTGCTATTGCCATGGCAGGGGCCGAAAGCGAAGTGCTGCGTTCAGTCTTTAAATACTGCCTGATCTATGTGATTATCGGCGGTTTGGTCTGCTACTTCCTGCCGATGCTCGGTCTTGTGGGATAAAAGCGGCCGATTCAACACAAAATACAAAAACATAAAGTAAAAGCCCGCCGACAAGACGAAAACTTGTCGGCGGGCTTTTTGATGATCCGCGGCCGGTAAAGGGGTGAATTAATGTTTGTTAATGTCTGCGGCAATGGCGTCGGCCAGCGCATCGAGAGCGGCCTTGTTATCCGTGGATACCGAGGATTGGATGGTCACCTTGTTTTCGAGGCGTTTCATATCCTTCATGGCGGCCAGTTTTTCTTCGATGAGGGTGCCGGCTTTGATGGCCCAGGTGCCGTTTTCGATGACGGAGACCGTGCGGCCACTGAGCGCGAGCATTTTCATATCGGTAATGAAGGCATCCATCGGCGGATAAATATGCAGGTTGTAGGTGCAGGAGGCCAGCACCAGGTGTGAGAGGCGGAAGGCTTCGCTGATCAGGTAGGACTTATCCGTTTTGGAAATGTCGAAGACCCGGACATCCGTCACGCCGTTTTCCACCAATTTGCCCGCCAGAATGTCCGCGGCCTGTTCCGTATCGCCGTACATCGAGGCATAGACGACGAGCACGCCCTTGGATTCCGGTTCGTAGCGGCTCCATTTGTCGTGCTTGTCGATGAAATAGCTTAGATTTTTGCGCCAGATGAGCCCGTGGAGAGGGCAGATCATCCGGATATCGAGTGCCGCGGTTTTTTTGAGCAGCCCCTGAACGTTTTTGCCGTATTTGCCGACGATATTGGTGTAGTAGCGACGGGCTTCGTCGATCCAATCGCGGTCAAAATTGACTTCGTCGGCGAAAAGTTTACCGTCGAGGGCCTTGAAAGAACCGAAGGCATCGGCGGAAAAGAGCACGCCGTTCGTGCTGTCAAAGCTCACCATCACCTCCGGCCAGTGGACCATCGGCGCGGCGACAAAATGGATTTCGTGCCGGCCGAAGCTTTTGCTGTCCCCGTTTTTGACGGCGTCGAAACGATCGGCGACATCGGTGCTGAACTGAGTGAGAAATTGTTTGGCCTTGGCGGTGCCGATGACCCGGGCATTCGGGTAATGAAGAAGCAGTTCGCCGAGGGTGGCTGCGTGGTCGGGTTCTACGTGGTGGACGATGACATAGTCCAGCGGGCGGCCGTTTAAAGCGGCTTCGACGTTGTCAAAAAACTGACGCCCGCAGGACCAGTCGACGGTGTCAAAGAGCACGGTCTTTTCGTCGAGGAGCATGTAGGCGTTGTAGCTGACGCCTTCGGGAATGGGGTGAATATTTTCAAACCGTTCGGTTCTTCTGTCATTGGCGCCGATCCAGTAAAGATCGTCGGTTACTTTGCGAATATGGTGCATCAATAAGCCTCCTGAATAATAGATAATGGATTGGCCGGCACGTCCTGAATCGGACACGGTGGCTGTTGGCAGCAGGGCCGCCAAAGCCATCAATGGCCATGTTTTGTGTCCATCTTATCATGAATCAGTGTGAACGGGGTAACTTTTTGCGATGAAAATGGAAAAATTCGTTCGATAAATGTTAAGGATAGTTTAAAAGAATGAATGTAATTTTTTGAAAACGCCGAGCACGCTTGAATTAGATTGAAGAAAAGCGTATAATAAGTTTATAAATTGGTCGGACCGGTTGGACGACCCAATGAGAGTCAATCAAGTGTTGTGGAGTTAAAGGAGGACTACTTGAATGAGTAAGTACACGTATAATCAGATCACACCGGAAATTATTGAGCAGCTTAAAACAGCGGCAAATGGCCATGTGATCGTCGACGGGGATATCAACGAAGATTTTTCCCACGATGAAATGCGCATTTACGGCGAAAACATGCCGGACGTGCTGGTCGAGCCGACGACGACCGAAGAAGTCGCCGCGGTCATGAAGATTTGTAACGACAATAAAATTCCGGTGACGCCGTCCGGAGCCAGAACAGCACTGACCGGGGCGGCGGTGGCTATTTTAGGCGGCGTGATGCTTTCGACCACCAAAATGAATCAGATCATCAGCTATGATCTTGATAACTACACCGTTACCATTCAGCCGGGCGTGCTGCTCAATGATTTGGCCGAAGATGCCTTAAAACACGGCGTGATGTATCCGCCGGATCCCGGTGAAAAATTTGCGACCGTCGGCGGCAACGTTTCGACCAACGCCGGTGGGATGCGCGCTGTTAAATACGGCACCACCCGCGACTATGTCCGCTCGATGACCGTGGTCCTGCCGGATGGCGAAATTGTTCGCGAAGGCGCTTCCGTTTCCAAAACCAGCAGCGGCTATTCTCTGCTCGATCTGATGATCGGCTCTGAAGGGACCCTCGGCATCATTACCGAAATGACCCTGAAGGTGATTACCCCGCCGGAAACCACCATGTCGATGATCATCCCTTATCCGACCCTGGAAGAAGCCATTGCCGCCGTGCCGAAGCTGTTCGCGGCGCATCTCGATCCGCAGGCGCTGGAATTCATGGAAAAAGATGTGACCATGGATACCCAGAAACAGCTCGAAAAGGATGTTTTCCCCTCTGAAATGGACGGGATTGATATCGGTGCTTTCGTGCTGGCGACCTTTGACGGCAACGACGAAGACGAGGTGATGGACAAAATCGAAAAAGCTTCGGAAATTGTGCTTGAAGCCGGCGCGGTGGACGTGCTCGTGGCAGATACTCCGCAGTTGCTCCGCGATGCCTGGGCGATCCGCAGTGGCCTGCTCGACACGATCGAAGACAACACCAAACTCCTCGACGAATGTGACGTCGTGGTGCCGATTACCAAGATTCCGGAATTTTTGACCTATGCCAAATCTCTGGGCGAAGGGAAAGACTATGTCATCAAAGACTTCGGTCATGCCGGTGACGGGAACCTCCATATTTATCTGTGCAGTGACGGCGACGATAAGGAAGCCTTTATGCAGGAATCCGATATCTTCATGAAGAAAGTGTATGCCAAAGCGGTTGAACTCGGCGGCCTGATCTCCGGCGAACACGGCATCGGCATGGGCAAGATGAGCTATTTGCGCGATATGGTCGGCGACAAGAACATGGCGCTGATGCTCGGCATCAAGAAAGTCTTTGACCCGAACATGATCCTCAATCCGGGCAAGGTCTGCTTTAGCCTGGACGCAGAATAAAGAGCCGGACGGTTTTGAATCGCCCTGATAAGGGAGACGATTAAAAATTGATAAAAATTTCACACGCGCATTGAAAACGTCGTGAACTGTGTTATAATGGTCTTGATGATTCGGTGGCTTCTCCGACGGATCATCGAGACCTTTGATTTGTACATAGTACAATCAAACGCCGCGTACAAGGATGGTACAAACCGTCATATTGGGCGTCGGCTGGGGTGGAATGATTCGGAGAGGGAAATTTCGAAATTTTTAGAGAAGGGAAAAAATTATGGCATACTTAATTTCTGATGAAGCAAAAGACCTGTTGCGGGATATTCACGAGTTTTGTGAACAAAACGTGGTCGAACAGGCGAAGGAATACGATAAGACCGGCGAATTCCCGGCAGAAATGTACGAAGCGGCCAAGGAAATGGGCCTGAATGCTTTGGAAATTCCGGAAGAATACGGCGGACCGGGCCTCTCCCGTGTTGACGTTGCTGCACTGTTTGAAGAAATGGCCGTTGCTGATGCCGGCTTTGCAACCACGATTTCCGCTTCCGGCTTGGGGACTAAACCGGTTTTGATCGCCGGTAACGAAGATCAGAAGGCCCGCGTGTGTGATATCCTGGTTAACGGCGGGTTCGGGGCTTTCGGTCTGACAGAACCTGGCGCCGGTTCTGACCCGGGTGCCGGTAAAACCGTGGCGGTTAAAGACGGCGACGATTATATCTTAAATGGTCAGAAATGCTTCATCACCAATGGCGGTATTGCCGATTTCTATTGCATCACCGCTCTAACCGATAAAGAGGCCCCCGGCACGCACGGTATGTCCATTTTCCTGGTCGAAAAGGACACCCCCGGCCTGTCTCACGGTGTGGAAGAAGATAAGATGGGGATTCGTCTGTCCAACACAACCGACGTTATCCTGGAAGATGTCCGCGTTCCGAAAGAAAACCTCCTCGGCGGCGAAGGCAAGGGTTTTGCCATTGCCATGAAGACTTTGGATCAGGCTCGTGCCTGGATGGGCGTTGTTTCCACCGGTTTGGCGCAGAGAGCGATGAACGAAGCCATTGCTTATACGAAAGAACGTAAACAGTTTGGTCGCCCGGTGCTGAAATTCCAGGCGATGCAGTTCAAGATTGCCGATATGGCAATCAAGATCGAAGCTTCCCGCCAGATGAACGCTTATGCGCTGACTTTGATGGATCAAGGTGTTCCGTTCTCCAGAGAAGCGGCCATTGCGAAATGCTTCGCTTCCGATACCGCGATGGAATGCACCACGGAAGCCGTTCAGATGTTCGGCGGCTATGGCTATATCCGTGATTATCCGGTCGAAAAACTCATGCGTGATGCCAAGATCTTCCAGATCTTTGAAGGGACCAACGAAATCCAGAGAATCGTCACGGCGAATAATACCATCGGCAGATTCTAAATTCGGTCAAAAACCAACGATTAAAAACCGGCTATCCATCGATAGTCGGTTTTTAATTGGCCATTTTCTTTTAGAAAAGTTCAGTGGACAATGGTATTCGCCGGATAATTTCCCAGGAAATAAAACGACTGGGTGGCCCCCATGACCTGGCGCATCAGCTCGGGGAGCTCGGATTCGTCCTCCAGGCCGATAAAATCGAGAAAGAAACGGTATCGCCACTGCGTGCCAGGAATAGGCCGGGATTCAATTTTGGTCATATTGAGGTGATAAGTGTTAAAAATGCCGAGAAGGTGATAAAGCGCGCCCTCGGTGTGGGGAAGCTGGAACATCAGAGAGATTTTATTGCAGTAGGGGCGCCGTTCTGCCTCCCGGGATACGACGACAAAGCGGGTCGTATTCAGATCGGAAGAATTGATATCGGCCGCGAGAATTTGGAGGCCGTGGATTTTGGCGGCGCGGCGGCTGGCGATAGCGGCCTTATGCCTATCACCGGACGCGTGAACCATTTTGGCCGCGACGGCTGTGTTGTGATAGGCTACGTGCAGCCATTGCGGATATTGGGAGAGAAAGGCCTGGGATTGGGCAAAACCCTGCTCATGGGAATAAACGCTTTGGATATCGGTCAGACTGGCGCCTTGATTGCCGAGCAGGCAGTGGCGAATGGCGATAGAGATTTCGCCGACGATGGCCGCTCGGTATTTGACCAGTAAATCGTAAACAGCGGTGATGGAGCCGGTGGACGTGTTTTCGATGGGGAGGACGCCGTAGTCACACCCGCCGCCGGTGATGGATTTAAAGACGTCTTCAAAGGTTTTGTGGGCGATGCACAAGCTGTCCGTTCCAAAAAACCGCAGCGCGGCCTCTTCGGCGTAGGATCCGGAGGTGCCGGCATAGGCGATGGCGCCGCCGCTGTGGGGCGAACGCATTTGGGACCGGGTGCGCTCAAAGCGCATCATGGACTGCTGCTGCTCGTGGGTTAAAATGATGGGTGAACGGCTTTGCGACATAAAAAAAGCTCCCTGCAACCGCCAATGCGGTTTTTTAGCATCATATCATATCACTGGGGAAAGTGCACCCGCTGGGGCTGAAAACATTCTAAAAAACGAGCTTATGAAAATAAGAAGAGATTTTTGGCGAGAATGGCGCACCGATTATGAAAAAAATTGCACGGCTGCGGTTAAAAAATAAAATTTGGAAAGACGATGGGCTGATTGCGGGGAGAGCCTGCGGCATATCTTGTGGTGGCCATCAAAATCAGCCCGTATTTAGCAGCAATACTTTGAAACGAGCATGCTACAGTTTAATGGATCGAAAAGATCTGAAGTTTTAAATGAAAATGAAAAGCAATTATTGAAAATGAAAAATATTTACATATTGACAGGGTTATTTTCAATTGCTATAATATAGCCCTTTACTTTTAGTAAATATCATGGTATACTAGGCTCACATCATAGTACGAGGTGAAGAGAAATGCAGCGACAAAAACAACGCGCCACGCTGATTGACGTTAAGCGTGAGGTTGAATCTCATAAGGGCGACTTGATCAAGCTGGAGGCCCACAAAAGTAAGAAAAAGCTATACCACAAGGTGGGACGCATTGAAGCCGTGTATCCCAGCATTTTTACCGTGACGGTGGAAGCCGAAAAAAACCGTCCTGCGGAACGCTTGAGCTTTTCGTATTCCGATGTTTTGACGCGGTCGGTCAAAATCGCTTTAATCGACGAACAGCGGTTGGGACCGGTTGAAGCCATGATGGCATAATTCAATCAGTCATTATGAAGCCATGCAACGCGCATGGCTTTTTTATTTTGGATGGCAGAATGCGTTGAATCTGCTATAATGGACTTGGTAAAGACAGTATTTGCGACCGTGGAAATCAATATGCATCAGGAGGACGTATGAGTTATGTCATTGTGACGGATTCGGCGTGCAATTTACCGAGACGTCTGGTTGAGCAATATGCCATTCGGGTGATCCCGCTGACGCTCAATGTCGACAACTGTGAATTGACGGTAAAAAGCTATCGGATGGATGAGCTGGACCAATTGAAACAGCTTTATACAAAAATGCGGCGGGGGGTGCGCTTCAACACCCATCCGCTGAACAAGGAACGGTGTGAAACGGTTTTTCGGGAGGTGCTGGCGCACGGCGACGATTTGCTTTATATTGGATTTTCCTCAACGCTGTCAGACACCTTTGCCACGGCCAAATTTGTGCTCCATGCGCTCGCGGCGGCTTATCCGGAACGGACCATTCGTATGGTGGACTCTTTGGCGGCATCGCTGGGGGAAGGGCTGTTGGTGTACCACGCCGGCATTTTGCAGGAGCAGGGGGAGGATCTCGAAACGGTTTATCGATGGCTGCTGGCCAATCGCTCCCTTGTGAGACAGTGGTTTACCGTGGGCAACCTCCAGTTTCTTCAGAAGAGTGGCCGCGATAACGGCCGGTTGTTTTGGGCCAAATTATTGGGGCAAAAACCCATTTTGCGGATTAACGAGCGCGGCGCATTGGTGCCAGCTAAGCGGGTGCGCAGTCGAAAGAGGGCGTTGGACGTTTTGGTGCGCGAGATGGGAAACAGCATTGTGGAGCCCGACAGACAAACCGTTTTCATTGCCCACGGGGATTGTATTGAGGATGCCCAGTACCTGAGCCGGCGAATTCGCGAGCGCGTGCATCCTGACGAGTGCCTGATTCATTTTATTGATCCGGTGGTTGGGGCCCATTGCGGTCCGGACACCATCGGCGTTTTCTTTTTGGGTAAAGACATCCACTTGGGTAAAGACATCCACCGTTAAAAATAGGCAATAAAAACGCTGCTGCCTTTGGGCTGTGCTCATAAAATGTTTTTGGAAAACGGTGTAGCTTTCCGATATATACTCTCTTTATTGAATAGTCAATAAGGAGGGAATTTTTATACGCTATAGTTATGAATTTAAAAGACAGTGTGTTGAACTGTATCGTTAAGGTAAGTGGGGTGATTGCCTAGAAGGAGTCAAAAGCTCAAAAGATTTCCGTGACAAAATCAGGGAATGGGTCCTGTATTGAAGATAAGAACGGCCCAGAGGGCTTAAGACTAAGACACAGAGA
>NZ_GL622359.1:1428635-1442887 GCF_000185505.1 Pseudoramibacter alactolyticus ATCC 23263 | reverse complement strand
TTTGAACGGAGCTATGAAGAGAATGCGAGAGCATGATCCTCATGGCCGAAAGAGAAAGCCAGCGCCTTGAGACGCTGGCCTGGTATTCCATGGGCTTATAGCCCTGGAGCAAACTACCCTTTGGAAGAGTGGTTGTGATTTGCCCGAACGTTTAATGGAGTTCCTTTTCCTTGATGAAACCCTTGTGATAAGCGGTGATGAGCATTTCGAGATCGCGGATCTGCTCCAGTAATTTTTTGCCGATATCGGTATCGACCACGCGTTTGCGGGAGACGTTGGTTTCAACAATTTGTTTGGTCGATTTGATGTCGACGCCGTTGCGAATGGCGGCGTCCACCGATTCGAAAGGCTGCAGGCTGATGAGGGTCATGCCGTAGGAGTTATAGGTTAAAGTATAACCGGCAATACCCGTGGTTTTTTGATAGGCTTTGGCAAAGCCCCCGTCGATACAGAGCACCTTGCCGTCGGCACGGATCGGCGATTCGCCGCTGCGGGTTTTGACGGGGGTGTGCCCATTGATGATGTGCCCCTTTTCAGGGTCGAGGCCGAATTCTTCAAGAATGGCGTTGGCCAGATCCGGGCATTCGGCGATACGCTTGTAATAAGGCATTTTTTCTTCGTGATGGGGTTTTTCGTCGTCGATGAAGTACCGTTCAAAGGTGGCCATCTTCTCTTTGCCGAAGAGGGGCGATTTCTTGTGACACCAGAGGAACCACAGGAAATCATGGCGCGGCGGGTATTCCTTCATCGCGGTGAAATAGGCCTCGCGGGCCAGCTGATCGAATTTGTCCATGAGCTGGCGGCCGGCGTAATCCACCCCTTTGTAGTTCCAGGAATCGAAACCGCCGTCTTCGCGAATGGGGATGCAGGCGTGGAAAAGCAGGTTGTCGTTATAGACCAGGTACATGCTGCCCTTGGAATACATGAAGCGGATGTGGCGCTGCAGTTTTTCTGAATGGCGGAAGGAATGGCAGAGCTGTGACATGACGTTTTCTTCTTCCTCGGTGAGGGCAGAGGGATCGGCCGGATCAATGGTCGGAAAATGGGTATCGTTGAGTTCGTAGGTTTCACCGTCGACGACGATGGTGCCCTTTTCGTAATCGAGGGCGCGCAGCAGTTGGCGATCGCCCATTTCGTATTCAGGGTGGCGGTCAATGATTTGTTCCTCCACCTTGAACTGAATGACGGCGATGGCCTTGTGCATCTTAGTGATGAGCTCGATGTCGACACTGGCGTTTTTATCGGCAATATTCTTCGGCTGGAAGCTGGCACAGGGGTCGCTGCGGTAGGTTTTTTGCGCGAAGGTGGCCAGGGGCAAAAGATTGATGCCGTAGCCATTTTCGAGCACGCGCAGGTTGGCGTAGCGCATGGCAATACGCACCGCGCAGGCGATGCACGCGCGGTTGCCGGCAGCAGCCCCCATCCAGAGAATATCATGGTTGCCCCATTGCAGATCCATGGAGTGGTGGTTCATCAGGGTGTCCATCACGTGATGGGGAGCTGGGCCTCGGTCGAAAATATCACCGATGATGTGCAGGTGGTCCGTTGTCAGCCGTTTGATGACCGAGGCGATTTCCGCGATAAATTGATCAGCCAGACCGTATTCCACAATGCTGCGGATAATGGCGTTATAGTATTCTTTTTTGTTATAGCGCTTTTCGTCTTCCTGAATGAGTTCTTCCATAATATAAGAGAAGTCCTTCGGCAGGGATTTGCGCACTTTGGACCGGGTGTATTTGCCAGCGGCGGCCCGGCAGACTTTAACCAGACGGTAAATTGTCAGCTCGTACCAGTTTTCAAGATACTTGCCGGTGCGTTCCTGTTTGATGAGGTCGAGTTTCTGCTGAGGATAATAGATCAGCGGGATGAGCTCCTCGAGATCTTCGAGAGAAACCGTATTGCCCAGTTCTTCGATCACCTTGCGGCGAATGGCGCCGGAGGAGTTTTGAATCACGTGATTAAAGGCCTCATCTTCGCCGTGGATGTCGGTCAGGAAATGTTCGGTGGGTTTTGGCAGATTTAAAATGGCGCGCAGATTGACCACCTCGCTGACGGCGGCGGTGATGCTCGGGAAATCGTTGGATAGAAGTTCCAAGTATTTGCGGTGTTTACGCAGCTGTGATTTGCTGAATTTTTCCATGGAATGTCCCCCTTTGTGGATAAGCGGAATGCAGATGCTAACGGCAATAGGTTAGCAATTCGTCGACGGTTTTGCGTTTGGGCACTCTGGGATCAGTGGCCAGATGGCCGACGACGATGAGCGCGGAAACCGGCAGGTCGTTCGGAACGTGTGCGACAGAAGCGACTTTGTAAGGATCGAAGATCCCCATGATGACGGTCTCCGTATCGCAAGGCGATGCAGAATTATATTGTGAAAGACGGCGTGCAAAACGACACCGCTTTCATCTGCTGATAAATGTATTTTTAATATACAGCGTGTTACCTGAAATTAACTTAAAATCAATTAAAAAACGAGCGCAGAACAGAAAAATTCATGCGGAAGTCAAAAAAGACAAAAAATTTTTAAAATAACAATGAAAAATCTTGAAAAAAAGAAGAGGCGATGATAAAATAAAAGACCAATTAAGATGGATGAGTAGGACATACCGACCATCTGATTGCACAATTGATTGTTACAAATCATATAAATCATCACAGAAGATGCGAAAAAGGTTATGGATGAAGCACGAAGACGCTGATCAAAGGCGGCTTGAATGAACGCTCCTGCAGGATCGGGTGCGATTTCAGGATGTGCTTTTTTGGCTGATCAAAGGCTGAAATTTCATCGGTACCCTTTCTTTTTTGCTGTCTGCCGGCGGGTGGACAGCGGCTGCACCGTGATCGGTTATTTGGATTCAGGCAAGGAGTGAACAAGCGCCCATGGTACAAGTACATCCGATTCAATCGGGACTCAGAACCAGGCAGAGCTTTTCCAAGATCAAGGAAGTTCTGGAAATGCCCAATCTGCTGGAAGTTCAGTTGGATTCTTACAAATGGTTTCTCGAAAAGGGACTGCAGGAAGTTTTTGATGATATTCATGAAATCACCGACTACACCGGCAACCTGGTGTTGCAATTTGTTGATTATGCCATCGACGGCGAACCTAAGTATTCTATCGAAGAATGCAAAGAACGCGACCAAACGTATTATCAGCCGCTGAAGGTCCGCGTGCGCCTTATTAATAAGGAAAAGAACGAAGTCAAAGAGCAAAAGGTCTATCTGGCGGATTTGCACAAGATGACAGAAACCGGCACTTTCGTGGTTAACGGAGCGGAACGGGTCATCGTCAGTCAGCTGGTGCGTTCGCCCGGGGCTTACTACACGATGAGCCGAGATAAGGTCGGGAAACGACTGTGGGCTTCCCAGGTGATCCCGAATCGCGGCGCCTGGCTGGAATATGAATCCGACTCCAACGATTTGCTCTATGTGAAGATTGACCGGACGCGCAAATTGTCGCTGACATCGATGCTGCGGGCCTTTGGCCTTGGCACAGATGCGGAAATTCTCGGCGTATTCGGGGAGGATCCGCGCCTGGTCGAGACGCTGAAGAAAGATGCGAGCAACGACACCACCACGCAGGTCGACGGGCTGCTCGATATTTACCGCCGGCTGCGTCCGGGTGAACCGCCGACGGTGGATTCGGCAGAATCTTTGCTCAATTCTATGTTTTTTGACGATCGCCGTTACGATCTGGCGAAGGTCGGCCGCTATAAATATAATAAGAAGCTTTCCATCGCCAACCGGTTGATGGGCCAGGTTGCAGCAGAAGACGTGATCGATCCGGCCACCGGGGAAGTACTGGCGGAGGCCGGCCAGAAATTCGACCGCGAAACGGCCTGGGCCGTGCAGAACGCCGGGGTTAATGTGGTGGAAGTGGCTTGCCAGTATAACGGCGAAGAGACCACTTTTCGCGTGATCGGCAATGGCTTCGTCGATATCCACACCCAGGAGCTGCCTTTTGATATTTCGGATATCGAATTCGACGAGTTGGTCAGCAAAGAAGCGCTGGACGAATTTCTGGCGGATGACAGTTTGACGGATGCAGAAAAGCATACGGCGCTCAAGCGCAATAAATATCGATTGATTCCGAAGCATATTCTGCAGTCCGATCTTTTCGCTTCGGTCAACTATTTCCTCGGTCTCGAATACGAAATCGGTGAAGTGGATGATATTGATCACTTGGGCAACCGCCGTCTGAGATCCGTGGGCGAGCTTCTGCAAAATCAGTTTCGCATCGGCCTGTCCCGGATGGAACGGGTGGTGCGTGAACGCATGAGCGTGCAGGATGACGAAATTTTAACGCCGCAAAGTTTGATCAACACCCGGCCGATCAATGCGGCCCTCAAGGAATTTTTCGGAAGCTCCCAGCTTTCCCAATTCATGGACCAGAATAACCCGTTGTCGGAACTGACCCACAAGCGCCGTCTGTCGGCTCTCGGGCCGGGCGGTCTCTCCCGGGAACGCGCCGGCTTTGAAGTCCGGGATGTTCACGACTCCCATTACGGCCGGATGTGTCCGATTGAAACGCCTGAAGGTCCGAACATCGGCTTAATCGGGTCGCTGGCAACTTACGCCCGTATCAATGAATATGGTTTTATCGAATCGCCCTATCGCAAAGTGGTCAACGGCGTGGCGACCGATGAAGTGGTTTATCTCGCCGCCGACGAAGAAGGGGAATATGCCATTGCCCAGGCTAACGAGCCGCTGGATGAAAACAGTCATTTTGTCAATAAACAGGTTACCGGCCGTGCCGGTAAAAATCGTGATTTCGTTTCGATCCGGCAGGAGGACGTCGACTTTATGGACGTCTCGCCGAAGCAGGTTATCTCTGTGGCGGCGGCGCTCATTCCCTTCCTTGAAAACGACGATGCCAACCGCGCATTGATGGGCGCCAACATGCAGCGTCAGGCTGTGCCGCTGCTCATTCCTGAAGCGCCGCTGGTCGGAACCGGGATGGAAGCCAAGGCCGCCAAGGATTCCGGTAACTGCCAGGTTGCTCGTTACGATGGCGAAGTGGTTTATGTTTCCGCGGATACCATTCGCATCCGCCGGGACGACGTGCAGGACATCGACGAATACAAGCTGCATAAATTTGAACGCACCAACCAGGGCAACTGCATGAATCAACGGCCGCGCGTGGACCAGGGCCAGCACGTGAAGGCGGGCGACGTGATCTCCGACGGGCCGGCGACCGAAATGGGGGAACTCGCCCTCGGTCGCAACGCCCTGATCGGTTTCATGACCTGGGAAGGCTATAATTATGAAGACGCCGTTCTTTTGAACGAAAACCTGCTCAAGGAAGACCGCTATACGTCGATCCATATCGCAGAGTTTGAATGCGAAGCCAGAGAAACCAAGCTCGGGCCCGAAGAGATCACCCGGGATATTCCCAATGTCGGGGAAGACGCCCTGAAAAATCTGGACGAAAACGGGATTATCTATGTCGGGGCGGAAGTGAAGTCCGAAGATATTCTGGTCGGGAAGGTCACGCCTAAGGGTGAAACCGATCTTTCGCCGGAAGAAAAACTCCTGCGGGCTATCTTCGGCGAAAAGGCCAGAGAAATTCGCGACACTTCGTTGAAGGTGCCCCACGGCGAAGCCGGGATTGTCGTCGACGTCAAGGTTTTCTCCCGCGCCAACAAAGACGAGGATCTCAAGCCCGGGGTCAACACCATGGTCCGGGTTTACATCGCGACCAAGCGCAAGATCTCCGTCGGGGATAAAATGGCCGGCCGCCACGGGAACAAAGGGGTCATCTCCCGCATTCTGCCCCAGGAAGATATGCCGTTCCTGCCGGACGGCACACCCCTCGATATCTGTCTGAATCCACTGGGTGTGCCTTCCCGAATGAACATCGGCCAGGTGCTCGAAGTGCATCTGGGCATGGCGCTGCGCGCGCTGGGCATGCACATTGCGACCCCCGTTTTTGACGCGGCCAACGAAGGGGACATTCAGGAACTGCTTGGCAAAGCGGGTCTGCCCCAGGACGGCAAGATCCAGCTTTATGACGGCCGCACCGGCGAACCTTTTGACGGCCGTGTCACCGTCGGCGTGATGTATTACCTCAAGCTGCATCACATGGTCGACGAAAAGATGCATGCCCGCTCCACCGGCCCTTATTCGCTGGTCACCCAGCAGCCGCTGGGTGGGAAGGCCCAGTTTGGCGGCCAGCGCTTTGGCGAAATGGAAGTCTGGGCTCTCGAGGCTTATGGCGCGGCCCACACCCTTCAGGAAATCCAGACCATCAAATCCGACGATGTGGTTGGCCGCGTTAAGGCCTACGAGGCCATTGTGAAAGGCGAAAACATTCCCGAACCGGGCCTGCCGGAAGCCTTCAAGGTGCTCATCAAGGAATTTCAATCCCTTGCCCTCGACGTAACCGTCTACGGCGAGGACAATAAGATGGATGTGCTGGAGCTGGATCTTGCACAGGAAGCGCTTGACAACGGTGAATTCGATCAGCATGATCATTACCGTCACGATAACGCGGAAGACGCCGAAACGGCGGATGATGATGCAAAGATCGATCCGGTGGATGCCATTTTTGACGATTTGGCCAATATGCAGGACGCCCCGGCCACCGAGGACGATTATTCCGATGCAGATATGTTTGCGATCATCGACGGAGCCGATATTGATGCTGATTTGAATGATGAGGAGTAAGATAAGCAATGATCAATCCACAGGAATTAAAATTTAAATCGCTCCAGGTGAGTCTGGCTTCTCCGGAAAAAATTCGGGAATGGTCCCGGGGAGAAGTCAAAAAGCCGGAAACGATCAATTACCGCACCCTCAAACCCGAAAAAGAAGGGCTTTTCTGCGAAAAGATTTTCGGACCCACCAAGGACTGGGAGTGCAACTGCGGCAAATACAAACGCATTCGCCACAAGGGCATCGTTTGTGAAAACTGCGGCGTCGAAGTGACCCGCGCCAAGGTGCGAAGAGAACGCATGGGCCACATCGAGCTGGCTTCTCCGGTTTCCCACATCTGGTATTTCAAAGGGATTCCGAGCCGCATGGGCCTTATCCTTGAAATGTCCCCGAAGGAACTCGAACGAGTGATTTATTTTGCATCTTATGTCGTGATTGATCCGGGCGAGACGCCGCTGGCCTATAAGCAGCTGCTGACCGAAGGGGAATACCGGGAAGCCAAAGCGAATTACGGCCGCGCCTTCAAAGCCGGCATCGGCGCCGAAGCCATCAAGGAACTGCTGGAAATGGTTGACCTTGATCAGGACGCGGCGGTGCTTAAAGAAGACCTGAGAGACGCCAGAGGGCAGAAACGCATCAAAACGGCGCGCCACCTCGAAGCGGTGGAAGCCTTCCGCAAGTCCAACAACAAACCGGAATGGATGATCCTCGATGCCATCCCGGTGATTCCGCCGGAACTGCGGCCGATGGTTCAGCTTGACGGGGGGCGCTTTGCCACCTCGGATTTAAACGATCTGTATCGCCGGGTGATCAACCGCAACAACCGTTTGAAGAAACTTCTCGAGCTTGATGCGCCGGACATCATCGTGCAGAACGAAAAGCGGATGCTCCAGGAAGCGGTGGACGCCCTGATCGACAACGGCCGCCGCGGCCGCGCCATCACGGGCCCGGGCAATCGGCCCTATAAATCCCTCAGCGATATGCTCAAGGGGAAGCAGGGCCGCTTCCGTCAGAATCTGCTCGGCAAGCGCGTCGACTATTCTGGCCGTTCGGTTATTGTCGTCGGGCCGGAGCTCAAGATGTATCAATGTGGTCTGCCGAAGGAGATGGCTATCGAGTTGTTCAAGCCCTTCGTCATGCACGAGCTGGTCTCCCGGGGCTTAAGCCAGAACATCAAAAGCGCGAAGAAGATGGTGGAAAAGTTGGACCCCATCGTTTGGGACGTATTGGAAGACGTGATTCACGAGCATCCGGTGCTGCTTAACCGCGCCCCGACTCTTCATCGTCTGGGGATTCAGGCCTTTGAACCGATTTTGGTGGAAGGGCGCGCCATCAAGCTGCACCCGCTGGCCTGCACGGCCTATAACGCCGATTTTGACGGCGATCAGATGGCCATTCACGTGCCGCTTTCGGTGGAAGCGCAGGCGGAAGCCCGCTTCCTGATGATGGCCTGCAACAATATCTTAAAGCCCCAGGACGGGACGCCGGTCGTCGTGCCGACGCAGGATATGATTCTCGGCGCGTATTATATGACCCTTGAAATGAACGATGAGGAAGAAGCCGGACACGGCTCCTTTGCGCCGGCGGATATCGAAACGATGACGTCGGAAAACATTCCGGTGTTTTGTGACGAAGCCGAAATGGAGATGGCTTATGCCAATCACGCCGTCGGGCTGCATAAGCGTGTCAAGGTGCGGGAACACCGGGTGATTAACGGAGAAGATCACGTCGGTCTCGTCGAAAGCACCGTCGGCCGCTTCCTTTATAACCAGGTGCTGCCCCAGGATCTGGGCTTTGTCGAACGCGATCCCGATCGCTCGGAAACCTATTTCAAGCTTGAAGTGGACACGGTGGTGAAAAAGGGCGTGCTCAGCAATATTGTCGACCGCTGTTTCAGAAAACACGGCCCGACTATCACCAGCGAAGTGCTGGACGAGATCAAGCGTTTGGGATACAAGCACTCCACGCTCTCCGGGATCACGGTGGGCGTGGCGGATATGCAGGTGCCCGGTAACAAAGAGGAAATTCTCGCGGCGGCCGATGAAAAAATCGACGAAAATCAGATGAACTTTGACATGGGGCTGATCTCCGACGAAGAACGCCATAATAACGTGCGCGACATATGGAACGGCGCGACCGATGAAGTGACCCGGTCGCTGCTGGGCAACCTGGGCCGGCTCAATCCGATTCACATGATGGCGGATTCCGGGGCTCGAGGCTCCGACAACCAGATCCGCCAGCTTGCCGGGATGCGCGGCCTGATGGCGAAAACCGACGGGGATATCGTTGAATTGCCGATTCGCTCCAACTTCCGCGAAGGGCTTAATATTCTCGAATTCTTTTCCAGCTCTCACGGGGCCAGAAAGGGCTTGACGGACACGGCTCTGCGAACGGCCGATTCGGGTTATCTGACCCGCCGGCTGGTTGACGTTTCCCAGGACGTGATCGTCCGGGAAGAAGACTGCGGCACCGAGCACGGCTACGAAGTCCGCGCTCTGAAAGAAAACAACGAGGTGATCGAAGGGTTGGCCGAACGCATTGCCGGCCGCTATGCCCACGAAGATGTGTGTGATCCGAACACCGGAGAAGTGCTCGTCGCCAAAGATGAGGTCATCACCCGCGAAATGGCCGAGCGGATTGACAGCCTTGGCATCGAAAGCGTCAGCATCCGGGCCGTGTTTAACTGCGAAGCCAAGCACGGGGTCTGCCGGAAGTGCTACGGCGTCGACCTGACCACCTGGAAGCCGGTGAACATCGGCGAAGCGGTGGGGACCATTGCGGCGCAGTCCATCGGGGAACCGGGGACGCAGCTGACCATGCGGACCTTCCACGCCGGCGGCGTGGCCTCAGGCGACGACATCACCCAGGGGCTTCCCCGTGTCGAGGAATTGTTTGAATCCCGCAAGCCGAAGGGCCAGGCCATCATCACGGAAATCGCCGGGACGGTGGATATTCAGGAAGGGCGCAAGGTCGAAGCGGTGATCGTCGCGGATGACGGCGCCTCCAAGAGCTACCTGATTCCATACGGCTCCCGCTTGAAGGTGGCTTCCGGCGACACGGTAACCGCCGGCCAGCCGTTGACGGAAGGCTCCATTAACCCCAACGATATTCTTGAAATCCAGGGCGTCGAAGCGGTGCAGGCATATCTGCTCACCGAAGTGCAGAAGGTTTACCGTTTGCAGGGGGTCCATATCTCCGACAAGCACATCGAGGTCATCATCCGGCAGATGCTGCGCAAGGTGAAGATCGAAGACGCTGGCGATACGGAACTCATCACCGGCACCGTTCAGGATATCTTTACCGTGCGGGAAGCCAATGAAAGGGCCTACGACGCGGGGCTTAAGCCCGCGACCTTCTCCCGGGACCTGATGGGGATCACAAAGGCGGCGTTGGCCACCGATTCCTTCCTGTCGGCCGCATCCTTCCAGGAAACCACCCGGGTGCTCACCGATGCGGCCATCAAGGCTAAGAAGGATCCGCTGATGGGCCTGAAGGAAAATGTGATTATCGGGCAGCTGATTCCCGCCGGGACAGGGGTCGGCACTTACCGCGGCGTCGACATCGAATATGAAGCCGAAGATTATGCGGCGGAAGATGCCGAATACGAAGCCCAGGAGTTGGCCGGCGAAGCGGTGATTGACGATTTTGTCGGCGGCGACGGGGAAGACCTTGACGTCTTTATGGACGACGACAATATCCTTGCCAAGACCGTCGAGGAAGAACGGGCGGCCGTCGACAAGGATGCCGAAGAAAATCCGGAACTTTCGAAGGCCTTTGACATGTTCGATATGGATTTTCTGACGGATGACGACGAATCGCAGCCGGACGGCGAGGCGCCCGATGAATCGTCCGGAGACGACGATCTGCTGGGGTAAGTCAAAAAAAGTTTGACTTTATTAAAGAAACAAAGTAAAATGAACAAGTGTGCTCTGGCAGAACAGAGCGTGCAGAGGTAACGCATGAATCAATTTGGATTAAGCGCGGAAAGTTTTACGGCCGCCCCCAAGGTGGTCGGCATGAAACAGACGCTGAAAAAACTGGCGAGCGGCGAGATGGACCGGGTGGTCCTATCCCGCGACTGTGACGAAGGGATCGCCCTTCAGGTGAAAGAAGCCTGCGCGGCGGCGAATGTGCCTTGCGTTACGGCCGGATCGAAAAAAGATCTGGGACGGGCCTGCGGCATTGAACGGCCCGCGGCCGTCGTTGGGTTTGTAAAAGCCGCAGAACTATCGCCATCCGAAGATCACTAAAACAATGCGTATTAAATCCCGAAGCCTGCCGAAAGGCCGGCTTCTCGGTTTTTAATAAAAAATTTAAAGAGGAGGTGCAGCACAGAATGCCTACTATTAATCAGCTTGTTAAACAAGGTAGAAAAACCGCTGAACTGAAAACCAAAACCCCGGCTCTGAAACAAAACCCTCAGAAGCGTGGCGTTTGCACGGCAGTTCGTACCGCCACACCGAAGAAGCCGAACTCGGCTCTGCGTAAAATCGCCAGAGTAAAGCTCGTCAACGGTATGGAAGTAACCGCCTATATTCCGGGCATCGGTCATAACCTGCAGGAGCACTCGATTGTTCTCGTCAAGGGCGGCCGTGTTAAAGACCTGCCTGGTGTGCGTTACAAGATTATCCGCGGCGCCCTCGATACCGCCGGTGTCGAAGACCGCAAGCAAGCTCGATCCAAGTACGGGGCCAAGAAGCCCAAAAAGTAGTGCATCGGGCGCGAATGCGCCGTCAGCTGCCGCGTCTTGATAGAGATGCGGATTGGCCGATTATTGATCTTAATGCAATCAATTTGAGTCGACGAGTCGGCTTGAATTTTTGAGATAAGACGATAGCACGACGACATTGGATGTCGAGTACCGATGAAATCTGAATTTTGTTAAGGAGGGAAGCAAGTGCCTAGAAAAGGACCAGTTCCTAAAAGGGAAGTACTGCCGGATCCGATTTACCACAACGTGGTGGTGACGAAGCTCATCAACAACGTCATGCTGGACGGTAAGAAAGGGGTCGCTCAGCGCATTGTTTACGGTGCGTTTGAGACCGTGGCAGAAAAAACGGGAAAAGAAGCTTTGGAAGCTTTTCAGGAAGCTTTGGCCAATATCACCCCGGTATTGGAAGTTAAAGCGAGACGTGTCGGCGGGGCCACCTATCAGGTGCCGATTGAAATCCGTGCCGACCGCAAGCAAGCTCTGGCTTTGAGATGGCTTGTTGCGTTTGCGCGCGAACGTTCCGAGAGAACGATGGTTGAACGCCTGGCGGGTGAAATTATGGACGCCTGCAACAACGCCGGCGGCGCCGTCAAACGTAAAGAAACCATGCATGCAATGGCTGAAGCCAATAAGGCTTTTGCTCATTTCAGATGGTAATTGCGAAAAGCGCAAACCAAATAAGGAGAAATTGTGGCTAGAGAATATAGTTTGGAAAACACTCGGAACATCGGGATCATGGCGCATATCGATGCCGGTAAGACCACGACGACCGAAAGAATTCTCTACTATTCCGGTAAAATCCACAAAATCGGCGAAACCCACGATGGGGCTTCCCAGATGGACTGGATGGAACAGGAACAGGAAAGAGGGATCACCATCACATCAGCGGCGACGACCTGTTACTGGAAGGGCAATCGCATCAACATCATCGATACCCCCGGTCACGTCGACTTCACCGTTGAAGTAGAACGCTCCCTGAGGGTTCTGGACGGGGCGGTTGCTGTGTTCGACGCCAAAGCCGGTGTTGAACCGCAGTCCGAAACCGTGTGGCGTCAGGCCGAGGAATACCATGTTCCGAGAATGGTTTACATCAACAAAATGGATGTGACCGGCGCCGACTTTTATATGTCGGTGGATACCCTGGTGGATCGCCTGGGAACCAATCCGGTTTGCATTCAGCTGCCGATCGGCGCCGAACACGGATTCGTCGGTATTATCGATCTGATCAAAATGAAGGCCGAAGTGTATAAAAACGAAGAAGGCACTGAATTTGAAATGACCGATATTCCGGCGGAGATGCGGGACAAAGCCGAAGAATATCACGAAAAGATGCTCGAACAGCTGGCTGAAGTCGACGACAATCTGATGGAAAAATACCTGGACGGTCAGGAAATTTCCGAAGAAGAAATCAAAGCGGCCATCCGCAAAGGGACGGTTGAACTGAAACTCGTTGCCGTGACCTGCGGATCTTCCTATAAGAACAAAGGGGTGCAGATGCTCGTCGACGCCATCGTCGACTACATGCCTTCGCCGGTGGACATTCCAGCCATCAAGGGGGTTAACCCGGATACGGAAGAAGACGACGAACGGGTGGCCTCCGACGATGCACCGTTCTCTGCTTTGGCATTTAAGATCATGACAGACCCCTATGTTGGGAAGCTCGCCTTTATGCGTGTGTACTCCGGGAAGGCAGAAGCCGGCTCCTACGTGCTCAACACATCCAAGGGAAAACGTGAACGCCTGGGCCGCATCCTGCAGATGCACGCCAATCACCGAGCGGAAATCACCGAAGTTTATACCGGGGACATTGTTGCCGCCGTCGGACTGAAGGACACGGCCACCGGCGATACTCTGTGCGATCCGGATCATCCGATCATTCTCGAATCGATGGAATTCCCAGATCCGGTTATCTCTGTTGCTGTTGAACCCAAAACCAAAGCCGGTCAGGAAAAGATGACCGTCGCGCTGATGAAGCTGGCGGAAGAAGATCCGACCTTCCAGACCCATACTGATGAAGAAACCGGCCAGACCATTATTTCCGGGATGGGCGAACTGCATCTGGATATCATCATCGACCGCATGCTTCGTGAATTTAAGGTGGAAGCCAACATCGGCAAGCCCCAGGTGGCTTATAAAGAAGCGATCACCAAGAAAGTGGACGCCGAAGGGAAATTTGCCCGGCAGTCCGGCGGCCGCGGCCAATACGGGCACTGCCTGATCACCTTGGAACCGCTGGAATCCGGCGAAGGCTTTGTCTTTGAAAACAAGGTTGTCGGCGGAGCCATCCCGAAGGAATTCATCGGACCGATCGAAAACGGGATTGCCGAAGCCATGCAGAATGGGGTCGTTGCCGGTTATCCGGTTATCGATGTCAAGGCGACGGTTTACGACGGTTCTTATCACGAAGTGGACTCTTCCGAAATGGCCTTTAAGGTCGCCGGCTCCATGGCGTTTAAAAACGGGATGCGCAAAGCGGCTCCGGTCATCATGGAACCGATGGAAAAACTGGAAGTGCTCGTTCCAGAAGAATACATGGGCGACGTCATGGGGGATATCAACTCCCGCCGCGGCCGTGTTGAAGGGATGGAAGCCCGCGCCAATGGGACGCAGTCCATCAAGGGTGTGGTGCCGCTGGCCGAAATGTTCGGCTATGCCACATCTTTGAGGAGTAAAACCCAGGGCCGCGGGATCTACACCATGCAGTTCTCACACTACGAAGCGGTGCCGAAATCCATCGCCGAAGAAATCGCCGACGGCAAGAAATAATCGACAGATAAAATCGGCCGGTCAGGCTTCGGCCCGTCCGGCTGCAATCACAGCGCAGCGTTTGATTTCAAATGATTTCAAACCCGCCTTGATTTGATACTGAAAAATATTGAAAGGAACCACA
>NZ_GL622359.1:1396922-1427608 GCF_000185505.1 Pseudoramibacter alactolyticus ATCC 23263 | reverse complement strand
CAGGAGAAGAGATATTCGATGTGCGGATGCACGAATAGCGGAAAAGTAAAAGTCGTCAGAGAGAGCCGTCAAAAAAACTGAATAAAAACTTAAGCGGTCCAGCGATGAAAACAGTTTGAAAGAAAAATGAAAATATTTTGAGAATTTATCAAAAAAAACTTGCGTGCCGAGAGGAATTCCATTATACTAATCAAGGTTGGCTGTCTGCGATGAATCGGAAAGTTGCTGTTACTAATTCAGGTCACTTCTGAGGAGTATGTCACGATCTTAGAATCGGGCGATTATCGTCTGAGCAGAGCGAAAAAAGGGCGCGAGCCCGGTTTTTTTCGGACAGTCTCTGTGAACACCCGGAAGGGTGGAAGGGCGAGAAGCACAGCACCTTAAAAACTTCAGGAGGTTTGTTAAAGGTATGAGCAAACAAAAAATTAGAATTCGGTTAAAAGCTTTCGATCACAAATTGCTGGATCAATCCGCACAGCGCATTGTCGAAACGGTAAAGCGCACCGGCGCCGCTGTTTCCGGGCCGATTCCGCTGCCGACAGACAAAGAAGTCGTCACGATTCTCCGCGCCGTTCACAAATATAAGGATTCCAGGGAACAGTTTGAAATCAGAACCCACAAGCGTCTGATCGACATCCTCGAACCGACCCCGAAAACAGTCGATGCGCTGATGCGCCTCAATCTGCCTTCCGGCGTCGATATCGAAATTAAGCTTTAAAAGATTGTCGGCCAAAGTATTATGATCGCAAGGGCGATCCAATAATCAGGAGGAAAAATGAAAAAAGCAATTATCGGTAAGAAAATCGGTATGACGCAGATCTTCCAGGAAGATGGAACCGTCGTGCCGGTCACCGTTGTTCAGGCAGGACCCTGCACGGTGGTGCAGAAGAAAACCCTTGAAAACGATGGCTACGAAGCGGTGCAGTTGGCTTATGGCGACATTAAAGAAAAAAATGTCGTTAAACCGGTGAAAGGTCATTTTGACAAATACGGGGTGGATTACGCCCGGACGCTGCGCGAATTCAGACTGGACGACTGCGCGTCGCTGGAAGCCGGCCAGAAAATTAAAGCGGACGTTTTCGAAGCGGGCGACAAGGTTGATGTTTCGGGCAAGTCCAAAGGAAAAGGCTACGCCGGGGCCATCAAGCGCTGGGGCCAGCAAAGAGGTCCCATGGCGCACGGATCGAAATATCACCGCAGCGCCGGTTCCATGGGCGCATCGGCTTATCCGGCCCGCGTGCCCAAGGGCAAACACCTCGCCGGGCAGATGGGGAATAAAAACGTCACAGCCTTGAACCTCGAAATCATTCAGGTGGACGCGGAAAACAATCTTCTGCTCATCAAAGGTGCTGTCCCGGGACCGAGAGGTGGCGTGGTTTCCGTCAAAAGCAGTGTGAAAGCTGCCGAATAACGCAAGGAGGAAGTCAAATGCCAAAAATCGATATTTTAGATATGAAGGGAAATGTCGTCGACAGCGCAGAACTGAGCGACCGCGTTTTCGGAATCGAACCGAACGAACCGGTGGTTCATCAGGTTGTCGTCGCACAATTGGCCAATAAACGCCAGGGAACCAAAGGCACCAAGACCAGATCCGAAGTCCGCGGCGGCGGCAGAAAACCGTGGCGCCAGAAGGGCACAGGCCGCGCCCGCGCCGGTTCCAGCCGTTCACCCCTGTGGATCGGCGGCGGTGTCATTTTCGCGCCGAAAGCCAGAGACTTCAGCAAAAAGGTCAATAAGAAAGTCCGCAATCTCGCGATGCGTTCCGTCTTCTCGGCGAAATTTGCCGACAAAGAACTCCGCGTCGTCGACGCGCTGAACTTCGACGCGCCGAAAACCAAGGACATGATTGCCGCGCTCGCTGCAATTGACGCCGGCAAGGCGCTGGTGGTCACGCCGGAAAAAGTCGACAACGTTTATCTGTCCGCCCGCAATATCCCGAAGACCCGGGCGACCACCGTCGCTGAACTCAACGTTTACGACATGCTGAAATACGACGTGCTGGTGCTCACCAAAGACGCGCTGGCGAAGATTGAGGAGGTATATGCATAATGAAGGATCCTCGCGATATCATCATTCGTCCGATCATCTCCGAAAAGAGCATGGACAACACCGAACAGAAGAAATATACCTTCAGAGTTGCCAAGGACGCCAATAAAATTGAAATTAAAAACGCCGTCGAAGAAATCTTTGATGTGACGGTTGCGAAAGTGACCACCATGAACATAAAAGGCAAGATGAAAAGACGGGGCTACACCGTCGGCAGAACTTCCGACTGGAAGAAGGCCATCGTCAAGCTGACGGAAGACAGCAAGACCATCGAATTTTTCGAAGGAGTTTAATCATCGCCCGATAAGCAAAATGAAAGGAAGGTTTGCGAATAATGGGGATTAAAAAATACAGACCGACTTCTCCCGGACGCAGAAACATGTCCGTCAACACCTATGAAGAAGTCACCAAACAGGAGCCGGAAAGATCGCTGCTGGCTCCGCTGAAGAAAAAGGCCGGCCGCAATGTGTACGGCCGAATCACCGTTCGCCATCAGGGCGGCGGCGCCAAACGCAAGTACAGAATCATCGATTTCAAGCGCAGCAAGGACGGTGTGCCGGCGAAGGTTGCCGGGATCGAATACGATCCGAACCGTTCGGCCAACATCGCGCTGCTGCATTATGCAGACGGCGAAAAGCGCTATATTCTGGCACCGCTCAACCTGAAGGTCGGCCAGACGGTCGTTTCCGGCGCCGATGCCGATATCGTGGTGGGCAACTGCCTGCCCCTGGCCAATATCCCGGTTGGGACCATGGTGCACAACATCGAACTCAAGGCGGGCAAAGGCGGTCAGATGGCGCGCTCGGCGGGCTCTTCCGCTCAGCTGATGGCCAAGGAAAATAACTACGCGACTCTGCGGCTGCCCTCCGGGGAAATGCGCATGGTCCGTTTGGAATGCCGCGCCACCATCGGCGTCGTCGGCAACCTGGATCACCAGAATGTCCGCATCGGGAAAGCAGGCCGCAAACGCCACATGGGGATCCGTCCGACGGTTCGCGGCTCGGTTATGAACCCGAACGACCACCCGCACGGCGGTGGGGAAGGTCGTGCGCCGGTTGGCCGTCCGGGACCTGTTACCCCCTGGGGCAAACCGGCTCTTGGCTACAAGACGCGCAAGAAGAAAAAAGATTCTGACAAATACATTGTCAGACGCCGCAACGCCAAGTAATTAGGAGGTTTATCAATGAGTCGATCTTTAAAGAAGGGGCCTTTCGTCGAAGAAAGACTGCTTAGAAGAGTAGAAGAAATGAACGAAAAGGGCGAAAAGAAAGTTGTTAAGACCTGGTCGCGTTCTTCCACCATTTTCCCGCAGTTCGTCGGACACACCATCGCCGTCCACGACGGCCGCAAGCACGTGCCGGTTTACTGCACCGAAGACATGGTAGGCCATAAACTTGGCGAATTCGCTCCGACCCGCACATTCAGAGGGCATGCCGGCGAAAAGAAAACCGGCGCGTTCTAAGCCTGAAGGAGGAAAAACATGGAAGCTAAAGCAACAGCGAAATACGTCCGCGTTTCGTCCAGAAAGGCCAAGCTCGTCGCCGATGCCATTCGCGGCAAAAGCGTCGGAGAAGCTTTATCGGTTCTGCAGCTGACCCCTAACAAGGCAGCCCGCATGATCGAAAAGGTGGTGCTCTCTGCCTATGCCAACGCGGAAAACAATCACAACATGAATACAGATACCCTGTATATCCATCAGATTTCAGCCAATCAGGGCCCGACGCTCAAGCGTTGGAAAGCCGGTCCCCAGGGCCGTGCTTTTCCGATCAAAAAGAGAACGTCCGTTCTCACCGTCGTCCTGAAAGAATCCGATGCTAACGAATAATCATAGGGGGTAAATAAATTTGGGTCAGAAAGTGAATGCGTTCGGTTTTCGCGTTGGGGTCATCAAGGACTGGAATGCGAAATGGTACGCGAATGATAAAAACTTTGCCGATAATCTGATTGAAGACAATAAGCTGCGTCAGTACATCAAGACCAGCCAGTTCCAAGCCGGGATTTCAAAAATTGTCATCGAACGTTTCGGCAATAAAGTGAGAATTCACATTTACACAGCCAAACCGGGCATGATCATCGGCCGCGGCGGCGCCGGCATCGACGCCCTCAAAGCGGAACTCGAAAAGATGATCAAGAAGACCGTCTTCATCAACATCGTCGAAGTCAAAAACATCGATATGGATGCGCAGCTCATCGCTGAAAACATCGCCGGTCAGCTGGAAAGAAGAATTTCCTTCCGCCGCGCAATGAAGCAGGCCATGCAGCGCACGATGCGCGCTGGCGCCAAGGGAATCAAAACGTTGGTCTCCGGCCGTTTGAACGGAGCTGAAATTGCGCGTAAAGAAGGCTACGCCCAGGGGAATGTGCCGATGCAGACGCTGCGCGCGGATATTTCCTACGGTTTTGCCGAAGCGGACACCACCTACGGCAAACTGGGCGTTAAAGTATGGGTGAACAAAGGCGAAATCCTGACCGGGCGCGAAGACGTGCTGGCGGACGCCGCCAAGGCAGATAGCAGCCGCGGCAAGAAAAACAGCGGCCGTCGCAAATCCGCCCAGCCCGAAGCGTAAAGGAGGATGTTAAATCATGTTAATGCCAAAGCGTGTGAAACGCAGAAAACAACATAGAGGCCGCATGAAGGGGAAAGCTACCCGCGGCAACACCATCACTTACGGTGAATTCGGGATTCAGGCGCTCGAACCGGCCTGGATCACCTCCAACCAGATCGAAGCGGCCCGTGTCGCCATGACCCGTTATATCCGCCGCGGCGGCCAGGTCTGGATCAAGATTTTCCCGGATAAACCGGTCACTGCTCAGCCGGCCGAAACCCGAATGGGTAAAGGGAAAGGTTCCCCGGAATACTGGGTGGCCGTGGTCAAGCCGGGCCGCGTCATGTTTGAAATCGGCGGCATCTCGGAAGAAATGGCCAGAGAAGCTTTGCGTCTGGCTCAGCATAAACTGCCGATCAAGACAAAGATTGTCAAGAAGGCCGACCAGGAAGGTGAACAGGCATGAGTAAACAATTAACCGAATTGAGAAATCTCAATGACGCTGAACTGAAGACAAAACTGGGTGACCTGAAAGAAGAACTCTTCAATCTGAGATTCCAGAATGCGACCGGTCAGCTCGAAAATCCGATGCGGATTCGCGAAGTCAAGAGAACGTATGCCCGCATCCAGACCATCCTTACAGAACGTCAGATGGCTGCAAAACAGGCATAGGAAGGAAGGATAGCTGATGGAACGTAATGAAAGAAAAACGCGCGTCGGCAAAGTGGTGAGCGATAAGATGGACAAAACGATTGTCGTCGCCATCGAAACGTTCAAGAAACACCCGCTGTACAAAAAACGCGTGAAAGATACCGTTACATTTAAAGCCCACGACGAAAACAACGAATGCCATGTCGGCGATACCGTTCGCTGCATGGAAACCAGAAAACTGTCCAAGGACAAAAACTGGCGCGTCGTCGAAATCGTCGAAAAAGCATTATAATTTGTCACAGGAGGCATCAGAGATGATCCAGCAGGAAACAAGATTAAAAGTCGCTGATAACACTGGGGCAAAGGAACTTTTGTGTATCCGGGTGCTCGGCGGTTCCGGCAGACGCTACGCCAATATCGGCGACGTGATCGTCGCTTCTGTTAAAAGCGCAGCGCCGGGCGGCGACGTGAAAAAAGGCGACGTGGTCAAAGCGGTGGTCGTGCGCACGGTGCGCGGCGTCCGTAGAAACGACGGCAGCTATATCAAGTTCGATCAGAACGCCGCCGTTCTGATCAACGATGACAAGAACCCGAAGGGAACCCGCATCTTCGGGCCTGTCGCCAGAGAGTTAAGAGACAAAAAGTACATGAGAATCGTGTCTTTGGCTCCTGAAGTGTTATAAGGGAGGATTCCAGATGGCAAGAAAATTACATGTCAAGACAGGCGATACCGTTCAGGTGATCTCCGGGAAGGATCTGGGGAAAACCGGAAAAGTTTTGGCTGTGGACCTCGAAAAGCGCCGCGTGAAGGTGGAAGGGGTCAACATCCAGACCAAACATAAAAAACCGACACAGGCCATGCAGCAGGGCGGCATTGTGAAGCAGGAAGGCTTTATTGATGCGTCGAACGTTTTGCTCTATTCCGAAGAACTTGGCCGCGGCGTTCGCACCGGGATCAAAGTGACGGAAGACGGCAAGAAGGTCCGTTACTGCAAGAAGACCGGCACGGTGCTTGATTAAGAGAGGAACTGACCATGACAAGAATGAAAGATAAATACTTGAACGAAGCTGTTCCGGCTCTTAAGGAAAAATTTCAGTATAGCAACATCATGGATGTTCCGAAGCTCGTCAAAGTTGTTGTCAACATGGGCCTCGGCGACTGCAAGGACAACGCGAAGCTGCTCGATGCGGCCGTAGCCGATCTGGCGACGATCACCGGTCAGAAGCCGATCGTGCTCAAGGCGAAGAAATCCGTCGCGAACTTCAAAGTCCGCGAAGGCCAGAACGTCGGCGCCAAAGTTACCCTGCGCAGCGACAGAATGTATGAATTCTGCGACAAGCTCTTCAACATTGCGCTGCCCCGCGTCCGAGACTTTCACGGTTTGTCCAACAACGCCTTCGACGGCCGCGGCAACTACGCTTTCGGCGTGAAAGAACAGCTGATCTTCCCGGAGATTGATTACGATCAGGTCGAACAGATCCGCGGGATGGACATTATGTTTGTGACGACAGCCAAGACAGACGAAGAAGCCCACGAATTACTGGCACAGCTTGGCTTGCCCTTTGAAAGATAGGAGAATCGTTCATGGCAAAAACATCGATGAAGGTCAAACAGCAGCGTAAACAAAAATATTCTACCAGAGAATACAATCGCTGCAGAATTTGCGGCAGACCCCACGCATACCTGAGAAAATACGGGATTTGCAGAATCTGCTTCCGAGAATTAGCCTATAAGGGCGAAATTCCTGGTGTCCGCAAAGCCAGCTGGTAAAATTCGCAATTACAAATAAAAGGAGGGACTTAGCATGTCAATGACTGATCCGATCGCGGATATGCTCACGAGAATCAGGAATGCAAACAATGCAGGTCATAAAACTGTTGAGATTCCAGCATCCAATGAAAAAAGAGCGATCTTGAAGATTCTGTTGGATGAAGGCTATATCAAAAAGACAGAAGAAATTGACAACGGCAACCAGGGCATTATCAAAGTCACCCTGAAATACGGTGAAGATAAGAGCAAGGTCATCGCTGGTTTAAAACGCATCTCCAAGCCGGGCCTGCGTATTTATGTCGGCAAGGAAGATGTGCCGAAGGTTTTAAATGGTCTGGGCGTGGCAGTGATGTCGACGTCCCAGGGCGTCATCACGGATAAAGCGGCGAGAAAAGCCGGCATTGGCGGCGAAGTTGTCTGCTACGTCTGGTAAAGGAGGAAAGCAAGATGTCAAGAGTTGGTAATGCTCCTGTTGTGATCCCCGAAGGCGTCGATATCCAAATCGATGATCAGATTGTGACCGTCAAGGGGCCGAAGGGCACCTTAACCCGGGAAATGCATCCGGATATGCAGCTGTCGATCGAAGACGGTGAGCTGAAGGTCGAAAGACCCTCGGAAGGTAAATTCCACAAATCGCTCCACGGCATGACCAGAGCCTTGATCGCCAATATGGTGACAGGCGTCAGCCAGGGATTTGAAAAAGTGCTGGAAATCAGCGGTGTCGGTTGGAGAGCCGAAAA
Source organism: Pseudoramibacter alactolyticus ATCC 23263 (assembly GCF_000185505.1). Classification (GTDB taxonomy): domain Bacteria; phylum Bacillota; class Clostridia; order Eubacteriales; family Eubacteriaceae; genus Pseudoramibacter; species Pseudoramibacter alactolyticus. Next base: position 1,419,854 of record NZ_GL622359.1, on the reverse strand, counting down.
GAAGGGCAAGAAGCTCATCATGAACCTCGGTTATTCCCATCCGGTTGAAATGGAAGATCCCGAAGGCATTGAAACCGCAATGGACGGCCAGACAAAAGTGATTGTCAGAGGGATCAGCAAGGAAGCCGTCGGCGCTTATGCTGCCAATATCCGCGCGAAGAGACCGCCTGAACCTTACAAGGGACATGGTATCAAGTACGCTGATGAACACATCAGACGTAAAGTCGGGAAGACCGGCTAATCGGTTTAACTGATTGAGGCCATATCCGAAAGGTAAGAGAAAGGATCATCAATGATTAAAAAGATCGATAAAAATAAAGTACGTCTGAGCAGACACAAACGCGTCCGCAGAAAAATCTCCGGAACCGCGGAACGTCCGCGTCTTTGTGTGTTTCGAAGCAACAAACACATCTACGCCCAGGTGATCGACGACGTCGCGGGCAACACCCTTGTCGCCTCCTCCACTTTGGATGCAGAGGTGAAAGAAGCCATCAGCCACGGCTCCGATAAAGCTGCCGCAAAAGCCGTCGGTGCGTCCGTTGCCAAAAAGGCACTGGATGCCGGTATCAATGATGTTGTCTTCGACCGCGGAGGCTATATCTACACGGGAAGAGTCAAGGAATTGGCCGAAGCTGCTCGCGAAGCTGGCTTGAAATTCTAAGGAAGAGGTCTGTTAATGAAAAAAAATCTTATTGACGCGACTGGTCTGGAACTTCAGGACAGAGTCGTAGAAATCAACCGAGTCAGCAAGACCGTCAAAGGTGGCCGCAACATGCGTTTCAGCTGTTTGGTGGTGGTCGGCGACGGCGACGGACTCGTCGGCGTGGGCTCCGGCAAGGCGGTGGAAATTCCCGACGCGATCCGCAAGGGGATTGAAGCGGCGAAGAAGAATCTGATTCGCGTGCCCCTGCGCGGGACCACGATTCCGCACCAGGTCGTCGGCGCCGAAGGCGCGGGCCGCGTGCTTTTAAAGCCGGCCGGCGAAGGGACCGGTGTGATTGCCGGCGGTCCGGTTCGCGCCGTCTGCGAATTGGCGGGGATCAAAGACATTCGAACCAAATGCCTGGGGACCAATAATCCGACCAATGTCGTGAATGCAGCCATCGAAGGTCTCGCCCGTCTGACCACGGTGGAAGCCGTGGCGGCAAAACGCGGCAAGAAACCGGAAGAAATTCTGGGTTAGGAGGGAATCATGGCTAAGAAGTTAAACATTACTTTAAAAAAGAGCTTGATTGGCCGCAATCAAAGACAGCGCGCAACCGTTAAAGCGCTGGGGCTGCGCAAGATCGGCCACACCGTGATCCATGATGACACACCGCAGATCCGCGGCATGATTCACAAGGTCGACTTCATGGTCGATGTCGAAGAAGCGTAGGAGGTTTCGCATGAAATTAAATACATTAAGCCCGGCGGAAGGCTCGAGAAGAAACACCAAGCGCAAGGGCCGCGGGACCGCAACCGGTCAGGGGAAAACCGCCGGACGAGGCCAGGACGGCCAGAAATCCCGTTCCGGCGGCGGCGTTCGCCTCGGGTTTGAAGGCGGCCAGATGCCGCTGTCCAGACGCCTGCCGAAGCGCGGCTTTTCAAACTATCATTTCAAGAAAGAATTTGCCATCGTCAATGTCGGCGATCTGAACGCCTTTGACGAAAATACCGTCGTTACGCCGGAACTCCTGCTCGAATACGGCTTTGTCAGAAAACAGCTGGCCGGCATTAAAATTCTGGGCGAAGGGGAACTCACCAAAGCCCTGACGGTTAAAGCGAATAAAATCAGTAAATCTGCTGAAGAAAAAATACTTGCCTGCGGAGGGAAGGTTGAGGTGATCTAATGCTTTCTACTTTGAAGAATGCATGGAGCGTCCCGGAGCTGCGTCGTAAAATTGTGATGACGTTGCTCCTTCTTCTGGTGTATCGGCTCGGGTCATTCATTCCCGTGCCCTACATCGATTCTCAGCAGCTGGCATCCTTGATCAACGATGGCGGCATTTTCGGCCTTTTTAACATCATTTCCGGCGGGAACTTCGGAAACTTCACGATCTTTGCCATGGGGATCACCCCCTACATCAACGCATCGATCATCATGAACCTGCTGGCTTTTGCCATCCCGGCGCTTGAAGCGCTTCAAAAGGAAGGAGAAGAAGGCCGCAAGAAACTCGCACAATACACCCGCTATCTGACAATCATCCTGGCGATTGTTCAGGCGCTCGGGATGAGTTTGTCCTATCGGAATCTTTTAGTAGAAAAAACAGCGTTCACCATTTTTGCGGTGGTCCTCATCGTCACGGCGGGAACGATTTTCCTGATGTATCTCGGCGAAAAGATCACGGAAATCGGCATCGGCAACGGGGTCTCGCTGATCATTTTCATCAGCATTGTCTCTCGGATTCCCGATGCGGTCGGCAGCATTTATCAGTATGTGCAGAATGGCACCATGAATGCGGTCTCGCTCATCTTGCTGGTCATTTTTATCATCGCGGCGACCTTTGCCGTTGTGGCGGTGACGGAAGGGCAGCGAAAAATTCCGATTCAGTACGCCAAGCGCGTGGTCGGCCGCAAAATGTACGGCGGACAGAATACCCATATTCCGCTGCGCGTGAACATGGCCGGGGTCATCCCGATTATCTTTGCCAGTTCGCTCACACTGCTGCCGGCGACATTGGCTAACTTCTTCCCGAATTCGGGATTCAGCCAATGGGTCTCCAAGTATTTCGCCTGGGGCCAGCCGACCACGACGGTGATTTATGTCATTCTGACGGTGGCCTTCACCTATTTTTATACGGCGGTAACCTTTAATCCCTTCGATATCGCGGACAATATCAAAAAACAAGGCGGCTATGTGCCGGGGATTCGCCCCGGGAAACCGACGGTGGATTATTTCACCCGGATCATGAACCGTCTGACGCTGTTCGGCGGGATCTTCCTGGCGATTATCGCGATTATTCCGATTATTGTCGGCAATTTCATGGGCGGCGTCAACATGCAGTTCGGCGGCACGAGTTTGCTTATCGTCGTCGGGGTTGCCCTCGAAACCGTCAAACAGCTGGAATCTCAGCTCACCATGCGCAATTATCAGGGATTTTTGAAATAAGCAGTCAAAACAATTCAATAAGATATGGAGAATAGGAGCGTAAAGAAAATGAGAATCGTATTATTGGGCCCTCCAGGTGCCGGCAAGGGAACGCAGGCGAAGAAGATCGCCGCCAAATACGGCATTGAACACATTTCAACCGGGGATTTGTTTAGAGATAACATTAAAAATAATACGGAACTGGGGCAAAAAGCAAAAGCCTATATGGATGCGGGGAAATTGGTGCCGGACGAACTTGTCATCGCGCTGGTTGAAGACCGCATCACAAAGGACGATTGTGCCGACGGCTACCTGCTCGACGGTTTTCCGAGAACGGTCGCCCAGGCCTCTGCGCTCTCCGCGTTTAATCAAAAAATCGGCAAGCCGCTCGACGTCGCCCTGAACATCGAGGTGCCCGAATCCAAGCTCGTGGAACGGGTGGTCGGGCGTCGGGTGTGCCCGAGGTGCGGCGCGTCCTATCACGTTCATTTCAATCCGCCGAAGACAGGCAATGTTTGTGACAATGACGGCGAGACGCTGGTGCAGCGGCCGGACGATTCCGAAGCGACCGTGCGCACGCGCCTGTCGGTTTACCATTTGGAAACGGCGCCGCTGATCGATTATTATCAGTGCAAACAGATTCTTGTGAACATCGACGGCGATCAGCCGATGGACGACGTGACCCGGGCCATTTTCTTAAAAATTGATCAAGCATCATAACGATGTGATTTTTCATATCAAAGAATTGACAGACCAAGAAAGTGTGAAACCATGATCAGCATTAAAAGTGCGAACGAAATTAAAAAAATGCGAGCTGCCGGGCGTCTGGTGGGGGAATGCCACAACATGCTGCGCGACAGGATCAAACCGGGCGTCACCACGATGCAGCTCAACGACATGGCCGAAAAATATTTTCGGGATGCCGGCGCATATCCGACGTTTTTGGGCTACGGCGGGTTTCCGTACGCGATCTGCGCGTCGGTTAACGACGAAGTGGTGCACGGCTTCCCCGGCGATTATGCCCTAAAGGAAGGTGACATCATCGCCATCGATCTTGGCGCAACCCTCGACGGTTATGTCGGCGACGCGGCGCGGACCTGGGGCGTCGGCCAGATTTCCGATGAAGCGCAAAAGCTCATCGATGTGACCCGGGAATCCTTCTTTAAAGGCATTGCCCAGGCGCATGTCGGCAATCGGCTGTCTGATATCGGGCATGCGGTGCAGCTGTATGCAGAAGCCGCCGGCTTCTCGGTCGTTCGTGATTACGTCGGTCATGGCATCGGCCGGGAAATGCACGAGGATCCGCCGGTTCCGAACTATGGCAAACCGGGACACGGGCCAAGGCTCGTCAAGGGGATGTGCCTGGCCATCGAGCCGATGGTGAACATCGGCGGCTACGACGTGCATACCCTCGACAACGACTGGACCGTCGTCACCGACGACCATTCCCTCGCTGCCCATTATGAAAACACCATCACCATTACCGGTGACGGCGAACCCGAAATTCTGACGCTTGTCGATTAAGGTGATCCATGAGTTGCTGTGTCATCGGGCAGGTTGTCAGATCCAAAGCCGGACGCGATAAAAATCAGTTTATGATCGTCGTTGGGATTCCCGATGACGGCTATGTGCTGTTAAGTGATGGAGCATCGCGGAAAATCAGCCGGCCGAAAAAGAAAAAATAAAACATATTGCGCCAACGCAGTCGATCGTGTATGATATACAAGTTAGATTAACGTCCGGCCAGAAAATTCAAAACGCCGAAATACGAAGATGGTTATCACCCTGGAATGGCGAAAGCACAGAGGATCAGAAAGAGGAGGTTTAATCTGTGGCGAAAAAAGATGTTATTGAGGTTAAAGGAAAAGTTGTCGAGGCTTTGCCGAACACGGTTTTTTTAGTTGAATTAGAAAACGGACATCAAGTCACAGCGCATATTTCCGGTAAACTTCGGATGAATTACATCCGCATCCTGCCTGGAGATGAAGTCAGCCTCGAACTCTCCCCCTATGATCTCGACCGGGGGCGTATTGTCTGGCGCGGCAAAGGCCGATCGTAACAAAGGAGTTTAAAATGAAAGTCAGAGCATCTGTGAAACCCATTTGCGAAAAATGCAAAGTCATCAAACGCCATGGCAAAGTCATGGTGATTTGTGAAAATCCGAAGCACAAACAAAAACAAGGCTGAGTTTTAGCCGTCCATTTATTTTTTGTTAATAAGCGGTGGCCGCGGCAATTAATCACCGATTATTATAAATGAGGTTCGGACTGATTGCGGATTAATGCGAAGAAACTCGGATTAATCTTTCGGAGTCCGGCGGACATGGGCTGTGACTGTCACTTCAGCAGCTCAGATCATCATGTACATGATTTTAGGAGGTACAATTTATGGCAAGAATTGCCGGGGTTGACTTGCCGCGCAACAAGCGCGTCGAAGTCGGCTTGACTTATATCTACGGTATTGGAAGAAGCACTTCCAAGGAAATTTTAGCAGAACTGAAAATCGACCCGAACACCAGATGCAAAGACTTAACGGAAGACGAAGTTAATAGCCTGCGAAACATTTTGGACGAAAAGTACACCGTCGAAGGGGATCTTCGCAGAGAAGTCAATCTCAACATCAAGCGGCTGATTGAAATCGGCTCCTATCGCGGCTATCGTCATCGTCGCGGCCTGCCGGTCCGCGGTCAAAAGACGAAAACCAACGCCAGAACCCGCAAGGGTCCGAAGAGAACCGTCGGTCGCAGCAAGAAATAAGGAGGTTGAACTTTGGCTAAGAAAGCAGTCAGATCTAAAAAAAGAAAGATCAAAAAGAATATTGAACGCGGCCAGGTCCACATTCAGTCTTCTTTTAACAATACAATTGTCACCATCACCGATACGGCCGGCAATGCGCTGTCATGGGCATCCGCCGGCGAAATGGGATTCAGAGGCTCCAAGAAGAGCACGCCGTTTGCGGCTCAGATGGCCAGTGAACAGGCGGCCAAGCTCGCGATGGAACACGGTCTGAGAAGCGTTGAAGTCAACGTTAAAGGCCCGGGATCCGGCCGCGAAGCAGCCATTCGTGCACTGCAGGCTGCAGGTCTTGAGATCACCGTCATCCGCGACGTTACACCGATTCCGCACAACGGTTGCCGTCCGCCGAAACGCAGAAGAGTCTAATTGGAGGTTTTGAATTTATGGCAAGATATACAGAAGCAGCCTGCCGTCAATGCAGACGCGAAGGCACGAAACTTTATTTAAAAGGTGAAAGATGCTACGCCAAAGACAAATGCGCCTTTGGCAAGCGGCCGACACCGCCGGGCGGCGCGCCGAAGCGCCGGGCGAAATTGTCAGAATACGGTCTGCAGCTTCGTGAAAAACAGAAGGTCAAACGTATTTATGGCGTCCTTGAAAAACAATTCAGGCATTATTTTGACGTGGCTGAAAAACAGCAGGGCATCACCGGGGAAAATCTCCTGGCACTGCTGGAAACCCGCCTGGACAATGCGGTTTACCGCATGGGCATGGGACAGTCCCGCAAAGAAGCACGTCAGCTCGTGCTGCACGGCCATTTTCTTGTCAATGGGGCGAAGGTCAACGTCGCGTCCTATCAGTTAAAGGCCGGTGATGTGATCTCTGTTGCAGACAAGAGCAAAAAATCGGCTAAATTCAAAGAAGTTGTCGAATCGACCGAAAATCGAGCCATCGTTCCGTGGCTGGAAGCAGATCTTGAAAAACTCAGTGGCAAAGTCATTGGCAAACCTTCCCGTGAGGATATTGACATTGAAATTGCCGAACATCTTATCGTCGAATTGTACTCGAAGTAAGATCGGGGTATTGTTTGAATGGCTAACCCTCGCGTAGTGGAAGATTGATTAATTTTAGGAGGGTATCGATTTTATGATCGAATTTGAAAAACCGTTTATCAAGCTAGTTGATAGATCTGAAGATAATACCTACGGAAAATTTACGGTCGAACCTCTGGAAAGGGGTTACGGAACAACTTTGGGCAATAGTTTGCGCCGCATCATGCTGTCGTCTCTGCCCGGGGTGGCGATCACCACGGTAAAGATCGACGGGGTGCTGCATGAATTCTCGACGATTCCCGGCATCAAGGAAGACGTCATTGAGATTCTGCTCAACCTTAAGGGCCTGTGTGCCGTGATGCACACCGACGAACTGCAAACCGTGCGGATCGAGGCCAAAGGAGCGGGGGAAGTCACCGCCGGCGACATCATCGCCGGGCCGGAGGTGGAAATCCTCAATCCGGACATGCATATCTGCACGATGGCCGGCGATGCCGAACTGACCATGGAAATGGCGCTTGAAGTCGGCAGAGGCTACAGACCTTCCGAAAAAAATAAGTACGATGGCATGCCCATTGGCACCCTGCCGATGGACTCCATCTTTTCACCGATCCGCAAGGTGATCTTCCGCGTGGAAGATACCCGTGTGGGGCAGGTGACGGATTTTGACAAGCTGACGCTCGAAATCTGGACCGACGGCACCACATCGCCGGAAGAAGCGCTGTCTCTGTCCGCTAAGGTGATGAACGACCATCTGCGCCTGTTTATCGATCTGACGGAGGAAGCCGGTTCGGTGGAAACCATCGTCGAGAAGGAAGAAACCGAGCGGGAACGCATCCGTGAAATGTCCATCGAGGAGCTGGAACTTTCCGTGCGCTCCAGCAACTGCCTTAGACGTGCAAACATTGATACAGTAGAAAAACTGACGCAAAAGACCGAAGAAGACATGATGAAGGTGCGCAACCTTGGCCGCAAGTCGCTGAACGAAATCAAGCACAAGCTGGCCGAAATGGGCTTGTCTTTGAGTCAGGAAGATAAAACGAAGGAGTAGATTAGATGGCTGGTTATAGAAAATTAGGACGCACCAGTGCGCAAAGAAAAGCCATGCTCAGAAATCTGACCACATCGCTTCTGGAAAAGGGCCGCATTGAAACGACGCTGACCCGTGCGAAGGAAGTTAGAAGAATGGCGGAAAGAATGGTGACTTTGGGCAAAAAAGGTGATTTGAACGCCAGAAGAAAAGCGCTGGCATATATTACCAAAGAGGATGTGGTGACCCACCTCTTTGAAGAAATCGCACCGAAATATGAAGAACGCCAGGGCGGATACACCCGCATTTACAAAGTGGGACCCCGCCGCGGGGACGCCGCGGAGGTGGCGATCATCGAATTGGTCTAAGCCAAACAGTCAATCAGGGAGCCGAACCAAAGGGTTCGGCTTCTTTTTTTGTAAAATCCCGTGCAGAACGGCCATAATGCGATATAATAGAAGCCAATCATTTCTTTTGGAGCAAAGCATGGAAAAACAATCAATCGATCCTATTATAGAGGTGGCGCACGTGAGCTACGCTTATCCGGCAGAGGAAGGAGAAGCGCCCCATGTGGCGCTGACCGACGTTTCTTTTGCCATCGAGCGCGGGGAGTTTGTCGGCATCATCGGCCACAACGGCTCGGGCAAGTCGACGTTGTCGAAGTTGCTCAACGCGATTATTCTGCCGGATGCCGGCGACGTGCGCATCAAGGGCATGAGCACCCGGGATGAAAAAAAGATCTGGGATATTCGCCGGTCGGCAGGGATGGTGTTCCAGAATCCGGATAATCAGCTGGTTTCTTCTGTGGTAGAAACCGATGTGGCCTTCGGGATGGAAAATCTCGGCATCCCCTCGGAGCAGATCCGGCAAAAGGTGGACGAGGTGCTGGGGATTGTCGGCATGCGGGGCTACCGCCGGGCGAAGCCTCATCAGCTGTCCGGCGGGCAGAAGCAGCGCGTCGCCATCGCCGGCATCCTCGCCATGGAGCCGGAGTGCATCGTCTTTGACGAGCCGACAGCCATGCTCGACCCCAACGGCCGCAAGGAGGTGATGGGCACCATCAGGCGGCTCAACCGCGAAAAGGGCATGACGGTGCTGCACATCACCCACTACATGGCTGAATTGGTGGACGCGGATCGGATCATCGTGATGGACGAGGGCCAGAAGATCATGGAAGGTCCGCCCCGGGAAGTATTTGCCCGGGTGGAAGGGCTCAAGAAAATCGGTCTGGACGTGCCGCCGATGACCGAGCTGGCTCACGGCCTGCGGGCCGACGGCTTTGATGTGCCGGCGGATGTGCTGAAAATTGACGAAATGGTGGACGCTTTATGTCGGTAAAAATCGAACATTTGGAACATATTTACGCCCAGGGATCGCCCTTTGCCTTTAAGGCCCTGGACGATGTGACGGTCACCCTGGACAGCGGGGCCTTTATTGCCCTCATCGGGCACACCGGCTCCGGCAAGTCCACGCTGATTCAGCATCTTAACGGCCTGCTCACGCCCACAGCCGGCACGGTGTATCTTGGCGATAAAGATGTCTTTGCTCAGAATAAGAAGGATCTGATTGCGCTGCGCCATTCGGTGGGACTGGTCTTCCAATATCCGGAGCATCAGCTCTTTGAGGAAACCGTGGCCAAAGATGTGGCCTTTGGCCCTAAAAATCTTAAAATTCCCGAGGATGAAATTCCCCGGCGGGTGCGCGGAGCCATCGAGATGGTGGGCCTGGACTATGATGCCGTGGCGGAAAAATCCCCCTTTGAGTTGTCCGGCGGGCAGATGCGCCGGGTGGCCATCGCCGGGGTGCTGGCCATGCAGCCCGAGGTGCTCATCCTGGACGAGCCCACGGCGGGTCTCGATCCCCGGGGACGGGACGAAATTCTCGATCAGATTGCGCGGCTGCACGACGAGACCCACAATACGGTAATTCTCGTGTCCCACAGCATGGAGGACGTCGGGCGTTACGCGGATAAGATTCTTGTGATGCACCGGGGCAAAGCGGTTTATTACGACACACCGGCGGCGGTTTTTAAACACGTCGAAGCGCTTGAGCGCATCGGTCTGGCCGTACCCCAGGTGAAATACCTGATGCGCGCCCTCAAACAAAAATACCCGGAAATTGACGAGGATATTTTCACGGTGGCCGCCGCCCGGGCGGAGATTGGCCGCGTGCTGGGAGGTGAGCGCCATGTTTAAGGACATCACCCTCGGTCAGTACTATCCGGCGGATTCGGTGATTCACCGCCTGGATCCGCGGACGAAAATCCTCTTTACCTTGGCCTATATCGTGCTGCTTTTCGTGGTGAACAACCTCTACGGCTACGCGCTGGCAGCGGCGTTTCTCCTTGCCGTCATCGTCCTGTCCAAAATCCCTTTCGGTTATGTGGCCAAAGGGCTGCGCCCGCTGATCTTCATCATCGTGCTGACCTTGGTGCTCAATATGTTTATGACGCCGGGCCGCGCCGTGGTGACCTGGGGGCCGCTGCATATTACCCAGGAGGGAATTCGCGTATCGGTTTATATGGCGATCCGGTTGATTTTGCTGGTGGCCGGCACCAGCGTGATGACTCTGGCCACCGCGCCGATGGATCTGACCGACGGCATGGAGGCCTGCATGAAGGCGGTGCCGCTGCTTAAACGCTTTGCCCACGAGCTGGCGATGATGATGTCCATCGCGCTGCGCTTCATCCCGACGCTGATGGAAGAGACGGACAAGATCATGAAAGCCCAGAAGGCCCGGGGGGCTGATTTTGAAACCGGCAATATCATCGACCGGGGCAAGGCATTGATCCCGGTGCTGGTGCCGCTGTTTGTCTCGGCCTTTCGCCGGGCGGACGAACTGGCCACGGCCATGGAAGCTCGATGTTACCGCGGCGGCGGCCGCACCCGGATGTACGAGCTGGCCTATACCCGCGTCGATGTCTGCGCCTATCTGATGCTGGCCGTGCTCACCGGGTTGCTCATCGCCTCGCGTTTTCTCACCTGGCCGCTGCCCTTCCCTTTTGATTGATGCCATGCGCAATATCGCCTTAGTGATCGCCTACAAGGGCACGCGTTATGCCGGGTGGCAGCGCCAGCAAAACGCTGTGAGCATCGATGAAACCATCGGGGACGCTATCGCGGCGGTGACCGGCGAGCGGGTGACGCTTTATGGGGCCGGGCGCACCGATGCCGGGGTGCACGCCCGGGGGCAGCGGGCCAATTTTAAAACGCGTGTGCGCATGCCGGCGGATCGCTTTGCCCCGGCGCTTAACGCCCATTTGCCCCGGGATATCCGCATCCAAAAAAGCTTTGAGGTGCCCGCAGATTTTCACAGCCGCTACGGCGCTAAAGAAAAGACCTATTGTTATCGGGTGTGGGCTGCGCCGGTGGCCGATCCGCTGACGGATGATTTTTGCTGGCATGTGCGTTTTCCGCTGAATGTGGACGCGATGCGCCGGGGGGCGGCGGTCCTCGTCGGTACCCACGATTTTAAAACCTTTATGGCCTCGGGCAGCGGAGCCAAAACCACCGTGCGCCGCATCGACGCCATCGGGATTGAGCAGAAAGGCCGGATGATCACCTTCACTTTTTGCGGAACGGGCTTTCTCTACAATATGGTGCGCATCATCGCCGGAACCCTTGTCGAGATGGGCAGCGGCCGTCGGGATCCCGAGTCGATGGCGGCCATCCTCGCGGCGAAGGGCCGAACGGCCGCCGGAGCGACGGCGCCGGCCCGGGGGCTGACCCTGGAGGCGGTGGCTTACGGCGAGGAGAACGATTAAAAGAACCTGCGGGTTCTTTTAATTTTGGAAAAAGCGGGTTGATGGGAGCGATGAGAGCCGCTTCACATTTCGATGGAAAATTTCAAAAAATTATTTGCAAAGCTTCCGCCTTTATACTACAATATTAAACGGACTTTACTGTGCCGGTTAGCCCCAGGTGCAGGGTGTGGCTTCGATAATTTTCCCACTTTTACCGAAGATCGAAAGTCGAGAAAAACTTGAGGAGGACATGAGATGAAAGCATATGCCACCAAAATGGCTAAATCTCAGGAAATAGAACGCAAATGGTACGTCGTTGACGCCACGGACATGGTGCTGGGCCGTCTGGCGACCGAAGTTGCAACCGTACTTAGAGGCAAGAATAAACCGTACTTCACCCCCCACGTCGACTGCGGCGACTTTGTCATTATTGTCAATGCGGACAAGGTTTGCCTGACCGGAAAGAAATTGGATCAGAAATTGTACAAAACCTATTCCGGGCATCCGGGTGGTCTGAAGGAAACTGTCTATCGGCGCTTTATGCAGGAAAAACCGGAACTGGCCGTTTATAAAGCGGTTAAAGGCATGATTCCTCACAACAAGCTGGGTGCTCAGGTGATGACCAAACTTCGCGTTTATGCCGGGGCGGATCATCCCCACGCGGCGCAGCAGCCGGAAACATTGGCATTTTAATCACAGGGAGGACACTAACAGATGGCTAAAGTACAATATTTTGGAACTGGTAGAAGAAAGACGTCCGTAGCCAGAGTGCGTTTGCTGCCTGGTGACGGTCAATTTGTCATTAACGGCCGCAATATTGACGATTATTTTGGTCTTGAAACGCTGAAAATGATCGCGCGCCAGCCCCTGAACCTGACCAACACGCTGGACAGTTTTGATGTGATTGTCAATGTTTACGGCGGCGGCTTCAACGGTCAGGCCGGTGCCATTCGCCACGGCATTGCCCGCGCGCTGATCGAAGCGGATAACAACCTGCGTCCGGAGCTGAAACGGGCCGGTTTCTTAACCCGCGATGACCGCATGGTCGAACGCAAGAAATACGGTCTTAAAAAAGCCCGCCGTGCACCGCAGTTCTCGAAACGTTAAACGGAACAGAACCACCACATGGATCACAAGCCCCGAAACTCATGTGTTTCGGGGTTTTTATATTGGAGAAAATCATCATGAAAAGAAGCCGCGGCCCGTCGCACAGCGCGCGGGAGTTTGAAGCGCAGCGCGCGATCAGGGTAGCGAAATTTTCAAGATTTTAAGAAGGGGGGAAAGCGTTAAAGCGTCTAAATGGTTGATAAGCGCATAAAAATCTTGACAAGAATCCGAAATCGGAGTCTATCGGAATCTGAATTCAGATTCTTTTTGATTGTGCCCCAGAAGAAGAAAGCGCATCGAGCTCGCCGGCGAGCTTCAGAAGAAGGGCCGGATTTACATTCTCGATGAGCCCAGCACCGGACTTCACAGTCGCGATGCGGGGATGCTCTTGAGCCTTCTCAGAAAATTGGTTGCGGACGATCGTCATCGTAAAACATCGGCCGGAGCGGATCGTCCGGTCGAGCTGGATTCATCGATATGGAGCCGGGAGGCGGCGAGATTTTGTTCACCGGCACCTCGGAAGCGCTGTTGCGGTGCGTCCATTTCCAAACGGCCGCGTATCTGCGGAAGCGATCCTAAAGTAAGGGAGCGCCAGGTAAAGCGGAGTATCCGAGGTTAGACTTGGGTCTGGCAGGAAGGTATGGCCTGACCGGCCGCCTTTGATAAAAATTTTTAAGAATTCTTGCCGAAGGGCGATCCTTTGTATAAAATAAATGCATGTATGCACACTATTTCTGTGTGTCGGCATTGTATTCCATATAATTGACAAGGAGAACCTATGTTTTTATTGATTTTGATCGCGCTGATTATTGTTCTGGTGGTGCTCAATGTGCGCATTGTGCCCCAGGCGGAAAGCTACGTCATTGAGCGGCTGGGCAAATACAAATGCACTTGGACCGCGGGCATCCACATCAAGGTGCCGTTTATCGAACGCATTGCCAGAAAGGTATCGCTGAAGGAACAGGTGCTGGACTTCCCGCCCCAGCCGGTGATCACCAAGGACAACGTGACGATGCAGATCGACTCGGTGGTGTTCATGCGGGTGTTCGACTCCCAGCTGTATACCTATGGCATCGAGAATCCCATTGCCGGTCTGCAAAATCTCTCGGCGACCACCCTGCGCAACATCATCGGCGATATGGAACTCGACCAGACCCTCACCAGCCGGGAAGCCATCAACGGACAGATGCAGGCCATCCTGGACGAAGCCACCGATCCCTGGGGCATCAAGGTGACCCGGGTTGAAATTAAAAACATCCAGCCGCCGGCTGAAATCGAAGAAGTTATGACCAAGCAGATGCGCGCCGAACGGGAGCGCCGCCAGACCGTGCTTGAAGCTCAGGCCCATCAGGAAGCGGTGGTCTCCCGAGCCGAAGGAGATAAACGCGCAAAGATCCTCGCTGCCGAAGCCGAAAAGGACGCCCGCATCGCTTTGGCTGAAGGGGAGGCGAAATCCCTGCTTTTGGTGGCCCAGGCCAAAGCCGACGGTTTGGCGATGCTGCGCGACGTCAAAATCACCGATCCGGTCTTAAAATACAAGAGCATCGAGGCCCTGAAGGACATGGCCGACGGTCAGGCGACGAAGATTTATATGCCGGCGGAGTTGTCGCATCTCGTGGCCGGTTTGGGGGTCGCCGGAGAAGCCTTGGCTGATGCGAAGCCACAAGTGCCCTCGGATATGGCCGTTTCGGCCGATGTCCCATCAAAGGCGTGAATGGGAAGCGCTGACGCGTCTAATTTAAAAATCCGCTGCCGGAAGGCAGCGGATTTTTTGATGCGCCGGCCATTCAAAATGGTCAAAAAAATCAGAAAAGCGGCACAGACTATGGCGGGAGAATATGCTATTTTAAAATGTGCAGTCGGTTTAAAGCCGTTTTTCGGTGACGGAGATGGAGGGGCAATGGCAGCGAATCGGATCATCTTTTTTGTCATGGCGTGCTTTATGCTTTGGGGCGCCGTCGACAAGGTTTTTTTGAATAATCACTTCGGTTATGGTCAATCGTTTGACGAGGGTTTGGGCATGATGGGAGCGTTGGCCGCGTCAATGATCGGGTTCATGTGTCTTGCGCCGGTGATCGGGCGGGGGCTTACGTTGGTGGTGACGCCGCTTTTTAAAGCCATTGGCGCGGATCCGGCCATATGCGCCGGATCCGTGCTGCCCATCGACATGGGCGGCTATGCCCTGGCCAGAGTCATGACCGGCGACCGACAGATTTGGGCGCTGTCGGGGATCATTCTGGGATCGATGCTCGGAGCGACAGTACTTTACAATATTCCACTTTCCCTGGTATTGGTGCATAAACGCCATCACCCATTTTTGGCGCGGGGGACGATGCTGGGGGTGATTGCCATGCCCGTCGGCACCTTTTTTGGGGCGCTCATCGGCGGTATCCCGCCGGCTAAAATTCTCGTTAATCTGGGACCGGCGACCCTATTGGCCGCGCTGCTTGCCCTGGGCTTGTGGCGCAGGCCCGGAACTCTGCTCAAGGGCTTTGCGACTTTTTCGCGGTTGATCATGGGCATCTCGGTGATTTCCCTGGCCTGCGCCATTTTTAGGGAGCTCACCGGCATCGCGATCATCCCGGGGATGGCTTCCATCCGCCCGCAGTTTATCATCGTCGGGCGCACTGCTGTCACCCTGGCCGGGGCCTTTCCCTTCATCCGGTTTTTGACGCGGATTTTGTCAAAGCCGTTGAATGGCATCGGACGATGGACGGGGGTGAACGAGGCAACGGCGGCGGGGATATTGGCTTCGCTGGCCAACAGTATTCCCGCCTATAAAATGGTGGGCGAAATGGACGACCGCGGCAAGGTGGTGGCGATCGCATTTTTAACACCGGGGGCTTATTGCCTCGCCGGGCAGATGGCTTTTGCCTCGGCCAACGCGCCGGATGATGTGATCCCGATGATTGTGGCCAAGCTCATCGCCGGGGTTTTGGCGGCGGGAATGGCCGCCGTGACGCTGGACCACACAAAAGATGGCGAAGGAACCGTTCGAAAGAAAAGGACGGCGCCGAATAAGAATGATGAAAATGATGTGAAAGAACTTGTAAATTGATGAAATCTGCTATAAAATAATTGGGTTACAGACGATTGGCCCGGCAGCGGGCAGAAATACAAACTACAGGCAGGAGAAGCAAGTGAAACAAGAAAACCCCATTATGAACATCGCAGTCATCGCCCATGTCGACGCCGGCAAGTCGACGCTGGTCGACGCATTTTTGAATCAGAGCCACGTTTTCCGCGACAATCAGGAAGTGGTGGACTGCATCATGGACTCGGACGACCTCGAGCGGGAACGTGGGATCACCATCTATTCCAAAAATTGTTCGGTGATGCACGACAACATCAAAATCAATATCGTCGACACCCCGGGCCACGCCGATTTTTCCTCCGAGGTGGAACGCATCCTCAAGACGGTGGATACGGTGATTCTGCTGGTGGACGCCGGCGAAGGCCCCATGCCCCAGACGCGTTTCGTGCTCAACAAATCCCTGGAACAAGGGCTGCGGCCGATTCTTTTCATCAACAAGATCGACAAAAAGGACCAGCGCGCCGAAGAGGTGGTGGACGAAGTGTTCGATCTTTTCGTGGAGCTGCACGCGAGCGATGAGCAGCTGGATTTCCCGATTCTTTACGGGATCGCCAAGGAAGGGATCGCGAAATACGAAATGGCCGACGACAATACCGATCTGACGCCGCTGTTTGATACCATCATCAAACACGTGGGCATTCAGGAGGACACGAGCCTCGATCCGCTGCAGATGCAGGTGTCGACGCTGGCCTATGACGATTATATCGGCCGGCTGGGCATCGGCCGCATTTCCACGGGCACGATCCACGAGGGGGACGCGCTGGAAGTGGCCAAGCGCGACGGCGGCTTCGAAAAGGTCAAGGTGAATCAGATTTTTGTATATAAAGGCCTTTCCCGGGTGGCGGTGGATCACGCGGTTGCCGGCGATATTGCGGTGGTTTCCGGGATTCCGGACATCTCCATCGGGGAGACCATCGGCGAAATCGACCAGGTGCAGCCCATGGAAATGATCGACATCGAAAAGCCGACCCTGTCGATGAATTTCTTTGTGAACACCTCGCCCTTCGCCGGCCGCGTCGGCAAGTTTGTGACGACGCGCCATCTGAAGGCCCGTCTCGAAAAGGAACTGGAGGTCAACGTCGGGATGACGGTGGAAGCCCTGCCGGATACCACGGAAGGCTTTAAGGTTTCGGGTCGGGGTGAGCTGCATTTGTCCATCCTGATTGAGAACATGCGCCGGGAAGGCTATGAACTGGCCGTGTCCAAGCCGGAGGTTATTTTTGAAACGGATGCATCCGGCCACAAGATGGAGCCGGTGGAAGAAGTGGTGATCAATGTGCCGGATGAATATTCCGGGACGGTCATTGCCAAGCTCAATCAGCGCAAGGGACTGATGAGCACCATGAGCTCGGAAGAAGGCTGGACGGATATGACCTTCCGCGTGCCGACCCGCGGTCTGCTCGGCTTCCAGAGCGAATTTATCAACGACACCCACGGCGAGGGGACGCTGGTGCGCCGCTTCGACAGTTTTGAACGTTACATGGGTGAGATCCCGAACCGGCAGAACGGCGTGCTCATTTCCGGCGTGGCCGGCGAAACCATGGCCTATTCGCTGTTTAATCTCAGCGACCGCGGCACCCTGATGGTGGGGCCGGGCACGGCGGTTTACGAGGGGATGATCATTGGGATCAACAACCGCAGCGACGACATGGTGGTCAATCCGATCAAGAACAAGAAGCTGACGAATACCCGGGCTTCCGGCTCTGACGAGGCGCTCAAGCTCATCGATCCGAAGATCTTCTCGCTGGAAGAAGCCCTTGAATTTATTGAAGACGACGAGCTGGTGGAAGTCACACCGGACAGCATTCGCCTGCGCAAGAAGATTCTTTCCGAACTGGATCGCCGCCGCAACCGCCGTGGCGGCAAAAATTAAACGCGATAACAAGCCAAGAGAAGCCGAAGCCCGATGGCATCGGTTTCTCTTTGTTTTTTGGCGCCCTTGCGTTATAATAAAAGATCATGAGAGTTATTATTATGCGCCACGGCGAGACCGTGGGCAATGTGGAACGGCGCTATCTGGGCAAAAGCGAATCCCCGCTGACGCCCGCCGGCGCGGCGACCGGCGCGGCGATGGCGAAGTGGCTTGCGGCGATGGACGCCGAATGCAAAATCGATCGAATCTACACCAGTCCCCGGCAGCGGACCCGACAGGCGGCCGACCGGGCCTCGGCGCGGCTGGCCCGCCCGGTGACGGTTTGCGACCATTTGCGGGAAATGGATTTCGGGATTTTTGACGGCTTGACGGCCGAGGAAGCCGAAGCCAAGGCGCCGGCAATCTGGCAGCGGTGGCTCGCGGATTTTTCCCATTACCGCCTGCCGTGCGGGGAAAGCGCCGATGATGTGATGGGCCGGGCCCGGCAATTTTTAGACCGCGTTTGGGAAAGCGGCGACGCATCCATCGTCGTCATTACCCACGGCGGGGTGGCGCGCAGCTTGCTGACGGCGCTTTTGGCCCTGCCGCCTGAGGCCGGCTGGCATTTTGAGATCCCCCTCGGCGGTTTCGCGGTCGTCGATTGTGCAGACGGTTATGGCATTTTGAAGAGCCTGGGTCAGGTCGATAATAATCAGTAGTTCATGAGGAGAAGGGTTTGGAAAAAATCAAACAAGAAATACGAATCGATAATGCGGATGTGATGCCGGTGCTTTTCGGCAAATACGATGCCAACGCCAAACAGATTGAGCAGGCCCTCGGCGTGCGGATGGGCGCGTCGGATGGGGCGGTGATCCTGACGGGGGAAGCCGTTCCGGTGGCCGCCGCCGCCCGGGTGGTGGACGAGATGGTGAAGGTCATCCAAAAAGACGGCGATATCTCCGCTGACACCACCCATTACATCATCGGTCTGCAGCGTAAGGGAATTGAAGAACAGTTCAGCAGTCTGTCGGACGACATCATTTGCTTCACGACCCGGGGCAAGCCGATCCGGGCCAAAACCTTGGGGCAGCACCGCTACATCGAGGCCATTCGCCAAAACGATATGGTCTTTGGCATTGGGCCGGCGGGAACGGGCAAAACCTATCTCGCCATGGCCATGGCCATCACCGCTTTTAAAAACGGCGAGGTGGACCGCCTGATTCTCACCCGGCCGGCGGTGGAAGCCGGCGAAAAACTCGGATTTTTGCCCGGCGATCTGCAGGATAAGGTGGATCCCTACCTTCGGCCGCTTTATGACGCGCTGTTTGAAATCATGGGGCCGGAAGCCTTTGAGCGCAATATGGAAAAGGGCCTGATTGAAGTGGCGCCTTTGGCCTATATGCGCGGGCGCACCCTCGAAAACGCCTATATCATCCTCGATGAAGCCCAGAACACCACGCCGGAGCAGATGAAGATGTTCTTGACGCGCTTTGGCACAGGTTCCAAGGTGCTCGTCACCGGGGACATCACCCAGATCGATCTGCCCAGCGGAAAACGTTCGGGGCTTAAAGAAGCCCGGCGCATTCTTAAAAATATTAAGGGCATCGCCTTTGTGGAATTCAGCTTCAACGATGTGGTTCGCCATCGTTTGGTGCAGCGCATCATCGAAGCCTACGAAAAACACGATAAAAAACTGGCCGACCGACGCGCGAAACGCGAGGCGAAAAAAGAGGACGGACATGCTGACCATTCAATTTGAAAATCAGACGGACGAGGTGCTTTCAGAGGCGCTTTGGGCGAAAATGCAGACCTGTATCCGAAAGACGCTGGCGAGCGAGAACGTGCTTGTCGACAAGCTGATCCTGGAGGTTTCGCTGACCCTGGTGAGCCCGGAGACCATCCGCATGCTCAACGCCAATTACCGCGGCATCGACCGGGTAACGGATGTGCTCTCTTTCCCCATGCTGGTATTTCCCGAGGGGATGGCGGCGCTGACGGCACCATCGGATCTGCCGATATTGCTGGGAGATATCGTGCTTAATCCCCGGCGCGCGGCCGAACAGGGCGAGACTTACGGCACCGGTTTTGAGCGGGAAATGTGCTATCTTACGGTGCACTCGGTGCTGCATCTGCTGGGTTACGATCATATGGATCCGGATGACAAGCAGGCCATGCGCGCCCGGGAAAAGGCGATTATGGACGACGACTGAGGGCAGGGGAATGAAGATTTTGAAACGGATGACACGGCTCAAAAGAAGTTTCAGCTATGCCTTTGAAGGGGTGTTTTATGTCTGGCGGACCCAGCCCAACATGAAGATTCACTCGGTGATGGGGACGCTGGCGATCATTCTGGGGTTTGCCCTGCATATTTCCGCGGCGGAGTGGCTGGCACTCATCATTGTGATCGGCTTTGTGCTCATTCTTGAGGTTATTAATACCGCAGTGGAAACCTTGGTGGATCTTTATACCGAAGAGTATCTCACGCTGGCCAAGCATGCCAAGGACACGGCCGCCGGGGCGGTGCTACTGATGGCGCTGGTCTCCGTTGCGGTGGGCTGTGTGATCTTTGTGCCCAAACTGGCGGCGCTGTTCGGAATCATTTAGGAGAATGTCATGGCAGAAACAGATCAATCAAAACCGGCCTTCAAGTCAGGCTTTATCGCGCTGATCGGCCGGCCCAATGTGGGCAAGTCGACGCTGCTCAACGCGATTTTGGGCGAGAAAATGGTGATCACTTCGGCGCGGCCGCAGACCACGCGCAACAGCATTCGCTGCATCCACACGGATGCCGACTGCCAGATGGTGTTTGTAGACACGCCCGGTGTGCATAAGCCGAAGACCAAGCTCGGCGAATACATGAAAAAAACCATCCGCGACACCCTGGCCGACGTGGACGCAGTGCTCTATCTGGTGGAGCCGACAAAAAAAGAGCGGCCGGAGGATGCCTATATCCGCAAGCTTTTGGCCAGAGTCCAAGCGCCGGTCGTGCTTGTCATCAATAAAATCGATACGGTGGGCAAGCCGGCGTTGCTCGACGTCATGGCGCGTTACCGCGGCGAAGACAGGCTGCGGACCATTGTGCCGGTTTCGGCGAAGCGCGGCGAAGGCATCGGCGAAGTGATGGCGGCGTTGATGGCGGTGCTGCCCGAAGGGCCGCAATATTTCCCGGGCGATATGATCATCGACCAAAGCGAGCGCTTCGTCGTTGCCGAGATGATCCGCGAGAAGGCCCTCCATTGTCTGCGCGACGAAATTCCTCACGGCATTGCGGTGGAGGTGACCAAGATGCATCCCCGGCTGGCCAGGCATCAAAAGACCATTGTCGACATCGAGGCGACGGTGTTTTGTGAAAAGAAAAGCCACAAGGGCATCATCATCGGCAGGGGCGGCGCGATGCTCAAGGCTATCGGTAGCGATGCCCGCCGGGATATCGAGTCCTTCCTGGGACAATCGGTGAATCTGCAGCTGTGGATCAAAATCCGGCCCGACTGGCGGGAAAGCAGCCGGGATCTGAAGGATTTGGGGTATCACGAATAAATGGCGCTGGTGCGAACAAAGGCGCTGGTGATTCGCGAACAGCCCTTTCAGGATCACGACAAGATTCTGACCTTGTTCACCGAGACCGAGGGCAAGCAAAAGGCCATTGCCAAGGGGGCCAGGCGACGCAAGGGCAGCCTCGGCGTGGCGACCCAGCTCTTTGCTTATGGGAATTTCGTGTATTACCCGGGGAAAAATTTTGCCAACATCAACGAGGTCACGCTGATCGAAGCCTTTTATGCCCTGCGGGGGGACGTGATGAAAATGGCGCTGGGCAGTTACCTGCTGGAGCTCCTCGATGTTTTCTTCGACTTTTATCAAGGGGACCCGGAATTGCTGAAGGCCGCCACCCATATTTTGTATTATCTTTCAGAAAATATGGCCGCATCCGACGAGGCGCTTGCCGTGGGCTTTCAGCTCAAACTGACAAGACGGCAGGGCCTGGGGCCGGTGCTCACGCGTTGCGTGCGCAGCGGGGAACGGGAGGCGCTGACCGCTTTTTCGATTGCTGATGGCGGTGTGGTGACCGAGGCCTATCGCCGTGCCGGCGATCAGGCGCTCAGTGCGGATCTGCGTCGGGCTCTGGAACGACTCATGGGCGAAAGCATCCGGGACATCTGCCACGGCGACTGGGATGCGGCGGTGGTTCGACAGGCGCTTAAGCTCGGCCAGGCTTATATCGCGGCACAGGTGGGGCGACGCATCAAAAGCTATGATTTTTACAGACAATTGGCAGACGGAATGGATCCGGCGCGGGGCAAACATTGATGGCTTTTAATGGACCGTGCGATGATGTGCGCCAATAGTCGATTTATGAATCGGGAAGGGAAGGTCAACCAATGAAGGAACATTTATCGGCTCCCGGCGAGATGACCCAATGGTTTGACGGGAGCATTTACGCCCTAAAAAAAGGGGATTTTACGAAAATCCGCGTCCATCACAACGGTTCGCAGATTACGGCACATTACGGCGCCGACGAGATTTGTATCGATTTATCGGTGAAGGAGACCGGTCGGATTTTTTTGCGGCTCGAGTCGACATCGGGGGAGGTGCTGCAATGGTTCAAAGCCTGTGTGACCGACGTGATGCTGCATCCCCAGGCGGGCTTTGACGAAGGTTTGAATAATGCGGCGCCGCAGGCAGCCCCTTTCGGGACGGACGGAACCTTTGATCCCTATACCGATCCCGATGCCGATCAGGCTGCGGATTTTGACGATGCGATATCGGATCCGCAGGTGTCTCCGGCCGATGAAGGGCAATACGGCGATGACAGTTTCGCAGAGGCGGTGCCGGCTTATGAGGAAGCCCCCCAGACCCTGCAGGAAAAATGGGAGCGCCTGAAGTGCCGGCCGTGGTTTGCCTGGCTGATGCTGGTGGTGCTGCCGCCGTTCGGGATTTATCTGCTCTGGCATGTGCCGCACTTTGGAAAAGTCAGGCGCGTTCTGCTCACGGCGCTTTTTGCGGCCTATTTCCTGTTTATCTGGCTGGGATTTTTGGGTGTGAATACCGGCGTCAACCGCAGAAGCATCAGCGCCTGGTGGCAGCACCGGCATCAGACGGAAACGGTCGTGCAGAAAACGCCGTCCTCGACATCGAAGAGCAGTGCGGATAGCGAGGATAAGGATACGGTGATCGATACCCTGTGGCACAGCATCACAGAGATGTTCAGCAATGTGAGATCTTAGGCATGTCATTAATTAAAAAAGCCCTTCGCGG
>NZ_GL622359.1:1377591-1395728 GCF_000185505.1 Pseudoramibacter alactolyticus ATCC 23263 | reverse complement strand
CACCACTGGACTTCACCGGCGATGGGGTGCTCTTTTCGTTACTTATTTCTTTGGCTTGTATTTAGCACTGTATTTTCGTACGTCGTCATCGTCTGTAAGCCATCCGTACCTCTGAAGGAACTCCAGTTTACGGTCATCTGTATCATAATGTTCTTCCGTCCGCTTGCCCGGAATCCGTTCATTCTCTTTCCCGTTAAAGAAACGAGTGGACTCTCCCTGCCGATATGATACTGGCTCTCCATCCTTGATGTATTTGCCGCAATATACGTCCTTATATCCGCGATAGACTCTTTCGTCGCCTACCATACCATCCAAGACACCACTTGCGAGTTTCGCCAGTAAGCCTTTCTCTTCGTTAGACCGACTCATGCAGCCACACCTCCTTTCGTATAATCGTCGACCAGGGTCTGCCCCGGCTGTAATATAATCCCAAGTCTCTCTGCCTCCGCCATTTTTTCTGCTGATGCCTTCCAGCCCGGATGCAGGTTCCGGATGTGATCGCTTACATCAAACGGATATTGGGCAGTCCTGTTAACATCTACAATTCTGATTACCGGAGACTTATCGACCTCGGGAATCGGGGCGATCTGAATTACCGGCACCGTATCCGTAAGTTCTTTAACCGGTACAGACGACTTCCTAATAGACGCCTGCATGTCAGCCCACAACTTCATGAGAGCATCTTTGTTTTTGATGCCGAGAATGACCGCGAGTATTACTCCGATACTTATCCCGGCAACGATCAGCTCTTTTTTATGAGCCTTCACCCAAGCCACAAAACCTTTCTTTTCTTCATCCATGATAGAGTACCTCCTTCGGATGTTATTGATTATTGTGACTTTAGTATAATGGGCTCACGAGCGACCGGCGTTCGCGATATGAGAACATCAGCCCCTATGATCAATTTGACCAATAGAGGCTGATTTATTACGCTGATAGACATGTATCACAAAACCTAAATGCAAGATCGTTTCCAAGTGTCATAAACGAAAGCATCATCTGCATCCCTACGGATGAATTCATCTCATTCGACAAATCTGTATCAACCATGCCAACTATATACCGAAGGGCAAGATAATAATCGGCGAGTTCTGACCATTTAATGTCTGTTTTCAAAGCCTTTAACACTTCTGTGATTAAGGCTTCAAAATCAGAAACAAAACTTTTTCTCTTTTCCTTGATTTCCGAGCTTTCCGTGTCTCGTAATTTCATATAATCTTTGAAGGTCAACTTCTTGGATAGCTGTTTATTCTGAAGAGAAATCAGCTGTTTAGTATCGTAGATCTGCGTCCACCAAACAAATATACACCACATAATATTTGCAAAGGCTTCGGGTTCTTCAGACTCATCTGCGGCATTTAAATACGCTTCAAAAATTCTGCCTATCATGCCTCCGGGAAGAATTTCTGCTTTTGCAAATCCGTCCAGCAAACGCTGTGAGAGCTCATATCCTTTTCTAAAATTATCATTTTTCATAGCGGCATCAGAACAGTATAGAGGTACCATCACAT
Organism: Pseudoramibacter alactolyticus ATCC 23263; assembly: GCF_000185505.1. GTDB lineage: Bacteria > Bacillota > Clostridia > Eubacteriales > Eubacteriaceae > Pseudoramibacter > Pseudoramibacter alactolyticus. The sequence continues at coordinate 1,394,217 of NZ_GL622359.1, read as the reverse complement.
TCAACAGATCAACCATACCGGATGTGGAATTCAAATTCAAATCCAAAGATAGATCTCCGAGCCCGGTTAAGTCAGTATGCAGCAGTTCGTCTACCGGCTTATTATAATGTGACGCGATAATCTGCAACGTCTGAAGATCCGGTTTTCTGCTGCCATTTTCATATCCCTTCACTGTTGACTTAGCACAATGTATTACATTACCTAACTCTTCCAATGTCTCCGTATGCATTTCTCTCAAATGCTTTATATTACGACCAAGTTGATTATCGTCCACAGAATCCTCCTCATCTGTATGTTTTCTCTTCGCTCTGAAACTTCGCCAGCGTCTCCAGCATGTGCTTTCCTATGGCCTCTGGATCATAATCATATCCGGCACACACAAGCCGCAGGCCATCCGGCGTCAGCATCTGCCCGTGATCGCGAGCATGGCACAGCCGCTGGTATTCCTCGTACTGTTTATTTGTAAGCTGATGCATCTACATTCCTCCTGAGACAAAAATGCGCCGGTTTACCGAAAACCGACACCCCTCCTAAAACGACACCCTTTTCTCAGGCAACCTTAAATTGTATCAAATTTTGCGTCTTAATTTCGAAAAACGTGGAGATATACTAAATAGACATTCATTTCCATACAATACTATTTAACTCTGAAACCGTCAGTTCTCCACTTTGAAATTTTACCCATGCATCTTCATAATCTATATTTTCAGTCAAAGCTTCTATTTTAAATTCCTTATTAACGATATCGTCTTCTGCTAACACTTGGTTGATTTTCTCAAGTACATATTGAAGCATTCTCATTTTGAATCGCTTCATCTGTATTTCCTTGTACAAAATATAACTATCTGAAAGTCCATCACTTCCAAAGCTCCAACCCACATCCCTCACTTCTTTAAGAAACTTTTTTCTGTTTTTATCAATATGAACGTTAAAATCATATGTTGGTTCATCGTTAAGTAATTTTGGTGAGCTAGTTGTTGTATCATATTTACCCAACCGTTTTACAAGCTTCTTAAAATATTTTCTTTTAAATCCCAATTCTTTTAAGTCAAAGGTAATTAATGTGCCTTCACAGATATTAAATTCAGAAATTTCATTCGAAGTTTTACAGTAAAATACATTTTTCTTTGGTATTCCTTTTACCTCTCGAATATGTAAAGCATTAATTATTTTATTAGTATTTCCTTTTTCGTCAATTTTTTCTATATATTTTGGCTTTATAAAAATATACGCCTTTCCATAAACAGCCATACTATAAAGAACCCTATCGATGGTTTGACCAAGCTCATATGAAAAATCATAACAAGTACCAGTTCTGAATAATTTCACAATCTCATTATCACTAGATGTTATTTTATAGAATCCTCTGCTGTTTACTTTATCTTCGCTTAAAGAATACTCGTATCCGTAGAATAAATCACTATAAAATCTATGGGAATATATATTATTAATAGGAGGTTTATACATCTTCTCAATTTTTCTCTTTATTCTTCTATTCTTATTCATTAAAGTTTTTCTCCCATGAAACCCTAGTATGAAACCTTTTTTTCTCAGAAAGTAGCGGATTCACACAAATAACCCAAAACACTTCAGAAGGATCACTTGAAAACCCCATATCCAAAAAATTAGGACAGAATGCTTTTATTAATTTACTATCAGTTTTTATTTCTTCCCTATACTTTACGTATTTGTTTTCTATTTTTGCAGACTTTCTTATTGCATTTTCAACAAATTGATTCCAGCTTGTTTTTAAGATATCTCTGGCACCTATACCAAACATGAATTTATCCCTTTGTGATACATATTCAATCAGCTGGGCTGCCACATCTGTTGACCTCTCCCCATTTTCTTTGCTACTAAGTATTATTTCTGAGGCTTCTTTTACAATGTTACTCCATTCAGGATCCTTAAAAAATTCACCCCACAATATACCAAGACCACCAATTTGTGCCCATTCAACAATCGGAGATGTGAACATATAATATGCATATTCTACCCTATACAAATCCTTATTCTTAATAAAATCAGATCTGATATATTCTTGGTATAAAAGCATTATCTTTGTCAAATTCTTAAAATTCTTTTCAAACTGTTCTTTATCTGAATTAACAATAGCTACTACGGTGTCTTCCGCAATGTGATTATAACTCTCGCCCAAAAAGTCAGGATATTCTTCTCTCCTGTCCCAATTCTTTATTGCGAAAGCACTTGAGCATTGCATCAGCATAGCTGGAAGTCCTTTTTTACAATCAATAAATTTTTTATCCACTCTAGCCAATCTGCTCCCATCCCATTTATCTTTAGAATCTAAGTGATATTTTTTTAAATTTTTTTCTACCCGATCTGCATATTGGTAAAAATTTGACAGCTTAGACTCATATTCATAGAATCTTGTAAGCATAATACATGCTTCATAATACATTCTTTTCTCAAAGAAAAGACTACTCAATGAATACGAGTGTTCAATGCTTTCCTTAACCAAATCAAATAATGAATTTACATAAACATATTCTTCTTTTGCTACATATTGTTTTATTAACCAATCAGGAGTGATACGGTGACCTTCAGCATAAACCTCAGTTAATATCTTCTTATAAATTTCTATATATTCTCGTCCTCTTATTTCCCTTATTGAATTGTAAGAGTTTCCAGTGTCAATTCCCTCTATTACTGATTTGCTTATTTCATCAATATCAAGATTTTGAAAATACTTGCTTGATTCTAAAATTATATCTAGATATAAAAGAGAAATATGTTCAACAATACCTGCAAAAGCGATGTTTTCATACGCTTTAATACTATTTGCTGAATTTTGAATAATATTTTTTAGCCAATCTATTTCTCCCATATAATAATTTGCTTCTTTTTGTTTAATTGCCGATTTGCAAATTGACTCGAACACAGCAAAATAACTATATAAGGTGCTAAAATCATTCTTTTTTATCAAGTAGTTAACACATGCATGGTTTATCGACATCAATTCATCTTCAAACCAATAATGATCGGGTTCTTCCTTTGGCCTTAGCGCTGTTCCTGTTCTTAGTGCTATTGAGGTTTCTGTGTCATTTGCTTTATGCCACCGTTGATAAACACCTTTTCTTCTAAACCAAAATGAATCCTTCGGAAGGTATACTTTAATTAACCAATAATGTTCAATTAGTTCAAGATTTACACACATAAAATTAAGCATAGAAGAATTATCTACTAAATCAAGCTTACATCCATATTGTTGAATATTTTTCAGTAGCTCAATTTTATCTGAAGCAATCTTCTTAAAATGATTTTGATAATTAGCATCTGCAACATAAATTTCTTGCTTAAGATATTTAGTAACAACTCTTCCCAAAAGAATATGTGCGTCATCTGATACTCTAAACACATCTGATAGTTGATAAATTCTATTCCCTGCTATTCCAAAAGAAATCACAACAAGTATTGACCATATTATTAACACTCCCACTGATACCCAGCCAATGTTATATCCCATTAATAATTTAACAAGTATAATTGTTCCATAAATAATAAAACTACTAATGGCATTTAAGCACTTAGCTGTTAATCTATCATATTGAAAAGCAATTGCGATTTTTTCAGGAGCGTTAGCATATCTGGTAGAATATACACTTGAAATATTAGAACAATATAATCCTAAAATAACACCAGCAACGCCTAATTCTCCTATGATTATATCAGCCAAAATATTGCTATTATTGCTATCGATAACCTTTATTACGCCATATTCCAAAAGCATCCAATCAATGATGCCTAAAATAAATGCTAATATAATTCCCTTAGTAGCACCAGAAATAAACCTACCAAAGAGAAGTTTGGTAAATGACCTATATTCCTTAGATGACTGTCTACGGTTATTAACAATGAAACCAACTTTTTTAATTTTAAAAATCAAATCTAGAATCTTTTTTCGAATTCTCCAGTACATTGTTGTTTTCAATTGATCCCTCTCATTTTCAATTTTTTATAAGCAAACTTAATATAATAAAAATTTTGATTGACCGTAAATAGTCACGCCACTGACAATCATGAACAAAAGCATTAGAATTGCAACAAAAATATGCGGATTGAGGAAGAAAGGCAAAGATAAAATCTGTGCAATTCGCAATCGCATGAGCGCCCACGGCCAAAGAAAAATTGCTTCCACTGCTCACATAAATGAATCCCAGGATTATCCCCATGAGAAAGGTTCCTGATCCCAGTAAAATGCCTCCGGCTTGAATGTGAATAATACCGAAGATTAATGCGCTGATCAGGATGGATACCGGCATGGAAAATTCTTTCTGAAGTCTTCCAATCATCATTCTTCGGCACAATAGTTCTTCACCAAAAGGGGCAATAATAATGACCGAAAGAATCATGAATGAATATCCAAGGAATGGTGAAATTCTGGAGTAATAGTTCAGGCTTTGCTCAATTAATGCCGCATTATTAAAATTTTCATTCGCGGTTAGAATACACCACAACAAAGAAAAAGCTAAGGTTAAAACAATAGAAAATATCATTATCTTTACATTTTTACCGGGCCTTTCAACTTTCCAAATTTTATTTTTTCCAATCCTGCGATATGCCAAGACCACGATAGCAAAGAAACAAACCGCAATGATTTGGACTAAGTAAGCATTATTATTAACCATTCGCTCAAGATCAGCTGTTTGTGTTCCCCGGGATAAGAAAAACATGGCCAATAGATTCCCGCTCAGAAGCTGCATAGCGATGTAAATAGCCGCGAATATAAAACAGAAAAAGACTGCTTTCACTTTGTTCATTTATACAATTTTCTCCTATTTAGACTTTGGCCGAAGCGCTAAACCCCTTATATTTGCTTGACGATTTGCTGGGGCATTATTATGACACGAAACCCGCAGGCGGGATCGAAAAACGTGAGACTGGGCGGCTTCCCGCTGTTCGGCTGAGGTCATGGGGTTCCTTTCTGCATTTCATCGCATTGGTTCGTTTTTCTTTCCATTTTAGCACAGTGCGGCGGCTTCCGGCCGACGAATTTAAATCCGCCGATTCGCCGTTTGTGGGCGATCGGCCCCTGCCCTTCGCGCGGGTTTCGGGCTATACTCGAAAGCACATCGATGAATCATCCCATGCCGGCCGGCGCGAAAGGAACCACCATGACACAAGCCATCATGCCCTGTTTTGACAAAGACTGCGGCAATTACGACGAAGCCTACAGCAACCATTGCCGGGCGCTGAATGCCGGGCGAGAAAGGAATGCGCCGATCCCGAGGCCTGCTTTGCCCGGATGAGCTGGACGGCGGCCGATGGCGGCGGACGACCGGGCCCTGGCCCTGGCGGACGGCGAGACCTATCGGCGTTTGGCGGAGGGCATCGCGCGGCGCAAAAATCCGGCGCGTCCCCGGCGGATCAGCTGGCCCCTGCCGCCGGGCCGGGGCGGCCTGAAGCTGGGCCATGGAGAGCGGCGATGAACTATATTCAGGAGATCAACGCCATCCACCGCGATTTTGAAATCAGCGGTCTCAGCCCCAAGGCGCGGCGTCTGTGGCTCGTGCTGCTCGATCTCAACAACCGACAGCATTGGCCGCGCAGCTTTCAGGCGCCCGCCGCCTTTTTGATGAATCAATGCGGATTTTCGGCCAAAAGCCTGCAGCGGGCCAGAGAGGAACTGACCGCCGCCGGACGGCTGGGCTATCAGCCGGGGGCCAGCGGCCGGCTGGGGCGCTATACCCTGCATTATCTGAGCGTGGCCAAAAAGGGCTCATCTGCCCGGGAAGCGGCGGATACCAAACGGCGGGAGACTCTGATGGACGCCATCACGGCCAGCGACGCCGAGGCGCTCTGGCGGCAGCTGCAAGCCGCGCCGGAAACGCTTAATGAAACTTAAGGAAAAGAGCTGTCGCCGGTTGACAGAAAAAAGCCGGAACTTTATAATGAAAACGACCTAAAAAAGGGGACCGATCTTTTTTTGCTGGGATAACCATTCCGGAACGACACCGATATTGTTGGGCAGCCGAAGGCTGTATTGGGTTTGAATGAAAGGAGATCCACAATGAAAGCGTATTTTGATTTAACGGATCGCGTGGCCGTGGTGACCGGCGCGTCCACCGGGCTCGGCGTGCAGATGGCCAAAGCTCTGGCCAGCCAGGGGGCGAAAATCGTGCCGATGGCCAGGCGCCAGGCCCTGATTGACGAGGTGGCGGAAGAAATCCACGACGCCTACGGGGTGGAGACGCTGGCCGTGCGCTGCGACATCACGGATACGGCCATGGTGGGCGAGGCGGTCCGGACGATTCTCGATCGCTTTGGCCGGATCGATATTCTGGTGAACAACGCCGGCACCGGCGGGGTCGCCCCGGCGGAGGACATCACCGACGAACAGTTTAAAAACGAGCTGGATATCGATCTGTTCGGCACCTTCAAAATGGCGCGGGAAGTGGCCAAAAAGGCCATGCTGCCCCAGGGCTACGGCCGGGTGATCAACATCGCCTCGGTCTACGGGATGGCCGGCAATAAAATCGCGCCGGCCTCGCCCTATCACGCGGCCAAGGGCGGCGTGGTCAATCTGACCCGGGCGCTGGCGTCGGAATGGGGCCGGCGCGGCATCACGGTGAACACCATCGCGCCGGGGTATTTCATTACGCCGCTGACCAAGGAAACCCTGGAGACCGACTTTTTCCAGGATTATGCGCAGACCAGCATCCCCTTGGAACGTTATGGCAGAGAAGGCGAACTCGATACGGCGGTGATCTTTCTGGCGTCTGAGGCGTCCAGCTATGTCAACGGCGTGGTGCTGCCGGTGGACGGCGGCTATACGGCGATGTAAACGGCTAAAATAAAAAGGCTCCTCCGGGAGCCTTTTTTTTCGTACGTCAGATGGCTGCGAAAGCCTGGATTAAAATGCGGATGCTGTTGTCCCGGGAAAAGGCGGCAGCGTCGAAGGACAGATGATAGTGCCGCAGATCGTTCCAGGATCGATCCGTATAGTAGGTGTAGTATTGGCTGCGGCGCAGGTCCATCTGTTTGACGACGCGGGCGGCATCCTCCGGCGATACCGCGTCCCGCCGGGAAACGAGCTTCACCCGATAGTCAAAGGGGGCATAGATAAAAATGTGACGGCTGTCGGCTTTATCCCGCAGCACATAATCGCCGCACCGCCCGACGATGACGGCGTCCTCGGCGGCGGCCACCTGCGCCATAACCGCCGACTCCAAGTGATAGGTGAAAGCGTCGTCGGTTTCAACGGTAAAATAGCCCCGGCCGATGTGGTAGTCGTCCACTTCGTATTCCAAATGGTCGGCGCCGTATTGGCGCACCATTTCAGGCAGTTTGGCCATTTTGGTAATCTGGCGGATGCGCTCCTTGTCGTAAAAGGCGACGCCCAGTGCCTGCGCGGCTTCCCGGGCGATGGCCCGGCCATCGCTGCCGTACTCTCTGCCGATGGTTAAGACTTTGCCCATGATGGTCACCTCCTCGCTTGTTTATTTAACTGTATTATAGCATGTGATGCATCCGAAATGTCTGTCTATTTTTAGACAATCGAGATTTTGACAGATGACGGCTGCCGGTGGGCGCGGGCACCGAATAATGAATGAAAATTGAAGAATTTGGGAACTTTTGGAAAAAAATGATTAAAACAGCTTAAAATCCGAAAGATTTTTTGACAATTCGGGGACTTTTCTTTATACTGAATACAGACAGCAGTATGGAATAACTAACTGGCGGTCCGCCTGTCGGCGATGGCCGGTCAGCCGGCCGTCAAAAGTTTAGGAAATTAAGAGAAATAGGAAAAATAGGAAAATTTAAGAAAAGAGGTACTAACATGAATCAAACGAAAGATGCGTTGTCCATTGTGCAGGTGATCGGCCGCGAAGTGATCGACTCCCGCGGGAACCCCACGACGGAAGCTGAGGTGGTTTTGGCCGGCGGCGCTGTCGGCGTGGCCTGCTCGCCCTCCGGCGCGTCCACCGGCGAATTTGAAGCGCTCGAGCTGCGCGACGGCGACAAAGCGCGCTACGGCGGCAAGGGGGTGTTGAAGGCGGTGGCCAACATCGCGGGGCCGATCGCCGATGCGGTGATCGGGATGGACGCGTCCGATATTTATGCGGTGGATGCGGCGATGTTTGCCGCCGACGGCACCCGGGACAAATCCAAGCTGGGGGCCAATGCGATTCTGGCGGTTTCGCTGGCGGCGTCCAAGGCGGCGGCGGCTCAGCTGGGCGTGCCGCTCTATCGCTTCTGGGGCGGACTCAACGCGACGCGGATGCCCGTGCCGATGATGAACATTCTGAACGGCGGGGCCCACGCTGCCAATTCGGTGGATACCCAGGAATTTATGATCATGCCCGTGGGGGCCCCCAGTTTTAAGGAAGGGCTGCGCCGCTGCGCCGAGGTGTATCACGCGCTGGCCGCGCTGCTCAAATCCGAAGGGAAGGCCACGGCCGTCGGCGACGAGGGCGGCTTTGCCCCGGATCTCGACTCCGATGAGGACACCATCGAGCACATTCTTCAGGCGGTGAAGAACGCGGGCTATGTGCCCGGGGACGATTTTGTGCTGGCCATGGACGCGGCCGCTTCCGAATGGAAGAGCAGGGACGGCAAAAAAGGCGAATACGACCAGCCTAAGAGCGGCCGGCATTTCACCGCGGACGAGCTGATCGCTCACTGGGCCTCCCTGGTGGAAAAATACCCCATCGTCTCCATCGAAGACGGCCTGGATGAAGAAGACTGGGCGGGCTGGCAGAAGATGACCGCCGCCCTGGGCGACAAGGTGCAGCTTGTCGGCGACGATTTGTTTGTGACCAACACCGAACGGCTGAAAAAGGGCATCGACGGCGGCAGCGCCAACGCGATCCTCATCAAACTCAATCAGATCGGCTCTGTCTCCGAGACGCTGGACGCCATCAAGATGGCGCACCAGGCGGGCTATAAGGCCATCGTCTCCCACCGCTCCGGCGAGACGGAGGACACATCCATCGCCGATCTCGCCGTGGCGACGAACGCCGGCCAGATCAAGACCGGGGCGCCGTCCCGCACCGAACGCACCGCCAAATACAACCAGCTGCTGCGCATCGAGGAAAAACTGGGCGAATCGGCCGTGTGGCCGGGCAGGGCCTTTTAGGGCGGCGCGTCATGGCAGCGATTAATATTCAAAAGGTCGGCATTATCGGGACGGGATTTGTGGGCACGTCCATCGCCTTCACGCTGCTGCAGAAGGGCCTCTTTTCGGAGATGGTGCTCATCGACGTGAACCGGGACAAGGCCGAGGGGGAAGCCATGGATTTGAGCCACGGCATTCCCTTTGCCAAGCCGATGGCCATCTGCGCCGGGGATTATGACGACATCGCCGACGCGGGGCTGGTGATCGTGACGGCCGGCGCCGCCCAGAAGCCCGGAGAAACGCGGCTCGATCTCGTCAACAAGAACGTCGGGATTTTTAAAAGCATCATCCCTGAAATCGCGAAGCGCAACCGCGACGCGATCCTGCTGATCGTCTCCAATCCGGTGGATATCCTCACCTATGTGGCGTGGCGGCTCTCCGGCTATCCCCAGGAGCGGGTGATCGGTTCGGGCACGGTGCTCGACTCGGCGCGCCTGCGCTATCTTTTGGGGCAGCGCCTGGCGGTCAATCCCCAGTCGGTGCACGCCTATATCATCGGCGAGCACGGCGATTCGGAGCTGGCCGTGTGGAGCGAGGCCAATGTATCCGGCATCGCGCTGGATCAGTTCTGCGAGTTTCGGGGCTATCGGGCCCACGCGGAAAACGAGCAGAAGATTTATGAGCACGTGGTCAACGCGGCCTACGACATCATTCAAAAGAAGGGCGCCACCTATTTTGGCGTCGGCATGGCGGTGGGGCGCATCGCCGAGGCGCTCTTTCGGGACGAACACGCGGTGATGCCGGTTTCCGTCAACATGCGGGGGATTTACGGCATCAAAGGCGATTTATTTCTCTCGATGCCGGCGATCGTCGGTGCGTCGGGCATCGAAAAGGTGCTCCCCCTCGACCTTTCCGCCGGGGAAAGCGAACGCTTTTTCCGTTCGGTGACGGCCCTGCAGGGGATCATCGACGCCATTGATCTTTAAAAAACATCGGCAGTTCACGCCCGGGACTGCACGCTTCGGACATTTTTGGGAAAAATAAAAACAGCGGAGACGGCGGAAAATGCTCCGCCGTTTTTTGATGGACCGGGTTAAAGGCGGCCGCCCTTTGGCAGAAGGCCCGCCCTGGCAAGCGCCGGGCGCAGGGCCATATAAAGCGCGGTCGCCGCAGCGGCAGAGACGACTGCATTGACGGCGGTGGAGAACAGATTAAGGCTTAACGACAGGGCGGCGGCCGGCTTGCCTAGAATCAGAATCTTGTAATAATAGCGCAAAAGCGGATCGGCCATCACGTTGAACAAAAGCCCGGCGATGGCGGAAAGAAGCGCCCATTTAAAATAGCGTTTCGGCTCGCGGATGGTGTTGATTTTGCCGATTTTGTGGGCGACAAGTCCGGTCACCAGGCCGAGAAGAAACTTTAAAATAAAGGTGACGGGCGCACTGAGGATATAAATCGGGTCGAAAAGGTCGCCGACGGTCATGCCGACGGCGCCGCCCAGCCCGCCCCATACCCCGCCGATCAGCTGGGCGGCGAGCACCGCCACGGCGTTGCCCAGATGGATCGAGGTTTGATCGCCGGCGCCGACCGGAATTTTGATCTGCAGAAAGGTAAAGGCGACGTAGGCCAGAGCGGCCGTCAGACCTGTAAAGGTGATTTTAAGAACTTGTTGATGGTGCTCATTCATATGAAAGCCTCCTTGATGTGTGCGACCGGCAGGTCAGGAAATGATTCACTGCCTATTTTATCGGATTCCGGCGCGAAGAAAAGGGTCAATTGCATTTTAAATAACAAGATCAGAGGCCAAAGGCCTTGGGCGGGGCAGGCATTTTCTGTTATGATAAGCGCGCAGGGGAAAAGGCGGCGGCATCAGCGGGAGAAAGAACGGTAAAAATGAAACAAACGGCGAAAGAAGGTGTGCAGGATGGCCAATCTCAGCGATTATCTGGCCTGGCGGGGGGATTTGCCCTTCGCGGTGGACGGCTTTAACGAGGTGGACAACGTGGTGCTCTCGGAGCTGGCCTATGCCGACTGGATGGGCCTTTTGCCCGAGGGCGGCACGGCGTTGGCGGCGGCCGCGAAACGGTATCTGCGGCGAACCGGCCGGCGGGAGCGGGCGGCAAAAGCGCCGATCGAGCGGCAGGGCGGCGCGCTGCTGCAGCAGGCGGCGCGCACCAGACGCTTTGCTCCTGTGCGGGTGACGGACTTTGTGAATCGGGTGGACGCGGCCGCCCAGATCCAAATGGCGGCGCTGACCTTTGTGCTGCCGGACGGCAGCGCCTATGTGGCCTACCGCGGGACGGACAACACCCTCGTCGGCTGGCAGGAGGATTTTAATCTGAGCTATCTGCCGGAGACCGGCGGTCAGCGGCTGGCCCTGGCCTATCTGGCCGAGGCGGCCCGGGGGCATCCCGGCGCGCTGCGGGTGGGCGGTCATTCCAAGGGCGGCAACTTCGCCGTTTATGCCGCGGCCTTTGCGCGCCCCTCGGTGCAGGCGCGCATCCTCGCCGTGTATGCCAACGACGGTCCGGGCTTTCGCCGGGAGATCACCCGTCAGCCGGGCTACCGAAGACTGCTGCCTCGCGTCAGGAGTTTGGTGCCGGCGGGGACGATCATCGGCGGGCTGCTGGAAAACGGCTGGGACCGTCGGGTGGTGACCAGCGACGGCCGGGGCATCTGGCAGCACGACGCGATGACCTGGCAGGTGCGGGGGCGGCATTTTGTGCCGGCAGAGCGAACCGGGGCAAGCCTGTTTTTCGAGACGACCCTCTCCCGCTGGATCGCCCATCAGGACGACGAAAGCCGCCGGCGCTTTACCGAGGCGCTCTTTGCCGTGCTGGGCAGCGGCGGCGACACGGTGGATGCGCTGGGGGCCAATAAATTCGCGGCGATGCGGGCTATGGCGGGGGCCCTGCGGGAGATGCCCCGGCCCGAACAGGAGCAGTTTTTCGCGGTGCTGGCCGATCTGGTGAAAACCGGCGGGGCCAAGGTCGGCGCCGATGCGAAGGAGGCCGCCGCGGCGGGTGCCCGCCGGGTGAGAAAGCTGCGGGGCGGCAAAGAATCATAAAAAAGGACTGGAGGACAGTCCTTTTTTGATGCGCGGGCATTGGCCGCGATGGTCAGCGTTTTGGTTTCGAGCGCTTTTTCAGGGCGCGTCCATGGGTTTGACGAGCAGGCGGCCGTTATCGATCCCGCCGACGACATAGTCTACCCGCGGCCGTCAAGGCAAAACGGCCGGCTCACGATCCGGACGCCCGATACCAACGGAGAATATAATCGTCTCTGCGCAGTGGTGGATAGGTTTGAACGATTTGGCAAAATAGCTGCGTTAAGCCGTCCCAGTCATCCAGACGGCCGGGCGGGAGGATGGACCATTGTAATTGATCGAGCGTCCAATGACTTTTAATGGCGTTGTGCATCATGGAAACGGCGCCCCAATTATCCGGGTCATCAGGGCCGCCTAAGGCAATAGGATGGATATGGTCGATCGTCGGCGACAATTCCCAGTAGGCGATATGGGTGGCCGTCATTTTCCAATGGGATTGATAGGGAAAAATATCCGGATAAAAATGGGAAATCACTTTGAGCATGCCGGGGTGAACAAGCTGCTTACCGCTGTAACGATCGATGAAACCGTCCTTGCGAAATTGGGCCATTTTTTGCGCGAGGGTGTAGGATCGGTGCCGAGTTTGAATGGGATAGTGCGGATATTTCTCCAAAAGCACTTGACGGGCGGCGGCGAATGGGCCGCCGCGGATCAGGGAAGCGATCTGCGCGATGATGGGCGCTTTTGTTTCGGTCATGGTCGCTTTCCTTTTCGAGCCGTCAAATCGCTTTAATGATGCCGGCGACAATTTACAGGCGAATGGGCTTGACGGGGGCGTGCCGGTTGCCTACAATAAAGCTAAACAAGGTTCACACAGGCGGCCCGGCGCCGCACCACGCAAAAGAAACGAGAGGTAATTCATGACCATGCAATTAGTTCTGCTTCGCCACGGCGAAAGCGAATACAACAAAGAAAATAAATTCTGCGGCTGGCACGACGCTGAGCTGTCCGCCAAAGGGCGGGAAGAAGCCGCCGATGCGGGCAAGGCCCTCAAGGACGCCGGCTTCGACTTCGATCTGTGCTTCACCTCCTATTTGAAGCGCGCCATCCACACCCTCGACCTCACGCTGACGAGCCTCGACCGTTGCTGGCTGCCCGTGATCAAAACCTGGTGCCTGAACGAGCGGCACTACGGCGCGCTGCAGGGGCTCAACAAGAGCGAAACCGCCGCGAAATACGGCGAAGATCAGGTGAAGATCTGGCGGCGTTCCTTTGCGACCACCCCGCCGGCCCTCGATCCCGAAGATCCCCGCAACCCGGCCCTGCAGGAGCAATACCGGGGCGTGGACGCGGCGAATCTGCCCCTGGCCGAAAGCCTGAAGCTGACCATCGACCGCACGGTGCCCTATTATGAAGCGCACATCCTGCCGGAAATGCTCGCCGGCAAGCGCGTGATCATCGCGGCCCACGGCAATTCCCTGCGCGCCCTGGCCATGTATCTCGAGGGCATGAGCGAGCAGGAAATCCTCGAATTTAACATCCCCACCGCGGTGCCGCTGGTTTACACCCTCGACGACCAGGGCGGCTTTATCAGCAAGGAATACATCGGCGACCCCGACGTGATTGCCGCCAAGGTCAGCGCCGTGGCCAATCAGGGCAAGGCCAAATAAACCGGCGTCCTTGACGCGGCGTTAAAGGCGTGCTATCCTGTCCATAACCATTAAAGTGGCGCGGGGGGACGCGGCGGCGTTGAGAAGGTTAAAACCTGACCCTTTGAACCTGTCAGTTGATACTGTCGTAGGAAGCGAACACAGGCGAACAGGCTCTCCCCGATGGGAGAGCTTTTTTTGTGTAAGAGAAAACCACGCGTTGGGCGTGTGGATGGGGTTTTGTTTCCCGGACGCGCCGAAAGGAGAAAGCATGGGAAAGACGGCAGAGACGGTAGCCGAACGGCAAAAGATTGAACAGGCGGTGGCCGCCGCAGGGGAGGCCGCCCGGCGGGTCGGCCCGATGGCCGGATCCATCACCAACACGGTGACGGTCAACTTCGTAGCCAACGCCCAGCTGGCCGTGGGGGGATCGGCGGCCATGGTGTATCTGCCGGACGAGGCGGAGGCCATTGCCCGGGCCGGCGGCGCGACCTATATCAACGTGGGGACGCTCCTGCCGGTGTATGCCCAGACGGTGCCGGCGGTGACAAAGACCCTTAACGCTCTGGGCAGGCCTTGGGTGCTCGACCCGGTGGCCATCGGTATCGGCGCTCTGCGCACCGAGCTTCTGGCCGGAATGAAGCCTTATAAGCCCGCGATTATCCGCGGCAACGCGTCGGAGATCATCGCGCTGGCAGGGCTTTGGGGGCTTGACGGCGGCGCGGCGGATTCCGGCGTGCGCGGGGTGGATGCCACGGATTCGGTACAGGCGGCCAAGGACGCGGCGGTGGCCCTGGCGCGGCACACCGGCGGGGCGGTGGCCGTCTCCGGGAAGACGGACCTGGTGACGGACGGCCGGGTGGCGGCCCGTTCCCACGGCGGCTCGCCGATGATGGCCCGGGTCACCGGATGCGGCTGCTCCCTGGGTGGGGTCGCGGCGGTTTATGCGGCGGTGGCCGAGCCCTTTGCGGCGGCCCTTGCGGCGACGGCGGCCTATAACCTGGCAGGGCGGCAGGCCGCAGAGAAGGCTGCGGGGTCCGGGAGCTTTCAGATGCATTTTATCGACGCGCTTTATCGGCTGACGGGGAACGCCATCGCGGCGAACCCCTTTGATTTGGAGGAGGTTTGACATGAACACATTAATCGCAGTGGCCATCGCACCGGTGGGCGCGGGGGACGAGCTGGTGCCGGAGGTCGCCCGGGTGATCGACGTGATCCGGGCTTCGGGGCTGAAGAACCGGACGAGCTCAATGTTCACCGAGATCGAAGGCGAATGGGATGCGGTGATGCAGGCGGTGAAGGACGCGACCATGGTGCTGGCCGAGGCCGGCATCCGCACCGAGGTGGTGCTCAAGGCGGACGTGCGCCCGGGCTTTTCCGACATGATGACGGCCAAGGTGGCCAAAGTCAACGCGATCATCGGCGGTCCCGATCCGAAATCGGGGAAGGGAGGCCCGGCATGAGCATGCGGGAAGCCTTGGACCTGTCGGCCTATTTGGTGATCGGCCCGGAAAACACAAAGGGGCGCCCGGTGAAAGGGATCATCCGGGACGTGGTGGCCGCGGGCTTTACCATTGTGCAGGTGCGCTCGAAGGTAGCCTCGGCCAAAGAGCTGATCGGTTATTGCCGGGACGCGGCGGAAGCGATTGCCGAGGCGGGCCGGGCGGACCGGGTGGCCTTGGTGGCGGACGACCGCCTGGACGTGGTGCTCGCGGCACGGGAAGCCGGCATCAAGGTGGACGGCATCCACGTGGGCCAGTCGGATATCCCCGCGGCGGTATGCCGGAAATACCTCGGAGACGACGCGGTGATTGGGCTGTCGGCCCGCACCCGGGAGCTCATCGATTATGTGCGCACCGCGGATATTTCGGATATCGATTATTTCGGCGCGGGCCCGCTGCACGAGACAGCCACCAAGCCCGAGGCCGGCCGCAGCGCAAGCGGGCGCGTGATTACCCGGAGCTTGGAGGAAATTGCGGAGCTCGCGCGGGTCAGCCCCGTTCCCGCGGTGATCGGCGGCGGGGTGAAGCTTGCCGATATCCCGGATCTGAAGCGGACGGGCATCGCCGGCTTTTTTGTGGTGAGCACTGTGACCGAGGCGGATGATCCCGGCCGGGCGGCGGCGGCGCTGACGGCGGCGTGGCGCGCGTGACTCCGGGGGTGATTTTGGATCTGGACGGCACGCT
Organism: Pseudoramibacter alactolyticus ATCC 23263; assembly: GCF_000185505.1. Taxonomy (GTDB): domain Bacteria; phylum Bacillota; class Clostridia; order Eubacteriales; family Eubacteriaceae; genus Pseudoramibacter; species Pseudoramibacter alactolyticus. Next base: position 1,378,257 of record NZ_GL622359.1, on the reverse strand, counting down.
GCTCGATTCCACCCGCATCTGGAAGGAGGCCGGCGCGCGCTACCTTGCGAGCTGGGGGATCGCGGCGCCCGAAGGTTTGGGGGAGGCGCTCTTCCCCATGGGGATGCGCGAAGGCGCGGCCTATCTGAAGGCCCGCTTCGATCTGCCGGAAAACCTCCCGGCCATCGTCCGCGGCATCACCCGCACCGTCGAAGGGTTTTATGCCGAAGAGGCGGCGCTCAAGCCCGGCGCGCGGTCTTTTCTTGCGGCGATGGGCCGGGCGGGGGTGCCTATGGCGCTGGCCACCGCAAGCGGCCGCGGCCCCGTCACAGCGGCGCTGACGCGGCTTAACATCGAAGACGCCTTCGCGGCCGTGTTCATCTGCGACGAGGTGGGCGCGGGCAAGGCGAGCCCGGCGATTTATCAGGCAGCGGCGGCCCGTTTGGAACGAAAACCCGAAGCGACTTGGGTGTTTGAGGACGAGCTCACGGCGATTCGCACCGCGGCGGCGGCCGGCTTTCGCACCTGCGCCGTGTTCGACGCCGAAAGCGCGGCGCAGTGGCCGGCTTTGCGCGCCGCGGCCGAGGGCGCGGTGACGCGGCTGGATGCGGCCGTGCCCTTCGTTTTAGACTGATCCGAAAATCAACAAAAAAAAACAGCTCTGCACCGGGTTGATATGCTCCCCCC
>NZ_GL622359.1:1332099-1376459 GCF_000185505.1 Pseudoramibacter alactolyticus ATCC 23263 | reverse complement strand
CACCATTTGCCGCGAAGGGGTTTTTTGGTGCGCCGGTCATGCCAGGGCGCTGATGGTTTCACAAAGGAAAGCATAGGTACGTTTAAAAGAAGGGATGGACATGTGTTCGTTCGGCGTGTGAATATCCATATTGTCCGGTCCGATGGAGACGATGTCGAGGTTCGGCAGTTTGTCGGCGAAGAGGCTGCATTCCAGCCCGCCGTGGATGGTGACGCGTTTGAGGGGCGCGCCGGTGCGCGCCTGCCAGATGGCATTCATCGTGTTAAACAGGGGCGAATCGGCGCGGCTGGGCCAGGCCGGGTATTGTCCGGTCATCGTGGAGCGGCCGCCGAGATAATCGGCGAAGTTGATGAGCCTGTCGCAAAGCAGATCCCGGGCCGCATTATGGACCGAGCGGACGCTGAAGGTCATGGTGAAGCGTTTGCCCTCTGTGGCGGCGATCCCCAGGTTGAGGGAAGTATCCACCGCGCCGGGAACGGCACGGCCCATGGCCTGAACGCCGTTGGGCGCTGTGGTCAACGCGTAGAGCAGAAGCGCCTCCGAATCCGGCCCAAGAACTTCGGCCTCCTGCTGTTTGTTTTCGCCGTAGGTGACGGCCAGGGCCAGATTGCGGTCCCGGGCGCCGGCGATTTCCCGGAGGGTCTGCTGCAGGGCATTGATATACTGGTCGAGTTCGAGGCGTTCGTAGGGGCCGATCATCAGTTTGGCGGTGCAGGCGGTCGGAATGGCGTTCTCTTTGGTGCCGCCGTTTAAATCGATGATGCTGAAGTCAATTGTTTTGCCGATGGTCGCGAGGATCTGCCCCATGGCGACGTTGGCGTTGAGACCGAACTGATCGATGGCGTCGCCGGAATGGCCGCCGGCAAGGCCGGAAAGGGTAATGGTGGCGGCGAGCCCCTTGGCTTTCACGCGGCGCAGGGGAAACACGCATTGGATTTTGGCGCCGCCGGCACAGCCGACAGTGGCTTCGCCTTCATTCTCCGAGTCGAGGTTGATCATGCTGGCCGCGTCGGCAAAGGGTGTCATATTCAGGGCATAGGCGCCGTCCATGCCGACTTCCTCCTCGACGGTGAAAATCATGTAAAGCTTGGGATGTACGAGCCCGGGCTCGGCCATGATGGCCAGACACATGGCGATGCCCGCGCCGTCGTCGGCGCCCAGGGTCGTGCCGTCGGCATAAAGATCGTCATCCCGGACGATCAGTATCAGTGGATCCTTGGTAAAGTCGTGGGGGGAATCCGGCACCTTGTCGGCCACCATATCGAGATGAGCCTGGAGGATCACAGGCTTCGCAGCTTCGTGGCCTTTACTGGCGGGCAACGTCGCGATGACGTTGCCCGCGCCGTCTTGGTGCGCGTCGACGCCGTGAGCCGCGGCGTAATCCAAAATGTAATCGGCCAGGGCCGCGGTGTTGTAAGACGGGTGGGGGATGCGGGTGATCTGTTCAAAGGCATCAAACAGATTTTTCGGTTCGAAATCTTTTAAAATATTTTTCATGGGTGGAACTCCTCTTGGCTTTCATTGGATAATGGGTGATTATAGCACAGCAAAGCTTGAAATTTGGTTAACGGGTTGCGTTACTGTGTGCGCTGGCCTGCAGCGCAAGATTTTAATGAAAACATATCACGTGGATACGGTGAGGATTTATCATCAATATGTGCAGTCCAGCAGCAGGCAGATCCGGGCGCTCAAAACTTATGATCGCGGATCGTTTTATCGGATCGGCGAAACGAGCACGCGGCGCATGAGGGAAAGCGGAGCCGGAACGACAGCCAATTATAACGAAGCATTCGTCAATGCCTATGCCTCGAATGCAGGGTATTCTTCGACCAATGACGGGAATGTCGTTGACTTTTATGATCGGGCCGGATATAAAGAATGGGCAAAGGCGATGAATGCCGTGAATGATTCCGTCGTTCCGATCGATGCGCTGACAGGAACCAAATATGTCTTGTCGTCCTATCCGATTAAAGGATTTAAACGGGTTGAAGGTGTTGGCAGATACAATCATAAAACGGTGTATCAAAATCCCTATGTTTTTCCCTTTGCGTTTTCGTATCGGCCTGTCCAGAAGATAAAGCGGCAGGCCGCTGCGAATCCTTTTGGTTATCAAAATAAAATTATCAGCTCGGCAAGTGGAATCGAAGCTGAATATTACACGCCGGCGGTTTATCATGCAGAGACTAGAAAGACTAAAAAAGGTCTTAAAAAGATTTATCAGATTGAGGTTCCTAAAGATGGCTTGCTTTATGTTTATTTTCCATGGAAAAAAGAAAATAACGGCGTTCAAATCGATTTAAACGGCTGCAAAAAGATAGCCTATGCCTGCTGGCTTTCGCCTTCAGTGGTTTATGTTCCGACAAAGGCAGGCGAAACCACGGCGAAAATCACGGTCACAATGCCCCGAAACTTTATTTTTAAAGATGAGCAGCTTTTCGTGCTCGACTTGTCCCGTTTCCGAAAGGCTTCAGCCGTAATCAATCGCCGAGCAGCCCAAAAGATTCAAGTGAAAAACAAGAGTATTTTTTGCGAAATAGACGGCAAAACGGACGAAGCGTTATTTTTGTCCGTTCCAGAGGATAAGGCCGGCTGGCGGATTACAAGAAACGGTAAGAAAATAACAGCGGATACTTTTGCTGATTGCTTCATTTCAATTCCGTTACAATCTGGAAAAAATAAGATCGAAATGCACTACCGCGTTCCGATGTTTAAGATCGGCGGGGTTATCAGTCTGCTGACTTTAAGCGCACTGGTGTGCTATGAGGTCTTAAAAAGGAAAAACCGGCTTAGCGCCGGCTGAAAGCAAAAAAATTAGGAAAGCGAAAAATTTGCCATTGTCACCGCTTTTTTCTATAATAAGGGCACGTATCAAAACAAAGGGAGTAAACAATGAACGGACAAGGGCCTTCAGGCAGCGGCGCGCCGCGTTTTATAAAAAAATGGTTTGGGCAATGGCAGTCCCTTTTAACCGAGGGCATCATGATGGTGGTGCTGGGAGCGGCTATTTTATTGCTGCCGGGCTTTCATATTTTGTCGGTGGTGATCCGGCTGATCGGGATCGAGCGGCTGATCGTCGGAGTGATCGCGTTGATCGCCGCCAGACGGCCGGGCGGAGAATGGTCGACCGGGCGGGGAGTCTTTAATTTGGTGATCGGTTTGATACTGGCGGTGATGCCGGGATTCATCGTCGGTTTCTTTCTGGCGCTGGTCGGATTCTGGGCCATGGCGCTGGGCATCGGCATGCTGCTGGCCGGCGCAGCGCTGAGCCCCTTTTGGGGAACGCTGCGCGTGATGACAGCGGCGGTGCTCATTGGATTTGGCTTGGCGGCCATCTTCAATCCGAAGGGATTCATCCAGTTTTTTGTGACGATTTTGGCGGTCATCTGCATCGTCGTTGGCATTTGGATGATCGGCCGTTCGCAAAGATTGCATAAAGAGATCGAAGCGTGGCAAAAAGACGTGGAGGGTTATACGGATTATACGGTCGAATAACGGCAACAAAAGAATCTGGAAATTTTTAAAATCGCGGAAGGGCGGAAAGGATAAACCATGCGCATTGTGGTGGGCATGTCCGGCGGGGTGGATTCCTCCGTCGCGGCATTGCAGTTAAAGCGAGCCGGTCACGACGTGATCGGTATTTTTATGAAGAATTGGGATGAAACCGATGAAAATGGCGTGTGCACGGCGACGGAAGATTACGAGGACGTGAAACGGGTGTCGGAGGCGCTGGCCATCCCCTATTACACGGTGAATTTTGAAAAAGAGTATCAGGACCGGGTATTTGCCTATTTTCTGGCGGAATACAAACGGGGGCGCACCCCCAACCCCGACGTGTTGTGCAACAAGGAGATCAAATTCAAGGCGTTCATGGATTACGCGATGAAAGTCGCGGGTGCCGACAAACTGGCCACTGGGCACTATGCCCGCATCGACCGCGACCCGGCGAGCGGGGTCTTCCGGATGCTTAAAGGGATAGATACGGGTAAGGATCAAACTTATTTTCTTTGTCAGCTGGGGCAGGCTCAGCTCGAAAAGACGCTTTTTCCCATTGGGGATTTGCCCAAAAGCGAGGTGCGCCGTCTGGCAGAAGCGCATCATCTGATTACCGCCGGGAAAAAAGACTCCACCGGGATCTGTTTTATCGGCGAACGCAATTTCCGGCAGTTTTTGAGTCGGTATCTGCCGGCCAAGCCCGGCTTGATCAAAGATCTTTCCGGCAATGTGAAGGGGCGACACAACGGCCTGATGTATTACACCCTGGGGCAGCGCCGGGGGCTGGGCATCGGCGGGCAGGGCACCGGCGAGCCCTGGTTTGTGGTGCGCAAGGATCTTTCGGAGAACGTGCTTTATGTGGTGCAGGGGGCGGGGCATCCGGCGCTGTATTCCACCAGTTTGCGGGCCTCGGCGATGAATTGGATCGCCGGTGAAACCCCGGCTGCATCCTTTGGCTGCACGGCTAAATTTCGCTATCGGCAGCCCGATCAGGCGGTGCGTGTCACGCCGAGATCGGATACGACGATTGCTGTGGATTTTGAGAAGCTCCAGCGCGCGGTGACGCCGGGTCAGGAAGTGGTGCTTTACGACGGCGAGATCTGCCTGGGCGGAGCAACCATCGACGAAGTGACCATGGTCGATGGCCGTTTGCAGCGATAGGAGGCGGCTATGACGCGAATGAGCACGCTCTGTTATCTTTTGCAGGGCGATCAGGTGCTGATGCTGCACCGAACGGTGAAAGAACGCGATGTGAACCGCGGCAAGTGGATCGGCGTCGGCGGGCATTTTGAGACGGATGAAAGCCCGGAAGAGTGCCTGCTGCGCGAAGTCTGGGAGGAAACCGGCTATACGCTGACGGCCTGGCGGTTTCGGGGTATCGTGACCTTTGTTTCCGGCGGCGGCGTTACGGAATACATGCATTTATTTACGGCCGACGGTTTTAGCGGCGAGCCGCATCCTTGTGACGAAGGGGAACTGGTCTGGGTGGACCGCGATGCCGTGTGGGGGCTCAACCTCTGGGAGGGCGACCGGGTATTTTTTCGGCTGCTGATGGAGACGGAAAGATTTTTTTCATTGAAGCTGATGTATGACGGGCATGATCGGCTGGCCTATGCGGCGCTGAACGGCAAGCCGATGGAACTTTTTGACGTGCTGGACGAGAACGGCCGCAAGACCGGCGTGGTGCGCGAGCGCGGGGTTGCCCATCGGGACGGCAGTCTGCACGGCACGGTGCACATGTGGGTCGTGCGCCGGGGGGAAGCCGGGCCGGAGGTACTGCTCCAGAGGCGCGCGCAGAGCAAGGATTCGAATCCTGGCTGCTACGATATTTCGTCGGCGGGGCACATTGTGGCCGGCGGCGAAGTGATGGATGCGGCCGTGCGGGAAATGCGCGAAGAATTGGGCTTGACCGTGAGGCCGGAAGAGCTGCACTATTTAGGGCCGCATCGCGGGGGATTTAGGTCGCGCTTTCACGGGCATCCTTTTTGGGATAACGAGCTCAGCCATGTCTTTGTTTATACCAATCCGGTAACCGTCGATGATTTAACGCTGCAGCCGGAGGAGGTCGCCGCGGTGCGCTGGATGGGGATGGATGCCTGTCTGGCCGGCATGCATGACGGCAGCCTTCCTAACTGCATTTATGAGGACGAGCTTGAAATGGTCCGGGCCTATCTCGGTGCCGATGATTTTGAATAGCGGCGTCAAAAAAGTAAATCCGTTGATCGGATTTATTTTTTTGCGAATAAAAGTCATTGCATTATTTAATACGCGGTTGAATAAATGACGGGATGAAAATAGCGCGATTAAAAAAACCAGAGCCGCAGCAGCCCCAAAACCAAAAGATGAACCGGACAAGCCCGATAGTTGAGCCATTTCAGCCGTCGGCCGCGCCGGCCGTTATATAAGATGGTCGGGCCGAAGGCAGGAAAGGACCAGGGTCCTTAAAATAAAATAGCGTTTCCGGTCAGGGCGCCAACCGGCGGCAGATTGCGGAATAGATAAAAGGCAAAGCGTCCCGGAATTTTAAAAACCGTGGCTAAAACAAAACCGCCGGGAATCCGTGAAGGATTTGTGAGCAAAGCCTTGCCCCATGGTCCAAAAGCATGGCTATCGGTGCCGGGCGCTTTAACGCCGCACCTGAAAACAGCTGATACTTTTTTGAAGGCGTATTGGGTGGGCATTGCATGGTCATCTCCTTTGCCGACGGTGAAAAGATTTTTTAATGATAAACCATCGATGCCCTTTTGAAAAGAAAATTTAAAAAATTTCGAAAATGAGCAACTTCTCAGCGAAATGAGTGCCTAATAAAGATGAAAGGGCGAAAATGCGCCGCGGTCTTGAATTATGTGCGTATTGAAAAAGATAAAAGGCGGATGAAAGGATTGATTGCCGAGCAATTGCGAATTAAAGCATCTGGTCGCGCCCAAAGGGGTGGCCGGATTTTTTGCCGTGCTGTCAATGCGGCATTGATTAAAAAAGAAGGCTTAATATAGGGTAGTCTGTTATTCATTTATTGGAACGACAATTTGATTTGCGAAATCATTTTTTTACGGTATAATGAAGTGAGATAAAGCTAACAGACGGGAGACAGAAAATGGAAAAGGATTTTTTGAATATCGCGCATTTGAGTAAAAGCTTCGGTGAAGGCGATATGCGGACCGAAGTGCTCCACGATTTGAATTTTTCGGTGGCCCGGGGGGAATTTTGCGTGCTGCTTGGACCGTCGGGTTCCGGCAAATCGACGCTGCTCAATGTGATCGGCGGCATCGATACGGCAGACAGCGGTTTTGTGGGCATCGACGGCGAGCGCACCGTCGCGATGAACGAAAAGGCGTTGACGCAGTATCGGCGCAGACATCTGGGCTATGTGTTTCAAATGTATAATTTGATCTCCAATTTGAATGTGGAGGAAAACATTGAGGTCGGCGCTTATCTTGCCGATGATCCATTGCCCCTCGAAGCATTGCTTGAGACCCTCGGCCTCACCGAGCATCGGCACAAGCTGCCGAGCCAGCTCTCCGGCGGACAGCAGCAGCGCACGGCCATCGGCCGGGCCGTGGTTAAAAATCCGGATATTTTGCTTTGCGACGAGCCCACGGGCGCCCTCGATTATAAAACATCCAAGGAAATTTTGGGTCTGATCGAGAACGTGAATCGGCGTTTTGGCAGTACGGTCATCATGGTGACCCACAACGAAGCCATCCGGCATATGGCGGATCACGTGGTGACGCTGCTCGACGGACGGATTCGAAAAGATACGCGCAACGCCAGCCGTGTGGCCGCTGCCGATCTGAGCTGGTAGTGCCATGAGAAAACGTACCATTTCGAACCCTCTGCGCAAACGGCTGCTTCGAGAGCTGAAAACGGATTTTGGAAAATATTTTGTGATTTTCGCCTTTCTGGTGATCACCATCGGTTTCGTCTCGGGGGTGTATGTGGCCAATGGGAGCATGCTCAAGACATCGAAAGAAAGCTTTTCGCGTTATCGCATCGAGAGCGGACACTTCGCGCTCGATCACGCGGCGGATGGCGGCTTGCTTTCAACCTTGCGAAATCAGAGGATCAGGCTCTATCCTGATTTTTATAAAATGCTCAGCGAGAAAAACGGACGTCGCCAGGGCCGCGTGCGCGTTTATGCGGTCCGGCGTCAGGTGAATAAGGCCGATGTGATGGCCGGCCGTCTGCCCAAAAAAACCGACGAAATTGCCATCGACCGAATGCACGCAAATAACAACGGCATTGCCGTGGGGGATCGCATCCGAATCGGCGGCAGAAAGATGAAGGTCACCGGACTGGTGGCCCACAGCGATTATTCCGCGCTCTTTGAAAACAACACGGATCCGATGTTCGACGCCATCAATTTTGACGTGGCCGTGGTCACGGCCGAAACCTTTGACGCCCTGCCCCAGAGCACGCACTATAATTATGCCTGGATTTACCGCGGCGCGCCGAAAAACGATAACAAGGAAAAAGTGCGCGCCGACAAGCTGATGAATACCATCGCTAAGGAAGCGGCACTTTCGGGGAACCGTCTGACGGATTTTGTGCCCCGTTATTTAAACCAGGCGATCAATTTTACCATCGACGACATGGGCAGCGACCGGACGATGGCCGGCATCATGCTCGATATCCTGGTGGTGGTGCTGGCGTTTATCTTCGCGGTGACCATCAGCAATACGGTAACCAAGGAATCGGCGGCCATCGGCACCCTGCGCGCCTCGGGCTATAGCCGGGGAGAGCTATTGCGCCATTACCTGACCATGCCGCTGATCGTCACCCTGGCGGCGGCGGCGGTCGGTAACGCGTTGGGCTACACGGTGCTCAAGGGCGTTATCGAAGGGATGTATTACAATAGTTACAGCCTGCCGACCTTTGTGCCGCTCATCAGCAGCGACGCTTTCGTGATGACGACGGTGGTGCCCATTATTTTGATGATGCTCATCAACGTGGCGGTGCTGGCACAGAAGCTCAGCTTTTCCCCTCTGGCTTTTCTCCGCGGCGATCTGACCCGAAAACAGAAAAAACGCGCCATACGGCTGCCGCGCATTCGGTTTATCCGCCGCTTTCGGCTGCGCATCATTTTGCAGAACCTGCCAGGCTATCTGGTGCTTGTTTTGGGCATTACCTTTGTGATGCTGCTCCTGTATCTTGCGACGGGCTTTCCCTCGACGCTGAGGCATTATCAGCAGGAGGCCCCCGGGACGATGATCGCCGATTACCAGACGATTTTAAAAGCGCCGGTGCTGACGGCAACCAAAGGGGCGGAAGTTTTCTCGATGACGGAATTGGAGACGGTGTCCGGCGTGCGCAAGGGGGAAACGATCACGGCGTACGGCATCGCTCCCCATTCGCATTATGTCTCTGCGATCGGCCGCCTGAAGGGCCGCGAGGTCTATCTGTCCGAAGGCTTTCGGAAAAAGTTCGGCTATCGCAAGGGCGATCGCGTGACGCTTTCGGCAAAATATGAGCACAAGCGCTACCATTTTAAGGTTGCGGGCTTTACCAAGGGCGGGAGCACCATGGCGGTCTTCATGCCGAACCGGCGCTTTAACACCGTTTTCGGTTACGACACGAACCATTTTAACGGCTACTTTTCCAATCGAAAGGTTAAAGACATCGACAGCCGCCTTATTGCGACGACCATTGACCGCGGCGGCGTGACGAAAATCAGTCGTCAGCTCAATCACTCCATGGGCAATTATATGCTCTATTTCCAATACGCCTGCGTCGTGGCTGCGGCGCTGCTCATTTATCTGCTGACCAAGCTTATTATTGAGCGCAACACCAGTGCCATCTCCATGGTTAAGATCTTAGGCTATAAGGATCGGGAAATTGCCGCTTTGTATCTGATTGCGACGACCTGGGTCATCGTGCTGGCAGAGCTGATCGGTCTTTTGGTTGCCGGATTTTTGATCCGGCTGATCTGGGTGGCTTATATCAACACGATGGATGGCTGGTTCAGTTTTTATATGCCGTCGAGCGCGCAAATTAAAATGTTCATCGCTGTTTTTGCGGGCTATGCCGCCGTGACCGTGCTCGATTTCAGGCGTATCCGCAAAATTCCGATGGATACCGCGCTTAAAAATATGGATTGAGGCTTGATATCCGGGATTAGAAGGGTTACAATAAAATCGGTAAATACAGAAAAAGGGGAGCTGGCAACGGCTGAGAGGAAGCATTCGCTTCGACCCATACACCTGATTTGGATAATGCCAACGGAGGGACCATCGTGGAACTTTGAGGATATGCCTGTTCAGGTGTATCCTTTTTTGCTGTGCGCGGTCAACCGGGGGCACCACTTTTGGCCGCAAAAAACCGTGCGCAGCGCGCGCGGCAGGCCGGATCTCGGCCAGGCGCCGGAAACGCAATCTGCGGGGGATCGCTCCCGGCCGCTGCTTCCGGGGCCTTCAATCGTTAACGGTTAAGCACGAGAAGCAGGAGGCAATCATGGCAAAAATGTATCACACACAAATGGAAGCGGCGCGGCTCGGCGTGGTGACGCCGGAGCTTGAGGCCGTGGCTCAAAAAGAAAAGCGCACGGTCGAGGAACTTTTGGCGCTGATGGCGGCAGGCAAAGTGGTAATCCCGGCCAATCCAGGTCACCGGGGGCTTGATCCCAATGGCATCGGCAGCATGCTGACCACTAAGATCAACGTGAATCTGGGCGTCAGCCGCGACGTGGCGGATTATGACGCAGAGATGGACAAGGTGATGGATGCGGTGAATCTTGGGACCCATGCCATTATGGATCTGTCGAGTCACGGAAATACCCAGCCTTTCCGGCGCAAGCTCTGCACGGAATGTCCGGCGATGATCGGCACCGTGCCGGTTTATGACGCGGTGATTCATTATCAGCGTGATCTCGGCACGCTCACGGCCCGGGATTTTATCGACGTGGTGCGCCTGCACGCGGAGGACGGCGTGGATTTTGTGACGTTGCACTGCGGCATCACCCGCAATACCATCGCGCAGATCAAGGGCAACGCCCGCAAGATGAACATCGTCAGCCGGGGCGGCAGCCTGGTGTTTGCCTGGATGAGCATGACCGGTGAAGAAAATCCCTTTTACGAATATTACGACGAAATTTTGGACATCTGCCGGGAACACGATGTGACGGTGAGTCTCGGAGATGCGTGCCGGCCGGGGTGTCTGGCGGACGCTTCCGATATCTGTCAGATTGACGAACTGGTGCGCTTGGGCGAGCTGACGCGCCGCGCCTGGGCCAAGGATGTGCAGGTGATGGTGGAAGGGCCGGGCCACGTGCCGCTGAACCAGGTGGCGGCCAATATGCAAATTCAGCAGACGCTTTGCCTGGGGGCACCTTTTTACGTGCTTGGGCCTCTGGTGACGGATATTGCTCCGGGATACGATCACATTACGGCGGCCATCGGCGGCGCGGCAGCCGCCATGAACGGCGCGGCGTTTCTGTGTTATGTGACGCCGGCGGAGCATTTGGCGCTGCCCAATCGGGAGGATGTGCGCCAGGGCATTATTGCCAGCCGCATCGCGGCTCACGCGGCGGACATTGCCAAGGGCGTGCCCGGCGCCCGCGATCAGGATGACCGCATGGGAGATGCCAGACGGGCTCTAGATTGGGAGGCACAGTTTGCTGAGGCCCTGGATCCCGAAACGGCCCGGGCCATTCGCGACAGCCGCGCGCCGGAGGACGATCACAGCGAGGCCTGCAGCATGTGCGGTAAATTCTGTGCCGTGCGCAGCATGAACAAAGCCCTTTCCGGGGAGATCATCGATATTTTGTAATGCCCGTGACCGATCCGTAAAAACACCGACATTTTGATGCCGGTGTTTTTTGTATGAAGAAAACGATGCGTTAAATGCGGGCTCCAGCGATCTTAAAGAAATAGGGTGCGGTAAAAGATAGGTGGTAGGGAGAATCTTCCAAAATGATTATTTGCCAAAAGATCATTTTAGGAGGGGCGTTATGAGAAACACGGTCTTTGAACATTTCAGGTCTGTGGTTGACATTGACATTTTGCAGTTCAAATGTTAAAAAATATATAAGGGAATGTCGGCCCTTCTTTTTTTTAAAACATAAATTAGATATACCTAATATCAGAGGAAAGGCGATAATGGATGAAAATTCAGTGGAGTTCAACATAGGTTTTAAATATTCAAATGACGAAAAAAACACGTTGAACGGCGTTGACGGAAATATAAAAAAGGCAGATGTACATGCTTCTGTGGCGAGAGCGGCTGTGGGAAATCAACCTTGCTCAGATGCATCATTCACCTGGTTCCGGAATTTTATGAGGGCAAGCTTACAGGTGTTGTCTGGGTTGGCGGGGAAGATATTTCAAAGTGTTCCATCGGTGAGGTGAGCAAAAAGGTGTCTTCGGTATTTCAGGATCCGAGAAGTCAGTTCTTTACGGTGAACAGCACGACAGAGGTAGCTTTCGGATTGGAAAACACCGGCTTGTCTCATGCTGAGATTGTTCGAAAGACAGATGAAGTTTTCAGAAGATTCGGTCTTGAAAAACTGCGAGGCTGTTCTGTTTTCATGCTTTCGAGCGGAGAAAGACAGCTGATTGCCATTCTCTCGGCGATGGTTATGGATACGGATACGATTCTGCTTGACGAACCGACGGCGAATCTTGACACCGCTGCAATTAAGCGGCTTTCCCGGCTACTGATGGACATCAAGGAAACAGGAAAGACCCTTGTGATCAGCGAACACAGACTCTATTTTCTGAAAGATCTGACGGATGAATACTGGTATATGAAAAACGGAGAAATACGCCGCAAGTATAGTGCGGCGGAATTCGGCAGGCTCTCAGAAAAAGAACTGGATGAACTTGGCCTGAGAAGCACGGATCTCGATGACATCCTTCCCCAAAGATCACAACAAAATCAAGACCATACAGTTGAAGATGTTTTTGAAATCAGAGGATTGTCCTTTGGATACGATTCCGATAACGCTATATTGTCCGATGTTTCATATAAATGCCGTACAGGCAGCGTCACCGGGGTGATCGGCGCTAACGGAAGCGGAAAAACAACTTTCGGCAAGTGCATCAGCGGACTGCTGAAAGCCGGGAAAGGGGAATATTCCTTTAACGGCGTGCCGATAAAACAACAGGAGATGACAGAAAAGTCAATGTTGGTCATGCAGGAATCGGAGTTTCAGTTTTTCTCGAATTCTGTCATGAATGAAATAAAGAACGTATGGAAGAATGATGCGTCTATGGAGCTGCAGGTAGAGCAGATCCTGAAAAAAATGAATCTGTGGGCGTGCAGAAACCGACATCCTTTTTCCCTCTCCGGCGGCCAGATGCAAAAACTGACGCTGATACTGGCGTATTTTTCCCGAAAAAAGATCGTCGTGCTGGACGAGCCTACGGCGGGGATGGATCGCCGGAGCTTAAAGGCCTGCGCCGCGTTGATAAAGGAAATGGCGAAGACGAGGATGATCTTCATAATCACCCACGATATAGAATTGATCGCCAGGGTGTGCACGGACTGTATATCTATCCGGGAAGGGGAAATAAACCATCGCTTTGTCCTTGGCGGCGACGGCGCATTCGCCCGTCTGCGGGACTATATGAAGCGTTCTTTCAGTCTTGGAGATAACGTGAGAAAAGTTGCGAAACAGGCCGCAAGGGTTTTTACGGATATACGCGTTTATCTTGCCTATTTGATCGTTTCCCTGGTGTTTTGCTTTGCGGGGAACACGCTCATTCATGGGGCGATCACGACCGGTCTGCTGATTCTTGCGTTGGTGAACCGGCAGTTCAGGCAGATTGTGACGTATGTTCCGGTCTTTATTCTCTTGGCAGCGGTTCCGTGGATCACAAAGGCGCTTCTGCTTAATATCATCTCTAATTTTTTTTCTGCGCTTCATCCCTGTGGGGATGGCAATTGATATGTTGTTTGCGGGGGACGGCGCATCAAAACTGATTGCTGCCATGAGAAAAATGCGGGTATCGGAGAAAGCGATTCTGATCCTGTCGGTGATCTTCCGGTTCTTTCCGGTGATCCGGAATGATATGAAGATAGCCATGCAGGCGTTGAGGACTCGGAGTTTTTTCCCGAAGCCTTCGGACAAAATAAAAAGGATCCCAGCTTACGTGGAGATGTTGGTGGTTCCGATGATGTTCAGAGTTATCAGAATAGCAGAGTTTTTATCGGCTTCTGCGGGAACGAGGGGAATATCGCTGGAATGCAGAAAACATTCGTATATAGACTGCAAAATGACAGCCCGGGATTACGTTCTTATCATAATTCTTCCTGTTCTTATGGCGGTTTATCAAATTATAAAATAAAGGAGAAATGATTATGGAAAATTCAAAAATCGGCAACATGAAAGTCAGAGACATCATAACGGTTACCCTGTTATCGCTGTGCAGCGCGGTGATCTTTTTTGCGTTTAGTTTCCTATATGTAATTCCTGTGTTTATCCTGCTTTTTTCCGTTTTTGTTTCGCTTGTTCAGGGAATATTCTTTATGATGATCGGGATTAAAGTCCCCAAAAAAGGCGCGATCCTTCTTTATGCGATCATTTCGGGTGTCGCGGGGATGAATCTTATCTATGCCTTGGGATCGATTGCTGCAGGCATCATCGGCGAGGTGCTGCTGGCTAAAACAGGCTATGGAAAAATGAAAACCCTTGGCATTATCTACGTGATCATGCAGGTGATCAATGCTTTCACCAGCACGGTTTACCCCTATGCCATCGCTTTCGAGTCTACGAAAGAAATGATTGCGAAAACAGGCGCGGATATTGCGCTTTATGAAAAGGCCAGTCAGATGCTCGCAGGCGCTCCGATTGCGCTGATCCTTGCGGCAACGGGTGCGGCCGTACTTCTCGGCGCTTTCATTGGAAGCAAAATGATGAAAAAACACGTCGTAAACAGATAACAAACGGAGGCTGTATACCCTATGAATCAAAAGAAATCAGGTTCATTTTTTAGTGATCTAAAGGAGTTTATCGTACCGTACAGAACGGGGTATGCCATGTCCGTGATCATCAGCATGACGGGCGTTCTCTGCAACATGCTGTCCTATGCGACGGTGGGCAAGATTGCTGGCGAAATTTTTGCCGGGGAGAAAGAGCTGTCGAACGTAATCGCGATGGTGATGGCCGCTGCGATTCTCAAAATACTTTACGGCATATTGATCAACGTATCCACATGGGTATCGCACGGTGCGGCTTTTAAGACCCTGAAAGATATTCGGTTTGCACTGAGCGATAAAATGTTGAAGCTCCCTTTGGGTTACTTTGAAGAAAACGGCACAGGCCGTCTGAAGACGACGCTGGTAGACCGTGTTGAATCAGTGGAGAAGACTCTTGCGCATCTGCTCCCCGAGATGACGGCCAATATCCTCATACCGGCGGCGATGATCATCTGGTCTTTCGTCATTGACTGGCGGGTCACGCTTTGTATGCTGATCTGGTTCGCTCTCGGACTCGCGCTTTCAGGCGGAATGATGAAGGATTATGAGGAACGTTTCAAAAGCTACACGAACGCTGAAAAAAATATGAATCAGGCCATTGTCGAGTATGTGGGCGGCATTGAAGTGATCAAGAACTTCAACCGAACAGCGTCGTCTTTCCGCAGATTGGAAGACGCTGTTATCGAGCATAGGAAAAACAGCCTGAGCTGGCAGAAGGATACGCTGCTTTATTCAACTTTAACGCTTTCTGTAGCGCCTTTTTCGGTCTTTCCCGTACTTGTCTCGGGTTTTCTCTTTGTCAGCGACGGCAGCCTTGAACTTTCCTCGCTGTTTCTGCTTATACTGCTTGCGCTGGGCGTGTTTTCTCCTGTTTACAAGGCCGTGAGCTATATGGATTCCTTCGCGTCGATGGGAACGGTAGCGCAGGAGATCCGCGAAATACTTGACAGTAAGGAACTTGTCAGAGGGGGTGAAAAAATATCGGGGGCTCCCGATATCAGGCTCGAGCACGTGAGCTTTTCCTACTCGGAAGAGAGCCCCGCGGCGTTAAACGATGTTTCGTTTCATGTGCAATCGGGTACCATGCTTGCCCTGGTCGGCGCTTCGGGAAGCGGTAAATCCACGATCGCAAAGCTGATGGTGGGATACTGGGACAAGCAGGCCGGCCGGATCGATATCGGCGGCAGGGACATCAATGAATACGCCCAGGATGAACTCAATAAGCTCATCGCCTATGTGGATCAGGAAACATTTCTCTACAACACTTCGATTATGGAAAATATTCGTGTGGGCAGAAGAGATGCGACCGATGAAGAGATCATTGAAGCCGCAAAGGCTGCGGGCTGCGATGATTTCATACGGGCGCTGCCGGAGGGGTATCAGACCCAGGCGGGAATGGCAGGAGAGATGCTGTCGGGCGGTGAACGTCAGAGAATAGCCATCATCAGGGCCATGGTCAAGAATGCGCCCATTATGATTATGGACGAAGCCACCTCAAGCGCCGACCCCGAAAATGAAGCTGCCATACAGCAGGCCATGTCTGTTTCCACAAAAGGGAAAACGCTTATCGTTGTTGCCCATCGGCTTAATACTATCGTTCATGCGGATCAAATCGCGGTGATTGATAAGGGCTGTGTAATCGCCCGGGGTACGCACAAGGAACTGCTGAACAACGTTCCTGAATACAGAAAAATGTGGGAAATGTCGGGCAATGGGGAGGCAGTAAAATGATAAGATCACTGAAAAAAATATTCAATTTTTGCGGCGACAATAAGAAGACTTTTCTTAAGTCGCTCATCTTCACGCTGCTGAAGCATTGTTTTGGCATCATACAGATCTGCGGCATTATTATCCTGATGGATGCCCTGATGAACGACGCCCCTAAGGACATAACGATCATAAAACTTGCGACGCTGACCCTGATCTGTATGATCGGTTCGTTTGCGACGGCCTATGCCGAACAGGTGGCCATTCTGACAACGGATTTCAAAATGGTGGAGGATAAGCGTATCGGTATTGGCAACATTCTTAAAAGGGTGCCGCTTGGTATTTTCAGCGGCAACAAAGCGGAAAATATCAGCGCAACGCTTACGTCAACGCTTTCTTCGGTTGAACTTTCTGCCGCTTATACAATATCCGGCATACTTGGGGGTTTTATTTCCACCGCCGTGACCCTGACGATGCTGGTTTTCTACGATTTGCGGATTGCCGGCATCGCTTCGGCGGGCATGCTGGCTTATTATGGCGTCATCAGCTGGCAGATGCGCGTTTCAAAGAAAAACGTACCTGCACAGCACGAAGCGATGAACCGGCTGATTCGTGCGACGATTACTTTTGTGCAGGGCATAAAGGTGACCAAGGCCTTTAATGTTCAGGATGGCGATAAATCAATAAGGGAAGGGATTGAAGCTTCCTGTAAAGCCAATCGCCGGCTGACCGATGTGGCTATGCCGTCGCAGTTTGCCGGAAATATCTGCATCGCCCTTTTCGAGATATTGATAATCATTGCAGATCTTCTGCTTTATATGAAATTTGGCAGTATATCTGTAGATAAAGCGATTGTGATTCTCGTCATCAGTTTTTTTGTCTTCTCTTCAATGAATCAGGCAGGGATAAGCCTTTCCATGATCGGCCTTCTTGAAACCGCCATTGACGAAGTGAATGAGCTGGAGAATACCGAACAACTGGCAATCATGCAGCCGGAGGGGCACATGAAAGATCAGGAAATTGTCTTCAGAGATATGCACTTCTCCTATGACGATAATGAAGTTCTCCACGATATCAATCTTGACATAAAGCCGCATACCACAACGGCGATCATCGGACCTTCGGGTTCGGGCAAATCAACGCTGTGTCAGCTGATTGCAAGATTTTGGAACGTGGATTCCGGCAGCATCTCAATCGGCGGAACGGATATCAGGCATATTGACGATACCGAGCTGATGGCCAATATAAGCATGGTGTTTCAGAAAGTCTACCTTTTTGAAGATACCATCGAAAACAATATCCGGATAGGCCGGCCGGATGCTTCCCATGAAGAAATCGTTGCAGCCGCGACGGCGGCAAGTTGTGATGAGTTTATCTCGCAACTGCCCGAGGGATACGATACCGTGGTCGCCGAAGGAGGCGGGAGCCTCTCGGGGGGTGAAAAGCAAAGGATCTCCATTGCAAGAGCCATGCTTAAAGATGCTCCTATCGTCATCCTTGACGAAGCAACCAATGCTCTCGATGCGGAAAACGAAAAGTCGGTGATTGAAGCGGTCAGCAGACTTACCAGAAACAAGACGGTCATTATGATCGCCCACCGCATGAAGACGGTTCGCAGTGCCGACAAGATCCTGGCATTGGAAAAAGGCAGAATCGTTCAGGAGGGCGCCCACGAGCAGCTCATAAAAGAAAGCGGACTTTACAGAAGGTTCATCTCGAACCGTGAAAAAGCAAGAGAGTGGACGATAAGATAAACAGGGCGGCCCGCATGAATAATACGAGCCGCCGCAGAATCTGGTACGAGAGCGCCGTATCAGATGCGGTTGGCGGTCGCTGGCCATCATAGAGGTATAGGAATGGGAAACGCATATAGGAAATGGCAAAGATAGGAAAATAGGACAGATAAAGCGATCGCAGAAAAGCCCCTGCACGAAAGCTTTCTGGAAAACGTGAAGAGATATCAAGATAAGACGGCGCTGGTATGGAACGATGAAAAAAGATCGTATCAGCAGATTTACAGCAGGGCCTGCGCTTTTGCAGAGGCCCTGGCGGCAAAGGGTGTCCGAAAAGGCGACAGGGTGGCGATCAGCCTGCCGAGAAGTATCGATATGGTCTGCGCCGTTCTTGGCGTGCTGCTGACAGGGGGTGTTTATGTTCCCCTAAATCATGCGCAGCCTGCAGAGCGCAGGCAAAATATATATAAAAAAGCGGATATTAGATGTTGCATCACCGCCAAAGGCACTGCCGCAGCGGAAAACAACGGGGCGGCGTTAATCCTTGCGGAAGAGATATCGGAAATTGCAGAAAAATTCATCCCGGCGGAGGTATCCGCAGAAAATACGGCTTATATCATTTTTACTTCAGGCTCAACGGGCGAACCGAAGGGGGTTGAGATTGCCCATGGCGCCGCATGGAACACAATCGAGGATGTAATGGATCGTCTGGGCATAGATGAAAGCGACTGTTGTTTGAATGTTTCGTCACTGGATTTTGACCTGAGTGTTTTTGATCTTTTCGCGATGCTGTCCTGCGGCGGCAGAATCATCCTTCTTTCTGATGACAGTTATAAGGATCCCGCAGCGTGGAAGAAGCTTATTGCGGCTGAGGATGTCACGCTCTGGAATAGTGCTCCCGCGCTGTTTGAGATGTTCATGCAGTCTCTTGAGCAGACAGATGATATACATTCTTTGAGGAATGTGCTGCTGTCCGGGGATTATGTTATGCCAGAGCTGTTTTCCATGCTCAAAGAGCATAATGCGGCCTGCAGGCTCATTGCTCTGGGCGGTGCCACCGAGGCGGCAATCTGGTCAAATTGCTATGTTGTTAACGGAGGGGAAGATCCCAACACCAATATCCCCTATGGCAAGCCCCTGGCAAATCAGCAGTTCCGCATCATTAAAGACGGAAAAGACGCAGAGCAGGGGCAGACAGGCGAGCTGTGGATCGGCGGAAAGGGTCTTGCGAAGGGTTATACCGGGGATCCTGAAAAAACGGCGGCTGCTTTTGTTTATGACGAGGACGGAAAGCGTTGGTACAGAACAGGCGATATGGGCTATTACCGCGGTGACGGAAATATCATTTTTCTCGGCAGGTTGGATAATCAGGTCAAGGTCAACGGCTTCCGGATTGAGCTGGGGGAGATCGAGCATCAGCTCAACGGCCTCGATGGTATCCGGAGGGCAGTTGCTCTGGCGGACAAACGAAATGGAAGAAAGAAGATCTGCGCAGCCATGGAACCTGTTCTTCTGCAGTCGGCGGAAGAGGCCGTATCCACAGGTTTTGAGGTCAAAGAGGGAACAGCTTTTGACGGTGTTATTTTCCGTTTTATGAAAGAAGTAGCTGAAACGGTCTTTGAAGAAAATATCACGGATGAAATGAAACCCGTTATGGCGCTTTGGAAGAAAAAGCTTGCCGGTATGCCTCCTTTTCCGGAGACGGACCCGCAGGCGGAGAATTTTGGCTCTGCTCTTGCGGAAAAGAAAGCGCTTATGGCTGATATTTTTACCGGAAGGCGTCAGCCCATTGAACTGCTGAGTGATGAAATGCTTGCTCCTGAGAAGCTTATGGCCATGCTTGACCTTGATGACGATCTTGAGAATATGGCTGAATTGATCGCGGCGAGTAAAAAGAGCGACGTGATCGCATTTGTCTCCGGCAGAGAAGGCATACTCGCGGCAAAACTGATTGAGAAGCTGAAGGAAAAAACCGCTATCCGCAGGATTCTTTATTTTGAGAATGGCATGGGCATCCTTGCGGCGGCCAGGAAAAAGCTGGAGGACTGCGGAATCGAGACGGTTTATATCAACACGGACGGCAGTTTCCTGAGCGGAGATTTTGCGGCTTGTGCAGACAGCGTGATTTCCTTGAACGGACTGCATCTCTTTACGAACATCGGCGCAGGACTTGACTGGCTGAAGCTGCTGATGAAACGCGACAGCAGGCTGTTCATGACCGAGCCGGCTTATCTTTCCGCGGCAGGATATATTTCTTCGGCGGTGGTGGAACGGGGCTTTTCGAGATACACCGATAGACGCAAGGGGCTTTGCAAGCTCATGCTGCTCCCTGACGAGTGGAAGCGCGAGTTGACCGCGGCAGGGTTCAGCGACATAAAAGTTTCTCTTTGTAAATGCACAGAGATGTTTATGTACAGCGGCAGTTTTAGCGGAAAGGAACTGAAAAATTCAAACGAACTGAAAGCGTCCTGCGCCGACAAGCTTGTTTATTATATGGTGCCGGACAGCTTTGTCTATTGTTTGTCATTTCCCCTTACGGCAAATGGAAAGATAGACCGCGGCGCGTTAACGGCGATGTTCAGTCATGCATCCCCCCGCAGAAGGACACCCCCTGTCGGAGAGACTGCAAAAGCGCTGGCGAACATCTGGAAAGAGATACTTGGCATCGGTGAGGTTTATCAAGAAGACAATTTTTTTGAAACAGGTGGAGACAGTCTGCTCTCCACAAGACTCATATCGGCCATAAAGGCAAGGTTCTCTGTCGAATGCAGTATGAAAGAGATATTCGACACGCCGGTTCTTTCCGATATGGCGGAGGTCGTCGCTTCAAAGAACAGAGATGATGAATTTGAAGAGGGAGAATTATAAAGGGTAATGATGATAGGAATAATAGGAGCGAGCGGAAAAATAGGCTCCGAAATAATAAAGACACTGAACGTTAAGGCGCCTCAGGAACAGCTTAGATGCGGCTATCATTCAAACAGAAGAAGCGACGGCAATCAGTGGGTCTGTGTGGACATCGACGACAGGAATGATATCAAGGCGTTTATGGAAGGCTGCGCGCTCGTGATCAATACCGCCGGCCCATCTGAACGCTATAGCCAAAAGGTGATGGAAGCGGCGTTGGAATGCGGGGTTTCACTGATAGATGTGGGACACAGCCGCTGTTATGCGAAGACAACCCGGTTGAATAAGGGGCAAAGGATGATTTATGCCTGCGGCGCGGTGCCGGGGATTATCGGTTTTATTCCAAGAAAACTGGCGGAAGATTTTGATCATATTTATTCTCTGAATGTTAATATCGCCCTTCGGGAAATGCTTACCCTGACGGCTGCCAGGGATTTGGTAACCGCATCACAGCTTCCCGACGGAAAAGCGTCGGGGATAAAAGCAAAGACCGAGAATATCCCGCTGATCGGGGATGAGGTTTACCGTTATCAGTTCAGCGACGAGGAAAGCGCGGCCATCGATACGCTTCTTCATGTAAGAAGCAGCTCCTGGTATATGGTCAGAGACACCGACGATTACGAGAAACTTTTCAGCAGCACCTATAAGGACAAGGATGAAATGGCTGAAAGACTTTGCCGTCTTTACCGGATCTCAATGGCCGGCAGGGAGGATTACCTGAAATTCGTTATCGAAATGGAAGGGATGAAAGATAACCGCCCTAAAACCGTATCCGCATATTTGAACGGCATCTCTGGCTCCGTGGTGTCGGGCAGAGTCGCTGCGGCAGCGGCACTCGCGCTGCTGCGGGGAGAGATTGCCGAGAATGTTCCCGTCAGACTGGCAATGCTGCAAAACGATGAAAAAATTTGGGAATATGTCGAAAAGACCGAAGCGTTCAGATTGTTTGAGGTCTATCCCTATTCACTGGCGGCCATGTCCGAAGAGGAGTCGGGGGAGATATGAGCGGCAGGAAACGGAAAGTCGCCGTATGCGGAACGGGCTTCGGCATCTTCTATGCCGAAGCCGCAAAGCGCAGCGTAGAGCTTGAGCTTTCCGCCATTGTGGCAAGGGGCAGCGTGCGTTCCGTGAAATGCGCCGAAAAGTACGGCGTTCCTCTTTATACCGGGGTTGACGAGCTGCCGGATGACATCGATATGGTATGTGTCGTCATCAGGAGCAGCATGCTTGGCGGACGGGGCACAGATATGGCACTGCAATGCCTTCAAAGAGGTATGAGCGTTATTCTTGAGCAACCTGTTCATCATGAAGATCTGAAAAAACTTTTCAAGGAAGCGCTGAAAAACAGATGCGCGTATATGACGGGAAATCTCTATGCGAATCTCAAAGAGGTCAGGCGTTTTCTCCAGGTGTCCGAAAAACTGGTTGCCGCCGGCAGCAAACTTTTGTATATCCGCTGCGGAAGCAGCGTGCAGGCCTTCTATCCCTTTGTTGAAATCCTGGGACGGCTGACCGACGGCGGAAGGCCCGAAATTCTTTTGGCGGATCAGCAGCGGGGGTGTTTCAAGCGGGTCATGGGCGAGATCGGCGGCATTCCTTTCTCATTCCAGTTTAACAACGATATGAACCCCAGGGATCCGGATAATCATATGCAAATCCTTCACACGTTTTCCTGCTGCTATGATTCCGGCAGGCTGGAGCTGGTTGATTCTCGGGGGCCGCTTATCTGGTATCCCCGCTTGAATATACCCTGGCATGTTTTTGACAACGGTGGTTTTCCCGGGACGCCCGAAGGCTACCCCGAGCACGTGAGAAAATCGAATGTCATCATGCTTACCCCCGATCAGTCGGAATTTGAAAAACCATATTATATATCGCTGGAAAATGATTGGGTCAGCAGTATAGCCATCGACCTTGAAAAACTGAAAAGCATGAAAGACGACCGCCGCGCTTTGATGAGCAAGGCGCAGCAGGAGCAGAAATACGCAAAGATCTGGAATGATCTTTCAAAGCAGTTCGGTTATGCACTGTTAAACGAAACATTGGAACAGTCGCCGATCCTTGCGCTTAATCTTAAACAAGAGGCATTGCTGCCGGAGGAAAGAAAATGAACAAGATAAATCCCATTGCCCAAAAGCTCTCGGCGCTCAGGGGAAAGAATATACGTTTGTGGACGGAGGCGGGCAAGCTTAAATTCAAAGCCGCCGCAGGTGCGCTGACCTCTGAGGATAAGGCTTTCCTGAAAGAAAACAAGGAGGCGGTCATCGACTGCCTGTTAAATGATGTGATCAGGATTGAGCACGATGAAGAACATCAGTACGATCCTTTTGCCCTGACGGAAATACAGCAGGCCTATGTTCTTGGCAGAAACAAGGCCTTTGAATACGGCGGAACCGCCTGTCATATCTATCTTGAATATGCGTATGACGAGCTTGATCCTGTTAAGGCGCAGGCGGCCTGGAACAGGCTGATCAGGCGCCACCCCATGCTTCGGGTTACGATGGATACCGATGGTTATCAGCAGGTGGCCGAGACGGTCCCTGAATTTCAGGTTAAAGTCTTCGATCTGCGCGACAGAAGCGAAGAGGAGATTGCCGACGGCCGCTGAGATATCAAGCTTGCCATGGACCACCGTGTTTATGACACGAGGCGCTGGCCCATGTATGCTGTTGCGATCAGCAGGGAGAGCGGCGATATCATGCATTTCTCGATGGAATTCGCCGTTGCCGACTGGACCAGTATCTGGCATCTGCTCTATGAATTTGAACAGATTTATTTTCACCCTGAGAAGGAGCTGAAACAGCCGGGCATCACGTTCAGGGATTATCTGATCGCACATAAAAAGCTCTGCCGTGGGAGCGGGTTCTTTCGCGACAGAGAATATTGGCTTAAGCGGATCGACACCCTTCCGAAAGCCCCGGAGCTGCCGGTAAACAAAAGCATTGTAACTGAAAATGTCAGGTTCTCCCGTGAGAATATAAAGCTTTTAAAACCGCAATGGGATCACTTTTGTGAAATCGCCAGGAGCCTTGGTGTGACGTCTTCAACGGCTGTCATGACCGCCTATTGTTCTTGCCCGGTGGAGCAGAAATAAGTCGTTCTGTTTGAATCTGAGCATTCTGAACAGACTGCCTTTGCACGAGGAGGTCAATGATATCGTGGGTGATTTTACTGCCGGCAGTCTCCTGGAAATGAATATGGATCAAGGCGGCTCTTTTCTTGATATGGCGCTCAGAACAAATCGCAGACTTTTTGACGATTTGGATCACAGGCTTTTTACAGGCGTGAATGTTCTTCGCGAGCTTCAAAAGAAAAACGGCGGCAAGGGCAGTCTGATGCCCTATGTGTTCACGGGCGCCATCGGTCTGATACCCGCGGAGCGCAGCGCTCTCGTCGGACGCATGACATCAAACGGAATCAGCCAGACCGCGCAGGTTTTTATGGATTGTCAGGCGATGGATTCCGCTGAGGGTCTGAACATCAATCTCGATACAAGAGACGGTGTGTTTAAGGAAAATGTCGTCAGAGACATAAGCTTTGCCCTAAAAAGGCTTCTTGCAGAACTTTCCTCCGATAAAGAGCGTTGGACCGAACCTGGCTTTGAGATACCCCTGCCGGCCTATCAGCGGGCAAAACGCAGTGAAGCAAACAGCACGCAGAAAAAGCAACCCCGATATCTTCTCCACGAAAGCGTTCTCGGCGCGATAAAAACGGCACCCGAAGCGCTCGCGGTGGCGGATGCACAGGCGGAGTGGAGCGGTGCCGGGCTCTTTATGAGCAGATCTGTAGAATCGCGGCGGCTTTGAAAGAGAATGGGACTGAAAAGGGGGACCGTGTGGTTATCGCGCTGCCCAAATCAAGGTGGCAGCTCGCCGCCTGCCTGGCTGTGCTTTCACTCGGCGCTGCGTATGTTCCTGTCGACGTGGGCTACGGCGAAAAACGCTGTGAGAAGATTCTTGACAAGGTCAATGAAAGCTGTGTTTTGTGTCATTCCGAGTACAGGATCGCCGTTTCGGGTGAGCACAGGATCATTCGCGTCGATAAGCTTGAAAATGATATTCGCAGTCTGCCTGAAACAAAGATGTCCGACAGCGACACGGCGTATATCATCTTCACCTCAGGGTCCACCGGCGAACCGAAGGGCGTTGAGATCAGCCATCGCGCGGCGGTGAACACCATCGAAGCGGTAAATGATTTGTACGGAGTTAATCATAACGACAGAATATTCGGCATTTCGCAGCTTAATTTCGATCTGTCGGTTTATGACATGTTCGGCGTTATTGCAAGAGGCGGTGCAGTTGTTATTCCCGATCATGAGCAGTATAAGAATCCTGCGCACTGGGCTGAGATGATGCGTCGCTACAATGTGACAATTTGGAACACGGTGCCTGCTTTGATGCAGATGCTGGTGATCTATAAGCAGTATAACGAGTCTGCCGTTTTAAGCCCGCTGCGACTGGCCATGCTTTCAGGGGATTGGATACCTGTCGATCTGCCCGATGAAATCAAAAGAATCTTTGCGGGCATAAAAGTCGTCAGCCTGGGCGGCGCGACCGAAGGCGGCATCTGGTCGATCTATCATGAGTATGCGCCCGCGGACAGAGCGCTTTCCAGCATTCCCTACGGAAAGCTGCTTCCGAATCAGGGCTTTATGATCAAAGACGAGCTGATGCAGGATTGTCCTGATTTTGTTCGAGGGGAGCTTTATATCAGTGGCGACAGCCTTGCCGAGGGATATTACGGTGAAAAAGAGTCGACTGAAAAGGCGTTTATCGTTCATAAGGGCATAAGCATGTATAAAACAGGTGACACAGGCTGCTATCACCCTGACGGTAATATTGAGTTCATGGGCAGAAACGACGATCAGGTAAAGCTTCGCGGACACAGAATCGAGCTTGGAGAAGTGGAAACCGTTATGAAGAAAGTCTTCGGGCTTGAAAATATTAGCTGCCTGATTCATGGCAGCGCCAATGACAAAAAGCTTTCCGCTGTCGTCGTATCGAAGACGGATATAAGTGAGGGCGAAGCCGCAGTTAGACTGGCGCCATGGCTGCCCGATTATATGATTCCTACCGTTATTGTCAGAGCGGATCATATCCCCTTGACCGCAAACGGTAAGATCGACAATAAAGCCGTCCGTATTCTTGTAGATAAACACATTGAAAGAAACGGCAGTCTGTCTTCGGACCATGAGGATCTGAGCGAAACAGAGAAAAAAGTCGGCCTGATTATCTGCGATGCATTGGATATATCTTCGATCGCTCCCGACAGGGATCTGTATGAAGAGGGCGCAAACTCTCTGGTTCTCGCAAGGGCAGCAGGCAGGCTGCGTTCAAATATCAATCCGCAGATAACCTTTGATGATTATCTTGTGCATTTGCTCAATACCCCGAATGTCAGGGCAGTATCTGCGTTCATAGACAATTTCGGCAAAGATGCGGGGGGAGCAAAGGCCGAAAGCACGGCAGGCCGTTCGGTAAGGTATCAAAAAAACGGTTCGGACAAGTTGAATATCATTTTCACGGAAGCTGTTCCGACGGACATGATGAGTCGGCTTGAAAGTACTGATGACGACCTTGCTTTGGCCGGGCGCGATGCCGATGTGAAGGAACTTTTGGCGAAAGCAAAGAAGTACGGCGCGGTTTCGCTCGGTGCTTATGACAGCAGTCTTAAAGAAATACTTGAGCTGGCTTCGTCGTTGGTGGAAAAAGGGGTGATACCGGAACATGTCAATATATTGGAGTCCGAAACGGAAAGTGATGCGGACTTCAGTTCAATGTACGCCGGGGATATTCGCTTCGGTTTGACGGTGTCGGATATCAGTGAAGCGGATGAGATAAAAAATATCATGGAAGAGCTCTGTATGGGGGATGTGACGGTGACCGGGTGCCATGACGACGCGGCCGCGGCAGACTTCATGCTGGATAAATAGATAAATAAGACCTTCAAAGGAGTAATCATAATGGATCAGAAAGAAACGCTGACCGCAAGATTCAGACGTTTTTCGGAGAGTGAAATGTCTTCAAAGACGGCGCTGATAAGTTTTGACGGAAACGGCTGCGAACAGCGCCTGACCTACAAGGCATTTTATGACAGTATCATGCGGGCCGGTGCGTACCTCAGGGAAAACGGTCTTGCGGGAAAAGGCAGTCGCTGTCTTGTGGTATCCGACGACGATATGCTCCGCGTGATTGTATTGTTCTTCGCTGTGACGGCGGCAGGCGCGGCGGCAGTGCCGGTTCAGGCGGATGTGGTCGCGGATAAGTTCAACAGATGCAAATATATTGCCGAGAATTCAGGGGCGGATACCATTCTCGCCGAAAGTTCCTGTGAGGATATGAGAAGGCTTTTCCCGGACAAACAAGTGGTGAAGATGAGCGACTGCCTGTCCTATCGGCCGAAAAGGGAGCCTGAGTTTTGCGATTCTCCCGGGGACGAGTTTATGCTGCTGTATACCTCGGGCTCGACAGGTGAGCCGAAGGCGGTTATCTACACTCATGCGATGATCGGCAGTTTCGCGGAACTTTACAGTAAAAAATTCCACCGTGATCCGAGTTCCGCGGCCATCGTTGCTTTGCCAATTCACCATGCTTTCGGCAACGGCTGCACCTTTTCCCCCAGTTGTGGGGCGGCGGACCTTCCATAGTGGTCAGGCCCGATACGTTTATAAATGACCCGAAGAAATGGTTTGAACTTGTGACGAAATATAAAGTCACCCATATGGCGACTCTGAATTACACGCTTTCCGTCCTGTCGGATTTGATGGAAAGATCCCCCGGCGATGTCGCCGGCAGCGATCTCAGTTCGCTCAGAGCCCTGACGATAGGCGGCGAGTATATTCAGGCAGACACTGTCAGCAGATTTGCTTCCCTTGCCAAACCTCACGGCTTTGATCCGCGCTGTTTCAGTGTCTGTTACGGAATGACCGAACTGATGATCCTCGCGAACACACCCTATTTTTCAGGCCTGAAAAAAAGCCGACGCGGCTCAAAGGGACAGCGAGTACCGGACCCGGGATATATTCTGCGCAGGAGAGGTCACAGGCGGCCGGAAGGTTTTCTGCCTTGATGACAACGATCTGCCCGTGCCGAACGGCAGCATCGGCAATATCTGCGTGACGGTAGATCCTGTTATGAAAAAATTCACGGGTCTGGACAGCGCGGAAGCAGATGGAAATATTTGTTATAAGACCGGCGATGTGGGCTTTGTACTTGACGGCGACAGCGGAGCGCAGGAAATTTATATCTGCGGGAGAAGCAAGGATATTCTCAACATAAAAGGCGAGCTGTATTCGCCTTTTATGCTGGAGGAGATTGTGGAGAACGTTGATGACAGAATCATCAAAGCCGTTGCGCTGTCGGTTTTGGGAGAAAACACCGAAGAACTTGTGATCATTGCCGAATGCAGCGGAAAGGGCAGCCAGCGGCTGGCGGACAAAATCAATGAAGCCGTTATCAAGCGCCTGCCCATCGAAGTAAAAAAAGCGGTTTTTGTGAAAGAGGCATCATTGCCGAGAACACAAATGGGCAAGCTGATGCGTAAAGAGGTACGGAAAAAGATCGCATTGGGGGAATCTTTCGGCGAAACTTTCATACCGGTTTTTAAATTTCTTTCGGATAAAACCGATACCCGCGAGAGCATCGTTTCGTTTCTGAAAGCATTTGCGGGGAAGGATGACGTGTCTTTCGACGCCGAGCTCGGTACGCTCTGGCTCAACTCCCTGCAGGCACAGCTACTTGCCGCGAGGACCGGGCTAAAGATAACGGATATATTTTCTGCGAAGACCTTGGAAGAATTGATTGAAAAAGCCGGAGATACTGCAGGGGATGACGGGCATTCGGGGATTGAAAAGAAATTCCCGTTAAATGCGGTCCAGCGCGCCTATATTACAGGCCGCAGCGATGAAGTCGACTGGGGCGGCGTACCTTGTCAGTACTATACGGAAAGGGATGTGAAAGGTCTTGATGCACGCCGTTTTACCGCGGCTGTCAAGGCCCTGATGGAACGTCACCCGATGCTGAGAAGCGTTGTCAGAGACAATGCGTATATGGAGACGTTAGATGTGTTTTCCGTTCCTGTTTCTGCAGAACATTTTTGTGAAAACATAGCGGAGATCGCTGAACAAACGCGTGGTCGGATGACATCCACCGCATTGCCTCTTGACGCCCCTTTGTTTGAAATCGCGCTGCATGAATTGAAGAAAGATCTCTGGAGAATACAGCTGCGGATAGATATGATCTGCTGTGACGCCATGAGTATGCTTGTTTTCTGGAACGATCTGCGAAACATTTACAGCGGTGAAACCCTGCCGGAGATTGCATCGGTGGCGGCGTCTGATGATACCGCTCTTTTGGAGGACATTGAATACTGGGATAAGAAGGCAGCGGATTTTCCGCCTATGCCTCAGCTTCCTTACAATACTCTCTGTGAGAAAACCCTTTGCGGAAAGATCAGACGTTATCAGTATCTGATTGAAAAAGACCGGTTTAAAGCATTTGAAACACTGATGCGAAAACTGGGTCTGACGCCCTCTGCCGCGTTTATGGCGCTGTTTGTTGAGCTGCTTTCCGCTTACGGCGCCGGCCGTGAACCGGCACTGAATGTGACGGTTATGGGCAGGAAGATCGGCGACGCGGCAGGATCGTTCGATGCGGGAGAGTTTACCAGGCTATTGCTTTTTGCGGCGCATCGCCGTGACACCACGGTATTGGATAACGCGCTACGGATACAGGATGATCTTCGCAGAGATATGTCTCACCTTTCGGTGAAGGGGGCAGATGTCGCGAGAAAGATCGCTGAACATTCGGATCAGGATGTGGTATATCCGATTGTTTTTACAAGTCTTCTGGGACTTGAAAAGCTGACAGGTGAAAGAAGCATCTTCAGCAGCAGAGACTTTTCCGCGTCCAGTACGCCGCAGGTGCTTCTGGATCATCAGCTGCTCCCGTCGGAGGAGGGCGTCATACTGAATTGGGATATCGCTGAAGAAGCTTTTGAAGACGGGATTGCCCGGTCAATGTTCGAGGCGTATAAAAAGCTGATGACACGGGCCTTGGAAGAACCCTTCTGGCATAGTCGGATCACTGATATCCGAAGCGATGAGGACAAAGCTGTGCAGCACGCCGCAAACGACACGGCCGCTTCGATTCCGGAGCGGTCGCTGACCGAGGGATTCATCCGTTTTTCCGGTGACGGGGATCGTATTGCCGTGGTATATCGGGGAGCCGAGTATTCCTATGCGCAGCTTGAAAAGCATTCTGCGCGATACGGGGAGATGTTGATGCGCGCAGGCGTGGGGAAAAGGGACAGGGTGATGGTTCAGATGCCCAAGTCCTTTGAACTCATTGCGGCTATCCTGGCTATCGTCCGCATCGGCGGGGTTTATGTGCCTATGCCCTTCGATCAGCCGGAGAGCCGCCAACTGGAGATATTTGGAAAATGTTCGGCAAAAGGCATCATTGCTGACGGCAGTGTGGCCACACATAACTCTATTCCGCGTTTTTCTGCGGAAACCGTTCGTCAATTCGAGGGAAAGATTGTCGATGCTGAGATTTCGGGCGATGATCTTGCTTATATCATCTTCACCTCGGGTTCCGCAGGGGCACCGAAAGGAGTGGCGATCACGCATGCCGCGGCGATGAATACCATTGCGGCGGTCAACCGCTACCTTGATCTTGACGGGACGGATACCCTGATCGGGCTTTCGTCTGTCAGCTTCGATCTTTCTGTTTATGACGTGTTCGGCGCCCTATCCGCAGGGGCGTCTTTGGCGGTTCCCACCGAGGCCGAGTGCATCGATCCTGCGGCTTGGCTTGCGATGTGCAAAGCGCAGAAAGTCACCGTGTGGAATACGGTTCCCGCGCTTATGGATATTTTTCTTGATAATCTCAAGGCCGCAGATGGAAGCGGACTGAGAATCAGAGACGTGATTCTTTCTGGGGACTGGATTCCGATGGATCTTTTTGACAGGCTGCAAAAGTTTATCCCGTCTGCAAAGCTTACAAGCATGGGCGGCGCAACGGAAGCGTCCATTTGGTCAAATTACTTTCCCGTGGAGAAGGTTGAAGAAACATGGCGTTCGATACCCTATGGATATCCTCTGCCGAATCAGTTCTTCCACATTCTTGACGACTTTGGAAGATTCCTGCCCTGCGGCGTCAGGGGCAGGCTCAATATAGGCGGAAAGGGTCTCGCGCAGGGCTATTATAACGAGCCTGAACTGACGGCAGAGGTCTTCAGAGATATAGGGGGAGAAAGACTCTATGATACCGGTGACTATGGGCGGTATGACAAAAACGGCTGTGTGGTATTTCTGGGCAGAAAGGATGCCCAGATCAAGGTCAACGGATATCGGATTGAACTTGGAGAGATACAGAATGCGCTTGAAAAGCTCGGTCATCCGGAGAATGTCATCGTTGTTTCCGGCAATGCCGGAAGTCCCAAGCAAATGATTGCTTTTGTGCGCAGCTCGAAGGTTTTTTCTGAAGCCGAGTGCAAAAAAGCTCTGACAGAATTGCTTCCGCACTATTTTGTTCCTAAAAGAGTCGTGGCGGTGAAAGCATTCCCAATGACGGCCAACGGCAAGATAGACCGCAAGAAATTGTTGGCGGATCTAAAGGTCGGGCGCAGACATACGAAGCATGCAGGGGTTAGACTTAGCGAACAGGACAGAAAGGTACTATCCATAATCGGCAGTGAACTGAAAATGGCGGATCTATCCCCGGAGGATACGGTTTCCGAGCTTGGTCTGACTTCTCTCAGCCTGATTAAACTCGCCAATAGGCTTGAAAGCGAAATGGGTTGCCGCGCCAGGATCAACGATATCATCAGATATAAAAATGTCAGAGATTTTCTGGCGTTCTACGACAACGAGGAAAACAGTTGTGAAAAAGAAGCGCACGTTTCTTCTTCATCTTTGGATGATCCTTACGATGCGCATCCAGTTATGGAGGTCCTCAGGGACGAACTTGAATTACCGGATCTGTGTTCAAAGGATCTTCTGAAAGAGGTGGGGCTTTCGTCCATCGCCGTTATCAGAACTGCCAACCGGTTGGATCTGATCTATGGCTTCAGACCCTCTGTGCAGGAGATTTCCGGGGTTGAAACCGCCCGGCAGCTCATTGATTTCTATGGTGATGCACAGCCGATCACGGAAGAAACGGACTGCGATTCCGCTGTGAAGGAGCTTGTGAATCAATGTCGTTCGTTGAATATTACAATCTGGGCGGAAGACGGCAAGCTTAAATTCAAAGCACCTAAGGGGGCTCTTACTTCTGAGTTGAAAAAGCGATTGTCCGAATCGCGGGAGAAACTCATAAAGTACCTTGACAGTATGGATGGCATTGTGGTCAATGAACTCACAGCTTTGCAGACGGCTTATGTGGTGGGCCGGCAAAACCGTTATGCTCTCGGTGATATAACCGCCAATTACTATGTTGAATATCAAGTTGAGAATCTTGATGTCAGGGCTTTGGAAAGAGCATTGAATGAAGTCGTCAGGAAAAACGAAATACTGAGGACGGTGATCTATGCCAATGGGACGGCGAAGGCTCTGGCTGAAAATCCGGGATATCACATAGAGATGGTTCCCGATGACAGCAGCCGGGACCTCAGAGAAGAAATGGTATCCTATACGTTTGAACTGGGGCAATGGCCGATGTTTGATATCAAAGTCAAAATGCTTGATAAGGACAGGGGAATTGTTCATGTGGACATCGATTGCCTGATTCTGGACGGCTGGAGCATCAGGTCGTTTCTGTCGCAGCTGCTTTCCGCTTATATGGGCAAAGAGGCAGTGACCACCGATTATAGCTTCCGTCAGTATCTGGCGGATGAGCAGAAGTGGCTGAAAGAAAAGCAGTACTATAGCCTTGCGAGAAAGTACTGGGAGGAGCAGATCAACAAACTGCCTCCTGCACCGCATCTGCCAATGAAGACGCCGCTGACACAGATCAGAAAGCCTGAGTTTTCCAGAATGACCGATACTTTGGAGGATCAACTCAGTGCGAAGCTTTGGGAGAAGATCAGAAGGTATGATCTTACACCTTCTTTGGTGCTTTGCACAGCCTATATGATGAGTCTTTCTAAATGGAGCGAAAATCCCGATGTCACCCTTAATTTGACGATGTTTAACCGGCAGCCTGTACATTCCGATGTGCAGCAGGTGCTGGGTGATTTCACAAATATCGCCCTGATCGGTTATAAACATAAGGAATGCTCCTTCCTGGCCCATACTAAAAAGATCGGCCGTCAGCTGTGGAATGCCATTGAGTACCGAAGCTGCAACGTGATCAATATGCTGGGCATACTTGCCAAGAAATACGATGATGAGATTGCAGTCCCCTATGTTTTTACCAGTCTCATCGATGTTGATAATGATATGGGTCACGAGATGCTGTCCAGGGCAGGATTTACCGAGATCTTTGCACAGACAAGAACGCCGCAGGTGCTTCTTGATCACCAGCTTTATTACAGCGGAGGGAAGCTTGTTCTTGGCATGGATTATGTCAGGCAGGCTTTTGACGAGAAGATGCTGGAGCAGATGTTCAGTGATTACACTGAGCGGGTCAGAACCCTCGCGGTGACGGACGACTGGGAGAAATTATGATAGGCAGAGAAGAGTCGATATTCCTTGACAGGATAAAGGGCGACCGTCCCGTTATTTTTTGTTTTCACCATGCCGGCGAAAATGCCAGGGTGTTTAATCACTGGATCAATTCCAAAATGGTGGATGCCGTTCCCGTTGAACTTCCCGGACGTGGCATCAGACTGAAAGAACGGCTTTCGAGCGATATCAAGTCGATCTGTCGGGAGACCGCAGCGTGTATCTTTCACGAAATTGGGCAGGGTGAAAAATTTGTGGAGTTCTCACTTTTTGGCCATAGTCTCGGGGCAATTATCGCCTTTGGCGTGGCCTGCATCCTGAGAAAAAAATATAGGCTGCATCCCTGCTGTCTTCAGATATCGGGCAGACACGCGCCCCAGGACGAAGACCCTTCGCCGTACAGAACAAGCATGGGCATAGCCCCTCTGATTGAGGAGATAAAGAAACTTGGCCATACGCCGTCCGAACTTCTGGAGAATCGGGAATTTTTGGATTTTATCATTCCGACCATATTCAGTGATTACGCGCTCGGCGAAAGCTTTGTGTATGAGAACCAGATGCTGGATATACCGATCTATGCGTATTCGGGCAGTAAGGACAGGGATGCGGATGTTGACGTCATGCAGCATTGGGAGGAGGTGACTTCAAAGAAATTCAGAATAAGACAGTTTGACGGCGATCATTTTTATCTTTTTGATCAAAAAAACAATGTGGCCGATCAAGTGGTGAAGGACATGCTTTGCTGCTGCAAAGATCTAAAAATGCCGATTTCCCGCATGCCGGCCGAAATGGTGTGTGAAACGGGAACGATATAAATATACGATATAAGGAAGAGATTAAAATGTCAGAAACAAAAAAATATAAACTCATAACCGAACAGCAGCTTCTCCGCGGCATGATGGGGGGAAAGGACTCCTGCGCGAATTGCCTGGCCATGTTCAAGATACATGGGGAGATAGATGCTGCAAGGTTGGAAGCGGCCGTTCAAAAAACTATCGATAACAATCCCGCCCTTCGCCTGGTCTTTGAAACAGACGAAAGCGGTGACGTTTATCAGCATCTTGGCGACGGGTATAACTATGCCCTTGATCTTCGCGATGTAGCATCCGCCGAAGATCCGCAGAAAGAACTGGCGAAGCAGATGTTCACCGTGATCGACGACCACACGCATTTTGACGGCGGCTTTATGTTCAATTTTACCCTGTTCCGAATGGCGGCACAGGAATACCTTTTCGTCTCCTGTGTCAACCATATCATCAGCGACGGAACGTCCAACAGCATCATCGTTAAAAAGATCATAGCCAATTACAACGGTATCGATAATAAGAAAGAGAAACACACATATATCGATTATATCGAGGAGTCTCTCGCGCTTGCCGGGAGCGGAGCGCTTCAGGCCCAGAGAAGATACTGGGAAAAGGAATGCGAAGGTTACGAAGACAAGGTGGTTTTTCCAACGGGCGGGCGTAAGAAATACGCCGCAAAGATCCTCCAGAAAATAGAGACGGCATCTGTTCGCAAGATCGCTTCAAAGTTTTCCGTCAGTATGGCTTCGGTCAATCTTTTTCTTTGTCATCTGGCGTATTCCGCGGCCCTGAATCACCATGACATCGCTATCAATGTCGCGGAACAGAACCGTTTGAGAAAATACCGCCAAACGGTGGGGACGTTTGCCATAAGCCTTTTTCATCGCGTCAGGTTCACGGAAGATACGGGACTTTATCAGGCACTTGCAGATTCTTTTTCAAAACTCAGTGAAAATTTTGATCATTCCAGAGTCATCGCGCCAAGGAAGACGCCGTTCATTTTCTCCTACGAAAATTTTATCGGCAAGGGCAGCGAGGGAATGAAATTGGGCGAAGCGCCCATTGAAAGCTATATGGGCACTCTCGAAGCCAAAGTGTGGAATATTTTCAGTATGCTGATCTTTGAGGGACAGGATGAAATCATCTACAAAGTGGGCTACGACGAAGAAGTATTCGATGAGCAGATGATCCGCAGATTTAAGGCGTATTTTGCGCTTGGGATGGAAGTTTTGCTCGGCGAGGATATGACGTATGGGCAGCTGACGAAAAAAGTAAAATAAAAGGAAAAGTGAAAATGGAAGAACTGATGTCACAGCTTTGGATGGAGGAACTTGAACTTGATATAGTGCCGAAAGCGGATGATTCGTTTTTTGATCTCGGCGGAAATTCCATAACCGCAAAATATATTTGTCAGGATCTTGAAGAAGAGCTTGGCTTTACCATCAGTATCGCTGATTTTTATATCAGCGACAGATTCGCGGATATCGTTGCCGCGGCAGTAAAAAAACAGGAGGCGTCAAAGTGATCAAACGAAGCGTGGGCAAGTGGTTTTCGCACTATAAGCACAACGAAAACGCAAAGATCAATCTTTTCTGCTTTGTTTTCGCGGGAGGCAGCCCCACATTTTTTTCTTCGTGGAAAAATGTTTTTTCCGACGAGATCAATGTTTTGCCTGTCATTTATCCTTTCCGTGAAAAGAGAATGGGCGAGCCGATGCCCAAGACCGTTGATGAACTTGTCCGCACGTTTATAAACGAAAATAAGAAGATGCTCTCCGCAAAACCGTGGGGAGTATGGGGGCACTGTTCGGGTGCGCTCATTGGATTCGAGACGGCATACGCGCTGAAAGACAGCGGAAATCCCGCATCGTTTTTTATCGTCAGCGGTTGTGAATCGCCGGCATCGGCACTGGACAGATTGATGCTCTCCTCTGATTTTTCACAGATAACCGATGGGGATATCTTGAACGACCTGCTGCTTTTTGACCTTGTAGATGCGGATCTGGTGAAGGATGAAGATTTCAAGCGGTATTTCTTTCCCATATACAGAGCCGATTTGGAAATGTTCAGGAATTATATTTACGACAGCAATAAAAAAATGGAGATCCCTGCACTGGTGATGAACGGAACGGAAGATAAAATGGTGTCTGCAGAGCGCTCGAGGAAATGGCGGGAATATATAGGCAGCCGCATCGAATTTGCGGAATTCAGCGGCAAACACTATTTCATCAACGACCATGTCGAAGAAATCAGCCGCGCGATCTCGGCGTTTATTTTAAAGAACGCATGACGTCATTTGGCGAAAAAACGATACTCTTTTCAGTTTTTGACGCACAGGATATCACGGATAACGATCTGGCGTTCATGGGCTCAAAGATACCGAAATATCGCGTGGAAAAAGCGGAAAGATACCGCCGGCGTGCCGATCGGATAAACTGCGTCACGGCGTATTTCCTGGTGGGGTATGTTTTGAAAAAATATTTTTCGGCAACCCTTCCCGAAAGACCGGTCTTCAATAAATATGGAAAACCCGTGCTTGAAGATCCCGGGATTGATTTCAGCGTCTCGCATTGTCGCGATGCGGTTTGCGGCGGCGTGACAGCTTTTGGAAGTATTGGTGCGGATGCGGAAATGAAAGTTTTGCATTTTGAGGACCTGGCCGATCATGTCCTATCTAAAAACGAGAAAGCGTTATATCGCGTTCATCCAGACCCCGGCTCGTTTTTCACCGAGGCTTGGACAAAAAAAGAAGCTTATCTGAAAATGCTCGGAACAGGCATCAGAGACGATCTGTTCCTGATCGATACGACGGCATTTGATGCTGAAGGCGCTGAGCTTTATGTCACAACACGATGGTATAAAAATGTCTGCATCAGTACTTGTGCATCTAAAAAAGTTATCATGAAAGCAATAAGCGTTGCAGAACTTATCAATTCGTTCTGATACAAAACCGAGAGATGCCAAAAGGCAGAAAGGATGCTCTCAGAGGACAGAAAGCATAAAAATGGGAATCGCATCGTTCGGAATGCCCACAGAAAAAGCAATACCGAAAAATGTGGATGTTCTTTGCCATATCGTGTGTATTTGAAAGGAGCCGATTCTTTGCACCGGCTCCTTTTATGGTTAGTTATGTTGACTTCAAAAAATCTTTCTTGGTTATTGCGTAAATGCTTTTCGTCTGACACCGCGCTTTTGCCCCGCCGGTGGGCAATGTTATGGAACTGCAAATATTGCATCCAAACATAGGCACATGATTTTTTATCGAGAGGAAAAACGAACCATTGGCAAGATGTCGAGAAAACGATGCGAATGAAAGGGTGTTAAAATCCATGGGGATTTGAAAAGGAAAAGCGGTACGATGAAGGATGGAACGTTGGGCGAATTGTGTTTACGCCCTTGACGTGTTGGCTAAGGGCAGAGGGTTTTGTCTGTCAGATGATAACCATGCGTTTGACGCGCGGCTGGGTTTTATGCTTGAATTCGTTCTCATAATGGCAAAAAATTGACAGGTGCCGTCAGTGATTTCGTGCTATACTAAAGAAAAGCCGTTATGAATTTTTGAGAAAGTTTGAGGAAGAAGGAAAAGCAAATGGCCAATCACGATAAGGGGCAGCCCCGGGGGCGGGCCATGCTCCGGCGGGGAGATATTACAGCATTGAGGATTGCCTGCATTGTCAATGCGGCGAATACCACCCTTCTGGGCGGCGGTGGCGTGGACGGCGCCATTCATCGGGCGGCCGGGCCCCAACTCAAAGCCGCCTGTGCGAAAATCGGCGGCTGTGCCACCGGGCAGGCCGTGATCACTCGGGGATACCGTCTTGGCGCAGATTATGTGATTCACACCGTGGGTCCGATTTACAGCAATGACGAGCGGGATGCACCGCTGCTCGCCGCGTGTTATAAGAACAGCCTTGATTTGGCGGCGGCCAATGACATTGAAGAAATCGCATTTCCGGCGATTTCCTGCGGCGCTTACGGTTATCCGGTTGAAAAGGCGGTGCCCATCGCCGTGGAAACGGTGCGCGCCTGGTTTCGGGCGCATCCGGCGGTGCCGATGCGGGTGTTTTTCGTCGCGATGACCGCGGCGATTGACGAGGCGTACCGGAAGTATCTTGACGCGCATCCCTTTTAAAGATCGAGACGTCTGAGTGCGTTTCGGACAAAAGCAACGGCATGGGTCAAATCAGCCGCGTCCGGATGACTGCGGGACGACAGATGTCTTGCGTAGCCGGCGTCGTCGAGATAAAGCCGGTGATCCTTCGGCAAGGCGCGGCGGTATTCGGTGCGGGCTTCGGGAATTTTGCCCCGGCATAAAAAGATGCCCTGACACCGGTTGTTGGCATCGACGGCCTGACGCACGTTCTCGCGGACACGCTCGCCGTAGGCACTATTAGGATGACCGCCCATGGTGCCGATGGCCAAAAACGGCTGGCGGCGATATAAATGCAGAACCTTTTGGCTGTTGGGATCCAGTGTGGCGCGCCGGCACCAAAAGCAAAGCAGGCAGAGGTCGGCTTTAGGATAAGCGGCCGGCGAGCGGCTGTCGCAGACGATGACCTCGTATGCCGGAAACAAGTCTTTCCGGATGGCGTCGGCGACTTGCCGGGTGTTGCCGGTGACCGAAGAGATATAAAGTGCGATGACAGACATGGGCTTCCTTTCCGAGTTGATGGCTGAATACAATTTCGTGGGGCGGCATCAAACAGTAAAACGATCATGAGGAGCGAAAATGACAGAGAAGACGATCAAACGCATTGTGTGCTACGGGGATTCGAACACCTTTGGCTTTGATCCCCGGGACGGCGGACGTTACGATCGCGGGCACCGTTGGCCTGAGGTGATGCAGGATCTTCTGGGCGATGGCTTTGAGGTGATTAACGCCGGTTTTAACGGGCGAACCATTGCCACGGTGATTTATCCGAATTATTATGGCAGCGGCAAAGATTTTTTTACCACCAGCATGACGGGCCGCGCGCCGGTGGACCTGCTGATTTTAATGCTTGGCAGCAACGACTGCATCCGCTCGGACAGTCCGGAACAAATCGCCGCGCATATGGAGACGCTGATTCAAAAGGCGCTGACCGGCCCGTGGTGGCGGAAGGGGCCGCAGATTTTGCTGGCGGCGCCGGTCGAAGTGGCCGGCGGCCGGACCCCGGCGGAGCCTTTTTTTGCAGGCGTATTCCGACACGGTGACCGAAGCCACGCTTAACGATTATTATTGCAAGAGCCGGGCGCTGATTCCGATGTATCGCGCGCTGGCGAAAAAATACGGATCGGCGTTCATCGAGGCGGGGCTTTATGCACACGCCGGCCGCGTCGACCATGTGCACTTAACGCCGGAAAGTCACGTGTGCCTTGGGCAGGCGATGGCGAAAAAGGTTGAGGTCATTTTTAATACATAAACCAAAGCGGCGATGTGCTGCAGAGTCACCACCTGATGCCATGATTATAGCATGTTTGCCTCAGGTGGATTTTTATTTTTTGTTCGCGGTGCGGCGGTTGACCGTGATGGTGTCGTTAGGGTATGATAATAAAATATAAAACGAAAATTAAGAGTCGGAGAAAAAAGTGGATCGGCATCAACAAGAAATGGAAAAGATCCTGATGATCCGCGGAAGAGAGAATACTTTCGCGAATGAACTGGGTATCAAAACCGTCTCCCTGACCGAGGGCAAGGCGCGGGCGGAATTAGCCATTACGGATAAAATTAAAAACCTCAACGGATCGGTGCACGGCGGATGCATTTATACCCTGGCCGATAATGTCGGCGGAACGGTATCCTCGGCTGACGGTTATCGCGTGGTGACGCTTTCGGGCAGCTTGGATTTTCTGCGCCCGGCCATGAACTGCGAGAAACTGATTGGCACGGCGGAGCTCGTCAAGAGCGGGAAGAAAATCATCGTGGTTGAGGTGAGAATCAGCGATGAGCACGATCGCTTGATCGCGATGGGCGTTTTCGATTATTCGAAAATGCGGCGGCGCTACGACGATGAAAGGCACGCGAAAAAATGAATCGGCATCCCTGAAAACGGGTGCCGGCTTGTGCAAAAGGAGGCGCATCATGCAGAGACAATCACAGAAAACCCTGCATCATATGGTGGAAGATCACCGTATTTTTTCCGCGCGCCTGGCCGGAGAGGGCGCGCTGGTGGGCGTGGTGGCCGGCTTGGTAGCGGTGGCCTACCGCCGGGCCATGGATTGGTCTTTGTCCTTTCATATGGCCATGCTGCGCCATATGCACAGCTGGTGGACAGTGGCCGTCTTTTCTTTATTGCTCGCAGGGATGGCAATGGTGGTGGCCAGGCTGATACGCTGGGAGCCCTGGATTCGCGGCTCCGGAATTTCGGAAGTCAGCGGTGAGCTGCGGGGCTATTTGGATATGTGCTGGTGGCGGGTGCTCGTCGCGAAATTGGCGGGCAGTCTGCTGGGGATCGTCGGAGGGTTATCCCTGGGGCGCGAAGGGCCGTCGGTGCAGCTGGGTGCCATGGCGGGCAAGGGATTTTCCCGGACGTTTCGCCGGGATGAACTTGAAGAGCGCTATCTGGTAACCTGTGGTGCGGGCGCGGGCTTATCGGCGGCATTTAACTGCCCGCT
The DNA here is from genome assembly GCF_000185505.1 of Pseudoramibacter alactolyticus ATCC 23263. Classification (GTDB taxonomy): domain Bacteria; phylum Bacillota; class Clostridia; order Eubacteriales; family Eubacteriaceae; genus Pseudoramibacter; species Pseudoramibacter alactolyticus. The sequence goes on along the minus strand of NZ_GL622359.1, from coordinate 1,335,706 downwards.
GTCCGGGGTGATGTTTGCTCTTGAAACATTTTATAAAGATTATTCGCTGAACATGCTGTTTTCGGTGATGACGGCGGCCGTCGTCGCCGACTTTGTCTCAAAGGTTTTCTTCGGGATGAATCCGGTGTTTCGCATCCCGGTTCAGGGGACGTTAGGGCTGTCTGAAGTGTGGCTGGTTTTGCTGCTGGGGATTTTTTGCGGGCTGACAGGGGCGCTTTTCCATCAATGTTTAAAGGGGAGCGGCCGTTTTTACAGTCATTTGCGCCGGCTGCCGCGGGAATACCATCCGGTGATCCCTTTTTTATTGGCCGGCATGATCGGTTTTGTTTTGCCCGAGGTGCTTGGCGATGGCCATGTCATGCTTGAAGATCTTGGTGCCGGTGTCTTTGGCTTTCGGATGATCGTGATGCTCTTTACTGTTAAATTTTTATTTTCCATGCTTTGTTTTTCCTCGGGGGCGCCGGGCGGTTCCCTGGCGCCGATGATGGTGCTCGGCGGCTTTGTCGGCGGCATCTACGGACATTTGGCGGTTATGCATTTCAGCGTGGCCCCCCGATTGATTAACAACTTTGTGATTCTGGCAATGGCCGGCTACTTTGCGGCGATTGTGCGGGCGCCCTTGACCGCGGTGGTTTTGGCCAGCGAGCTGACGGGCAGCCTCAATCATTTGATTTATGTCGGAGCGGTGGTGATCATTTCGGAACTGACGGCAGCGCTCATCAAAACTGAGCCGCTGTTTGAAGCGGGACTGGGCCGGCTCATCGCGGAGCAGCGGTCAGAAGAGCACCGCACATCAGAAGGGCAGAGCAAGGTATTGGTGATGGCCAGTATCAGTTTGGGATCGGTGCTCGATCAGGCGGCCATTGCTTCGGTGGCTTGGCCGCCCGGCAGTCTTGTGGTCAGCGTTCAGCGGGGCAACCGGGAGCTGACGCCCAATGGCGATACCGTGCTGGTTGCGGGGGATCGTCTGGTTCTAATCTGCGATCAGGATCAGCGGATCCCGGCGGCGGAAGCCCTCAAGGCGATGACCGACGGGCCGGCGGGGATTTAATTTGAATGGGCGGCGATGGCCGCCTTTTTAATTGCGCTTGTTTTTCACAGAGCTATAGATTTTAATGACCATCATGAATAAAAATGACAAAAAAGATTAACAAAAGGACAAAAAAATGCTATATTAATAATTAAGAGAAGGGGCATTAAGCAAGATCTTGTGGTTGTTTGTGAGAAACGAAACAAAAGCAAAACGCTGAACAGGGGGAAAAATGTTAGGCGCAATTATTGGTGATATTGCTGGCTCTGTGTATGAATTTGATCGCAATTTTATCCGACAGGTGCGAAACGACAGCGCTGTGGATTTTCCGATCTTTGGAACGGGATCTCGTTTTACGGATGATTCGGTGATGACTTTGGCTGTGGCTCAGGGGTTGATGCGCGGTTATGGCAATCCGGATGCCAGTGAGCGGGAAATTATTTTGGCGATGCAGCATCTGGGGCGCCGCTATCCGAATGTGGGTTATGGCGGGCGCTTTATCCGTTGGATTTTCGCCGATGACCCCAAACCCTACGGGAGTTATGGGAACGGATCAGCCATGCGGGTGTCCGGTGCGGCCTGGCTTTACGATTCATTGGCACTGGTGGAAAAATACGCGGCCATTTCAGCGAAGGTCAGCCATGACCATCCCGAGGGGATCAAAGGGGCACAGGCCACGGCGACAGCGATTTTTCTGGCGCGCCAGCAGGAGGCGAAGGCCAAAATACGACAATATATTGAAGCTCACTATGGTTATGCGCTGGGGAGAGACGACGCGACCATCCGCCAGAGCAATCGCGGGCATGTATCCTGTCAGGCGACCGTGCCCGAGGCCATCGATTGTTTTTTGATGGCGGATGATTTTGAATCGACCATTCGGCTGGCGGTTTCGCTGGGCGGGGACACGGATACGCTGGCGGCTATTGCCGGCAGCATCGCCGAAGCCTATTACCCGATGCCGGAGGCCATTAAACGGCAGGCGCTTTCCGCACTGGACGGCAATCTGAAAGAAATTCTCCGGGCGTGTGATGTTTTCGTGGCTGATCACCCACCTGTTGGTGGACAGAAGGGCAGAAACATGCGATAAATTTTTAACGGCGCTTGAAAAAAATAACGGCAGTCGTATAATGATATATAGTGGAACTGTTTGAAACAGACAAAAAGTAGGAAGGCTCAATATGGAAAGCTATAAATTTCTATTGGATTTAGCACTGATATTATTATCGACAAAATTATTGGGATTGCTTACCCGGCGCATCCAAATGCCGCAGGTAGTGGGTGCGCTTTTGGCGGGGCTCATTCTGGGGCCGGCAATGCTCAATGTGATCTCTCAGACGAATTTTATCAAGGATTCGGCAGAGATCGGCGTGATTGTGCTGATGTTCACCGCGGGCATGGAGACGGATGTCAATGAGCTTAAAAAAAGCGGAAAGGCGTCGTTTGTAATCGCCTTAATCGGGGTGATCGTGCCTTTGATCGGCGGTTATCTGGTGGCGGCTTATTTCAATCGCGGAATGGCATCCGGGCTGCACGCGAGTCTTTTCCTGCAGAATATTTTCATCGGCGTGATTTTAACGGCAACCTCAGTGAGCATCACCGTTGAAACCCTAAAGGAAATCGGCAAACTCAAAACCCATTCGGGCAATGCGATTTTGGGGGCGGCCATCATCGACGATATTTTGGGAATTATCGCCCTGACCATCGTTACCAGCATGGCCGATTCCTCAGTTTCGTTGGGTATTGTCATGCTCAAAATTGTCGGATTCTTTATCTTTGCCGGCGTGGTGGGTTTTTTGTTCCTGAAATTTTATCGTTGGTGGACAGGCCATTCAGAAAAGGGATTGCGCCGGCACAGTATTATCGCTTTCGTCTTTTGTCTGTTGCTCTCTTTTTGTGCGGAGCAGTTTTTCGGCGTGGCGGATATTACCGGCGCGTTTGTCGCGGGGCTTGTGCTCTCGATGACTGAAAAGCGAGCCTACCTTGCGTCGCGTTTTGACACCCTGTCGAATCTGTATTTGTCACCGATTTTCTTTGCCAGCATCGGCCTTTCGGTAGTGCTTCCCGGGATGGACAGCCGGATTATTTGGTTTTCGGTGATATTGGTGCTCGTTGCCATCGTAACGAAGATTGTCGGCTGTGGGATGGGCGCTTTGGTCTGCGGCTATCGCAAATATCAGAGCCTGCGCATCGGCGTTGGGATGATTTCCCGCGGCGAGGTGGCTTTGATTGTGGCCAGCAAGGGTCAGGCGCTCGGGTTCATCAGCTCGCATTTTATCGGGCCGGTGGTGCTCGTCGTGATCATTACGACCATCGTGACGCCGATTATGCTCAAGACCGTGTTTATGCGCACGATGAAATACACGCCGCAGATGGTGCGCGCCCGGGCAGTGGCTGCAGAAGCGGCGGTGGATCCCAGTGTGGTGGATCCCGACGCGGTCGACAGGGAAAATGTCTTTGCGAAAACCTACGAAAAAGTGGGAGAGCTGGAAGATAACGGCATGTTCAGGGACGAACATCACGTGTCGCCGCATTCAAAGAAAAAATCAACATGAGATTGTCAGAAGATATGCTCCCCCC